>CAJXYS010000041.1 GCA_913063035.1 uncultured Maritimibacter sp. | reverse complement strand
CAGGCACCACGCCGTGATGGTCGCGTCATTCCGGTTGCGCCGCAGATTTTCCAGGACGGCCTGGGCCTGTGGCGTTTCCTTTTCCGTGCCGGTTTCGCGGAGGTGCCTGCAGGGAAGGAAAGGCGCTCTCTTCAAGGGCAAATGCGCGTGATGCCACTGAGAGGAAAACGTTATTTCGGCCCGTGGGCAGACATCCCCAGATCGGGTTCACGGCAGCACAGATCGTGCCGCTGGAAACTGAAACCCGAAAGGAGACTACATCATGAAACGGATCGCCATCCTGACCGCCCTGGCCGTCACCGCAGCTGCCGGTGCCGCCTCGGCCATGAACAATTCCGACGCAATTCTTCAGTCCGAGCTGCGGGGCTACGCGGTACATGTCGACGTGACCCAGTTGACCGAAAGCGAGAAGACCGTTCTCAACCAGATCCTTCACGGGGGCGGCTCCACCCTCGAGGTTCGCAGCAAGATTGTCTCGGCGGTCAAATAATGGCGCGACGCAGCACTGATCATCCGAACGCCGGGCTGATCACGCGCCAAATCGCGAGAGGGTCGTCTCTGTTGGCGGCCCTCTTCGCGAAGTGCACCAATTTGCTGTCCGTCTCGCAATTTTCCCCCTGCCGGCAAAGTGTTGGTCTGCTCCGGGAATAAGACATAGACTTCGAGACCGGTCAGAAAGGCCGCAGCCGACGGAGGCATGCATCAAGCTTTTCCCTTTGACAGGTCTCGCGATGCTGGCTTTCGCCGCCAATTCGCTTCTGAACCGCGCAGCCCTCTCCGGCGACGCGATCGGGCCGGGTGGGTTCGCCTTCATCCGCGTCGCGTCCGGGGCCTTGGTGCTGCTCGCTCTGCTCTCGCTGCGGGAGCGCTCTCTGCCCAGGCCACGGGCACCGCGGATGCCGGCCGTTCTGGGACTTGCGGCATACATGCTGTGCTTCTCGTTCGCCTATGTGTCGATCGATGCCGGTTTGGGGGCGCTGGTCCTGTTTGCAGGGGTTCAGATCACCATGTTCACGGGCGCCCTGGCCGAGGGTGAAAACCCGCCGACAAGGCGATGGGCCGGTATGGCCTTGGCCCTGTCGGGCCTGGCGATACTGTCCGTTCCGACAGGGGGCGTGGCCGTGACGCCGGTTGCGCTTTTCCTGATGGTCTGTGCCGCGATCGGGTGGGGAATTTACTCGTTGATCGGGCGAAAGGTTACGGATCCGCTGGAAGCCACGGCTTGGAACTTCCTGTATTGCCTGCCCTTGGTTCTCCTGGTGCAGCCACTTTGGCCCGATACACAGACCATGAGCCTGCAGGGCGTATTCCTTGCGGCTGTTTCGGGCGGGCTGACGTCTGCCTTGGGATATGCCCTGTGGTACGCCGTTTTGCCGGCCTTGGGCGCGACCCGGGGCGCCCTGGCCCAGCTGTCGGTTCCGGCCATCGCGCTTGCTCTTGGTGTGCTCCTGCTCGGCGAGAGTCTCACCTGGCCGGCGGTGCTGGCCGCGGGACTCATCATTGGTGGCATTGCCGTCGGCCTCGCACCCATCGGCCGGACCACTGGCTGAGCCCTGCGCGCATGGACGACCCGGGGTGACGCCAGGATCTCCGTGCCCCTGCGGCTTCCGGCCGGTGCGCGAGTTTCGTCAATGGCCCGGGTTGCGGCGCATGGCCGGCGTCATTGGGCTGCCGTCGACGGGCGGGCCGTGCGCAGGATCTCGTAGCCTTCTTCCTCCGCCTCGTCGTCGACCAGCGTCATCGGGAACCCGTCCGCGCGGATCGCCAGGCCGGTGGCCTCCTCGAGCCGCTCGATGATGCGGTCGGACTGCGCGCGGTCGCCGCAGCGCCGCTGGCCTTCGGCCATGATCTCGATGAGCATCGGCGAAAACTCCAGCGGCACGCCGCCCGTGTCGGCGAGTTTCTGGAACAATCCGATATCCTTCATAATGAGATCCATGGTGAAGTTCACGTCACGTGATCCAGACAGGATCAACTGGCTCTCGGTTTTGTGGACGAAGGAGGTGCCCGAGCTGATGCGGATCGCCTCGTAGGTGGTCGCAAGGTCGAGCCCCGCGGCCTTCATCGTCGTCAGCGCCTCGCAGAGCGCGACGAGGTGCACCGTGGCGAGGTAGTTCGTCATCACCTTCAGCTTCGAGGCGGTGCCAAGCTCGCCGGTGTGCAGGATGCGGCGGCCGAGATGCTTCAGCAGGGGCATCACCGCCTCCACGGCGCTGCGGGGTCCGCCCGCGAAGATCGAAATGTTGCCGGTGGCCGCGCGGTGGCATCCGCCCGAGACCGGGCATTCCACCGCCACGCCGCCGGTCGCGGCGACCTCCGCACCGATCCGCAGGACCTCTTCGGCATCGGTCGTGGACATCTCCATCCAGATCTTGCCCGGCCCCATCTCGGGCAGCATCTCGTCCATCACGGCCGCAGAGGCCGCGGGAGAGGGCAGGCAGGTGATGACCACGTCGCAGTCCCGCATCATCGCCGCGGGGGTGCCGCCGTCTTCGGCGCCGCGCGCCACGAATGCCGCCACCAGCTGGGGATCCAGGTCATGCACCCGCAGCGCGTTCCCGTTGCGGAGCAAGCTCCCGGCCAGTTTGCCGCCAACATTGCCCAATCCGATGAAGCCTGCCTTCATGTGTCTCTCCTTGCCCGGCGCGCGTCCACGGTCCCATCCTTGCCGGATTCGTATCGATCGCGATAGTCCGGCCCGTCCCGATCGCGCATCGGTCCGGTATCGGCGAAACGCGCCCGCGTCATCGATGATGATCTCGCGCCCCGGCCGCGGCGCGGGCGCCGCGCCGGCGACGTGCCTTTCAGTGGAACCGCCCCTCCGACACGAGTGCACGGTAAAGCCCGCGAAGCTCGCCCCGGTCGGTATAGGTGCCGCGCAGGTGGCGTTCGCCGGTGGTGGCGGCATAGGCCGCGCGGCCATGCACGATCCGGTGATTGTCGAAGCAGATGCATTCACCGGCCCGAAGGGTGAAGCGCATCACGTATTTCTCGTCCTGCAACATCCGTCCGAACTTCACGAAGGCTGGGTAATAGCTGTCCATCAGCCGCTGCGGCAGATCGAAGATGTCGGCCATGTGCTGGCTGATGGTGACGCCCGAGACCGCGCCGTTATGGTCAAGCTCGATCACCCGCTGGCGGGCACGCATGTCGATGCCGTCATGCTCCTTGTAAAAGGGTATCTCGGTCTCGCTGAGCAGGCGGAAGGCCTCCGGGTCGTCCTCGCGCAGGTCGTTGGCGACGGCGGTTCCATCGAGAAAGAGGTTCAGGCCGCCCTCGACGCTGTTGCGCCGGCAGTGCAGGTACTGAATGCCGGGCGCGAGTTCCTCGGCCGGAACATCGGTGTGGAGTTCCAGCGCCTTGGAGGTATAGGCGAGGTTCGTCGGCTTCACATGGGTGCGCACGTCGAAATAGGCGCCGAAGAAGCTGGGCCGGATCGTCCCGAGAAGCCCGGCCGTTCGGGTCAGCGCCGCGTCGGTGTCAGGCATGTCGCCGATGATCGCCACGCCCTCGACCAACAGCGCCTCCATCAGGCGCCGCCGTTCCGCGGGATCCTCGTGCAGGGTCGGATGCGCCACGCGGGTGAGGTCCGGATAATGATCGGCGAACCACGGCCGGCGCGGCAGGTCGGCGGGATCATGGCGGCGTACGCCGGCGGCGTAGGCGGCCAGCATCGCGAGCGGATAGCGCGAGACATGGTGCTCGCCCGCCCAGTGCACCACCAGCGCGTCCTCGTGGATATGTGCCTCGGCAGGACGCGGCGTGGTCGCATGGTGGAATATGTCGAAGGTGCGCTCGCGCGTTTCCGCGTCGAAGGAGCTGGGGCAGTTGTCGCGAAGCCACCATGCGTTGAAATAACCTCGGCGGCCGTCGGGCAGGGCCACGGTCAACCCGCCCTCTTCCAACGTCACCGGGTCGATCTGCGTGCCGTCCATGACTGACTCCCCCTTCGTGGCAAGCCTCTTCGATGGATACGCTAATCGGCCCGGGGGGCGCCGCGATACGGCGATTGCGCTAAAGAAAGTATTAGAGGATGGTTATGCTATGGATCGCGATTTGCCGCCCCTCCGCCTGCTGACCGCCTTTGCCGCGGTGGTCCGGTCCGGCTCCGTGCAGGCGGCGGCCGCGGAACTCAACGTGACCCAGCCCGCGATCAGCCAGTCGGTGCGCAAGCTCGAGGATCACATAGGCCTCCCGCTGCTCGACCGGGGCAGCCGGCCGGCGCGCCCGACCGAGGCGGGATACGCGCTGGCCGCAACGACGGCTGAAAGCCTTTCACGGATCGCCGATCTGCTCGACACGCTCCGGCAGGCGGAGTCCGAGCGGGCCAAGACGGTCACGGTGGCCTGTTCGGTGGGCGTGGCGACCTATTGGCTCATGCCGCGCCTGTCGGCGTTTTACCGCGCCCATCCCGACCTTCTGGTGAACGTGGTGACGACGCAGTCCGGCGTGCCCGCGCTGGTGGACGGGATCGACCTGGCGATCCGGTACGGTCACGGCCGCTGGAACGACGGGGTTCTGCATCATCTCTTCGACGAGGTCGTCGAACCGGTCTGCGCCCCCTCGGTCAGGTCCCGGTTCGGCTCAGAGGTTCCGCCCGCCGCCGTGTCGCTTCTGCATGTCCGGTCGGCGGAGCCGTCCTGGCTGACATGGCCGGATTATTTCGCCGGTACCGGGCGGCCCGTCGTCCGGGGGGGCGGCCAGACCTTCACCAATTACGTCCAGACGACGCAGGCCGCGCTCGAGGGGCACGGGATGATGCTGGGCTGGCGGTCGATCACCGGGGAGCTGGTCGCGTCGGGCGCGCTGGTGTCGGCGGGGCTTCCCGTCGTCGTCCCGCGCAACGCCTTCCACCTCGCGCAGCGCAACAAGAAGACCGGCGAGGCGACCGAGAAGTTCGCCCGGTGGCTGCTGGCCCATGCGCGGGCCGATTACGGATCCCGGGCAAAGGGCGCCATCGCGGCCGACACGCCCTGAGAGGGGACGCGCGCCGTCACAAGGCAGGCGCAGTCCGTCGCGGGCTCAGTCCACGACGCGGAAGACCTCCCAGTAGGTCGAGCCGGACACGATGACATCGCCCATCTTCTTTCCCCAGTTGGCATGCATCTCGATCCCGGCAATCTTGTCGAAGAAGGCGTCCAACTCGGCCAGGTTCGCGATTTGGAACTCGTCCTGTATGATCGCCTCCTTCGCGCCGACCGAGCCCGTAACGACACGGCTGTTCGCGATGTCGATGTCGGTCTGGGACCCGATCTGTTCCGCCCATTCCCTGTGCAGTGCCAGCGCCTCCGCTTTCATTCCGAATTTCGCTTCGCAGGTCCATCTTGCGATCATCATGTCCAGGTCTCCCGTTTGGCCCTGCAGCGGGTCATTCCGCGGCTTGCGGCGTTATCTCTGGCTGGATGTTGTGATTGAGCCGGAACAGGTTGAGCGGATCGTACCTGCCCTTTACCCGGGCCAGGCGTCGCATGTTGGCGCCATAGGCCCCGTCCACCCGCTCGATCTCGTCGTCCGGCATGAAGTTCACGTAGACGCTTCCGGTCGCGTACCGCGCGGTGTCGTCGAACAGTTTCCGCGCCCAGCCGATGCACGCATCGTCGCCGGCGGGATCCTGCCATCGCGTATGCACGTTCATGATGAAGTGCGACGCCCTTTGCGGATAGGCCGTGGCATCGTTCGCCACTCTCGCCATGGCGCCGCCCACATGGGCGATAAAGACTTCGCAATTCGGGTCCGGCAGCGACTCCACCGCGTTCAAGAGCACGGACACCGCGTCGTCGGGAAGGCCGTCGAAGTCATGGCTCTTCCAGTAGTTTCTCATCCCAGGGGTGAGCAGCGGATCGAAGGCCGTTTGCCACCCGGCGAAGGGCGTCGGCCCGATCACGTCGGCAACCGGGGTTCCGAGCGACCGCAATTGCCGGAGGGCCTCGCCGCCATCCTTCTCTTCGCCGATATAGCAAACCGCGAAGACCAGCACCGGTTCGCCGTGCCAGGCCTCTGGCAGGAAGGGCAGGGGCGGGGCTTTGCGCATGACCACCCATGTCGTCAGGTCATCGGGGGCGGTTTCGGCGATCTTGGCGAACGCGCCCAGAAGCTCGGGCGCGTCTGCGAGCGGATGCACGATCAGCCCTGCCAGGATTTCCGGGCCGACGTCGTGAAGCTGGAATTCGAAGGATGTCACGACCCCGAAATTGCCGCCGCCGCCCCGTATGGCCCAGAACAGGTCCGGGTTCTCGTCCGCGCTGGCCCGGACCAATGCGCCGTCGGCGGTCACGATATCGGCCGACAGGAGGTTATCGATCGTCATGCCGTGTTTGCGGGTGATCCAGCCGAACCCGCCGCCCAGCGTCAGGCCGGCGATGCCGGTCGTGGAATTGATGCCCATGGGCACCGCGAGGCCGTGTGACTGCGTTTCCGTGTCGACGTCTCCAAGGGAGGCGCCGGGCTCGACGCGGGTCGTCCTGGCGTTCGGGTCGACGTGCACCGACCGCATCTGCGAGAGGTCCAGCAACAGGGCGCCTTCCGCGACCGCATGGCCCGCGATCTGGTGCCCGCCCGACCGGATGGCGAGCAGCAGGCCGTTTTCACGCGCGAAGTTTACGGCTTGGCGCACGTCGCTGGCGCCCAGGGCCCGGACGACGAGCGCCGGCTTGCGGTCGACCATCGCGTTCCAGATCGTCCGCGCATCGTCGAATTCGCTGTCACCGTCGGAAAAGACATTTCCCCTCAGCGATGCGGAGAGCGCTTCGATCGCATCGGCATCAATACGCGTAACTTTGCCATCCAGAGTCTTCACACCGGTCATCTTGAGTCCCCCTTTTTGATCCAGGGTCCTCGCCTGACTGCTGCCTCGGCTACTCGGTACGAAAGATTTTTCTTCTTAGCACATTTCGCGGCGTTTGTCCGGGCAGAACGGCCGGGTGCGCCGGTCGCGTCGGATCTCGACGGCCCGACGCGCAGAAAAGCAAATCCTTGCATGTCTGGCGGCCCGATCCCCGCTGTCGCGGCGCCCGGCGATTTCGTCCCCGCGGTTACGGAACCAGTGCACCGTGTCGGCATCCTCGATGAAGGTCTCGCCGGCCTTGTGCACGGCTTCGCCGCCTTCCCATCCCACTGTCCAGGCGCCGCTCTTCTTGTAGACGATTCCGGGAACCTTGGCCGCGCCGTGATGCGCGATCTGCCCGCCGGGCTCGATGGTGATCCGCCGCAGGAGCAGGACGTGACTGTCGAGGCTGACCTGCCGTGCCATCGAGTCCGCCGGGACGACGCCGAGTTGCGCGACCTTGAGGCCCTTGTGCTCGGTCGGATAGCCGCCATCTGCCAGGGCCAGGCCGCCGATGACTGAAATGCGGGCCATGCGCGTGGGAATGGTGGCGGCGCGTGTGATCGAATGCATGAGCTGTCTTCCAAAAAATCTTGGCATTCCGCCGGATTTACTGTGCTGCCGGAGCGGCCCATGCCGCAATTGATGCTTTTTCAGCCTCGCGTGAATTCCTTTCAGCATGCGCGCCTTCGCCGCCACCGCCGCGGGCCGGGGTCGTCAGGGCCCCGCCGCGGGTCTTGCCCATTTTGAGCGCAGAGCGTGTCGTCATGCGCTGCCGCGGTCATGTAGGAATATCAGGAAGACATGATCGGAGACTCGGTGCGATGGGAATGGCAGGACGGTGCGTGACGGCGATGCTCGTCGGCATGCTCGCCTTGATGGCGGGCGGAACGGCGCAGGCGCGCGAGCTGCGGGGCACGGTCGTCGTCGCGCCCGACCAGGACGCCACGCGGCCGGGAACCCTGTATGTCGAGGCCGTGGATGCCCTTGGCCGCGCGCACCACGCCGCACCGGTGCGCGTCACCGCGCCGGGGGCGCCGGTCGCGTTTGTGCTGACGGCGCCGGAGGGCGCGCTGGATCTGCGCGCGGCGCTCTACGTCGCGGGGCGCCCGGTGCAGGCGACCGGCGGGCCGGTCACCGTCGCCGAGGGGGACGCGACCGTCGATGCCGGGCGGCTGGTCCTGAGCCCGGCGGATATCCAGCCGCGGCCACCGGCGTTCCGCTGCGCCGGGACCCGGCTCCGGCTCTCCGTCCATGACGGGGCCGCGCGGCTTCACAGCGGAACCGGGGCGCTCGATCTTGCGCCGGTTCCGGCGGCGTCCGGGGCGCGCTTCTCCGATGGCGGCAGCCCCGAGACCGTGGTCTGGACGAAAGGAAACGATCTCTCGGTCACCCTGGCCGGAGAGGCGCTTGCCCCCTGCCTGCCGGATCTCGAGGCCACGCTCGGCCCGCTCGTCGCCCGGGGCAACGAACCGCCATGGACCCTGCGGATCGAGAACGGGGTCGGTGTCCTGACGGCCGGCTACACGCAGGCCTTCCGCGCCGAGGGCCGCCTCGGCGAGACGGCCCGCCTGCCGGGCATGCGCCGCTTTTCCGACGAGAGCGGCCTGCTGCAGGTAACGGTGACCGAGGGGGTCGCCCATGACGACATGTCCGGGATGCCCTACCCGGCGGGGGCAGAGCTGCGTATCGGTGATCGCGTGCTGACCGGCACCGCCGGTGCGCCGGCCGACGTCCTGCGCGGCACGGCCTGGCGCGTCGTGAGGATCGGCGCGGCCGCTGTGCCCGACGAGGTGGAGATCACGCTGGAGTTCCTGAAGGATCGTGTCGCGGGCAATGCCGGGTGCAACAGGCTGATCGGTCCCTACCGCCTGGGCGGCGAAGGCCTGTCCTTCGGCCAGCTGGGTGTCACCATGATGGCCTGCCCGGATCCCCAGATGCGGCTCGAGCGCGCCTTTCTCGACGCGCTGTCGCGGGTGACGCGCCATGACGTCGGCGATGACGGCGGGGTGGTTCTTTTCGAGGGCGGGCAGGCGCTCCTGCACCTGGCGCGCTAGGCGCGGCCCGGACCGGTTTCAAGCTGGAGGACGGAATGCAGAGTTGGATCGTCTGGATGGTCGCGGGATGCGTCATGATCGCGGGCGGGGTCCTGGCCCTGCTGAACCCGTTGGCCGCGACGCTGACGGCCGAACAGATCGCGGCGTGGATCTTCGTGCTGGCCGGTATCCTGCAAGCCGTCGCCGCATTCCAGGCCGAGCGGCGCGGGGCGCGGGTCTGGGCCATCCTGCTGGCCGTCGCCTTCCTGGCGCTGGGGCTCTCGCTTCTGACCAACCCGCTGGCCGGTATCGTGGCGCTGACGATCGTGGTGGCCTCGGCCTTTCTCGTCAGCGGCATCGCCAAGGTGGCGGTGGCCTTTTCGCTGCGCGGCAGCCGGCTGTTCTGGCCGCTTTTGGGGTCCGGCGCGATCTCGCTGGTGCTTGCGTTCATGGTGTTCTTTAACCTGCCGCAATCGGCCACGGTACTGCTTGGCGTGCTGCTGGCCGTCGAGCTGCTCGCCAGCGGTGCGACGATCGCGAGTTACGCCTATCTCGTCGGCAGGGGCAGGGCGTGACGGACGCCCTGCGCTCAGGCGTCGGGCCGGGATTGCAGGACGATGATCGCATCGGCGAGCGCGGCGAGATACTTGATCGATGTGCCTGTCGCGGCGTTCAGGTCTTCCGCGGCGCGCCTCGAGATGCCCAGGTGACCGGTTGCGTCCCGGTCCACCCAGCCACGTTCCTGCAGGACCTTGACCTTGCGCCGCACGGTCTCGCGCGGGATGCCCGAATAGTCCGCCACCGACTGGATATTGATCGGCGTCTGGTAATGCGCGTCGGCATCGCCCCGCGTCAGTTGCCGGTAGGTCAGCAGTTCGGGAGACCAGCCTTCGGGCCGGGTTCTCTCGCCGATCACGGCCATGACGAGCAGCAAGTCGAGATCGCCGTCGAAGGCTGAACGCAACTCCACCAGCAGGCGCGTGAACTGGGCGAGGTGAACGGGCCAGATCTGTCCGAAGTTTTTCTCGACCAAGGCTTTTCCCTGCATCGCCATCCCTCCGCCCCTGCGCCGCGATCAGCGCCCAAAGTGGGCGGGATCAGTGTTGTAGTGTGATAACGGCCACCTATTCTGTCAATCTGCGGGCCAGGGTGGAGTTGCAGCCGTGAAACCAGTGATCTGGGCGCCTAGCCCTAAGTGTGCGATTGCCGCGGTTTTTGTCGTCTTCACCGCTACGCAGGCCGCTTCGGCGCAGGATCGCGACCCGATGCTCCTGCACGAGGGCGACGGCACCACGGTTCGCATGCACCTGCAGTTCGGCGTGAACGCGGTCAGCGAACGGAACCTGTTCTGGAACTTCTCCGACACGATCGCGCCCGGCTCCGGCTTCGACCCGGATGCCGACTGGCTGGAGGTCTATGTCAAGCCGGGGCTGAGCTTCGAGACCGCGCTCGACACCGGACCGGTGCTCTACGGCAAGCTGTCCGGCGTCGCCTCCTACACCTTCGGCACCGATGCCTACGACTTCGGCGATACCGGCCGGGCGACGCTGGAAGAGGCCTATCTGGGCCTTGAGGCCGGGCTGGGGGCGGGACGTCGCTCGATGTTTCGGTCGGCCCGCGCGAACTGAAGCTGGGCACCGGCATGCTGATTTCGAACGGCGGCTCCAGCGGGTTCGAGCGTGGGGCGCTCAAGTTCGGGCCGCGCAAGGCCTGGGAGATGGCGGCGATCGCGCGGCTGTCGGGCGGCGCGATGACCGGCACCGCCTTCTACATCGATCCGAACGAACGCCCGGCCAGCGACGGCGGAAACGAGCTTGCCGGTCTCGACCTGCGCTGGGACGATCCGGCCGGCGGCTATGCCGGCATGACCTATGTGAACGTGCTCGAGTCCGGGTCGCCCTACATTCAGGCCGCCCCCGGCGGTATCGGCGCGCCGACCGTGCTGCCCGGCGCGCGGGAGGGGACGAACGCGATCAACCTCTATGCCAGGACCAACCCGTTCGACGGGGCGCTGGCCAACTGGATGTTCTCGGCCGACTACGCCTACGAATGGAACGACGAGATCGATCTCCGTGCCTGGGGCGGGCGGGTGCAGGCCGGGTATACCTTCGCCGGCCTGCCGTGGTCGCCGATGCTGACCTATACCTACCAGACCTTCTCGGGCGACGATCCGGACACGCCGGAGCTGGAGCGCTTCGACCCGCTCTACTACGATGGCTCGCCCAGCACCTGGGCCACCGGCTCCAAGTCGTCGATGGTGTCGATCAACTCCAACGTCCAGGCGCACGGGCTGGCGCTGCGCCTGCAACCGACCAAGCAGGACACGGTGACGCTGCGCTATTCGCATATCCGCGCCAACGAGCTGCGCAGCCCGATCCAGTTCGGGCAGGCGACGCGCGTGGACACGACGGGCGGCACCGCCAACGTGGTGTCGGGGGTGACCGACGCGCATCTCGCCGATGACGTGTTTCTCGAATACAGCCGCATCATCAACCGCAACACCTTCCTGACCGCGGGCGTCAGCGTCTCCCTGCCGGGTGACGGGATCGAGACGACCGTGGCCGGGGATGTCCCGAACTGGACCGGAGGTTTCGTCAATGTCGTCTTCAACTTCTAGCCTTGCCGCGCTTGCCGCCGGCGCTGCCCTGTCGCTGGCCGCCGCCGGGGACGTCGCCGCGCAAACGGCGCCGCTCTCGGCGCAGGACTCCGATCCCAGGGTGATGGGCTGGATGCAGGGTTTCCCGCCACCCGAGGACAAGATCATCACGCAGCCGGACTCGGTCTATTTCAGCTTCCCGCGCCTGCGCTGGTCGGTGTGCCACCTGCGCGAGTTCCTGCCCACCGAGGAGATCAGCCGCGGCCTCGGCGCGCCGGTGCCGCTGGATTACCTGCCGCCGGCCGAGTTCGCCGACATGCGCCAGGCGATCGACGCTCTGACCTTCATGCCGATGAACGCCGACGCGCCGATGACCTGGGAAGAGTCGCTCTACGCCAACTACACCGACGGGATGCTGATCCTGCATGAGGGCCGGGTGGTCTACGAACGCTACTTCGGCTGCCTCGAGGACGACGGCAAGCATGCCATCATGTCGATGACCAAGTCGGTCACCGGGCTTCTGGCCGAAATCATGGTGGCCGAGGGCACCCTCGACGACACCGCGCTTGTCGCGGAGATCATCCCCGAGATCGGCGAGAGCGCCTTCGCCACCGCCACGGTGCGGCAGGTCATGGATATGACGACGGGCGTGCAGTATTCCGAGGATTACTCGGACCCGAACGCCGATATCTGGCTCTATTCCGCGGCCGCCAGCCCGCTGCCCAAGCCCGAGGGCTACGAGGGCCCGAACGGTTACTGGGAATACCTTCAGCAGGTCAAGCCCGACGGCAATCACGGCGACGCCTTCCACTACAAGACGATCAATTCCGACATGCTGGGCTGGATGATCAGCCGGGTGTCAGGCCAGTCCGTGACCGAGCTTGCCTCGGAACGGCTGTGGCGCCGGATGGGCGCCGAGCAGGACGCCTACCAGACGGTCGACGGCAAGGGCGTGCCCTTCGCCGGCGGCGGCATCACCGCCGGGCTGCGCGATCTGGGCCGGCTGGGCCAGCTGATGCTGGACGGTGGCGAGATCAACGGCGAACGGCTGTTCCCCGCCGAAGTGGTCGAGACGATCCGCGCCGGCGGCGATCCGGCCAAGTTCGCCGGCTTCCCGACGATCCCGGAGGGCAGCTACACCTCCCAGTGGTGGGTGTTCCACAACGATCACGGGGCCTTCGCGGCACGCGGGGTGCACGGCCAGACGATCTATGTCGACCCGACCGCCGAAATGGTCCTGGTGCGCCTCGCGTCCTTCCCGCGGGCCCAGAACGGCTTCATCGATCCGACCTCGCTGCCGGCCTACCAGGCGGTGGCCGAGTTCCTGATGGATCGCGACTGAGCGGTCACCGCCCGCCGTGTCCACGCACGCGACGGCCCGCGATCGCGGGCGCGGTATGCAGGCTGCCGGCGGGTTGCGGTCCCGGTGCCCTCAGCTGCCCCTGTGGTGGGCGCAGCTGACATCCGGGTTGAACGGCATCAGCGCCCCCGAGGGGTTGTCGCGGAACAGCCAGATATGCTGATCGAAGTGCGGCTCGAAGCCATGCGCTTCGTCGGCGGCCGTCGCAGGATCGTCGGCCATGGCATCCCATGCGCGCCCGTTGACGCGCGGATGCGGCTGCCCGGTGGCCTTCCAGGCCTTCTGCCAGACGAGGTTCTCGATGGCGACGAGCGCGAGCGTGCCATCGG
The DNA here is from genome assembly GCA_913063035.1 of uncultured Maritimibacter sp. Classification (GTDB taxonomy): domain Bacteria; phylum Pseudomonadota; class Alphaproteobacteria; order Rhodobacterales; family Rhodobacteraceae; genus CAJXYS01. The sequence continues at coordinate 15,453 of CAJXYS010000041.1, read as the reverse complement.
CCTGGGGTTCGTAGATCAGGATCGAGGGTGACATCCAGTCCGTATGCGTGCCGACGCCGTTCACGCGCGGCTCGGTCCCCGTGATTCCGAGGCGCTGGGGGTGGATGTAGTGAATGCCCATGCTGCCCCAGGCGGCGGGCAGTCCCTCGCTCTCTGCCGATACGCAGTGATCGGCCGGGTCGCGGATGTAGCCCTCGGCGAGCGCGACATTCACGTCCTTGTACTTCTCCATGGCCACGCGCAGCGCGTCGAGATCGACGTCCTCCGCGCCAGCCGGCGCACCGCCGAACAATCCGGACACCATGAACAGGCTTGCAACTACGCTCATTGTTTTTGACATTTTCGCCTCCCGCGGACGGGGCCAGTGCGTGCAGGCAAATGTCTGGGCACAGCCCCAGTGTCCCGAGTTTACCACGACTCCGGGGATTGCCCTAACGTCACCGCCTTGGCCCCGGGGCAAGCGTTTCGACACGGCCGCCGCGCATGACCATGCCCCGGCGATGCGGTGCCTCGGGGGGCTGGATGGCGGAAAGCCGGGGCCGGGGCCGGGTCCGGCAACGCGGCGCCGGGCATGACCGCCTTGCCCGCGTCATCGCTCGTCATCGGGCGTGTCGCGCTCGCGTTCCTCCTGCCGCGCCCTTTCCCGTGCCTTGATGCGGCGGATCTGGATCTCGAAGCCGACCCAGGCGACGGCGGCAAGGACGAGGACGGCGATGAATACGTAAAAGCCCCACCCGGTTTCCGAGAGGACAGCCTGGCGTCCCTTGAAATCGAACGCGTTCTCCATCGTGCCGGTCCTCGATCAGGCCTGCCAGGGCAAGGGCAGGGTACGTGGGCGCCGCTTGCCTGGTGCGGCGGGAAGGCGGCCCCCGTCGGCGGGCCAAGGCGCCGCCGGTCAGGGCCCTCTCACCCGCGCCATGAGACGGCGGACCACGCCCCTATGCAAGGCGCAGGACCGGCCCGTCGAGAAGCCGCATCAGATCCCCGAAATACCCCTCCGACCGGGCGGGCCGGGTCGGGTCCGAGGTGATCGCGACGGCGAGATTCCGGGCGGGATGTGCCGCGATCACCTGGCCGCCATAGCCCCGTGCCAGCATATAGCCGGACGGCGACAGGAACCAGCCATAGCCGTAGGACAGGCCCGACCACGGGGAGCGGGCGCGCGGCACGCGCGACGCGGCGATCCAGTCCCGCGACAGAACCCGGTCGCCGTCGAAACGCCCGCCATCCCGCATCAGCGTCGCGATCTTCAGCATCGCCGTCGGCCGCAGCGCCATCTGGTTGCCGCCGAGATAGTAGCCCTGCGGATCCCGCGTCCAGGGCGGGATCTCGATGCCGAGAGGCTGCCCGAGCCGGTCCCGTGCCAGGCTGAGAAGGCTCTGCCCCGTCGCCTCGGCCAGTGCCGCGCCCAGGATATGCGTGGCGCCCGTCGAATAGAGCATCCTTGTACCCGGCGCGGCGACCATCGGCCGGCGCAGCGCATCGGCGAGCCAATTCCGCGAGCTGACCCATGCGCCGTAATTCGGCCCCGAGGTGCGTTCCAGCCCGGCGCGGAGCGTCACGAGATCCTCCATGGTGATGTCGGCCGCGCCGGGCGTCGCGTCCCCCGGCAGAAGGCCGGGGGCGATCTCGCCGAGGGTGGCGGTGACGGCCGGGATCTCGCCGCGGTCGATGGCCGTGCCCAGCAGCAGCGCGACGATGCTCTTGGAGCAGGACTTTATGTTCGCCAGCCGGTCCAGCCCCGGACCGCGGGGCGCGGCCGCGAAAACCAGCGTGTCGCCGCGCTTGACCTGGAGGGAATGGAGTTGCGGAAGATCCGCGATCGCCGCGCCGGGGTCGTCCGTCCGCGCGCGCAGAAGCGCCGGCGCGCACAGTGCCGCCGTGGCAGAGAGCAGGATGTGACGCCGGTTCGTCATCGCATGCCGATCATGCCCCTCTTTCGGACGGCGTCCAGAGTCATCGGATCACGACCGCGTGGGCCGGCGCGATGCGTGGATTGCCGCCCGGGGTATGGCGGGGTGCCGTCCCCGAAGTTGCCGGGACACTCCTTCGGACCATATCCTTCGGTATCGCGTTTGCGTTCCATGACGTTATTCGAACAACCTTTGACGGGGAGAAACCAATGCGACTGACATCGATCCTGATGGCCTCGGCCTGCCTGGCCACGCCGGCACTGGCCGAGGACGTGTCCTACACCGTGGATGGCGAGTCCTTCACCGGCTATTGGGCCGAGGCGGAGAATCCGGCCGGCCTCGTCCTGATCATCCAGGACTGGGACGGGATGACCGACTACGAACGCCAGCGCGCGGACATGCTGGCCGAGATGGGCTACAACGCCTTCGCGCTGGACATGTTCGGCGACGAGACGCCGACGGAAACCGTCGATCACCGCCGCGCCGCGACCGGTGCGCTCTACCAGGACCGCGAGCGCATGCGCGCACTCATCGAGGCGGGCATCGAGCAGGCGTTGTCGCGCTCCAGCGTCGACCAGATGGTCGTCATGGGGTATTGCTTCGGCGGTGCCGTGACGCTCGAGATGGCGCGCAGCGACATGGCCGACATGGCCGAGGGCTACGCGACCTTCCACGGCGGGCTGTCCACGCCCGAAGGCCAGTCCTGGGACGGTGACGAGCCGCCGGTCCTCGTGCTCCATGGCGGGGCGGACACCTCCATCACCATGGAGGATGTCGCGGGGTTTGCCACCGAACTCGAAGCGTCCGGCAACACCTATACCATCGAGGTATATTCGAACGCGCCGCATGCCTTCACGGTCTTCGGCTCGGACCGCTACCAGGAACGCGCGGACAGCGCGAGCTGGGAGGCCTTCTCGACCTTCCTGAGCGAGCGGTTTTCCGGCTGACCGGGATGCCGCGGGGCCCCGCGGATCGCGGGGTCCCGCCTGCAGGCCGCCGACAGCTTCCTCCGGGGTGATCGCCGCGAACGGGGCAGGGCCTTGGCCCGGTTTTCCCGCCCCAGGGCCGATCACGTGTTGCGGCGCTGCCGGTTCCATCCCTCTTCGTGTCGTTTTCGCCTAAGACCGTGGGGGCGGTGCCCCCTAGATGCGGATGAGCAAGGCACGCAGCCTATGCGCGGTGACGCGTGCGCAGGAGGTCGGGATCGCCGCGGGGAGGAAACGCACCGTTTCCCGACCAAGCGCCAGGGCCGCGGTCGCGTCTTTTTCGGAGGCCTTTGGGAGGAGGGTTCGAAATGTCGATGACAAGGAATTTCGGCTTCGGGACGCAGATCCGCAAGTCGCCCTATTTCGATGCGACGGTCCGTTGGGGCGCGACGGGCTTCTCGGTCTACAACCACATGTACATTCCGCGCGATTTCGGCGACCCGGAACAGAATTTCTGGAATCTCGTGACCACGGCGATCCTCTGCGACGTGGCCGTCGAACGCCAGGTCGAGATCACCGGCCCCGATGCCGCGCGGTTCACGCAGATGCTGACCCCGCGCGACCTGTCGACCATGAGCGTCGGGCAGTGCAAATACGTCCTGATCACCAATGCCGAGGGCGGCATCCTGAACGATCCCATCGTGCTGCGCCTGGCCGAGGATCATTTCTGGCTGTCGCTGGCCGACAGCGATATCCTGCTGTGGGCGCAGGGCCTGGCCGTGCATTCCGGGCTGGACGTCACGATTCGCGAACCCGACGTCTCGCCGCTGCAGCTGCAAGGGCCGCAGTCGCGCTACATCATGCAGTCACTTTTCGGCGAGGACATCCTCGATCTGCGCTATTTCTGGCTGCGCGAGGTGGAGCTTGACGGCATCCCGCTCGTCGTGTCGCGCACGGGCTGGTCCAGTGAACTCGGCTACGAGATCTACCTGCGCGACGGGTCGCGCGGCGACGAGCTCTGGGAACGGATCATGGCGGCCGGCGCGCCCTATGGGCTGCAACCCGGCCACACCTCGACCATCCGCCGTATCGAGGCCGGCATGCTGTCCTACCATGCCGACATGGACGCCCAGACGAACCCCTACGAGCTTGGGCTGGGGCGGCTGGTGAATCTCGACACCGAGGCGGAGTTCATCGGCAAGGCGGCGCTCACCCGGATCCGGGACGAGGGCATCAGCCGCAAACAGGTCGGCCTGCTGATCGGCGGCGGGCCGCTGAACGGACCCAACACGGTGTTCTGGCCCGTCGCGAAGGACGGCACGCCGATCGGCAAGGTGACGTCGGCCGTTTATTCCCCGCGGCTGGGGCAGAACATCGCCCTGGCGCTGGTCGCGGCCGAACATGCCGTGCTGGGCGAGACGGTCGAGGTGCGCGTCGACGATGTCCCGACGCGGGCGGAGATCGTGGACCGGCCGTTCTTCGATCCCAAGAAGGCGCTCGCCACGGATTCCGTGCGTGTGGCCTGACGCCGTGGCGGGGCGGCGGCGTCGCGCCCCGCATCCCTCAGGCCGATTGCCGGGTCTCGCGCCCCTCGCTCCAGCGCAGACCGGCTGACAGGTCCTGCGCCATGCGCACGATTTGCGGGCCGATCTCGGCGCGGAAGGCCCTGGTGAACACCCGCGTCGATCCCGTCGCACCGATGGAGATCTGCGCGCCGGGGCCGGTCGCCGAAAGCGGCGCGGCGACCGATGCCATGCCGCGTTCGATCTCCTCGACGCATTCGGCGTATCCGCGTTGCCGGATCGCCGCGAGGTCGGCCTCGAGATCCTCCAGCCGGGTGAGCGTGAACTCGGTGTAGGCCTTCAGGCGTTTTTCGAGGCTCTGTGACCGGATCAGGTCGGGCGAGAAGGCGGCGACGGCCTTCGAGCAGGAGCAGGCATGCAACGGGCGTTTCCCGAGACCCGGATGCAGGAAGGACACGCCCGTATCGGGCGTCTCAACGTGGATGATCTCGACCGAGCGTCCGCGCAGCCGCGCCAGGAAGAACGCGGCGCCATGGTCGGTCGCGGCGCGTCTGAGCGTCGGCGCGATCAGATCGCGCAGCGCGTCATCGGACCGGTCGCCTTGCGTGATCTGCTTCAGGCGGTTGCCGATCACGAACCGTCCCCGCGTCACCGTTTCCAGCAAGCCCGCGTCGACGAGATCCTGCACCAGCCGGTAGGCGGTCGCCTTGGGCAGATCGGAATGCGCGCAGATCTCGCCCACCGTGGCCTCGCCCTTCTGGCCGACGATCTCGAGGATCAGCGTCAAACGTTCGAGATGCATGATTTTCCCGTATCCTGATAAGTGTTTTTTCGATATACGGGAATCATTGCAGATTCAAGGGAGGCGCGTCGCCATGGACGGAGGGTGTTGCGGACCGGGCTATGCCAGCCCCGCGGAGGCGATCAAGGCGCCGCGCGAAAAGCTGCTCTACACGATCGCGATCTACACCGGGACGGGCATCCAGAAGCCCGACTACCTGGCGACCGTGGACGCCGATCCAGAAAGCCCGACCTACAGCCAGGTGATCCACCGGCTCGAGATGCCGGGGATCGGGGACGAGTTGCACCACATGGGCTGGAACGCCTGTTCGTCCTGCCACGACGACAGTTCCATGTCGCGCCGGTATCTGCTGGTGCCGGGCGTGCGGTCGAACAACATCCACGTCGTCGATACCGCGACCGACCCGCGCGCGCCGCGGCTTCACAAGGTGATCGACGGGGCCGAGATCAAGGCCAAGGCGGACCTGTCGGGGCCGCACACGGTGCATTGCCTCGGATCTGAGATCATCATCTCGTTCCTCGGCGACGCCAGGGGCGAGGCGCCGGGCGGCTACCTGCATCTCAACAAGGATTTCGAGATCGTCGGCCGCTGGGAAGAGACCATGGGCGATATCCCCTTCGGCTACGATTTCTGGTACCAGCCGCGTCACAACGTGATGATCAGCTCGGAATGGGCCGCGCCCAATACCTTCATGCCGGGCTTCGACCTCGAAGAAGTCGGTCACCTGAAATACGGCCGCCGGCTGCACGTCTGGGATTTCGAGAAGCGGCGGCCGGTCGAGAGCATGTATCTCGGCGAGGACGGGCTGATCCCGCTCGAGGTCAAGTTCCTGCACGATCCCGACAGCACGCACGGCTTCTGCGGCGCGGCGCTGTCGACCAACGTGATCCATTTCTGGAAGTCCGATGCGGGCAAGTGGGAATGGGAAAAGGTCATCGACGTCGACAACGAACCGCATCCCGAATGGCCGATCCCGGTGCCGGGGGTGATGTCGGCGATCCTCGTGTCGATGGACGACAGGTATCTCTACCTCAACAACTGGCTGCACGGCGACATGCGCCAGTACGACATCACCGATCCGCACAACCCGAAACTGACGGGCCAGGTCTGGATGGGCGGGCTGCTGGGCCGCGCGCCCGAGGTCAACGGCGTCAAGGTCGCCGGTGGGCCGCAGATGTTCCAGCTGTCTCTGGATGGCCGGCGGCTTTACGTCACCACGTCGCTCTTCTCCACATGGGACAACCAGTTCTACCCCGAGATCCGCACGCAGGGCGGCGTCATGGTGATGATCGACTGCGACGTCGAGAATGGCGGCATGTCGATCAACCCGGACTTCATCGTCGATTTCGGCAAGGAGCCCAACGGCCCCTCGCGCTGCCACGAAACCCGCTATCCCGGCGGCGACTGCACCAGCGATATCTGGCTGTGACGGAGAGCTGCACCATAACCATCGCCAACCGCGGCGGGGCGCGCTACACGGTCGCGGCGCGCCGGCCGCTGCTCGACACGCTGCGCGAACAGGGCCTCGATCTGCCCTATGGCTGCAAATATGGCGGCTGCATCACCTGCGCGGCCAAGCTGAAGGCCGGCGAAGTGGATCAGCGCCGGCAGGTGGCGCTGAACAATCGCCAGCTGTCCAATGGCTACGTGCTGCTCTGCGTGGCGCGGCCGGTGGGGGACTGCACGCTGGAGATCGGCGTCGAGAGTCATGACACGCTCTATCGCAATCCCTTCCTCGATCCCCTGGAGCCGCATGAGCTGAAAGCGGATATCGCCACACCGAAGGAGACCTAGATGCCCGAAGCCGAGATCGACCATCGTTATGACTACGCGCAGGCCTACCTGTCCGACATCCTGCGCTCGGTGAAAACCATCGCCATGGTCGGTGCCAGCGCGGACAAGACCAAGTTCAGCTATGGCGTCCTGCGCGTCCTGCACGAGACCGGGTATGACATGATCCCGGTCAATCCCAATCCGCGCGTGACCGAGATCCGGGGCATCCCGGTGTATCCGTCCCTCGAGGCGATCGACCGCCCCGTCGACATGGTCGAGGTCTTCCGCCCCAAGGAAGAGCTCTACGGCATCGCCGAACAGGCCATCGCCATCGGCGCCAAGGTGCTCTGGGGCCAGATCGGGGTGTATGACGACCGCGCGGCGCGGCTTGCCGAGGAGGCGGGCCTCAAGGTCGTGATGGATCGCTGCCCCAAGATCGAGTTGTTCCGCCCGTTCTGGAAGCCGCGCCTCGATCTCGCGATCTGAAACGGCACGGGCGACAGGCCGGCCGGCCGGACGCGCCGCGTCTCCGGCCCGCCTGCGGGGCGGGTGATCCCCGCCCTTCGAGGCCGGGCGCGACGCCGCCGCCATCGGCGTTGACAAACCTGATTGTTTTCGTAAGGATTTGCCCGAGAGAATTCTGACTGTTTTTGTCGGCAAATGGGCGGCGCCGTTTCGCCGCTGACCCGGTCCGGTCTTTCCCGCGGTTTCGGTCCGCGCGGCGGCGCGCGGGACGGGGCGGCGTGACCGGCAGGGCCGGTCCCGGCTGTCGCAGGAGGGGAAGCCTTGTCCTACCATGATCCGAACGTCTACGGCGCCGCGGCGATCGGCACCACGGACAGCGTCGATCCGCAGTCCCTGCGTATCATCGACCTGGTGCGGCGCTGGGGTGGTGGCCCGGACCGTCGCCAGGAGGTCTGGAACGCGCTTGCGGTCGAGCTTGGCCCGGCCCGGGCGCGGCGGGCGTTGAAATCGCTCGAGGAATTCCTCGACTTGATCCAGAGCCACGGACGCCGCCCCCTGGTCCGGCACGGGGTCGGCTGTCGCTGTATCGGGTCGGATGAAACGATCATCGCGCATTTCGTCCGGATCGCCACCGAAGGCGAACGCGAGGACGCGATGCTGGTCGGCACCCTGCTGGTGCGCCCCGACATCGCCCCGATCGCCGCCAGCCTGGCGCAGCAGCTGGGGCTGGCACTTCTTTCCGGGGTGCCCGCGCCGCGGGGCTGCACCGAAAGGATGCACTGACGCCGACGGTTCCGACGGCGAATGCCGGGTCGCGGCGCCGCGCCCAGGCGGCCGTGGCGGGGCAGGGGATCGGGGCGCGCTCAGGCGGCGCGGCTGCCGTCGGCCAGGGCCGCCTCGAGCCAGGCGGCGCAGCCGTCGAGACTGGCCGGCACCGCCTCGCCCACGCCGCCCGTGAAGGTCTCGAAGGCGTCGAGGTTCAGCGCGTTGACCCCGGCGAGCACCGGTACGCCCTCGGTCAGGCACTGGCCGATGACATCGCGGAAGCCGCGCCCGTCGGCCTCGTGCTTGCCGAACTTGTTGACGATCAGGAGATCCGGCTTCGGGTCGAGGCCGCGGGTCACCGTCGCCACGGCCTCCTCCAGCGCGGCCGGATCGAGCCGGCAGCCGCGGGCCTCCTTGCCGAGCGATTGCGAGATGCGGAAGACCGGGCCGTCCGGCAGCACCTGCACGTCCATGTCGCAGTGCCGCGAGTCGGTGCAGTCGGTATTGGTCTGCACGACGCCGCAGACGCGGATGCCGCGTGCGATACAGGCCGCGGCGAAGGCGCTGAGCAGGCGGTCGGTCGCGCCGCGCTCGGTGGTCATGACGTATCCGAGATGCATCCTGTTCCTTCTCCTTGCAGGGCCGTCGGACCGGCGGGCATGCCGGCGCGGCGCCGGCCGCGCCGCGCCCGGTCCCGACCCCGGTCCGTCCGCGTCTGCCAGCGGGGGCAGAGTGCCGGATTTTTCATGATCGGTGCAAGCCATCATCGCCCGGCCCGCCGGTCGGCGCCGGCGCGACCCGACGGGCGGCGGCCCGCTCAGTTGAAGTTGCGGAACAGCTTGGTGGCGGAAAACATCGATTCCAGCTCCTCGATGCGATCCTTGCTGTCCTCCCAGCGCGCGGTCTGCACCTCTGCGATGAGCGCCTCGACGATCATCATGATGCAGATGGTCGAGTCCCAGTTCGACGGGGCCTCCACGAGCGCGTTGAAGACGAACGGCGTCACCTTGCTGATGGGCGAGCCCCACTGGTCGGTGAAGAGCACGATGGTGCTGCCCCGGTCCGCGGCCAGGCGGGCCAGCTTCAACAGGTCGGACTCGTAGCGGCGGATGTCGAAGACGACGAGGATTGCCCTGTCGTCCATGTCGAGCAGGTATTGCGGCCAGACATTCGCCGAATGGCTGAGATGGGTGACGTTCGGCCGGATGATCTGGAGATGGTTGAACAGATAATCCGCGTTCGACCGCGTGATGCGCCCGCCGGCCAGGTAGACATGCCGCGCGGTGTCGGCCAGCAGGGCGGCCACCTCGTCGAACATCGCCGGGTTCAGCCGGTCGAGCGTGTGGTGCAGGTTCGACGAGACCGCCCGGGCAAAGGTGTTCAGCACGTGCTCGTCGGAGGCCTTGGCCTGCCAGGCGTCGCGCTTGGAGATCGGTTTCTTGATCTGCTCCGCGACTTCCTCGCGCAGCCGCTCCTGCAGGTCGGGAAACCCCTCGAAACCCAGCTTGCGCGCCATGCGGATGACGGTGGGCGTCGAGACCCCGGCGGCCTGGGCGAGGCGGGTGATCGATTGCAGCCCGGCCACGGGATAGTCCTGCAGCAGGATGTTGGCGAGCTGGCGCTCCGAACGCGTCAGCGTCTCCATCTCGTCCTGGATCATCTCTTTCACGAGTGTCGGGGCCGCGGGCATCGCTGCCTCTTTTGTAGAATATTTTATAGCGTAGGCATCTCTTGTAGCGACGTCTACAAAAAATCGTTGACAGCCTCGGCGGTGACACCCTTATCGTGGTGCCATGCAGGATGCCGACGCGCCCCTTCTCGATGGTGACGAAGCCCCCCCGGTCGAGGTCTTGAACCCGGCGGGACGGGGCCGCGCCGTGCTGGTCTGCGAACATGCCAGCAGCGCCGTTCCGGCGGCGCTGGGCGACCTGGGGCTGCACCCCGACGACCGCCTGTCGCACGCGGTCTGGGATATCGGCGCGCTGGCGCTGGCGCGCGGGCTCTCGGCGGCGCTGGACGCGCCGCTGGTCGCGGCGCGGGTGTCGCGGCTCGTCTATGACTGTAACCGCCCGCCCGAGGCCGCCGACGCGATCCCGGCGCAGAGCGAGCGGATCGCGGTGCCCGGAAACCGCGGCCTGAGCCCGGCGGCGCGCGCCGCGCGGGTGGAGGCCGTCTACCGCCCCTTCGAGCGCTGCCTGCGCGCGACGCTGGACGCCCGCCGCGGCCCGACGGTGCTGGTTACCGTGCACAGCTTCACGCCGGTCTATCACGGGCAACCGCGCGCGGTGGACCTGGGGCTTCTGCACGACGCGGACCCGCGGCTCGCGGACGCGATGCTGGCCGCCGCGCCGGCCCATCTGCCCGCGCTCGACACCCGGCTCAACGCCCCCTACGACGCCGGGGACGGGGTGACCCACACCCTGCGCGCCCACGCGGTGCCGCGCGGCATGCCCAATGTCATGATCGAGGTGAAGAACAGCCTGCTGGGCGACGCTGGCGGGATCGCGGCCATCGCCGACGGGCTCGCCGGCATGCTCGGCACCGCGCTGGCCGCCTGTTTCGCCGATGCCGATGCGGATGCCGCCGCCGGCAGGGGAGGCACCGGATGAGCGAGGCCGCGCGCCACAGCCTGCCCGGCCGGATCGCGCGGGGCTACGTGCGCCGTGTCGACGCGGTGAACCGCCGGCTCGGGCGGATCGCGATGTACCTGATCTTCGTGTTGATCGGCATCCTGCTCTGGTCGTCCTTTTCCAAGACCTTCCTGCTGCCGTCGCTCTGGACGCTTGAGACGGCGCAGTTCACCATGGTGGCCTATTACATCCTGGGCGGGCCCTATTCGCTGCAGCAGGGGGCCAATGTCCGCATGGACCTGTTCTATGGCAGCTGGACGCCACGCACCAAGGCCTGGGTCGATGCCTTCACGGTGTTCTTCCTGCTCTTCTATCTCGTGATCCTGTTCCTCGGCGGGGTCGAGTCCACAGCCTATTCGCTGGGCTATTTCGGGATGGAGCCCTTTGCCTTCTTCCGCGATCTTCTGGTGACGCTGGTGACCGAGGGGGTGGGCGCCGCCGCCGAGATGTTCGGCCACATGGAGCGCAGCCCGACCGCCTGGCGGCCGTATCTCTGGCCGATCAAGACGGTCCTGATGATCGGCATCGTGATGATGATCCTCCAGGCGCTGGCGGAGCTTGTCCGTGACCTGTTCCGTATCCGTGGAGAAGAGATCTGATGTCGCACGACATGATCGCCCTGGTGATGTTCGCCTCGATGATGCTGATGCTGATGACCGGCCAGCGCGTCTTCGCGGCGATCGGGTTCGTGGGCGCGATCGCCGGGGTCATGCTCTGGGGGACGGGCGGCGTCGCGATACCCTTCTCGGCGGCGATGAAGCTGATGAAGTGGTATCCGCTGCTGACGCTGCCGATGTTCATCTTCATGGGGTATATCCTGTCCGAAAGCCGGATCGCCGACGATCTCTACCGGATGTTCCATGTCTGGATGGGGCCTGTGCGGGGCGGGCTGGCGATCGGAACCATCGGGCTGATGGTGCTGATCTCGGCGATGAACGGGCTCTCGGTCGCGGGCATGGCCATCGGTGCGACCATCGCGCTGCCCGAACTTCTGCGCCGGGGCTATGACAAGACCATGGTGACGGGGGTGATCCAGGCAGGATCGAGTCTCGGCATCCTCGTGCCGCCCTCGGTGGTGCTGGTGCTCTATGCCATGATCGCGCGCCAGCCGGTGGGCCAGCTCTGGCTCGCGGGGGTGCTGCCGGGGCTGATGATGGCGGCGATGTTCATCCTCTACGTGGCGATCCGCTGCCGGCTGCAGCCCCATCTGGGCCCTGTCCTGCCCGAGTCCGAGCGCGAGCAGATCAGCCGGGCCGAGAAGTTCCGCCTGCTGGGCGCGGGCCTGCTGCCGCTGGGCATCTTCGCGGCGATGATGGTGCCCTTCGTCAACGGCTGGACCTCGCTGGTGGAAAGCTCGGCGATCGGCGCGCTGACGGCCTTCGCCGCGGCGGTGCTCAAGGGACGGATGACGCGCGAGGTCTTCGAGAACTCGGTGCGCAAGACGCTGGGCGTCTCGTGCATGTTCATGTGGATCATCATGGCCGCGCTGGCCTTCGGCGCGATCTTCGACGGGCTGGGCGCGGTGCGCGCGATCGAGGGGCTCTTCACCCAGCAGATGGGGCTCAGCCCGTGGACGATCCTGATCCTGATGCAGCTCAGCTTCATCCTGATGGGAACCTTCCTCGACGACACGGCGATGCTGGTGATCGTCGCGCCGCTCTACGTGCCGCTGGTCGATCAGCTGGGCTTCGACCTGATCTGGTACGGTGTGCTCTACACCATCACCACGCAGATCGCCTACATGACCCCGCCCTTCGGCTACAACCTGTTCCTGATGCGCGCCATGGCGCCGCCCGAAATCGGGCTGCGTGACATCTACCGCTCGATCCTGCCCTTCGTGCTGGTGATGGCGGGCGCGCTTGCACTGATCATGGCCTTCCCGGACATCGCGCTCTGGCTGCCCGGGGTGGTCTACGGAAATTAACCCGAGAACCCCGGCGAACGGGGCCATCAACCAATAGGAGAGAAGACAATGACCACGACAAGACGTAAGTTCCTCTCGACCGCGGGGGTCGGTGCCGTCGGCGCCACGCTCGCCACGCCGGCCATCGCGCAATCCAAGATCGTCTGGCGGATGCAGACCTATGCCGGCGCCGCGCTCGCCGAGCATGTCGTCAAGCCGGCGATCGACAAGTTCAACCAGATCGCGGGCGACGAGATGGAGATCGAGCTCTATTTCGCCGACCAGCTGGTGCCCACGGGCGAGCTGTTCCGCGCCATGCAGCGCGGCACCATCGACGCGGTGCAGTCCGATGACGACTCCATGGCCTCGCCGACGGCCGTGCGCGTCTTCGGCGGCTATTTCCCCTTCGGCACGCGCTACTCGCTCGACGTGCCGGTGCTGTTCAACCAGTACGGCCTGAAGGAGATCTGGGAAGAGGAATACGCCAAGGTCGGCGTCAAGCACATCTCGGCGGGCTCCTGGGATCCCTGCCACTTCGCCACCAAGGACCCGATCCGCTCGCTCGAGGATCTCAAGGGCAAGCGCGTCTTCACCTTCCCCACGGCGGGCCGCTTCCTCAGCCAGTTCGGCGTGGTGCCGGTGACGCTGCCTTGGGAGGACATCGAGGTCGCCGTGCAGACCGGCGAGCTTGACGGGATCGCCTGGTCGGGCATCACCGAGGACTACACGGTGGGCTGGGCCGACGTGACCGATTACTTCCTCACCAACAACATCTCGGGCGCCTGGATCGGGCACTTCTTCGCCAACCAGGCCCGCTGGGACGAGCTGCCGGATCGCCTGAAGACGCTGCTGACCGTCTGCATGGAGCAGTCGCACTACTACCGCCAGTGGTGGTACTGGGGCGGCGAGGCCGCGCTGCGCGTCAACGGCGAGAAGATGCAGCTGACCTCGATCCCGGACGAGGAATGGGCGCAGGTCGAGACCGCGGCCAAGGCGTTCTGGGCCGAGCTGACCGAGGGCGACCCGATCCGCGAGAAGGTGGTCGGCATCATCCAGGAATACAACGATGTGATGCAGAAGGCCGGGCGGCCCTACCGCTACGACACCTGACGCCCCCTGCGCCGCGCCCGACCGGCGCGGCGCGTCCCGATGACCGGAGGCTCCGGCGCGTGACCGCCGGGGCCTTCGCCACATGCCACAGCCGAGACAGGATACCCCCATGGCCGCGCCTCTGACATTCGAAACCCTCAAGGACCAGGTCGCCCGGGGCGACATCGACACCGTGCTCGTCTGCCTCGTCGACATGCAGGGCCGCCTGATGGGCAAGCGCTTTCATGCGCAGCATTTCGTCGACGTCGCCCATGACGAGACCCATTGCTGCAACTACCTGCTGGCCACCGATCTCGAGATGGCGACGCCCGACGGCTACGCCGCCACCAGCTGGTCGGCGGGCTATGGCGACTACGTGATGAAGCCCGATCTCGATACGCTGCGGCCCGTGCCCTGGCTCGAGGGCACGGCGATGGTGCTCTGCGACGTGCTGGACCATCACACCCACGAGGACGTGCCGCACAGCCCGCGCGCGGTCCTGAAACGCCAGGTCGCGCGGCTGGCCGAGATGGGCTACACGACCGGCACCTCGACCGAGCTCGAGTTCTTCCTCTTCAGGCAAAGCTACGAGGAGATCCGCAAATCCGGCTTCCGCGACCTGGACCCGATCAGTGGCTACAACGAGGATTACCACATCCTGCAGACCACCCGGGAAGAGTCGGTCATGCGGCGGCTCCGCAATACGCTCTACGCGGCCGGGGTTCCCGTCGAGAACAGCAAGGGCGAGGCCGAGACCGGTCAGGAAGAGCTGAACATCCGCTATTCGGGCGCGATGAACTGCGCCGACTGGCACACCATCGCCAAGCACGCCACCAAGGAAATCGCCTGGCAGCAGGGCCATGCCGCGAGCTTCCTGCCGAAATGGCACGCCGACAAGGTCGGCAGCTCCAGCCATGTGCACATGTCGCTCTGGCAGGACGGGGCGCCGGCCTTCCACGATCCCGACGGCGACCACGGCATGTCGCAGCTGATGCGCCACTTCATGGCCGGGCAGATCGCCTATGCGCCCGACTATACCTGGTTCCTCGCGCCCTATGTGAACAGCTACAAGCGCTTCATGAAGGGCACCTTCGCGCCGACCCGCACCGTCTGGTCGGTCGACAACCGCACCGCCGGCTTCCGGCTCTGCGGCGAGGGCACCAAGGCCGTGCGGGTCGAATGCCGCATCGGCGGCTCTGACATGAACCCCTACCTGGCGCTTGCCGGGTTGATCGCCGCCGGCATCCGCGGCATCGAGGACAAGCTGGAACTGGCCCCGCCGATCCGCGGCGACGTCTACGAGGACGTCGAAGGCGGCGAGATCCCCGGCACCCTGCGCGCGGCCACCGAGACGCTCGACGGCTCGGGGATGCTGCGCGCGGCGATGGGCGACGACGTCATCGACCATTACGCCCGCTGCGCCCGCTGGGAGCAGGAGGAGTTCGACCGCGTCGTGACCGACTGGGAAATCGCGCGCGGCTTCGAGCGGGCCTGAACCCCGACACACCGAGAAACGCGGAAAGGACTGCCGTGACCAAGACGCTGACATGCATCTCGCCGATCGACGGATCGGTCTATCTCGAACGCCCCGTGCTGGACCGGGCCGCCGCCGACGCGGCCGTGGCCGCCGCGCGCACCGCGCAGCCGGCCTGGGCGGCGCGCCC
>CAJXYS010000040.1 GCA_913063035.1 uncultured Maritimibacter sp. | reverse complement strand
AGATAGGCCGCGCCGCCGTGCCGCCCGGGATTGGGACCATCGTCGAAGGGGTTGCCGTCGGCGAAGCGCAGCAGCCGGATGTCGTGCCGGGCCAGAGACGCCGGCGGTGCCGGCGGATCCGGCATCGCGATGCAGATGTCGAAGCTGCGCTCCGGATGCAGCCGGGCGATCTGGTCGGCCACGAAGAAGGCGTAGGGTGCATAGGCGTCGTTGCAGGCCAGGGCGACGGCCGACCGGTGGCGCGGGGCGGTGTGGCTCATGACGGTGGCGTGATCCTGCGGCTGGCCTGTTACGAGGCACCTTATGGATCAGCGGACGGGGGCTGTCACCCCCGCGCTGGCGCCTCAGTCCTCTTTGGGCTCCTCGTCGTAATCGGTGCGCAGGATGCGCTGGGCGTCGCCGTCGGGATCCTCGAACTGGCGTGTCTTGAGCGCCCAGAAGAAGGCCGCGAGGCCAATGCCGCCGAGCACCAGCGAGATTGGAATCAGGTATGTCAGAACGTCCATGCCCTGACCCTAGCGCAGTCGGAGGGCATTGAGCGACACCGTGATCGACGAGATCGACATCGCCAAAGCCGCGGCAAGCGGCGTCGCGAAGCCCGCCAGCGCGATCGGGATGGCGATGGCGTTATAGGCGGTCGCGATCCCGAAATTCTCGCGTATCCGCTTGGTCGCGGACCGGGCGGTGACGAGGCAATCGCCCAGCACGGTCAGGTCGCCGTTCAACAGCACGATGTCCGAGGCTACCCGCGCCGCGTCCAGCGCCGAAGCCGGCGAGATCGAGACATGCGCCGCGGCCAGCGCGCCGGTATCGTTGAGCCCGTCGCCGACCATCAGAACCTTGTGGCCTTCCCGGTGCAGCGCCTCGATTCGGCCCGCCTTGTCCTCTGGCAGCGCGCCGGCTTCGTGGAGCGCGATGCCAAGCCGGTCGGCGGTGGCGGCAACGGCGCGGTCGCTGTCGCCCGAGATCAGCATGACTCGGCAGCCGGCCCCGCGCAGCGCCCCGATCGCCTCCGCCGCGCCCGGTCGCAGCTCGTCGGTGAAATCGAACCGGACCGGCGGGGCATCGCCGACCTGGAGCCAGGTGGCCGGGCCCTCGGCGGCGGCCTCTGCGCCGACCCAGCTGGCGCGGCCGAGCCGCACGCGCTGCCCGCCCCATTGCGCCTGGACGCCATAGCCGGGCACCTCGCGGATCTCCGACACATCGGCCGGCGTGACGCCGTCGGCCGCGGCCGCCCCGGCCAGCGCCTGGGCCAGCGGGTGCGACGACCCGGCGGCCAGCGCCGCGGCCAGCGCGAGATCCGTGCGTGCATGGTCCCGGAGCCCCTGCATCTCGGGGGTGCCGAGCGTCAGCGTGCCGGTCTTGTCAAACACCACGGTGTCGATCTCGGCCAGCCGTTCCAGCGCGGTGGCGCTCTTCAGCAGGACACCCTTGCGGAAAAGCCGCCCGCTGGCCGCGGTGGTCACCGCGGGCACGGCCAGCCCCAGCGCGCAGGGGCAGGTGATGATCAGCGTGGCGATGGCGATGTTGATGGACAGCCGCATGTCGCCCGACGCGATCATCCACCCGGCGAAGGCGAAAAGCGCCAGAAGATGGACCCCCGGCGCATAAGCCGCCGCCGCGCGGTCGGCGAGCGAGGTGTAGCGGTTGCGCGCCGTTTCGGCCAGCGCGACCAGGTCCGCGATCTTGTGAAGCCGGGTGTCCTCGCCCCGCGCGGTGACGCGCACCGTCAGCGGGCCGGTCAGGTTCTGTTCGCCCGCGGCCACATCGCTGTCGGGGCCGGCGAAGACCGGCAGGCTTTCGCCCGTCAGGAGGGCGCGGTCGATTTCGCTGGTCCCGACCTCGACGACGCCGTCCACCGGCACGCGCGCCCCGGGCTTGACCACGACGCGGTCGCCGATGGCCAGTTCCGCGATCGGCGTGACGACTTCCCTGCCGTCCTCGAGCTTCACGGCGCGTGGCACCTCGAGGGCGGCCAGTTCCTGCGCGGCGGACCGCGCGGTGGCGCGGGTGCGATGATCGAGATAGCGCCCGCCGAGAAGGAAGAATGTCAGCGACAGCGCGGCGTCGAAATAGGCGTGGCGCCCCGACATGGCCGTTTCGTAAAGCGACATGCCGGCGGCGAGGATGATCGCGAGCGAGATCGGCACGTCCATGTTGAGCCGGCGGGCGGACAGGGCGGAGAGCGCGTTGACGAAGAAGGGCCGCGCCGAGAAGGCGACCGCCGGCAGCGCGATCATCGCCGAGATCCAGTGCATCAGGTCGCGGGTGGCGTCCTCGGCGCCCGACCAGACCGCGACCGAGAGCAGCATGACGTTCATCATGGCAAAACCCGCCACCGCCAGCCGCATCAGCAGGTCGCGGCCGGCGCTGTCGGTTTCGGTCGCGGCGATGGTGCCCGGGTCGAGTTCATGCGCCTCGTAGCCCAGCCGGTCGAGTTCGGCGACGAGGTCCTCGGCGGTGATGTCGGCGTCGGCATCCACCGCCGCGCGCTTGAGCGTCAGGTTCACGCGGGCCTCGTGCACACCCGGCAGGGCGTTGAGCCCCTTCTCGACGGTCGCGATGCAGCCGGCGCAGTGAATGCCCGGCAGCGACAGCATCAGCCGGCCGGGTTTTTCAGGCGCGGACTCCGGGCGTGGAGGCGTCGCCACGCAGGCGGGGCAGGCGGCGACCGAGGGGCGCGCGGTGTCGCTCATCTCAGCGGCCCACGAAAATGTCCCGGCGCTGTCGGAAGACGGTGCCGTCGGCGGATGTGGCCTCGACCCGCACGAGCCACTTGCCGTAGTCGAGATCCATCGGGGCCGTGAACCGGCCCTGGACGCCGGCCATTTCCGGGCGGATGTCGTCGCGGGACTCGGTCGTGCGGCCAACCAGAACGGAGAGATCGGTGATCTCCGGCCCGCGGCCGTCGGGCCCGGTGAAGTCCAGCGTCAGCAGCCCCGCCGCGTATTGCGTGTCGAGCGTCCAGCCAAGCGCCTCCTGCGCGGTGCGGCGTTCCTCGAATTTCTGGCTGGCGACGTAGCTGTTCTTGACCTCGAGCCCGGGGAAGGTGCTGACCGCCTGCCAGGCCATGACGATGTTGACCGTGATGATGACGCCAAAGGCTGCCACGGCGATGGCCAGAACCTTGCGGCCGGTCAGTGGTTTGCCGGTGTCGGTCGTCATTGCGCTCTCCCGTTGAAATGGGTGTCCTCGTAGGACCGTTCCTCGTTGATCTGGTCGGTGATCCAGAGCCGGATCTCCGTGCGTTCGGTCGTCGCGGCGGCCGTGCCTGCCGGCGCGACCACGTAGACCCGCTGCTGCAGCGTCGAGTCGGGCGGCACCGTGACGGTCGCATCGCCGCCGGCGCCCTCGACCTCGATGTTCAGCGGGGCCTCGCTGCTGACTGACAGCCGGAACGGGCGTGCCTCGCCGTGCTTGTTGCGCAGGCGGACGTCGTAGCTGTTGCGGATCGCCCCGTCGGACAGCACGATGTTGACCGGGTTCCGGGTCTTGGCGACGGTCATGTCGATCTCGGGGCGAATGAAGAGCGCCACCACGAGCCCGAGCCCGATCGCCGCCCAGAGGACGGTATAAAGCATCGTGCGGGGACGGAAGACGTGCTTCCATACGGCCTTGGGCGGCTGCCCCTCGCGTTCGCGGGGCTCGTCGGAGAGCGCGATGTAGTCGATCAGCCCGCGCGGCTTGCCGATCTTCTCCATCACGTCGTCACAGGCGTCGATGCAGAGCGCGCAGGTGATGCATTCGAGTTGCTGGCCGTCGCGGATGTCGATGCCCATCGGGCAGACGTTCACGCAGGCCATGCAGTCGATGCAGTCGCCCAGCTTGTCGGCCTCCGGCCCCTTGCGGTGTTTGCCGCGCGGTTCGCCACGCCATTCGCGGTAGGCCACCGTGATCGTGTCCTCGTCCATCATGGCGGCCTGGATGCGCGGCCAGGGGCAGGCATAGATACAGATCTGTTCGCGCATGAACCCGCCGAAGACGAAGGTCGTCGCGGTCAGAACGCCGATGGTGCCATAGGCGACCGGCGGCGCGTCGAAGGTCAGGAGGCTCTGCAAGAGCGTGGGAGCATCCGCGAAATAGAACACCCAGGCACCGCCGGTCGCGACGGCGATCAGCAGCCAGACCGTCCATTTCGTGACCCTCAGCCGGGCCTTGCGAAAGGACATGGGCGCGTTCCAGAGCCGGACGCGCTTGTTGCGGTCGCCTTCGATCCAGCGTTCGACGAGAATGAAAAGATCGGTCCAGACCGTCTGCGGACAGGTATAGCCGCACCAGACCCGTCCAAGGGCCGAGGTGAAGAGAAAGAGCCCCAGGCCCGCCATGATCAACAAGCCGGCGATGAAATAGAACTCGTGCGGCCAGATCTCGATCCAGAAGAAGAAGAAACGCCGGTCGGCGAGATCCACCAGCACCGCCTGGTCGGGCAGGTTGGGCCCCCGGTCCCAGCGAATCCAGGGCGTGAGATAGTAGATGCCCAGCGTAACCGCCATGATCCACCATTTCAGCGTGCGGAACTGACCCGAGACCCGGCGCGGGAAGATCGGCTCGCGTGCGGCGTAGAGGCGGGGGGGAAGCTTTTCCGAAACGGCCACGAAGATACTCCGGACAGACCTGCAGGTTTGGCTCGTTTTGGCAGGGCCCGGCGCGGGTGGCATTGACCCAGATCAAAATATGCACGGCAAACCTATGATTTGACGTGCCTGCCCCGGAAAGGCGCCGGGGCTCAGGCCGCGGCCTGCCGGCGCAGCCAGGCGGCGAAGGCCTTGGCAGAGGGGCGCAGGACGCCCGGGCGGGTCACGATGTGATACCCCGATCCCGGCTGTGGTTCCTCGAAGAGCACGCGCAACCGGCCAGCCGCGATATCGTCCTCGATGAAGGCGCGGGTCGTGGCCGAGATGCCGGTGCCGCGCCGGACGCCGTCCAGAACCAGGTTGCCCGGCACATGGGTCATGGTGCGGACGCGTCCCTCTGTCACGCCCATGCGCTTCAGCCAGTCGGTGACCTCGGTGGTGCCGAGTTCCTGCAGCCAGGGGTAGTCCAGCAACTCCGCCGGGGTGCGGATGTCACGATCGCCGATCAGGCTGCGGCTGGCGACGATGGCGAGATCGGTCGACAGCAACTGCGCGCAGTCCAACCCCGGCCAGTCGCCGCGCCCGAAACGGATCGCGATATCGATGCCGCCTGGCTCCAGCGCGACCAGTTGAGGGGTCGGGTTCAGCATGACGTCGATCTCGGGGTGGCGGCCATGGAAATCCGCGATCCGGGGCAGGAGCCAGTTGGCCGCGAAGGTCGGGGTGGTGGAGACCTGCAGAGGCCGGTCGGCGTCGGCGCCGGTGATGTCGTCGACCTCGCGTCCGATGGCCGCGAAAGCGCCGCTCAGCGTGTCGGCGAGCCGGGCGCCCGCCGGGGTCAGCTCAAGGCTGCGGCCGGATTTCTCGACCAGCCGCAGGCCGAGATGGGCTTCGAGCGCGCGCACCTGCTGGCCGACCGCCGCATGGCTGACATTGAGCGCCGTGCCGGCGGCGGAGAGGCTGCCATGTTCGGCCAGGGCGGCGAAGGCGCGGAGCGCGTGGAGCGGGGGGAGGCGACGCCAGTTCATCTGAAAGCCAGACTTTCATGTTGGAATTTTTCCTGACTCGCAATCTGGACCCTTTGGGACGATATGCAAGGGCAGATACCACAGGAAAGGAGGCCCGCCATGATCGGGATTTACGCTCAGACTTTCATGATTGCATCGCGCGCCGAGGCCTCTTCGCAGGCGGCTGGCGGCGGGTGGCGCCGGATCTTTTCCCGCAAGGGCTGACCCGGAAAAAAAGCACCGGCCCCCCCGAGAAACGCGCGAACAGGAAAAGGGGCCGGTGCAGTGCCGGGGGAACGTGCCCCCCGGGTTCGGGAGAAACTTATTCCCCGCCGCCCAACTGGTGGACGTAGAGCGTGACCTGGTCGATCTCGGCTTCCGTCAGACGCTCGTTCCAGGGCGGCATCACGCCGAAGCGGCTGTAGGCCACCGTTTCGGTCAGCGTCTCGACGTCCCCGCCATAGAGCCAGATGGCGTCGGTGAGGTTCGGCGCGCCCTGGAAGGTGTCGCCGGTGCCGTCTTCCATGTGGCAGGCGGCGCAGTTGTCCAGGTAGACGGTCTCGCCCGCGGCAGCCAGGTCGGCGTCGTGCTCCTGGCCGGACATCTGCCGGACATAATGCACGACCTCGCTGATCTGCTGTTCCTCGAGGATCTCGCCGAAGGCCGGCATCTGCGACCAGCGGGCGTCGGGATCCTGCTCGTTCCGGATGCCGTGGGCGACGGTGTATTCGATCTCCTCCAGCGAACCGCCCCAGAGCCAGGCGTCATCCAGCAGGTTCGGGTAGCCCTTGGCCCCCGCCGCGCCGGAACCGTGGCACTGCGCGCACCAGGTGCGGAACACCGCCGCGCCGCCGTTGACGGCGTAGCTGTGCAGCTCGGCGTCGTCGGGGACGGTGGCCAGCTCGGTCGCGACCAGCTTCTGGTCAAGCGGGGCGTTCATCTCTTCGAAGCGCTGGATTTCCTCGGCGACCTCGGCCCGGGTGCTGTAGCCGAGCAGGCCGGGGGTAGCCTCCTTGATCAGCGGCCAGGCCGGGTAGGCGATGGTGTAGGCCACGCCCCAGATGATCGTGGCGTAGAAAGTCCAGAGCCACCAGCGCGGCATGGGGTTGTCGTATTCCTTGATCCCGTCCCACTCGTGGCCGGTGGTATCCGGTTCCTGGTTTTCGGTTTTCTTGCTCATTTCCGCGTCTCCTTGGACCGATCACCGTCCCCGTGAGAGTCGGTGTCCGCGGGTTTGTCTTCATGCCGGAAGGGAATGTTGGCGATGTCGCGATGCTTCGCCCGGCTGCCCGGGCGAAACGCCCAGACAACCACGCCGAGGAAGAACAGCAGCAGGAAAAGCATCATCCAGCTGTCGGCGAATTGGCGAAGGATCGAGTAGGTCTCCATTCCCGTCTCCTCAGCGGTTCGCGACCGGGGTGAAGGTGGAGAAGTCCACCAGCGTGCCCAGCATCTGGAGATAGGCGATCAGCGCGTCCATCTCGGTCAGCTCGGGCTGCCCGTCGAAATTGCGAACCTGTGCTTTCGGATAGCGCGCCAGCAGGCCGTCGGTGTCGCCGAAGGGCTCCACCTGAACCCGGAAGTCGGCCACGGCGTTCTCGAGCATCTCGTCGGTGTAGGGCACCCCGACCATGCGGTTGGTCCGCATCAGATCCTCGATGTACTCGCCGTCGATCTCGCGGTTCATCAGGAAGCCGTATTTCGGCATCACCGATTCCGGCACCACGGACTGCGGATCGATCATGTGATCGACATGCCACTCGTCCGAGTAGCGGCCGCCGACGCGGGCCAGGTCCGGCCCGGTCCGCTTGGAGCCCCACTGGAACGGGTGGTCGTACATCGACTCCGCCGCCAGGCTGTAATGGCCGTAACGCTCGACCTCGTCGCGCATCGGGCGGATCATCTGGCTGTGGCAGACGTAGCAGCCCTCGCGGATGTAGATGTCGCGCCCGGCCAGTTCCAGCGGTGCGTAGGGGCGCATGCCCTTCACCTTCTCGATCGTGTTCTGCAGGTAGAACAGGGGCACGATCTCGACGATGCCGCCGACGGTGACCACCAGGAAGCTGAGAACGAGCAACAGCGTCGCGTTCTTCTCGATTACCTTATGCTTGCTGAGAATGGACATCCGGCCCTCCTTCATTCAGCCGGAGCCGCGGCCGGGGCAGAGGCTTTCGCCTGCCCGCGAACGACGGTCATCCAGAGGTTGTAGCACATGATCAGCGCCCCGGCGATGTAGAGCACCCCGCCAAGCGCGCGGACGACGTACATCGGGAACTTGGCGCTCACGGTGTCGGCGAAGGCGTTGACCAGGAAGCCCTGGCTGTCGACCTCGCGCCACATCAGGCCTTCCATGATGCCCGTGACCCACATCGACGCGGCGTAGAGCACGATGCCGATGGTGGCGAGCCAGAAGTGCCAGGACACCAGGCTGAGCGAATAGAGCCGCTCGCGGTTCCAGAGCCGCGGCACCAGGAAGTAGAGCGCGCCGAAGGTGATCATGCCGTTCCAGCCGAGCGCACCGGAGTGCACGTGGCCGATCGTCCAGTCGGTGTAGTGGCTGAGCGAGTTCACCGCCTTGATCGACATCATCGGGCCCTCGAAGGTGGACATGCCGTAGAAGCCGACCGAGACGACCATCATCCGGATGATCGGATCTGTGCGCAGCTTGTCCCAGGCGCCCGAGAGCGTCATCAGGCCGTTGATCATGCCGCCCCAGCTGGGCATCCAGAGCACGACCGAGAACACCATGCCGAGCGTCGAGGCCCAGTCGGGCAGCGCCGTGTAGTGCAGGTGGTGCGGGCCGGCCCAGATATAGAGGAAGATCAGCGCCCAGAAGTGCACGATCGACAGCTTGTAGCTGTAGACCGGGCGTTCGGCCTGCTTCGGCACGAAGTAGTACATCATCCCGAGGAAGCCCGCCGTCAGGAAGAAGCCCACCGCGTTGTGGCCGTACCACCACTGGGTCATGGCGTCCTGCACGCCCGAGAAGACCTGCACCGACTTCGAGCCGAAGAGCGACACCGGGATCGACAGGTTGTTGAAGACGTGCAGCATGGCGATCGTGACGATGAACGAGAGGTAGAACCAGTTCGCCACGTAGATGTGGGGTTCCTTCCGCTTGATGATCGTGCCGAGGAACACGGCCAGGTAGACCACCCAGACGATGGTCAGCCACCAGTCGACGTACCATTCGGGCTCGGCGTACTCCTTGGACTGCGTGGCGCCCAGCAGGTAACCGGTCGCGGCCAGGACGATGACCAGCTGGTAGCCCCAGAACACGAACCAGGCGAGGTTGCCGCCCCAGAGCCGGGCGGCGCTGGTGCGCTGGACAACGTAGAACGAGGTCGCGATCAGCGCGTTGCCGCCGAAGGCGAAGATCACGGCCGAGGTGTGCAGCGGCCGCAGCCGCCCGAAGTTCATGTAGCCTTGCGCCCACTCGAAGTTGAGCTGCGGAAAGGCCAGCTGGAATGCGATGAAGGTTCCGACCAGGAAGCCAACGACGCCCCACAGGGCGGTCGCGATCACGCCGTAGCGCACGACGCCGTCCATGTAGCCGGTTTCGACGGCCGCCGGTTTTGGCTCGTCTGTCCTGCGGAGCACCCACAGGAAAAGCCCGCCTGCCACCAGCATGATCGTCAAAGCGTTCACCAGGTAGGCAAGGTCACGGGCGTAGTTGGCCGCGATCGCCGCCAGAAGCGCGATCACTGCCAGAAGAGCGAGTTTGAGATAATCCCACATCGCACGTCCCCTCGTTATATTTCGCAACCGAATCCACGCCCGGTCACGCACGGTTTCTACGCCGCGAACCTGCCGATCGCGTCGCGGCTTGCCTTGATCCATGTCAAAAGGGCCGTGGACGCACTTTGACCCATATCAAGGAAGCCTCGATAGTGGGCGCCTAGCGTGCAAAAACCAACGCGAATGGGAGAAAACGCGACATGGCCTACAAATCGATACTGACGGTCACACTTGGCGAGACGGTGAAGCCCGAGGCGCTCGACTCGGCGGTGCAGATTGCCCGTCAGGAAGGCGGGCATCTGGACGTGCTGTGCCTCGGGGTCGATCGTGTT
The DNA here is from genome assembly GCA_913063035.1 of uncultured Maritimibacter sp. Taxonomy (GTDB): domain Bacteria; phylum Pseudomonadota; class Alphaproteobacteria; order Rhodobacterales; family Rhodobacteraceae; genus CAJXYS01. The sequence goes on along the minus strand of CAJXYS010000040.1, from coordinate 19,141 downwards.
CAGGTGGGCTATTATTTCGACACCGCGTCGCCGGCCCTGCTCGAACAGGGCATCGCGAGGGCCCGCGAAGAGGCGCAGGCGGCACATGACGCCGTCGAGGCGCGGCTCAAGGGCGAGGACATTCCCTATGCCGTGCGCGCCGCCGTGGTCCAGATCGGCGCGATCGCCGAGGTTGTGGGGCAGACCGCCCGCTACAATGATCTCGTGGTGCTCTCGAAGCCCTATGGCGGCGACAACGAGGTCGAGGACGCCGCCGTTCTCGAGGCCGCGCTTTTCGAGGGTAACGCCCCGGTGCTCGTCGTGCCGGGCAAGCCGATGGCGCGCTTTGGCAAGAAGGTGGTGATCGGCTGGAACGAAAGCGTCGAGGCGCTGTCGGCGATCCGCGCCGCGATGCCGATTCTCCAGGCCGCCGACGAGGTCGACGTGGCGATCATCGATCCTTACCAGCACTCCTCGGAACAGGCCGACCCGGGGGCCGAGCTTTGCCGCATGCTGTCGCGCCACGACATCTCGGTCGAGGCCTCGGTGCTGCCCAAGACCATGCCGAAGGTGTCGGACGTGCTGATGCGCCACGCCACGGACGAGGGCGCCGACCTGATCGTGATGGGGGCCTACGGACACTCGCGCTTCCGCGAGTCGATCCTCGGCGGTGCGACCCGCGACATGCTGGCCGAATCCGAGCTTCCGGTGCTGATGGCCCACTGACCCGGGCCAGGCGGGGGCGCTGCCCCCGCGCGTTCGGATCACGCGATCAGGCCACCATCCGTGTCGTCGCCGGTTTCCTCGATCAGGCGCTGGAAATCCGGCACGGTGACGTGGCGGTTGCCCTCGATCTGAATCACGCCGTCGCGCTTCAGTGCCGAGATCTGGCGACTGACGGTCTCGAGCGTCAGGCCGAGGTAATCCGCCATCGCCTCGCGTGTCAGGGGCAGGTCGAAAACCAGCCGGCCATCGGCCGTCGACATGTTGAGGCTGGCGTCCCGGCGCCCGATGATCGCGAGCAGGCTCGCGATCTTCTCGCGGGCCGTCTTGCGGCCGAGGATCAGCATCCATTCCCGCGCCGCGTCGAGCTCGTCGAGCGTCATTTCCAGCAGCCTCTGGTTGATGGACGGCGTCGAGCGCAGGAGTTCCTCGAACGGGCCCTTGCGGAAACAGCACAGCGTGATCTTGCTGGTGGCCACCACGTCGTAAGGCGCGGTCTCGCGACCGGGGCGGCCCAGGAAATCGCTGGGCAAAAGCAGCCCCACCATCTGCCGCCGCCCGTCTTCCATGGTATGGGACAAAGTCGCGATCCCCGTCACCACGGAGGCCACGAAATCCATTTCGTCACCCGCCCAAACGATCGTCTGGCCGGGCGTAAAGTCTCTGTAATACTTGATACGGTCGAGGACATCGAGCTCGTCCTGCTCGCAACGCGAGCAGACGGCCCGATGACGGATCGGGCAGCTAGAGCACTTGACGTGGACCTCGGCCAAGCCGGTATCGGCCATGACTTCCTCGGTTTGATTTCGATCAAGGATGATCGGCGCGTTTACACTCATAAGGTATGACGATGAAACATGAATCGCAACTCGCGCGGTTGGGGCTCTTTGACGCCAAGGTCCCGCGTTACACCAGCTATCCCACGGCGCCGCATTTCTCGGACGACGTGGATGCCAATGATTTCGGGCGCTGGCTGGCGGCTGTGCCCGACGGGGATGCGGTTTCGTTATATTTGCATGTGCCGTTCTGCCGCAAATTGTGCTGGTTCTGCGCCTGCCGAACCCAGGGTGTGACGAACGATCTGCCGGTGCGGCTCTATGTCGAAACGCTCAAGCAGGAAATCGCGCGCGTGCGCGCCGCGCTGCCCGATGACGTGCGGCTGAGCCGGCTGCACTGGGGCGGTGGCACGCCGACGATCCTGCCCGCCGAGATGATCTCCGACCTGGCGGCGACCGTCACGGCAGAGTTCCCCTTCGCCCGGGACGCGGAATTCTCGGTCGAGATCGATCCGAACGAGATCGATTCGGCGCGGCTCGACGCGCTGGCCGACGCCGGCATGAACCGTGCCTCGATCGGGGTGCAGGATTTCGATCCCGAGATCCAGAAAGTCATCGGCCGCGTGCAAAGCTTCGAGGTCACGCGCGACGCCGTGCAGGCGCTGCGCGCGCGCGGCATCCGCAGTCTGAACGCGGATATCCTCTACGGGCTGCCCTTCCAGGACAACGCCAGGATCGCCGACAGCACCAGAAAGCTGCTGGAGCTGGAGCCGGACCGGGTCGCGCTCTACGGGTATGCGCATGTGCCGTGGATGGCGCGGCGCCAGACGATGATCCCGGTCAAGGCGCTGCCCACGCCCGAGTCGCGCCTGCATCTCTACGACACGGCGCGACGGCTCTTTGTCTGGGCCGGCTATCGCGAGATCGGCATCGACCATTTCGCGAAACCCGGCGACGGGCTCGATCTTGCCCTGCAGAACGGCACGCTGAGGCGGAACTTCCAGGGCTACACCGACGACCAGGCACGCACCCTTGTCGGGCTGGGGGCCTCGGCGATTTCGCGCTTCCGGCAGGGCTATGCGCAGAACGCCAGCAAGACCGCCGACTATCAGCGCATGGTGCGCGGCGGCGGACTCGCCACCGCGCGCGGTCATGTCTTCAAGGGCGAGGATTGTGTGCGCGGCCGCGTGATCGAGGAGTTGATGTGCCAGTTCCGCGCCGATCTCGACGCGATCGAGTCCGAATGCGGGGCCGCGCCGGGCACGCTGCAACAGCCGGCCGAGACGGCGGCGCGGAAATTCCCGGGCGCGATGAAGCTCAAGGAGCGCATCATCGAGATCCCGCATGAGGGCCGGGCGCTGACCCGGATGATCGCGCGGGCCTTCGACGCCTACACGCTCTCCGGCAAGGGCCACAGCTCGGCGATCTGAGCCGCGCTCAGGCGCTGGCGCGCCCCCAGGGCGTCAGGTCGAACGCCGCCGCCATCAGGGACCGCGTATATTCGGTCTTCGGCGCGTCGAAGATCTCGTCGCTGCTGCCCCATTCGACGATGTCGCCCTCTTTCATCACCACCACCTTGTGGCTGAGGGCGCGCACCACCTTCAGGTCGTGGCTGATGAAGAGATAGGCAAGCCCGTGGCGCCGCTGGAGATCACGCAGGAGATCGACGATCTGCACCTGCACCGTCATGTCGAGCGCGGATGTGGGCTCGTCCAGCACCAGCAGTTTCGGCCGCAGGATCATGGCGCGGGCGATCGCGATGCGCTGGCGCTGCCCGCCGGAGAACTCGTGCGGGTAGCGATCCATCATCGCGGGCTCCAGCCCGACCTCCTCGAGCACCTCGGCCACCAGTTCGCGATGGGGGCGTCCCGGGTCGATGTCGTGCACGGTCAGCCCCTCGGCCACGATCTGCGCGATCGACATGCGCGGGCTGAGTGATCCGAACGGGTCCTGGAACACGATCTGCATGTCCCGCCGCAGCGGGCGGAGCTGGCGCGATTTCCAGCCCTGAATGTCGCGCCCCTGGTAGAGGATCCGTCCCTGCGACGAGGTCAGCCGCATGATCGCCAGCGCCAGTGTCGTCTTGCCCGAGCCGGACTCGCCCACGATCCCCACCGTCTCGCCGGCGCGGACGTCGATCGTGGCGTCGTTGACCGCCTTGATATGGCCGACGGTCCGGCGCAGGAAACCGCGCTGGATCGGGAACCACACCTTGAGCGCCTCGGTCCGGACCACCTCGGCGGACTCGTCGGGCACCGGGTCCGGCCTGCCGGCGGGCTCGGCCCCGAGCAGTTTGCGCGTGTAGGCATGCGCCGGTTCACGGAACAGCGCCTCGGTCGCGCCGGACTCGACGATCTCGCCGTCCTTCATCACGTAGACCCGGTCCGCGATCCGGCGCACGATGCCGAGGTCGTGCGTGATGAAGAGCAGGCTCATGTTCTCGGTGCGCTTCAGCTCGAACAGCAGGTCGAGGATCTGCGCCTGGATCGTGACGTCGAGCGCCGTCGTCGGTTCATCGGCGATCAGCAGGTCCGGTTCGTTGGCCAGCGCCATGGCGATCATCACGCGCTGGCGCTGACCGCCCGAAAGCTGGTGCGGATAGGAATTCAGCCGCGACGCGGGGTCGTGGATCCCGACCTTTTCGAGCAGCTCGAGGATCCGCGCCCGGGCCTTGTCGCCGGTCAGCCCGCGATGGATCAGGAGCGACTCTCCGATCTGCTTCTCGATGGTATGAAGCGGGTTGAGGCTCGTCATCGGCTCCTGGAAGATGAAGCTGATGTCGTTGCCGCGCACCTGTTGCAGCGTCGCGGTCGAGGCGCCGACCATCTCCATGCCCTCGTAGCGGATCGAGCCGCGGATGGATGCGCTGGCCGGCAGCAGGTTCACCGTCGACAGCGCGGTGACCGATTTGCCCGAGCCGCTCTCGCCGACCAGCGCGACGGTTTCACCGCGCCCGATGGAGAACGCCGCCCCGCGCACGGCACGGGTTTCGGCCCCGTCCTGGTTGAAGGTGACCGACAGGTCGCGGACATCGAGGATGCTCTCGGTCATCGGGCCTCCTTGCGGGCGGCGTCTTCCGCGGTCTGCGCTGCCGTGCCCTCGGCCGGGGCTGCCGGTTCCGCCGTTGTCGCCACATGGGTGCCGCCCTGGTCCTGGAAGGTCTTGCGCGGGTCGAAGGCGTCGCGCACACCCTCGAAGATGAAGACCAGCAGCGACAGCATGATGGCGAAGGTGAAGAAGGCGGTGAAACCCAGCCACGGTGCCTGGAGGTTCTGTTTCGCCTGCAGCGTCAACTCGCCTAGCGACGGCGCGGAGGAGGGCAGGCCGAAACCCAGGAAGTCGAGCGTTGCAAGCGTGGCGATCGTGCCCGTGACGATGAAGGGCAGCATGGTGAGCGTCGCGACCATCGCGTTGGGCAGAACGTGGCGGAACATGATGACCCAGTTCGACACGCCGAGCGCGCGGGCGGCGCGGACATACTCGAAGTTGCGCGCCCGCAGGAATTCCGCGCGCACGACCCCGACCAGCGCGGTCCAGCCGAAGAGCGTGGTCAGCAGGACGAGCATCCAGAAACTTCGCTCGAGGATCGCGAAGACGATGATGATGATATAGAGCGCCGGCGTCGCGCCCCAGATCTCGATCACACGCTGGAAGATCAGGTCGAGCTTGCCGCCGAAATAGCCCTGGATCGCCCCCGACGCGATCCCCACGACCGAGGTCAGCAGCGTCACGATGAGGGTGAACAGGATCGACAGCCGGAAGCCGTAGATCACCCGCGCCAGCACGTCGCGCGCGGTGTCGTCGGTGCCGAGCCAGTGGTTCTCGTCCGGCGGCGAGGGCGCGGCCCCGGGCAGGTCGCTCGAGATGGTGTCGTAGGAATAGCGAATGGGCGGCCAGAGCAGCCAGCCCTTCTCGATCGGGTTGCCCAGCACCTCGCCATCCGCGGCGTCGGTCATGATGCCGTCGGGATCGTCGAAGCATTCCGTCATGCCGCCCGACAGGATCAGGCACTGGACCTCGATATCCTTGTAGATGGCCTCGGTCTGGAAGTCGCCGCCGAAGGCCGTTTCGGGATAGAAGTTGAAGATCGGCGCGCGAATGTCGCCGCGGTAGCTCACGAGGATCGGCTTGTCGTTGGCCAGGAACTCCGCGAAGAGCGACAGCCCGAACAGGATACAGAAAAGGACCAGAGACCAGAAGGCGCGGCCGTTCTTGCGGAAATTGCGCAGGCGGCGTTTGGTGAGCGGGCTCAGCTGCATCACGTCTCCCGCGTCTCGAAGTCGATCCGGGGATCGATCCAGACATACATCAGGTCGGAAACCAGCCCCATGAGCAGCCCGAGCAACCCGAAGATGTAGAGCGTGCCGAACACCACCGGGTAGTCGCGCGCCACGGCGGCCTCGTAGCCGAGACGCCCGAGCCCGTCGAGCGAGAAGATCGTCTCGATGATGAGCGAGCCGCCGAAGAACACCCCGATGAAGACCGCCGGGAAGCTGGCGATCACGATCAGCATGGCGTTACGGAAGACATGGCCGTAGAGCACCCGGCGCTCGCCCAGCCCCTTGGCGCGGGCGGTTATCACGTAGTGCTTCTTGATCTCGTCGAGGAAGCTGTTCTTGGTCAGCAGCGTCAGCGTCGCGAAGGCCGAGATGGTTGAGGCCAGCACCGGCAGCGTGATGTGCCAGAAATAATCGGCCACCTTGCCGAGAAGGCTCAGCTCTTCCCAGTTGTCCGAAGTCAGGCCACGCAGCGGGAAGATCTGCCAGTAGGAGCCGCCCGCGAACAACACCAGCAGCAGGATCGCGAAGAGGAATCCCGGAATCGCGTAGCCGATGATGATCGCGCCGGAGGTGTAGGTGTCGAAGGGCGTCCCGTCCTTTACGGCCTTGCGGATGCCCAGCGGGATCGACACCAGGTATGCGATCAGCGTCGACCAGAGCCCGAGCGATATCGACACCGGCATCTTCTCGACGATCAGTTCGACCACCGAGATCGAGCGGAAATAGCTCTCGCCGAAATCGAAGCGCAGATAGCCCCAGATCATGTCGAAGAACCGCTCTACCGGGGGCTTGTCGAAGCCGAACTGGCGTTCGAGATCCTCGATGAACTCGGGCGGCAGGCCGCGCGCGCCGAGATAGGCGCTTTCACCTTCGCCCTGGAAGTTGCCGGCCTCGCCGCCGCCGCCCGCGATGTTGCGGAAGACGTCGCCCTCGCCTTCCATCTGGGCGATGATCTGTTCGATCGGCCCGCCGGGCACGAACTGGATCAGCGAAAAATTGATGATCATGATCCCCAGCAGGGTGGGGATGATCAGCGCCAGACGTCTGAGGATATAGGCGCCCATGGGCTAGAGCGCCCCCTCGGCTTCGAGCTGGGCCGCCTTCTCGGCGTTCCACCACCAGAAGTCGAGATTGCCGAGCGCGTAGGGCGGGATCTCTGGGTGTTCGTACATGTCGTAATAGGCGACGGTATGCACGTCCTTGAACCATTGCGGGATCCAGAACCGTTCGGCGCGGAGCACCCGGTCGAGCGCCCGGACCGCGACGCGCAGTTCGTCGCGGTCCTCTGCGGCCTTGACCTCTTCGATCAGGGCGTCGACCGGCTCGGAGCAGTAGCCGGCAAGGTTGAAGATCGAGGTCTCGGCGCTTTCGCAGCCGAAATACTGCTCCAGCCCGCCACCCGGCGTCAGGGTCATGGGATAGTTGCCGATCACCATGTCGAAGTCGAAGGTCCTCTCGCGCCGGGTCATCTGCGCGTTGTCGATCCGGTTGAGCATCGCGTCGACACCGAGCCGGCGCAGGTTTTCCACGAAGGGATTGAGCACGCGGTCGAAGGTCTGGCTGTCGTTCAGCACCTCGATCTTGAGCGTCTCGCCATCGGCGTTGCGGCGCAGCCCGTCGTCGCCGACGATCCAGCCGGCCTCGTTCAGCAGGCGCGAGGCCTCGCGCAGGTTGCCCCGGTCGATCTGGCGGTCGGCCGAGGAGGACGGCGCCATCACCGCGTCTTCGGTCAGCACGCCTTCGGGCAGGGTGTCGGCCAGCGGTTCCAGCAGCGCCAGTTCCGCCTCGGAGGGCAGGCCGGTCGCGGCCATGTCACTGTTTTCCCAAAAGGAATGAATGCGCGCATAGAGCCCGTAGAACAGTGTCTTGTTCGACCATTCGAAGTTGAACATCAGCCCCAGCGCCTCGCGGACGCGGGGATCCTGGAATTTCTCGCGGCGCAGGTTCATGACGAAGGCCTGGCCGGGGGCGAGGCTGCCGTCGGGCAGTTCCCGCTTGACGACCGCGCCCTCGCGCACGGCGGGGAAGTCGTAGCCCGTCGCCCAGGAAAGCGAGGACGCCTCGTTGCGGAAGGTGTAGGTGCCGCCCTTGAACCCCTCGAAGGCCGAGTTGTAGTCGGCATAGTACTCGACCCGGATGGTCTCGAAATTGTAGCGGCCCTGGTTGATCGGCAGCGCCCAGCCCCAGTAATCGGGGTTGCGGCGATAGACCAGCGTCTGGCCGACATCGACCTCTTCGAGAATATAGGGTCCCGAGCCCACGGCCGGCGTCATGGTCGAGTCCTCGAAATCCGCGCCGCTCTGCTCGTAGTAGGTCTTGGAAAAGACCGGCAACCCTCCCGCCACAAGGGGCAGGTCGCGGGTCGGGACATCCTCGGCGAAGGTGAACTTCACCCGGTGCGTGTCGAGCGCTTCGGCCGAGGCGATCTGCTTGCGGATGACGGCGCGGAAGCTGGGAAGCCCCTTGTCGCGCAGCGTCTCGAAGGAAAAGACGACGTCCTCCGCGGTGACCGGCGTGCCGTCCGAGAAGCGTGCCTCGGGACGCATGTTGAAGATCACCCAGGACCGGTCCTCGGGGTATTCGAGGCTCTCGGCCAGCAGACCGTAGGCGGAGTCGGGCTCGTCGGCGGTCCCTTCGAGCAGCGACTCGAAGAAGATCGAGGACAACGCGCCGGCGCGGCCCTTGGTGGTGTAGGGATGCATCGAGTCGAAGGACCCGAACGCCCAGACCGACATTTCGCCGCCGACGGGCGCCTCCGGGTTTACGTAGTCGAGATGTGCGAAATCGGGGCCGTATTTCAGCTCTCCGAAGGTCGAGATGCCGTGCCGCGTCTGCACGGCCCCGCCGTCCTGTGCGCGCGCGACGCCCGCGGTCAGCAGGGCCACCGCCGCGGCGAGGGCGGTCAGGGCAGAGACACCTGCCGCCCATCTCGCACGGGATGCGCTGGCTGTTGCCGTGGCCGCGCGGGCCTTGTCCTGCCGCATGTCGTCCTCCTCCGCCATGCCGGGCCGGTGCGGGCCCGGGATCCCCGTCTACCGTAAAGAGCGCGACCGCGTCCGTTCAAGATGTGAAAGCGCGACGCCCCAATGATTTAATGCCGCGCATCCGGAAAGCAAAAGCCGAGACGCGCACATCTTGGTGACTGCGGGGCCCAGAACGAAAAGGGCCGCCCCCGCGGGGACGGCCCGTTGCCTGTCTGCGCGATCCGCGATCAGTCGCCGATCGTCTGCAGGTAGGTGATGAGGTCGGCGCGCTCCTGCAGGTCGCGGACACCGGCGAAGCTCATCTTGTTGCCCGGCGCGTAGCCGCGCGGATTCTCGAGCCAGGCATCCATTTCCTCGGGCGTCCAGGTCCCGTCCAGCCCGGCCATCGCGTCCGAGTAGTTGAAGCCGTCGACACCGGCGATCTCGCGGCCCATGACCCCGTAGAGATGCGGGCCGACACCATTGGCGCCGTCGTCCAGCTTGTGGCAGGCGCGGCACTTGCGGAAGGCGGCCTCGCCGGCATCGGCGTCGCCCTGGGCAAGGGCCTGCTGCAGGGGCGAGTCCGCCGCGGCGTCCGCGGCTGCCGTTTCCTCGGCCGCGGCCTCTGCCGTGGCCGCGGTCTCTTCGGCAACGGTCTCTTCTGTCACGTCCTCGGCGACCGCGGTCTCCTCGGTCGTTTCCTCGGCGGCGGTGTCGGCGGCCGCGGTGTCGGTGGTTTCTTCCTCCGCCGGCATCGCAGAGGCATCCTCTGCGGCCGCGGGCGGGGTGTAACCGGGCGACTGGTCGACCAGGTAGGCCACCAGGTTGGCGCGCTCTTCCATGTCGCGCAGACCTGCGAAGGTCATCTTGTTGCCCGGGGCGTAGGACTTGGGATTCTCGAGCCAGGCGTCCATTTCCGCCGGCGTCCATTCGCGGTCGGACAGGCTGGCCAGCGCATCCGAGTAGTTGAAGCCGTCGACCGCGGCGATCTGGCGCCCCATCACGCCGTCGAGATGCGGGCCGGTGCCATCGGTCCCGTCAAGCGCGTGGCAGGCACGGCACTTGCCCCAGGACCGCTCACCGTCGGCGGCGCTGGCGCTCGCGAAGAGCTCCTGGAAGGTCGGGCCCTGCTCTTCCTCTGCGCCCGCGGCGTCGTCCTCGCCGGTGTCGATGACATAGGCGGCGTGTTCGTCGTCACCGTGTCCGCCGCTGGTGTGGTACAGCGTCTCCGCCGCCCAGTTTCCGAGCATGAACACCAGCAGCGCCCCGCAGAAGCCGCCGACGAGTTTCGTCATTGTCATTGTGTCGAACATGGTCCGGTCCGTTTCTTCTCGTGCGTGGTCTGGAACCACATATCCCGTTCACGCGGGGATGTATATGCTTCCACACGCCTCTGGCAAGGTGTAGAAGGCGCGACCAAACGCCCGGAACCAAGAAGACGAGGCATTTTCGCCGCATGACCAAGAAGATCGCATTCCAGGGAGAGCCCGGCGCCTATTCGCACCAGGCCTGCCACGATGCGCGGCCCGACATGGAGGCCGTGCCCTGCAAAACTTTCGAGGACGTGATCGACACGGTGCGCGACGGCGCGGCCGACCTTGCCATGCTGCCCGTCGAGAACACGACCTACGGGCGCGTCGCCGACATCCACCGCCTGCTTCCGGACTCTGGCCTGCACATCGTCGACGAGGCGTTCGTCCGGGTGCATATCAACCTGCTCGCCCTGCCGGGAACCAGGCTGGAGCAGGTCGCGACCGCGATCAGCCACACGGTGCTGCTCGGCCAGTGCCACGACTTCCTGCGCCGCCACGGCATCCATCGCGTCACGGGCGCGGATACCGCCGGCTCGGCCAAGCTGGTGGCCGAGCACGGCGACCGGACCCAGGCGGCGCTGGCCTCGGAACTGGCCGGCGAGATCTACGGGCTCGACGTCCTGGCGCGCCATATCGAGGATCAGTCGAACAACACCACGCGCTTTCTCATCATGGCACGTGCGCCCGATTTCAGCCGCCGCGGCAGCGACGGGATGATGACCTCCTTCGTGTTCCGCGTGCGCAACATTCCCGCCGCGCTCTACAAGGCGATGGGCGGGTTCGCGACGAACGGCGTCAACATGACCAAGCTGGAAAGCTACATGGTCGGCGGGAGCTTCCTCGCCACGCAGTTCTACGCCGATATCGAGGGGCATCCCGAAGACCCGCCCGTCGCCCGCGCGCTCGAAGAGCTGGATTACTTCACCTCGGACGTGAAGGTGCTGGGGGTCTACCCGGCCGATCCCCGCCGTCACTAACCCCGGGCGTCCCGCGCGGCGGCGGCGAAACGATCCTCCAGTTCGAAGGCGTAGTTGCGCGCGCGCCGCTTGAAGCGCCGCTTGAGCGTGCCCTTGGCCAGCCGCGCCGACTGGATCGCCAGCCGCGCGGCGACCGTGCGCGGCTTGATGTCGAGATCGAGCGCCAGCCGGGTCAGGTCCTGCGCCAGCGCGATGAGCTCCACCGAGAACCGTGCCGCGATTCCGTCCGAGGTGGCCGAGAAGTGCAGCAGCTCGGGCGGGCTGTAATCCGTCATCTCGATGAGCAGCCGGCGCTGCCGATTGCGCAGGACGATCCGCGCCTCCCAGAGCTGGCCCACCGTGGGCCGTTCGAGCCTGTCGAGCCGCAGGACCTCGGCGCCCCGCTGACGCGCCGCCTGCTCGAAGGCGCCGAAGTCGGACAGCTGCCCGAAGACGAAGTCCGCCGGGGCGCGGATATCCTCCTTGGTGGTAAAGCGCATCTGCTCGTGCCCTCGTACTCGTTACACGCCACGCAGCCTGCGCCTAGCCGAGCCGGTCGGCAAGCCAGGCGGACAGGAGGAACTCGGCGATCGCGCCCTTGCGTGGCGGCGCCACACCGGGATGGGCGCCGGAGACGGCGTCGAGCGTCTCTTCGCGGGTGAGCCAGAGCGCGTGCTCGATCTCCGTTTCGTCGATGGCGATCTCGGTCGTTTCGGCCCGGCCGTGGCAGCCGATCATCAGCGACGACGGGTAGGGCCAGGGTTGGCAGGCCAGGTAGTCGACGCGCCCGACCCGGATGGCCGTTTCCTCGGCGACCTCGCGGCGGACGGCGGCCTCGATCGTCTCGCCGGGCTCCATGAACCCGGCCAGCAGCGAATACATCCGTTCCGGCCAGTGCGGGGACCGGCCGAGCAGCACCGAATTGCCCCGGGTGATCAGCATGATGACCACGGGATCGGTCCGCGGGAAATGATGGCCGCCGCAGGCCGGGCAGACCCGTTGCCAGCCGGACTGCGCGCTTTCGGATTCCGCCCCGCAGCGCGAACAGAACCGGTGCGAGCGATGCCAGGCGAAAAGCCCGCGCGATGTCGCGGCAAGTTCCGCGTCCTCGGCCGACAGCCGCGTCATCGCCCCGCGCAGTTCCGCGAAGGTCCAGTCACGCGGCAGCGCGGGGTGGTGCTGTTCGGTCGGGTCGAAAAACGCGCGCAGCTGATCCTCGTCGGCGTCGGCCGGTTCCCAGCGCGAGATGTCGAAAGCGAAACGCGCTTGCCCGGCCGCGTCACGGCCGAGAAAGACCGGGGCGCCGCCGGCCTCGGCAAAGACCGGGTGATCGGGCGCCAGCCAGCCGAGCGCGGCATTCTCGGCACCCGCGATCAGCGGCTTTCCGCGCCAGAGCGCCAGCGCCAGCGTGCCCGGAGCCGCCAGCAGATCCGCCGCCGCGCCGCCGCGCAGATGGCCCGCCCTGTCGAACCCGGCGCCGCCGAAGGTCACCTCTTCCGATATTCGCATCCTGCGCCCTCCTGTCGCTTGCTTAAGCCGGGCCGCCCCCGCGCGCAATCACCGGCCCGGCACGGGCGGGGCCGGTCTCGAGGCCCGCGAGGCTGACGTCACGTCCGTTCCAAATCCGCATGACGTATGCGGTGCCGATGGATAACTTTTTCGGAACAATCCGGCGAATCAGCCGTCGCGGCCTCTGCGCCGGGATGACGGCGGAGGTCAGCGTCATCGGACGTCACCCTTTCACGGCACGCGCGGCGGCAGACCAGGCGCATCTTCGCGTCATGGCGACCACGGATCTTCATGCGCATGTCTGTCCCTACGACTACTGCGCGGACAGGCCCGTCGATACGGCGGGCCTTGCCCGGACGGCGACCCATGTCCGCAACCTGCGCGCGGCGGCGCCGAATGCGGTGTTGCTCGACAACGGCGATTTTCTCCAGGGCACGGCGCTGGGCGACTACGCCGCCGAGGTGCGGGTGGTCACGGACGGGGCCCCGCACCCGGTCGTCGCGGCCATGAACACCCTCGGCGTAGATGCGGCAACGCTGGGCAATCACGATTTGAACTACGGGCTCGGTTTCCTGCAGGACGCGCTGGCCGGGGCCGGGTTCCCGGTCGTGACCGCGAACCTCGCCGGGATCCCGGGCGTGCGGCCCTATGTTCTTCTGGACCGGATGCTGACCGACGGGGCCGGACAGACCCACCCGATCCGGATCGGGCTCATCGGGTTCGTGCCGCCGCAGGTCGTGAAATGGGATCGCCGGCATCTCGAGGGGCGGGTCACGGTCCGCGACATCGTCGACACGGCGCGGGCACGGGTGCCCGAGATGAAAGCGCGTGGCGCGGATATCGTGATCGCGCTTTGCCACGCGGGCATAGGCGCGGACGCCCATGCCGCGGGGATGGAAAACGCCGCCGTGCCCCTGGCGGCCGTCCCGGGCATCGATGCGCTTGTCGCCGGCCACCAGCATTTGCGCTTTCCCGGACCGGATTTTCAGCCCAGCGGCCGGGTGGATCCCGCGCGCGGCACCCTGCATGGCAAGCCGGCCGTGATGGCCGGCAGCGCCGGCAGCGATCTCGGTGTGATCGAGTTGATGCTGGCACGCCGCGGGGCAGGCTGGGCGGTCGTGGATCACGACGCGGTGCTCCGCCCGATCGCGAAGACCGGCGCCGCCGCCCGGCCGGTGCCGCAGGTCGAGAGCGACCCGGCCGTCATGGCGGCCGTCGCCCGGGATCACGCGGCAACGCTGGCCCATGTCCGCCGCCCGGTGGGCCGCACGACCGTGCCGCTGCACAGCTACTTCGCGCTGCTGGCCGATGCGCCGGCGGTCCAGCTCGTCGCCGAGGCGCAGCGCGCCTTCGTCGCCCGCGCGCTGAGGGGCACGGCCCATGAGGACCTGCCGATCCTGTCGGCGGCCTCGCCCGGCAAGGCCGGCGGGCGTGGCGGGCCCGATCACTATACCCATGTGCCCGCCGGGCAGATCGCCCGCCGTCACGTTGCCGATCTTTATCCCTTCCCGAACACGGTGCGGGCCGTGCGCGTGACCGGTGCGGGCATCGCGGCCTGGCTCGAACGCGCGGCCGGGGTGTTCAACCGCGTCCTGCCGGGGACGGCCGACGCGCAACTGCTCGCCCCGGATGCGCCGTCCTACAATTTCGACGTGATCCACGGCCTGCGCTACAGGATCGATCTGTCGCAGCCCGCGAGATACGACCATGACGGGGTGCTGGTGAACCCGGCGGCATCCAGGATCGCCGAACTGTCCTTCGGCGGCGTGCCGGTGGACCCCCGGCAGGCCTTCATCGTCGCCACCAACAGCTATCGCGCCGGCGGCGGGGGCAACTTCCCGGGCCTCGCCGACGCCGAGGTGATCCTCGCGGCACCGGAGACCAACCGCGACATCCTCCAGCGTTTCATCGCCGGGCAGGCCAGCATCGCGCCGGTGGCCACCGGAACATGGGGCTTCGTGCCGATGCCGGGGACGACGGTTCTGTTCGACAGCGGGCCCGGCGCGGGCGCCTATCTCGACGATCTCGGCGCGGTGCGGATTGCGCCTGCGGGGACCACGCCCGCGGGCTTCGCACGGTTTCGCGTCACCCTGTGACCTTGGTGCCGCGCGGCTTGCGAATCCGCCGATGCGCCCTTATATCGGCGGGCGAGAGGTTGGCGCGGGCGGACGCCTCGCCAACCCGGTCAGGTCCGGAAGGAAGCAGCCGTAACGAGTCCCGTTCGGGTCGCTGTCCAACCTCTCACCCTTTCCCAGCAGGCGCGTCACCGGCCCGTCGCAGGCGTCACGCATGGGCGGTGGACGGCGCGAGGCCCCGGGCTTAAGTTCAAACCGTCTCGAATCCGGAGCCTTCATGCAGGACGCGCCCGACAGCGGTTATCAGGTTCTCGCCCGCAAGTACCGCCCGGCGACCTTTGCCGACCTGGTCGGCCAGGACGCGATGGTGCGCACGCTCAAGAACGCGTTCGCGGCCGACAGGATCGCCCATGCCTTCATCATGACCGGCGTGCGCGGGGTCGGGAAGACCACCACGGCACGGATCATCGCCAAGGGGCTGAACTGCACCGGGGCGGATGGCAGCGGCGGGCCCACGACCGATCCCTGCGGCCAGTGCGAGCATTGCCGCGCCATCTCCGAGGGGCGCCACGTCGACGTGATGGAAATGGACGCGGCGTCCAATACCTCGGTCAACGACATCCGCGAGATCATCGACAGCGTGCATTACCGTGCGGCCTCGGCGCGCTACAAGATCTACATCATCGACGAGGTTCACATGCTGTCGAACAGCGCGTTCAACGCGCTGCTGAAGACGCTCGAGGAGCCGCCGGAACATGTGAAGTTCATCTTCGCCACGACCGAGATCCGCAAGGTGCCGGTCACGGTGCTGAGCCGCTGCCAGCGGTTCGACCTGCGCCGGATAGAGCCGGAGGTGATGATCGCCCATCTGGACTCCATCGCCGCCAAGGAAAACGCCGAGATCGCCGAGGACGCGCTGGCGCTGATCACCCGGGCGGCCGAGGGGTCGGTGCGCGACGCCATGAGCCTGATGGACCAGGCGATCAGCCACGGCGCCGGCGAGACCACCGCCGAACAGGTTCGCGCGATGCTGGGGCTGGCGGACCGGGGCCGGGTTCTGGACCTGTTCGACGCGATCATGAAGGGCGACGCGTCCGGCGCGCTGTCCGAGTTGTCGGCGCAATATGCGGACGGTGCCGATCCGCAGGCGGTGCTCCGCGACCTCGCGGAGATCGCCCACTGGCTGAGCGTCGTGAAGATCACCCCCGACTCGCTCGAGGATCCCACGATAGGGCCCGAGGAACGCGCGCGCGGCAGGGCCATGGCCGAGGCGCTGCCGATGCGGGCGCTGACGCGCACCTGGCAGATGCTTCTGAAGGCGCTGGAGGAGCTGGCCCAGGCGCCCAACGCCATGATGGCCGCCGAGATGGCGGTCATTCGCCTGACCCATGTGGCCGAACTTCCGAGCCCCGAGGATCTCGTGCGCAAGCTGCAGGACACCCCGCCACCCCCGGGGCCGGCGGGGGGCGGTGGCGGCGCGCCCGCCGGTGGCCCGGTCGCCGGCGGGGCCGCGCCGGTGGCCCGGGGCGGCGGTGGCGCCGGGGCGCCGCGCGCGCAGGGCGGTCACGGGGCAGCGGCGACGGCCCGCGCGGTCGCGCCGCAGGACGCGCTGGCCCGCTACCACGATTTCGAGCAGGTGGTGGACCTGGTCCGGAGCCAGCGCGACGTCAAGCTCCTGGTCGAAGTCGAGACCGGGCTCCGCCTGGTGAAATACAGCCCGGGCCGGATCGAGTTCGCCCCGACCCCCGACGCGCCGACCGACCTGGCGGCGCGGCTCGCGCAGCGGCTGCAGCACTGGACCGGTGCTCGCTGGGCCGTGACCGTGGTGAATGCCGAGGGGGCACCGACCATCGCCGAGACCCGCGATGCCGCGCGCGACGATCTGCACGCCCAGGTCAGGACGCACCCGCTGGTCGCCGCGGCGCTGGCGGCCTTCCCGGGGGCCGAGATCCGCGACGTCCGCCTGCCGGAGGCCGGGGCCGAGGCCGAGACCGGCGTCACCGAGGCGCCCGAGGAGCCGGACGACGACTGGGACCCGTTCGAGGAATAGGGCGCGCGGCCCAGGCTTGTGCGAACGCCCCGGCGGACGTATCTACCATCAGGACCCCGACAGAGGAGAGCGAGATGTTCAAGGGACTGGGCCAGCTCGGCGACATGGCCAAGGTGATGCAGCAGGCGCAGGAGATGCAGTCGCGCATGGCCGAGGTGCAGGAAAGCCTGGATCGCATCGAGGTCACGGGCGAATCCGGGACGGGCCTGGTCAAGGCGACCGCCACGGCCAAGGGCGAGCTGAAGGCGCTCGACATCGATCCGTCGATCTTCAGCCCCGACGACAAGGAAGTGGTGGAGGACCTGATCCTCGCCGCGGTGAAGGACGCGCAGGCCAAGGCCGCCGAACGCAGCCAGCAGGAAATGGCCAAGGTCACCGAGGGCCTGAACCTGCCCGAGGGCATGAAACTGCCGTTCTGATCCCCGCGCGGGATCGGACCGGCAGGGGGCGCGCATGGGCGACGACACCACCGAGATCGAGGCGCTGATCGAGCTGATGGCCCGGCTGCCGGGGCTCGGGCCCCGCTCGGCGCGGCGCGCTGTGCTGCACATGATCAAGAAGCGCGGCCTGTTGATGGGCCCGCTGGCCGAGGCGATGGCCGATGTCGCCGCCCATGCCCGCGAGTGCAGCGTCTGCGGCAATGTGGGCACGGACGATATCTGCGGTGTCTGTCGCGCCGAGAACCGCGCCAACGGCCAGATCTGCGTGGTCGAGGACGTGGCCGATCTCTGGGCGATGGAACGGGGCGGCGTCTTCGGCGGCCGTTACCACGTGCTGGGCGGCGTGCTCTCGGCGCTCGATGCGGTGGGCCCCGAGGATCTGCGCATCCCGCGCCTGCTGGAACGTGTCGCCGAGGAAAGGGTCGAGGAGATCATCCTCGCGCTCAATGCGACCGTCGATGGCCAGACCACCGCGCATTACATCGCGGACCGGCTCGAGGGCACGGGCGTGACGGTCACCTCTCTCGCCCAGGGTGTGCCGGTGGGCGGCGAGCTTGACTATCTCGACGATGGAACGATCTCGGCCGCGCTCAAGGCGCGCAAGAGCTTCTGACGGTCAGTTCGCGGGATAGGCCGCGCGGCAGCGCCGGATCTCGGCTGCCGCCGCGGCGGCGAGATCCCGGCGTTTCTCTTCCAGGTCGGCAAGCTTGCGCCGCTCGGCCTGCATGTCGATCGCGACGGGCTTCTCGCGCAGCCGGAAGTCGGTCTGCCGGCACCATACCAGCCCGGAACCGTCCTCGTCGACATCGCCGCGCGCGCACCAGGTGAAATAACTGTAGGGTACGCGTTCCTCCTCGATCGCGTAGCCGCGCGCGATGTTGGCCTCGGTCTCGGCGATCAGCCCCTCGACCGTGCGCAACTCGCGCGTGGCCTGGGTGACGCATCGCTCCAGTGGCGTGGCACAGGCGGCCAGCACCAGCAGCAGGGACAGCAGGGCGAAACGGGTCATAGGGCACCTCCGCGCCGAGCATAGCAGGATTCGCCCTGCCCGATCATGTCTTCGCGGCCCGGGCGAGCTGCGCCTCGCGCCGCGCGATGTAGAGCGTGGCCGCCACGATCACCGCCGCGCCGGCCAGGGTCGGGCCGTCCGGGACCTCGCCCCAGAAGACGTAGCCGGCCACCCCGAGCAAGACGAGCCTGAGATAGGTGATCGGGGCCAGGACCGCCGCCTCGGCGTATCGGTAGGCCAGCAGATCCGCGACACCGCGCCCGAAGGCGGTGACCACCAGCACCGCGGCGACGGCCCAGCCGAAACCGCTCGTGGGCAGGCCCAGCACCGGCCAGGCCAGCGGCAGCGACACGATCACCGTCACCACGACGGACGAGAAATAGGCCGCGAGCCAGCCATCCGCCTTGACCAGTCCCCGCGACATGGTCAGCGCCACCGCGAAACAGGCCGAGGATGCGAGCCCGGCCAGCATGGCGGGATGAAAGACGCCGAAGCCGGGCCGAAGGATGATGACCGCGCCCAGGAAACCCGCGGCCACGGCCGCGACCCGGCGCGGCCCGACGCGTTCGCCTTGGAAGATGCCGGCCAGAATGGTGGCGAAGATCGGCGCGGTGAAGAACAGCACGCTCGCCGTGGCGATCGGGATGCTCGCCAGCGTGTAGAAGCCGAAATGGGTGGCAAACCCGATCATCGCGCCGCGGATCAGGTGCAGCCAGGGCCGCGAAAGCCCCATCTGCCGGCGCAGCGGCGTGTTCGGGATCAGGGGCATGCCCACCAGCACCGCCAGCACCGCCGCGCGGAACAGGACGATCATGCGGCTGTCCATCTCGCCGGCCAGGGCCCGGACCGACAGCGACATCGCGCTGGCCATCACCACCGAGAACAGGATCCAGAGTATGCCGCGCAGGTTCTCGTGCCCGTGCCCGTGCCGGTCGGCGGCGGGCACCGGGCCCGCGGGTGGGCCGGAGGGGGGCGGGACGGGGTGGGTCGCCATATCCCCTGCTTCCGCCGAAGCGCCCGCGCCGTCAAGTGCCTATGCGATCACGCAGGTGCTGGCGGGCGCGCCGC
>CAJXYS010000039.1 GCA_913063035.1 uncultured Maritimibacter sp. | reverse complement strand
CCGTGCGCATATCCCGGCGGAACGGGAAAGGCCAGCCTTGACCCCCTCGGCGGTTTGGCCGACCTTTCCCGGCATGAACGATCCCGCCGCGATCCCCGAACGGCGCTACGCGCTGCACGACTCGCTCGGCTACCAGGCGACCCTGGCCGCGCGCGTTTTCGAGCGCCGGCTGGAGGACGGCCTGCGCGAGGCCGGCCTGACCCGGATCGGCTGGTGCATCTTGCTGGCCGTGGAAGAGGAAGGCCTGACCGCGCCCTCCGACATCGCCGCCTTCATAGGCATTGGGCGCACCGTCGCCTCGCGCGCGCTGCGCCAGATGGAGGCCGAGGGGCTCATTACCCGCCACAACGGCACCCGCGACCGGCGCACCACCGAAGTCCGCGCCACCGCGGAGGGCATGCGCCGGCTGACGGCCGCGCTGCCCGCGGGGCTCGAGAACAACGCGCATTTCAACGCCAAGCTGACCGCCGCGGAGCGCGAGGCGCTGCTGCGGCTGCTGTCCAAGCTCCGGGCGGGCGAGGATCAGCCGCTGAGCAGTTTCTGAGAGACCGCCCATGGGCAAGCTCTTTTCCTACCGGAACCGCCCGATGCACCTGGGCGGCTTCCCGCTCGAGCGGCTGGCCCGCGCCGACGCGCCCGCGGGGCTCGATACGCTGGCAGCGATGCGCGGGCTCCGCTTCCGGCGCCCCGAGGATCCGCGATCGGTGGTCAACGCGATGCAGGACTACCAGGCGATGCTCGACGCCACCCGCGAGGGCGCGGTCAAACGTGACCGCGCCGCCATTCCCGCGGACCCGGATGAACGCGCCCGCCATCTCAAGGCATTCGGCTATTTCTGCGACGCGGCGATGGTCGGTGTCGCGCGGATCGGCCCCGAGGACTGGCTCGACGCGCCGATCCGCAACCCGGACGTTGACCGGCTGGCCGGGAAACTGCGCAGCATGCAGACGAAAACCCTCGCCGCCGGGATCGACGTCGTCATGGCGAGCCTGAAAGAGGCGGTGGCCGCCGCCCCCCCGGCCTGCACCGATCACACGCATGCGCTGGTCTTCCTCTACGACTATCCGCGCGACCCGCGCCCGGGCGAACCCGGCACCGACTGGATCGCCGGGGCACAGGCGCACCGCGCCTGCCTGCGCGGCATGGAAACGGCGGTCACGCTGGCCGCCTACATCCGGTCGCTCGGCTGGCAGGCGCGCGCGCATTCGGCGGCGGCCAGCGACATACACCTGGAACGCCTGGCTCTGCGCGCCGGCCTCGCGGCGGCACGGGACGGCCGGGCCGAGAACCCGTTTCTCGGCAGGCGCTTCGGGCTCGCCGTTGTGACGACGGATCTGGAAGTGACCCCGGATAAACCGCTTTCACAAAACGTATCGCTACCAATAAGTTGGAAGACGGGATTGGGGCGGAATGCGAAGTCTGCCGGCAAACATGATCCCTACCTGAAGCGGGATTTCCGGGATGGCGCACATCCCTTTGAAAACCTGAAGAGAGTCAACGATCCGACCACCTATATCGACCGGGCGAACGTCGCACGTGTCCCCAAGCGTGCGAACATGTTCGCCCGGGCCCTCTTCGGCGACATGGGCAAGCCCCAGCAAGAGGCGGCGAAGAACGGCAACTACGTGCGCAAATCCGCCGCCGCCTTCGCCTTCCGCCCCTCGCTCGGGGCCTTCACGCTGCTCCAGGACGGTCCGGCGGCCGAGACCGTCGATCCCGCCCTGGACGATCCGCGACGCAACGCCGACAACATCAAGGCCACGCTCTATTTTCTCGGCGTCGACGCGGTCGGGCTGTCGGACTGCCCGGACTGGGCCTATTACTCGCACGATGCCGGCGGCGCGCCGATCACGCCCTACCATGCCAATGCCATCTCGATGATTATCGACCAGGGCCACGAGACGATGGAAGGCGCCAGCGGCGACGACTGGATCGCCTGCGCCCAGTCCATGCGCGCCTATCTCCGGTTTTCGCTGCTGGGCGGGGTGCTCGCCCAGCACATTCGCAACCTGGGCTACACGGCCCGGGTCCACTCGGTGACGGATGACGAGGTTCTGCACCCCCCGCTCCTGCTGCTCTCGGGGCTGGGCGAGGTCAGCCGCATCGGCGAAGTGATCCTGAACCCCTATCTCGGCCCGCGGCTCAAATCCGGGGTGGTGACGACGAACATGCCGATGGCCCATGACAAGCCCATCGATTTCGGTCTGCAGCGCTTCTGCGCGGCCTGCAACAAATGCGCCCGCGAGTGTCCCTCGGGCGCGATCACGGCCGGGCCGAAACGCATGTTCAACGGCTACGAGATCTGGAAGTCCGACAGCCAGAAATGCACCACCTACCGCATCACCACCGAGGGCGGCGCGATGTGCGGGCGCTGCATGAAGACCTGCCCCTGGAACCTCGAAGGCCTCTTTGCCGAGGCGCCGTTCCGCTGGGCGGCGATGCACCTGCCGGGCACGGCGCGGGCCCTGGCGAAGCTCGACGACATCGCCGGCAACGGCGAGATCAACCCGGTCAAGACCTGGTGGTGGGATCTCGAGATGGTCGACGAGGGGCCCTACGACCCAACGGCGAAACCGGTGAACCGCCGCCCCCTGCAGAAGGACCTGAAGCTCCGCCACGCGGACCAGACGCTGGCCGTCTACCCGGCGCCGCTGGCACCCCCGCCCTGGCCCTGGCCCTTCCCGATGGACCGCGAGGCCGGCATCCGCGCCTACGAGGCGATGATCCCGGCCGCCGAACATCGCCGCCGCCGCGCCGCCGGAGAGCCGCCCGAACACGTCTACACGAACGACCGGGCCGACGCGCCGGTGATGCAGGTCGTCGTCTCCAAGGTCGAGCCGATGACCGACACGGTCACCAAGTACGAATTCGTCCATCCCGACGGCGCGCCGCTGCCACCGGCCCCGGCCGGCGCCCATATCGACGTGGTGGTGGCGCCGGAGTTCTTCCGCCAGTACTCGCTTTCGGGCGACCCGGCGGACCGGTCGCGCTACCAGATCGCGGTCCTGCGCGAGCAAAATGGCCGTGGCGGATCGCGGCTCATGCACCGGATCTTCGAGGAAGGCCGGCGCGTCTTCATCTCGAGACCGATCAATCATTTCCCGCTCGATGAAACCGCCGGCTTCACCTATCTGATGGGCGGCGGTATCGGGGTGACCCCGATGATCGCGATGGCCCACAGGCTGCACGCGATCGGCGCGGGCTTCGCGCTGCACTATTCCTGCAGCAGGCGCCGGCATGCAGGATTCCTGCAGGATCTCGCGAATTTCCCCTGGCTCGACCGCGTTCACTTGCATTTTTCCGACGAAGGCACCCGAGCGGACCTCGATCGGACGCTGGCCTGGCAACCGGGCGCCCATGTCTACACCTGCGGGCCGGAGCGCTACATGTCCGCCGTCGTCGCGGCGGCGGCGCGGAACGGCTTTCCCGAGGCGGCGCGGCATCTCGAATACTTCTCGGTGCCCGAGCAGCCGGACTACGAGAACCACCCGTTCACGCTGCGCCTCGCCCGGTCGGGCCGCGACGTCGCCGTGCCCGCCGAGACGGCGCCGACGGATGCGCTGCGTGCCGCGGGGATCCACGTCGACGTGAAATGCGCCGACGGGCTCTGCGGTGTGTGCAAGTGCACCGTGCTCTCGGGCGCGGTGGAGCATCGCGATTTCGTGCTCTCGAACCGCGAACGCGACACGGCGATGATCCTCTGCCAGTCCCGCGCGGCGGCGCCGGGCGGCATCGTAGAGATCGACCTCTGATCGTCCAGGTGGCGGAAATATCCCCGCCGGAGGCATGGATCGCCGCGCAGCGGCGGCGCCTCAGGTCCAGTCGGGCGCACCGCCCCCCGGCAGCGCCGCGCGCGCCCTGAGCGGGATGTCGTAAGCCAGCCCGGCCGCATCGCAGAAGCCGGTGACGTGCTGGTCGGACAGCAGCAGGAAATCGAGAACCGCACCCTGGAAGTCCGGGTCGGCGGCCCGGGCGCGCACCTCCCCCGCATCGCAGCCGGTCGCGTCGAGAAACACCTCGAAAAGCCCCTCTTCGGCCGCGATCCATCCCAGCGCCCGGATTGCGATGGTTTCCGCCTCGTCCTGCCGCATCGACCTGCCTGCTCCCGTGAAAAACGCCCTGCGAAAGGTTTTCTTAACATCTCTCAACGAGAACTTGCAGGAGCTTTCTCTTTCTGGAGGATCCGCATGTCCGGTCGCATCCTTGTGGTGGATGACGTCGCGACCAACCGCGTCGTGCTGAAGGCCAAGCTTGCCGAGGCTTTCTACGACGTGCTGCAGGCCGAGGACGGCGAGACGGCGCTGGCCGTCGCGCGGCGCGACCGGCCGGATATCGTTTTGCTCGACGCGGTGATGCCGGGGCTCGACGGCTTCGCGGTATGCGCGCGGCTCAAGGCCGACCCGGCGACGCGCCATATCCCGGTGGTGATGCTCACCGCCGAACTCGACAGCGCGGTGCGTCTGCGCGGGCTCGAGGCCGGCGCGGATGATTTCCTCGCCAAGCCGGTCGCCGACCAGGCGCTGTTTGCCCGGGTCCGCAATCTCCTGCGCGAGAAGACCATCGTGGACGAACTGCGCCTGCGCGCCCAGACCTGCCGCGCGCTCGGGCTCGAGGAAGACGCCGCGCCCGCCCCGGTCGCCGGCCGGCCCGCAGCGGTGCAGATCGTCAAGGCCGACGGGATCCCGGCATCGGCCGCGGCGCTCCGGCGGCTCCTGACGGAGCGGGTGGACGTGGTCGATGCGCGGGCCGCGCTGTCCGGCCGCACGCCGAGCGCGCGGCCCGACCTCGTCCTGATCGGCATGGACCCGGGCCGCAAGGCCGCGGCGCTCGATCTGCTGTCGGAGTTGCGCGCGCGCCCGGCCACCCGCCACAGCGCCTTCATCCTGATCGTGCCGGACGGCGATATCGCCACCGCCGCGGCGGCGCTCGATCTTGGGGCGAACGACTACGTCTTCGCGGGCTCGGATCCGCATGAACTGGCCGTGCGCGTGCGCAGCCAGATCCGGCGCAAGCGCTATTCCGACCGGCTGCGCGCCTCGGTCCAGGACGGGCTGCGGCTTGCGGTGATCGACCCGCTGACCGGGCTCTACAACCGCCGCTACGCGCTGACCCACCTGAACCGCATCGCGCTCCGCGCGGCCGAGACCGGCAAGATCTTCACCCTGATGCTGCTGGACATCGACCGGTTCAAGCAGATCAACGACCGCTTCGGGCACATGGCAGGCGACGCGGTTCTGGCGGAGGTCGCGGCGCGGCTGCGCGACAACCTCCGCGGCGAGGATCTGCTGTCGCGCCATGGCGGCGAGGAATTCATGGCCGCGCTGCCCGACACCGGGCTCGACGCGGCGCGGATCGCGGCCGAACGGCTGCGCAAGACCGTGGCCGCGACGCCGTTCCGGCTGCCCGGCGTCGAGATGCCGTTCCCCGTCACGCTCAGCGTGGGCGTGGCCCTTGGCCATCCGGGCCGGGACGACGTGACCACGCTCCTGCGCGAGGCCGACTCGGCGCTTTACGCGTCGAAATCCGGCGGGCGGAACCTGGTCCGCTTTGCCGCAAGCGCCGCCTGAAGGGCCCCGGCCGGGTCAGCGGCGCCGGTCCAGCGCCGCCTCGATCCGGGCCGCGAAATCCAGGCGCCGTTCGCGCGGCATCGCGGCGATCCGGTCGACCAGGATATCCTGGCCCAGCGCCAGTTGCCGCCCGGCGGCGCGGCGCTGGTCCGCCAGCACCGCCGCGACCGCGGCGGGATCGAAGGGCTCGGCCCGAAGGGCCCCGGCCAACGCCGCGAAATGTCCCCTGAGCGCGGAACGCCCGGCGGCAAGATCCGCGCGCCGGTCCCGCGCGGCGTCGATGACGGCGCGGCGATCCTCGGCATCCATCGCGCGGGCATAGAGCCGCAGCCCCAGGGGGGCGAGCGCGCGGTCGATCATCGGCGGCGCATCCATCGCGCGATGCCGCGCGATGAGCCCCCCGGCGACCACGCCCAGCACCGCCAGGTTGAGCGCGAGCGAAACGACCAGCACGATCTTGACCCAGCGCCGGTTCGGGGGCGGTGTCGGTTGCGGTGTTTCGGTCATCTCAGCCCTCCGTCATCAGGTCGGCATAGCCCGGAAAGGCGCCGCCCGTTTCGATTGCATCCACAGCCGCGCCGGGCCAGACCGCCGCGAGGCGATCCACGGGGTCAGGCACGGCCACGCCCAGGATCACCCCCAGCACCAGCGCGCCCGCCAGGGCCGCGGCCGCGGGCCAGCCGCCAAGCGCCCGCCAGAGCCCGCGCCAGGCCGCGCCGCGCGACTGCCCGGCCGCCGCCGCGGCGGCGGCCCGGTCGTGCTGTGCCGCCGCCGCGTCGCGCAGGATCGCCGCGGTCAGCGCCGCGCCCGGCGCGGGCCGCGCGGCCCGCGCCGCGGCGAAGCAGGCCTCCAGCCGATCGTCAGGCCCCTGGCCCCTTTTCGGATCTTCGCTCATCGGTCCAGTCCCAGTTTCTCTTTCTCGCCGCCCAGCGCGGCAGCCAGCGCGCGGCGACCGCGCGCCAGCAGGCTTTCGACAGCCTCGACGCTGGTGTCCAGCGTCTCGGCGATCTCGGGGTTCGAGGCCCCCTCGATATGGCGCAGCACCACCGCGAGGCGCTGGCGTTCCGGCAGGGCGGCGAGCGCGCGGTCGAGCGCCGCCACCCGGTCGGCCGCCATCAGCCGCTGATCGGCCGAAGGCGCGGCATCGGCGGGTTCTGGCACCGAGTCGAGCGCCACGCCCCGCCGCCGGCGGAGCCGGTCGGTGCAGAGATTGGCCGTCACGCGCCAGAGCCAGGTCGAGAGCCGGGCCTCGCCCTGCCGCCAATCGGGCGCCCGGCGCCAGAGCCGCAGCATCGCCTCCTGCGTCACGTCCTCGGCCTCGGCGCGGTCGCCCAGCATCCTCTGCGCCAGCCCCAGCACCCGCGGCGCATGCCGTGCGGTCAGTACCCGCGCGGCCGCGCCATCGCCATTGGCGTAGCGCAGGAGCAGAACGTCGTCGCTGAGATCCGCATCGGGGTCTGGGGACATGCGCATGATCCGGAGGCCTAGCCGCAGCGCGGGCGCCTGGCAATCGCGTGGCGCGGTTCGGCGGGCGCGTCGGAGCGCCCGCCGGCGCCGTTCAGTCGCCGAACCAGCGCGGACCCGGGCCGCGCCCGTCGTGACCGTGCCGATCACCGCCGCCATGCCGGCCCATGCGGGCGCCGTGCATCGCGGCGACTTCCGCCTCGGTCACGGCCCCGTCGCCATCGGCGTCGAGCCGCTCGAAGAGCCGCATCCCGCGACCGGCCTCGGCCAGCTCCTCGGCGGAGAGCTTGCCGTCGCCATCGGCATCCCGCCGCTCCAGCATGCGGTCGGCCATGCGCGCCAGGCGGGCCGCCCGCCGCGCCTCGGCGGCCGCGATCAGCTCCGCCTTGTCGAGCGCGCCGTCACCGTTGGCGTCGGCCTCGGCCAGGCGGGCATCGCGATAGGCCTCCATCTCGGCAGCCGTCACGCGCCCGTCCCCGTCGGCGTCGATCTCTTCGAAAGGCATCTGCGCGCCCCGCGCGCCGCCGGCACCGGCGCCCCGGTCGGCCAGGGCCATGCCGGCCCCGGCGGTGACGGCGACGCCCAGCGCAAGGGCGAGTGCGAGCTTGGAGAACCTCCAACTGGTCATGTATCCATCCTTTCTGTCTGTCTTAACGGCACGGGCCCGTCGCCCGTGCCTCTGTGTCTTTCACGGCCCGCGGCACAGGTTCCGTCGCCGGCTGCGCGGATTTTTGCGACATCGCGCCGCAATGGCGTCGCAACGGGTGTCATCGGCCGGCGGGCGCCCTAAGTTTGCCCCATGTTCGATCACTCCGGCCTCCAGCGGACCTCCGCGCCCGACCGCCCTGCACGCCCCGCGATGCTGCGCGGCTGGCGCCGCAAATGCCCCAGCTGCGGGTCCGGGCCGCTGATGCGTTCCTACCTGCAGGTACGCCATGACTGCGCGGTCTGCGGTGAGGAACTGCACCATCATCGCGCCGATGACGGGCCAGCCTACCTGACGATCCTGCTGGTCGGCCACCTGATGGCGCCGCTGATTCTCTGGGCCTTTACCGCGCTTCGGCCCGATCCGCTGCTGCTGGCGGCGGTCTTCTCGGTCGGCGCGGTCGCGCTGTCGCTGTTCCTGCTGCCGCGGCTGAAGGGCGCGATGGTCGGGCTGCAATGGGCCAAGCGCATGCATGGCTTCGGCGAGGATCACGCCACCACCCCCGCCGAATGACCCCGCCCGCCCCCGAGCCGGAAATCCGTAACGCCGCGACGGTGATCCTGGTGCGCGACCGGGCGACGGATCCGCATATCCTGGTCGGGCAGCGCGGTGCCGGCGCAGCCTTCATGCCCTCGAAATTCGTTTTCCCCGGCGGCGCCCTGGACGATGCCGACCACCGGGCGGACCTCGCCGCGCTGCCGGATGCCGACACGATGCGCCGGCTGGGCGAGGCATGCGACCCGGCGCTCGCCCGCCCGCTGGTGCTGGCGGGCATCCGCGAACTCTGGGAAGAGACGGGACTCGCGCTCGGCCGGGCCGACGCGGCCGCCCCGGCGCGCCGCCCGGCCTTTCACCCCGACTGGCACGATTTTCTCGACCAGGGCGCGCTGCCCTCCGGCGAGGGCCTGACCTTCATCTTCCGCGCGATCACGCCGAAGGGCCGGCCGCGCCGCTTCGACGCGCGGTTCTTCCTGGCCGATGCCGATCTCCTGCTGGGCGATCCGGACGACTTCTCGCGCGCCGAGGACGAGCTCAGCCACCTGCACTGGGCCGATCTGGACGCGGTCCGCGCGCTGGACCTGCCCTTCATCACCGAGGTGGTGCTGGCCGAGGTGCAGGCGCTGCTCGACGCCGGCCGGCCGCCCGAAAGCGTTCCCTTCTTCCACCACGAGGACGGCCGATCCTATTTCGACCGGCTGTGAGCCGACGCGAAATCTGATCTTACGGAAGCGGCAAGAAAAAATTCGGTCGCACCGCTGCGGAAAATCCGCTTTTCTGGCCCCAGACACAGGGAGGGCCGGGAAACGGCATGGGGAAGCAACCCGAATTCGACACGTCGCCGCCCGTCTCGGACGAGCTGCGCAAGACCACCTGCTACATGTGCGCCTGCCGCTGCGGGATCAACGTGCATCTCAAGGACGGACAGGTCAGCTACATCGAGGGCAACCGCGATCACCCGGTGAACCGCGGCGTGCTCTGCGCCAAGGGATCGGCCGGGATCATGCAGCACCTGTCGCCGGCACGGCTGCGGGCGCCGCTGCGGCGCACGGGGCCGCGCGGGTCCGGCGAATTCGAGGAGATCACCTGGGAGGAGGCCCTGGAAACCGCGGTGCGCTGGATGAAGCCACTGCGCGAGACCGCGCCGGAAAAGCTGGCCTTCTTCACCGGCCGCGACCAGTCCCAGAGCTTCACCGGCTGGTGGGCACAGGCCTTCGGCACGCCCAACTACGCGGCCCATGGCGGGTTCTGTTCGGTCAACATGGCGGCGGCCGGCATCTACACGATGGGCGGCGCCTTCTGGGAATTCGGCCAGCCCGACTGGGAACGCACCAAGCTCTTCATGATCTTCGGCGTGGCCGAGGACCACGATTCCAACCCGATCAAGATGGGGCTCGGGCGACTCAAGGAGCGGGGCGCCAAGGTGATCGGGGTGAACCCGATCCGGTCGGGCTACAACGCGATCGCCGACGAATGGGTCGGCATCACGCCCGGAACCGACGGGCTGTTCATCCTGGCGCTCGTGCACGAACTGATGCGCGCGGGGAAAATCGATCTCGACTACCTGATCCGCTACACCAATGCGCCGTTCCTCGTGAACGGCGACGCCGGTTCCCCTGACCACGGGCTCTTCCTGCGTGACGAGAACGGCACGCCGCTGGTGCGCGACCGGGGCACGGGCAAGCCCGTGCCCCACGACGCGCCGGGGGTGGAGCCCGACCTTGCCCAGGGGGTGCGGATCGCGGGCACGACGCACCGGCCGGTCCTGCAACTGATGGCCGAGCGCTATCTCGACCCGGCCTACGCCCCCGAAGCGGTGGCCGCGCGCTGCGGCATCCCGGCGGACCGCATCCGCCGCATCGCGGCCGAACTGGCCCGCACCGCCTTCGAGGAAGAGATCGTGATCGACCGGCCCTGGACCGACTGGAAGGGCCAGCGCCACGAGAAGATGATCGGCCGGCCGGTCTCCTTCCACGCGATGCGCGGCATCTCGGCCCATTCCAACGGTTTCCAGACCTGCCGGGCGCTGCACATGCTGCAGATCCTGCTGGGCTCGGTCGAGGTGCCCGGCGGCTTCCGCTTCAAGCCGCCCTACCCCAAGCCCCCCGAGGCCCATCCGCGCCCGCATTGCAAGGCCCGGCCCGGCCAGCCGCTCGACGGGCCGCACCTGGGCTACCCGCTGGGCCCCGAGGACCTTGCGCTGACCGAAGACGGCCGGCCGGCCCGCATCGACAAGGCGTTTTCCTGGGAAAACCCGCTCTCGGCGCACGGGATGATGCACATGGTCATCTCGAACGCCCATGCCGGCGATCCCTACCCGGTCGACACGCTGTTCCTCTACATGGCGAACATGGCGTGGAATTCCTCGATGAGCACCAAGCGCGTCATCGAGATGCTGACCGATACCGACGCGAACGGCGACCACGTCATCCCCCACATCATCGTGTCGGACGCCTATTCGTCGGAAATGGTGGCCTATGCCGACCTCGTGCTGCCGGACACGACCTATCTCGAACGCCACGACTGCATCTCGTTGCTCGACCGGCCGATTTCGGAGGCCGACGCGGCGGCGGATTCGCTCCGCTGGCCGGTGATCGCGCCCGAGCGGCCGGGACATGCGGGCGTGCGCGGTTTCCAGTCGGTGCTGCTGGATCTGGGCCACCGGCTCGGCCTGCCCGGCATGGTGGACGAAGAGGGCAACCCGGCCTATGCCGATTACGCCGATTACATGGTGCGCCACGAACGCCGGCCGGGCATCGGGCCGCTGGCGGGCTGGCGCGGCGACGGGTCGGCACATGGGCGTGGCGCGCCCAACCCCGCGCAGATCGAGCGCTACATCGAGAATGGCGGCTTCTGGCTGGCGCACATCCCCGAGGAGGCACAGTATTTCAAGCCGTGGAACGCCGCCTACCAGGACTGGGCGGTGGAGACGGGTCTCTACGACAGCCCGCAGCCCTATGTCTTCAACCTCTATTCCGAGCCGATGCGCCGGTTCCAGCTGGCCGCCGAGGGCCATGGCCACCGGCAACCGCCCGACCACCTGCGCGCGCGGCTGAGCGAGACCATGGACCCGCTGCCGTTCTGGTATCCCCCCTTCGAGGAGACCGCCGTCAGCGAAGACGACTTCCCGCTCCACGCGCTGACCCAGCGGCCGATGGCGATGTATCACAGCTGGGGCAGCCAGAATGCGTGGCTGCGCCAGATCCACGGGGTCAACCCGCTCTACGTGCCGCGCAAGGTCTGGGATGCCCATGGCTTCGAGGAAGGCGACTGGGCCAGGCTGACCTCGCCGCATGGCGAGATCACGGTGCCGGTGGCGCTGATGGAGGCGCTCAACGGCGACACGGTCTGGACCTGGAATGCCATCGGCAAGCGCCGCGGCGCCTGGGCGCTGGACGAAACCGCGCGCGAGGCGCGCGAGGGCTTCCTGCTCAACCACCTGATCCACGAGCTGCTGCCGCCCAAAGGCGACGGGCTGCGCTGGGCGAACTCCGACCCGGTGACCGGCCAGGCCGCCTGGTACGACCTGCGCGTGCGGATCGACAAGACCACCCCGCCGGACGATCACGCCAGCCGCCCGGCCGTTCCGGCCCAGCGCTCGCCGGTGGGGCGCGGGCCGCGGAACCTGGCCTTCAAGGGCGGCAAGGCATGAGGAAACACGAGATCGCGGGCGCGGACGGCGTGCGGCTGCATGTCCGGGACCGGGGCCCCGAGGATGCGCCCGCGCTCCTGCTGATCCATGGCTGGTCGCAGCATCACATGTCCTGGTCGAAACAGATGGGCGGCGATCTTGCCGACCGCTTCCGGCTGGTGGCCCCGGATCTGCGCGGGCACGGCGCGTCGGCGAAACCCGACGAGGCAGCCGCCTATGACACCTCGGCGCCCTGGGCCGGGGACATCGCGGCGATCATCGCCGCGCTGGGCCTCGACCGGCCCCTGCTCGTCGGCTGGTCGATGGGCGGCTGGGTCGCCTGCGATTATCTCCGCGTGCATGGCGACGCGGGCATCGCCGGGCTGGTGCTTGTGGGCTCGACCATCCGCATGGGCCAGGGCGCCGCTGCCGGGGTGCATGAAAAGCGCAGCCCGGCGGTGAAGGCGACGGGCATGTATTCCGAGGACCAGGAGGCGAACCTGACCGCGACCATCGGCTTCCTGCGGGCCTGTTTCGCCAAGACGCCGTCGAAGCAGGACCTGGCGCTGATGACCGGATTCAACATGCTTTGCCCGCCCCATGTCCGCAAGGCCGCGCGGCTCCGCTCGGAGGATTACCGCCCCGAGCTCGAGGCCCTGACGAAACCCGCCCTCGCCATTTTCGGCGAAGGCGAGAAAGTCTGCCTGCCCGCCATGGCCGACGAGGTGCGCGCGGCGTTGCCCGGCGGGCGCAGCCTCAGCTACCCGGGCTGCGGGCATGTGCCCTTCTGGGAAAACCCCGACCGCTTCAACGCCGATCTGGCCCAATTCGCCACGGAGGTGATGTCATGACCAGCCTGCCCGACCGCACGGAAAAGAAGCTCGGCCTGGTGATCGATCTCGATACCTGCGTCGGGTGCCATGCCTGCGTCGTCGCCTGCAAGGGCTGGAACACGCAGGGCTACGGCGCGCCGCTGGCCGATCTGGACGCCTATGGCGCCGAGCCGGAGGGCACGTTCCTCAACCGCGTCCATGCCTACGAGACCGTGCCCGACGACGGCCCCGCCGCCGTCGTCCATTTCCCCAAGAGCTGCCTACATTGCGACGACGCGCCCTGCGTCACCGTCTGCCCCACGGGCGCCAGCTATAAGCGCGGCGAGGACGGTATCGTGCTGGTCAACGAGACCGACTGCATCGGCTGCGGGCTCTGCGCCTGGGCCTGCCCCTACGGCGCGCGCGAGATGGACGGCAAGGAGAAGGTGATGAAGAAATGCACCCTCTGCGTCGACCGGATCTATAACGAGAACCTCCCAGAGGAAGATCGCGAACCGGCCTGCGTGCGGACCTGCCCGGCCGGGGCGCGGCATTTCGGCGACCTCGCCGACCCCGACAGCGATGTCAGCCGCCTGGTGGCCGCGCGGGACGGCATGGACCTGATGCCCGAACAGGGCACCAAGCCGGTCAACCAGTACCTGCCGCCCCGGCCCAAGGCCGACCGCGTGCCGAGCCCGCCGCCCGACGACGGCCCCGTCGACGTGCTGGCCCCCTTCCTCGAACCGGTCGCGGACGCGCCCCAGGGCTTTCTCGGCTGGCTGGACCGCGCGCTCGGCGCAGGGGGGCGCTGATGCATCCGGCACCCTCCATCATCGTCTTCACCGCCATCTCGGGGCTGGGTTTCGGACTGCTGGCCTGGCTGGGGGTCGGCGTGCCGGATGTCACCGGCTGGAGCGCCTTCGCCTTCTTCTTCATCGCCTATGCGCTGGCGGCCGGCGGGCTGATGGCCTCTGCCTTCCATCTCGGCCACCCGGAGCGCGCGTTCAAGGCCTTCAGCCAGTGGCGCTCGTCCTGGCTCTCGCGCGAGGCGGTGCTGTCGGTCGCCACGCTGCTGGCCTTCGGCCCCTATGCGCTGGCGCTCTGGCTTTTCGAGACGCGGCTCGGGCTTCTGGGCGCGGTCGGCAGCCTGCTGGCGCTGGCGACGGTCTTTTCCACCTCGATGATCTACGCCTCGCTCAGGGCGGTGCCGCGCTGGAATCACTGGCTGGTGCCGACCCTGTTCCTGCTCTACGCGATCTCGGGCGGCGCGCTGCTGTCGGGCGAGATCTATGCCGCGGCGCTGCTGTTCCTCGTGCTGGCCGGCGCCCAGCTGCTGTACTGGCGGACCGGCGACAAGCTGTTCCACGCCGCCGGCAGCACCGCCGAAACGGCGACGGGGCTGGGCTTCATGGGCAAGGTCCGCCAGCTCGAGCCGCCGCATACCGGTCCGAATTACCTGCTGAAGGAAATGGTCTTCGTCGTCGGCCGCCGCCGTGCGGAAAGGCTGCGGCTGATCGCGCTGCTCTCCGGCGCGATCCTGCCCGCGCTCGTGTTGTCGATCGTGCCGGCCGGTCACCTGGCGGCGGCGGTCGCGGTGCTTCTGCACGTGATCGGGCTCCTCGCCGCGCGGTGGCTCTTCTTTGCCGAGGCCGAACACGTGGTCGGGCTCTATTACGGCCGCCGCTGAACGCCCGGGCAGCGATGGTTTGCACCCGCTCGCGCTTCGCGGCTTAATGCAGGCCGGACAAACGGGAAGGAGAGACGCCATGCCGCTGGCCATGACCCGCGAGGTCTTCATCACCTGTGCCATCACCGGGTCGGGGGGCACCCAGGACAAGAGCCCCCATGTCCCGCGCAGCCCCAAGGCCATCGCCGACAGCGCCATCGCCGCCGCGAAGGCCGGCGCGGCAATCGTGCACTGTCACGTGCGCGATCCCGAAAGCGGCACGCCCTCGCGCGCGGTCGACCTCTACCGCGAGGTGACAGAGCGCATCCGCGCCGCCGACATCGACGTGGTGCTGAACCTGACCGCCGGGATGGGCGGGGACCTGACGCTCGGCCCGACCGACGCGCCCCTGCCCCACGACGCCGCCAATACCGACATGATCGGCGCGGCGGAGCGGGTGGAGCATGTCCGGCTCTGCCGGCCCGAGATCTGCACGCTGGATTGCGGGACGATGAACTTCGCCGAGTCGGACTACGTCATGGTCAACACGCCGGGAATGCTCCGCGCCATGGGCGGCATGATGACCGGGATGGGCGTGAAGCCCGAGATCGAGGCCTTCGATACCGGGCATCTCTGGTACGCCAAGCAGCTTGTGGCGGAGGGCATCCTGACCGATCCCGCGCTGGTGCAGCTTTGCATGGGGGTGCCCTGGGGTGCGCCCGATGATCTCAACACCTTCATGGCGATGGTGAACAACGTGCCCGCGGGCTGGACCTTTTCGGCCTTCGGGCTGGGGCGCAACCAGATGCCCTATGTCGCGGCCGCCGTGCTGGCCGGCGGCCATGTGCGCGTCGGGCTCGAGGACAATCTCTACCTGGAAAAGGGCGTGCTCGCGACGAATGCCGATCTCGTGGAGAAGGCCCGCGGCATCGTCGAGTCGATGGGCGCGACCGTCCTTGACGCCGCCGGCGCCCGCGCGAAGCTGGGCCTGACCAAGCGCGCACCGCTGGACGCCTGAGGAGACGCGGATCATGACCGGACAGGCAGCGATCATCGGGGGCGGGGTCATCGGCGGCGGCTGGGCCGCGCGGTTCCTGCTGATGGGCTGGGACGTGGCGGTCTACGACCCCGACCCCGACGCCGAACACAAGATCACCGCCGTGCTCGACAACGCCCGCCGCGCAGCGCCCGGTCTTTACGGCGTGGCGCTGCCCGCCGAGGGGACGCTCCGCCACGCCGACAGCATCGCGGAGGCTGTGGCAGGCGCGGACTGGATCGCGGAAAGCGTGCCCGAGCGGCTGGAGGCGAAACACGCCGTCTATGCCGAGATCCAGGCCCATTGCGCGGCGAATGCGATCATCGCCTCGTCGACCAGCGGCTTCACGCCCACCGACCTGCAAAGGGGCGCCGCGCGACCGGGGCAGATCATCGTCGCCCATCCCTTCAACCCCGTCTACCTGCTGCCGCTGGTGGAGGTCGTGGCGTCCCCGGACACCCCGGCCGCGGCGGTCGAGACCGCCAAGGCGGTGCTGACGGGCCTCGGGATGAAGCCGCTCCACGTCCGGGCCGAGATCGACGCGCATATCGCCGACCGCCTGCTCGAGGCGGTCTGGCGCGAGGCGCTCTGGCTGGTGCGCGACGGCGTCGCGACCACCGAGGAGATCGACGACGCGATCCGCTACGGCTTCGGGCTGCGCTGGGCGCAGATGGGACTGTTCGAGTCCTACCGTCTCGCGGGCGGCGAGGCGGGCATGCGCCATTTCATGGCCCAGTTCGGCCCCTGCCTGAAACTGCCCTGGACGCGGCTGACGGACGTGCCGGAGTTCACCGAGGATCTCGTCGACACCATCGCCGACCAGTCCGACGCGCAATCCGGCGCCCACGGGATCCGCGCGCTCGAGTCGATCCGGGATGCCAACCTGGTGGCCATCCTGCGCGGGCTCAAATGGGCCGACTGGGGCGCGGGGCAGTTACTGAACGCGCAGGACCGGCGCATGGCGCCGCCGGAGCCGGAAAGCTTCGATGCGCCGATCGAAACGATCCACCGGGCGGTCCCGCTCGACTGGACGGACTACAACGGCCACATGAACGAGGCCCATTACCTGACGGTCTTCGGCCATGCCACCGACCGGTTCATGGAAATAATCGGCTGCGACGCCGCCTATATCGCCACCGGCGGCAGCTTCTTCACCGTCGAGACCCATATCCGCCACGTCGCCGAGGTGCATGCCGGCGCGCGCATCCGGGTGCGGACGCTCTGCCTGGCGGGGGAGGGCAAGAGGATGCACGTCTTCCACGAGTTGCTGCACGAGGACGGGCGGCTCCTTGCGACGGGCGAGCATATGCTTCTCCACGTCGATCTCGGCACCCGCCGCGCCGCGCCGCCGGCCGATCACATCGCCGAAAAGCTCGGCCGGATCGCCGCGGCCCACGCCGCCCTGCCCAGGCCCGAGGGGATCGGCCGGGCCGTGGGACAGAAGCGGTGAGGGCGCGCCGAGTTCTCGTCACCGGGGGCGCCAGCGGGATCGGTCTGGCCATGGCCCGGGCCTTCGCCGGGGAAGGCGCCGCGATCTGGGTGACGGATATCGACGCGGACGCGCTGGCCGGCTGCCCGGCGGACTGGCAGGCGACCCGCGTCGACGCCGCCGACCCGGAGGGCATGGCCATGCTCTACGAGGCCGTCACGACGCGCTGGGGCGGGCTGGACGTGCTCTGCGCGAATGCCGGGATCGCCGGGCCCACGGCGGGCGTCGAGGACGTCACCCTGGCGGAATGGCGCAGTTGCCTCGGGGTCAATCTCGACGGCGCCTTCCTGGCGGCCCAGGGCGCGGCGCGGATGATGAAACCTGCCGGCGGCGGCATCATCCTGCTGACCTCGTCCACGGCCGGGCTGCACGGCTACCCGAACCGCGCGCCCTACGCCGCCGCGAAATGGGGCGTGATCGGGTTGATGAAAACCCTCGCGATGGAGCTTGGCCCGCACGGTGTCCGCGCCAACGCGATCTGCCCCGGCGCGGTTGAGGGGCCGCGCATGGACGGCGTGCTTGCCCGCCAGGCCGCGGCCGAGGGCACGACGCCCGAGGCGCTCTACCACGGCTACGCCGCGGGCAGTTCGCTGCGCCGCTGGGCCACGGCCGAGGACGTGGCCGGCATGGCGGTCTTCCTGGCGTCGGACGCGGCGCGCATGATCTCGGGCCAGGCGGTGGCGGTGGACGGGCATACGGAAAACCCCGCCCCCCGGGTCTGACCCCGGCCCGGCCTGCGGCCTAGCCGATCTCCGCGCGCAGACGCGCCACCGCGTCGGGAAACTCGCGCGCATCGGTCACGGCCTCGCGGACCAGCCGGTCGAAATGCTGGATCAGCGTGCGCACCCGTTCGCCCTCGCGGAAGACGATGTAGTGGTGGCCCATGTAGATCGCCGCCATGCGGGGGCCGAACACCGTCAACGGGCCGGAAAACACCAGCCGGGCATCGAACAGGAAGATGCGCAGGGTCGGGTAGATCTGGTCGTAGAGATGCGCAAACCAGTCAAGCTGGTCGCGGCGGATCTCGGGGGCAAGCCCGCGGTAATACCCCTCGCCGCGCGCGAAGCTTTCCAGCTCGTGGACCGGGAAGGCGATCTCGTAGTCGGACTCGGTCGCCCGCATCCAGGCCAGCCGATCCTCCACCGCGCCGATGGCCTGGTCGGGGGTTCGGCTGAAATGGCCGGCGTATTCCCAGCGCAGCATTTCGCGGGTCTTCAGCATGTCCGGCAGGGTTGCCGGCACGTGGCGGATCTTGAAGCCCGCCGCCTCGCGGTGCCAGGTATAGATCTGCTCGTCCACCGAGGTGCGCGGCGCCGCGGTCATGGTGAGGCCGGCACCGATCAGGTCGCCCGGCCGCTCGGGCCGCTCGGTCAGGCCGAGCAGCCAGTCGGCCGAGACCCTCAGCGTCGTCGCACATTCCCCGATGACCTGGGCATTCGGCAGCCGCGTTTCGTCGCGCGTCAGGATCTGCGAGACGGTCGAGCGGTCGACCCCCACCGCGCGGGCCAGCGCGCTCTGGTTCAAACCGGCCTGCGCCATCGCCTCGGCCAGGCGTTCCCGCAGGAGTCGGGCGCGGTCGCGCTTGTCCATCTTGGTCTGCATTGTTGATTTTTATAACGGTTGTTGGATTTATGTTTAGCATTCCCGGAATGTTCGCTCCGGTC
Organism: uncultured Maritimibacter sp.; assembly: GCA_913063035.1. GTDB lineage: Bacteria > Pseudomonadota > Alphaproteobacteria > Rhodobacterales > Rhodobacteraceae > CAJXYS01. Next base: position 10,942 of record CAJXYS010000039.1, on the reverse strand, counting down.
AAGCCGCGCTACTGCTTGTCAGGTTTCACACATCGGAGGACTGATGGAGACGCGATCGCGTTGTCACCTGCCCCTTGCGCGCTGCCGGCCCGGCGTGGTCTGGCCATGAGCCGGCTGCGTGGCCCGTCCCCTTCTATCGAGTGGCCGACGCTGGGGCTGGTCGGGCTCTGCTACGCGACCTGGGCGGTCGGCACCACCCTGGTCGCCGGCTGGTCGGTCGCGGCCGGCATCCTGGTGACCGGACTGGCGCTCGCCTTGCACTCCTCTCTCAGCCACGAGGTGCTGCACGGCCACCCGTTCCGCAGCCGTCGGCTGAGCGAGGCGCTGGTCTTCCCGGCCGTGGGGCTCTTCGTGCCTTATATCCGCTTCCGCGACACGCATCTGGCCCATCACGAGGACTCGATCCTGACCGATCCGTATGACGACCCGGAATCGAACTACCTCGACCCGGATGTCTGGGACCGGCTCGCCTGGCCGGTCCGGGCGATCCTGAAGATCAACAACACCCTGCTCGGCCGCATCGTCATCGGCCCGGCGGTGGGGCTGGTCAGCTTCGTGGCCGGCGATATCCGGCTGATCCGCGCCGGGTCACGCCGGGTGATGGCGGCCTGGGCCTGGCATGCGCTGGGGCTGGTCCCCGTCGGGGTCTGGCTGGCAGCGGTCGCGCAGATGCCGCTCTGGGCCTATGTCGCCGCGGCCTACATGGGCATGAGCCTGCTGAAGATCCGGACCTTCCTCGAGCACCAGGCGCATGAAAAGGCCCGCGGACGCACCGTGATCATCGAGGATCGCGGGCCGCTGGCCCTTCTGTTCCTGAACAACAACCTGCACGTGGTTCACCACATGCATCCGGCGGTGCCCTGGTATCGGCTGCGCCGGCTCTACGCCGCCAACCGGGCGCGGTATCTCGCGCGGAACGAGGGCTACGTCTACCGATCCTACGCCGAGATCTTCCGCCGCTATCTCTGGGCGCCGAAGGACCCGGTCCCGCATCCGATCTGGCGGCGCCGCGGCACCGTCACGCGGGGGTGAAGGTCAGCGCCAGCGCGTTGATGCAATGCCGCTTGCCGGTGGGCGGCGGGCCATCGTCGAAGATGTGGCCGAGATGCCCCCCGCAGCGGGCGCAATGCACCTCGGTCCGGACGAAGATCAGCTTGCGATCCTTCTTGGTGCCCACATTGCCCGCGATGGCCTCGTAGAAGCTGGGCCAGCCGGTCCCGCTGTCGTATTTCGTCTCCGAGTCGTAGACGGGCAGCGCGCAGCCCGCGCAGTGATAGGTGCCTGCGCGGCTTTCCTTCAACAGGTCGGAGCTTTCGCCCATCAGGCTGTTGGAATGGGCGCGCTCGGTCGCCTCCTCGCGCAGGATGGCGAATTGCGCGGGCGTCAGGCGTGCGCGCCACTCCGCCTCGCTCAGCGTGATCTCGAAGTCCTGGGCCTGGCCGCGCCCGGCCGTGGCGAGCGCCGCGGCGGCGGTGGCGAGGAACGTGCGTCGATGAAACATGGCTACCTCCTGTCCCCTATATACGGGCGGCCCGGGGCGAAGTTGCATCACGTCTGCTCGACTGGGCGTGAGCCCCGTGGCATGAGACGGCATGGACGCCTGGATCCTCGCCACCATCGCCGCGGCCTTCCTGCAGAACCTGCGCTTCCTGCTGCAGAAGCGCCTCGCCGGGACGCATCTCTCGACCGCGGGCGCGACCTTCGCGCGCTTCGTCTGGGGCGCGCCGCTGGCGGTCGCGCTGGTCGCCGCCCTTCTGGCTGTGCGCGACACCGCGCTGCCGGGCATGGATGCGCGCTTCTGGCTGGCGGCACTGGCCGGGGGCGTCGCGCAGATCATGGGCACGGTCTTCGTGGTGGCCCTGTTCGGGCGGCGCAACTTCGCGGTGGGGATCACCCTGAAGAAAACCGAGACCTTCCAGACCGCGCTGGTGGGCTTCGTCGTGCTGGGCGAGGCGGTGCCGCCCGCCGCGCTGGGCGCCATCGCGGTCGGTTTCGCGGGCGTGGTGCTGCTGTCGGATCCGCCCACGCCGGCGCCCGGCCAGGGCTGGGCACGCCGGCTGCTGAACCCCTCGGCCGGGCTCGGGCTGGGCGCGGGCGCGATGTTCGGGATCTCGGCCACCGGCTACCGCGCGGCCGGGCTCGCCCTCGAGGGGGGCGATGCGCTGCTGCGCGCAGCGGTGACGCTGGCCGCGGTCACCACCGCGCAGGCCCTCGTGATGGGGGCGTGGCTCGCCTGGCGCGAGCGGGGCGAGATCCGGCGCGTCTTCCGGCACTGGCGGATCACCGGGCTGGTCGGGCTGACCAGCGTCGCCGGCAGCCTGGGCTGGTTCACCGCCTTCACGCTGCAGACGGCGGCCTACGTGCAGGCGGTGGGCCAGGTGGAGCTGGTCTTTACCTTGCTGACCTCGTGGCTGGTGTTCCGCGAAAAGAGCACCCGGCGCGAGTTGACCGGCATCGCGCTCGTGGTGGCGAGCATCCTCGCGCTGGTGCTGCTGGTCGGCTGACGCGGCCGATCAATAGGGCATCGGGTGCGCGCGGTGGATCGCGTCGATCTCGGCCAGCACCGCGTCGGAGAGCGTGATCTCCGCCGCGCCCAGCGCGGTCCCGAGTTGCCCGGGGGTTGTCGCCCCGAAGATCGCCGAGGTGGTGAAGGGCCGCCGCGCCGCCCAGGCGAGCGCCATCTGGCAGGGATCGAGACCATGTTCGGAGGCAATCGCCAGGTAGCCCGACACGGCCTCCCAGACACGGGGCGCGGTGCGCCCGCCCAGCGTCGGGTTGAGCGCCCGGCGCGTGCCCTCGGGCGCGACGTCACCGGCATATTTCCCGCTGAGAAGCCCGGCCGCCAGCGGCGAGAAGGCCAGAAGCCCCGCATCCTCGTTGATCGACAGCTCGGCGAGGTCGGTGTCGTAGAGCCGGCACAGCAGAGAGTACTCGTTCTGGATCGAGACCGCCCGCGGCAGGTCGCGCTCCTCGGCGAGGCGCAGCCACGTCGCCATGCCCCAGGCCGTTTCGTTCGAGAGACCGAAATGGCGGATCTTGCCGGCCTGGTGCAGCTCCGCCATCACCTCGAGCACCTCGATCATGTGGGCGACGGTCGCGCCGCGGTCCTGGCCCGACGGATCGTAGGACCAGTTCTGCCGGAAATGGTAGGATCCCCGGTTCGGCCAGTGCAGCTGGTAGAGATCGATGTAGTCGGTCTGCAGCCGGCGCAGCGAGTCCTCGACCGCGCCCGCGATGGTCGCGCGCGAGATCGGCGCACCGTCCCGCACGTTCCTGTTGCCCTCGCCCGAGACCTTGGTGGCGATGATCACGTCGCCGCGCCGCGCCGCGTTCGCCGCGACCCAGCTGCCGATGATCTCCTCCGTCCGGCCCACGGTTTCCGGGCGGACCGGGTTGACCGGGTACATCTCGGCGGTGTCGATGAAATTGACGCCGTGGTCGAGGGCCATGTCGATCTGCGCATGGCCCTCGGCCTCGGTGTTCTGGGTGCCCCAGGTCATGGAGCCGAGGCAAAGCTCGGAGACCTCTATCTCCGTGCGCCCGAGCCGGTTTTTCCGCATGGTCCCTCCGCTGATCGGTCGGGGACAGGGATAACGGCCCCAGCGCCGATGACAAGGGGGCGCCGGGCTCAGGGCCGGATGTAGAGATACCCCTGCGACTGCAGATCGGCGATACGCACCACCCCGCCCTCGTCACGGCGCGCGAAGCTGCCCATCAGGTCGTCGAGCGACACCGACTGGGCGTTCATCGTGTTGCCGCAGGCCTCGAACCGGACGCCGGCCCCCTGCAGGGCCGATACCCGGTCCATGATCTTCGGGTTGGCGTCGATGGTGTCGTGGAAGGCCTTGAGCGCGGGGCCGTGGGCGACCAGCACGATCTCGACATGGTCCGCGCCGCCCACGCCGTTGATGTGGTTGCGGATATTGCCGAGCGCGAAGCCGACCTTCTCGATCTCCGAGACGTGGTAGACGACCTTGCCGGCGTGATCGGCCTGGGCCGCGGCCGCCAGCCCGCCCGCGACGCAAAGCGCCATGATGCCGCGCATGATGTTCATTGGTTTTCCTCCCGTGTTGTGCCGCCGCCTTTTCGGGGGCGGTCTTCGGCAGGTCGAGGGTAGCCTATTTCATATGCGAATGTGACCCCTTGCTTCCAGGTCGTCAGGGGATCGTGAGGCTTGAGAACAAAAAAAGAACAGTTTACGGTTTCCGGCATGGATTCCGCCTTGCTGACTCGCGGCGCGCCCCGGCCCCGGCCGGGGATGCGCTTTCTCGACGGGCCGGAACTCGCGCCGGGCCGGGTGCATGAGTTCTGCGGCCCGGCCCGGCGTACGCTTGCGCTGATGCTCGCGCGCGAGACGTCCGGACCGATCCTCTGGATCCGGCCCGCCTGGGCGCCCGACTCGCTCAACCCCGAGGGCATGGTCGCCCTCGTGGACCCGGCCCGGCTGATCGAGGCCACGCCGAAACGGGCGGAGGACCTGCTCTGGTGCATGGAAGAGACGCTGCGCAGCGGCATGATTGCGCTGGCGGTGGTGGAGCTGCCCGAACCGCCGGGACTGACGCCGGTGCGCCGGCTGCATCTCGCCGCCGAGACCGGTGCGGCCGAGGGGCACGGCACCCCCACGGGCGTGCTGCTGATCCCCGGCGCCGGCGGTGCGCCGGGGGTGGAGAGCCGCTGGCATCTCGCCCCCCGCCACGCCGAGGATGTCAGCCTCTGGCGGCTGGAACGGCGCCGCGCGCGCACCGCGCCGCCGCGCGCCTGGACGGTGGAGCGCCGCGGCCGCCGTTTCGTCGCCCGTGACGGCGCCGGGGCGCCCGCGGTCTAGAGCGTCATTCGCTCCAGTCGTGGATATGGACGTCGCGGCCGGAATGGCCTTCGAGGATCTTCACCGCCTTCTCGCGCTTCTCGGGGGAACCTACCCGCACCCAGAGCAGGATGCCGCCATGGCGGAGCTGGTTCTCGTAATATTCCTTGTGCTCGCGGTTGGCCCGGCGCGCCAGGACCGCACCGATGGCCGCACCGGGCGTGCCGCCGATCGCCACCGCCGCGACGGAGGCCGCCAGCGTGCTCGCCGGGGTCAGCATCGCCGTCATCGCGATGGCCGAACCGAGAAAGAAGAAGCCGCCGACCAGGCCACCCTCGAATTCGCCCAGCGCCTCCTCCGAGACGAAATGCGCGCGCGGCGCCTCCGGCTCGTCCTCCAGCTCCTCGGCCCGCCAGAAGGCGTTGCCGAGCTTTTCCTCCAGCACCTTCTCGTTGGCCAGCACGCTGATGTCGAACCTGCTGAACCCGGCGATCATCAGGTCGTAGATCGCGGCCTGCAGAGCCTCGTAGCTGTCGAAGACCCCCACGGCCTCCGGCACGTTGATGTAATGGGTCGGTTTCCCGTCCTGTTTCTCGGTCATGGCTTTCCTCCGCTGCGGCACGCCACGGGCGTGCCGGGTGATGGCGGCAGGATATGCCAAGGCCACGGCCGGCGCCCTTGATCCAGATCACCCGATAAGGGGGGTGTCTTGCAAATCCCGGGCTGCGCCGCGATATCTTGCGAAACCACGCGGGGACGCCCCATGCCCGACGACCTGATCGGCCTTCTCGACGACCGGCTGCGCGCCGAACGCCTGGCGCTGGACCACGTGCCGGCGGTGGACCTGACGCCGCTGCGCAGCGGGGGCGACACCGCTGCGATGGCCGCGCGGATCGCGCACGCGCTGGGCAATATCGGCTTCATGTACGTGACCGGGCACGGCGTGGCGCAAGGCGTCACCGCCCGCGCCTTCGCGGCCGCCGAAGCCTTCTTCGCCCTGCCCGAGGAAGAGAAGGCTGCACTGCACATCACCGGTTCGGGCCCCGCGCTGCATGGCTATACCGGCTTCTTCGGCGAGACCAACGATCCCGGCCGAACGCGCGACCTGAAGGAAATCTTCGATCTCGGGCGCGAGGCCGCGGACGGGCGCGTGCGCCCCTTCTTCGGCCCGACGCCCTGGCCGCCATCATTGCCGGAGTTCCGCGCCGACATGATGGCCTATCACGACGCGATGCTGGACCTGGCCCGGCAGATCATGGCCGGGATCGCGCTGTCTCTCGGCCTGGCCGAAGATCACTTCGCCCCGCTGATGCAAGAGCCGATAGGCATCCAGCGGATGTTGCACTACCCGCCGCAGGCGCGGGTCGACGACGACAGCCTGATCGGGATCGGCGCGCATACCGACTATGGCTGCCTGACGATCCTCGCGCAGGACGACGCGGGCGGGCTGCAGGTGATGAACCGCGACGGGGTCTGGATCGAGGCGCCACCGGTGCCGGACGCCTTCGTCATCAATGTGGGCGACATGCTCCAGCGGCTGACCAACGACCGCTACCTGGCGAACCTGCACCGCGTCATCAACGTCTCGGGGCGGGATCGCTATTCGCTGCCGTTCTTCTTCGACTTCGACGCCGAGACGGTGGTCGCGCCGCTCGCGGCCTGCACCGGGCCGGACAGCCCGCCCCGCTATGCGCCCGTCGTGTGCGGCGAACACAAATGGGCGCGCTACGCCGCCGCCTATCCGCATCTCGGCGGCGGCTGATATGCGGCTCCGCACGGCGACGAGGGCGGATGCCGCGGCGATCGCCGCGATCTGGAACCGGGTGATCCGCGAGACCGCGATAACCTTCAACAGCATCGAGAAAACCCCCGACGACATCGCCGCGCTCATCGAAGAGAAGGCCGCCGCCGACTTGCCCTTCCTCGTCGCCGCGGCCCGCGCGGTGCCCGTCGGCTTTGCCACCTACGGCCAGTTCCGCGGTGGCGCGGGCTATGCGCGCACGATGGAACACACGGTCATCCTGGCCCCCGGGGCGACGGGGCGCGGGACGGGCCGCCGGCTCATGGCCGCGCTCGAGGCGCATGCCCGCGCGCGCGGCGTCCATTCCATGTGGGCCGGGATCAGTGCCGGAAACCCCGGCGCCATCGCCTTTCACACCGCGATCGGCTACGCCCACGCCGCCACCCTGCCCGACGTGGGCTGGAAGTTCGGCCGGTTCCACGATCTCGTGCTGATGCGCAAGACGCTCTGACGCAGGCCCGGCGCGGGTGCCCCGCGGTGACATCGGCGCGCGGGACGTGTAGCCTCGGGGCGCGCAAGACAGCAGGCCGCCCATGTCGCTCTGGACCCGTATCGCCGATGCCCTCTCCGCGCTCCGCAAGGGCGAAACCCTGGCGGCCGTGCTGGAGCGGCTGCGCACGCCGCCCGAACGCTCGGTGGCCTTCGCCATCGCGGTGATCGGGCTGGGCGCCAAGATGGCCAAGGCCGACGGGCAGGTCACCCGCGACGAGGTCACGGCCTTCCGGCAGGTCTTCACCATCCCCCCGCAGGAGGAAAAGAACGCCGCGCGCGTCTTCAATCTCGCGCGCCAGGACGTCACCGGCTACGAGGATTACGCCCGGCGGATCGCCACGATGTTCGACGGGGATCACGAGGTCCTGATCGACCTGATGGAGGGACTCTTTCACATCGCGATGGCCGATGGCACCTATCACCCCAAGGAGGACGACTTCCTGGCCCGCACGGCCGGGATCTTCGGCCTGTCGGACAGCTGTTTCCGCTCGATCCGGACCCGGTTCGTCCCGGACGCGCAGCCCGACCCCTACGACGTGCTCGGCGTCACGCCGGAGATGAGCCTCGACGAGATCCGCAGCCACTGGCGCGCCCGCGTGCGCGAGACGCATCCCGACCGGATGCTCGCGCGGGGCGTGCCCGAAGAGGCGGTGAAGCTGGCCGAGAAACGGCTCGTGGCGCTGAACGAGGCCTGGGACGAGATCAGCGGCAACCGCGCCGCCTGATGCCGATGCGGATCGCGACATACAACATCGAGTGGTTCAACGCGCTCTTCGACGGCGAGAACCGGCTCGCGGCGGACGCGGCGCCCTCGGGGCGACAAGGGGTGACGCGCCGCGACCAGGCCGAGGCGCTCGGCATCGTGTTCACCGCCCTCGATTCCGACGCCGTCATGGTGATCGAGGCACCCGACGGCAGCATCGGCAACGGACGCTCCACCGCGCTTGCGCTGGAGGGTTTCGCGGCGGCGTTCGACCTCAGGACCCGCAAGGCGGTGACGGGGTTTCTCAACGACACCCAGCAGGAGATCGCGCTGCTCTACGACCCCGACACCCTGTCCGCGCGGCATGACCCGATCGGCCAGCCGGCCGGCAAGAAAGGCTCGGACGGGGCGCCGCGCTTCGACTCGGCCTTCCGCTGGGACGTGGACGTCGACAGCGCGCCCGAGATCATCCGGTTCTCGAAACCGCCGCTGGAGCTTGCGGTGAGGCCGCGCGCGGGCCCGGCCTTCCGGATGATCGGGGTGCATCTCAAGTCCAAGGCCCCGCACGGCGCCCAGACACCCGAGGCCCTGACCCGGCTGGCCATCCAGGCCCGGCGCACGCAGCTCGCGCAGTGCATCTGGCTCCGGCGCCGGATCGAGCGCCATCTCCGCGCCGGGGAGCCCCTGATCGTGCTCGGCGATCTCAACGACGGTCCCGGGCTCGACGAATACGAAAAGCTCTTCGGCCGGTCGGCGATGGAGATCGTCGCCGGTTTCGACGGCGACGGGGACGACGAGCGGCTCACGCTTCACGATCCCCATGCCCGCAAGGCGGTGCTGCAACCGGTCGGGCCGCGGCAGACGACCGCGCGCTTCTACATCCAGCACGAGAACCGCTACCTGAACGCGCTGCTGGACTACGTGATGCTGTCGCACGATCTTTGTGCGCACCGGCCGCGCTGGCGGATCTGGCACCCTTTCGACGATCCGGTCTGCTACGCCACGCCGGAACTGCACGCGGCGCTGCTGGCCGCGTCGGACCACTTCCCCGTCACGGTGGATCTGGATTTCTGATCTTCACAGGGGGCGCGGGACGCCCCATATTCACGGCATGACACGCCCCGCCGCCTTTCTCCTCGCCGCGATGCTTGCCGTCGCCCCCGCCGCCGCACAGGACGTGCCGGACAGCGGCGCGCAGGACGACCGGAAACTGCAGCAAGGCATGGACCGCCTGTCCGAGGGCACGCGCCTGATCCTCGAGGCGATCCTCGGCGAGCTGGCCCCGGTGATCGAGGAATTGCAGTCGATGATCGACGACCTGTCGGCCTACGAGGCGCCCGAGATGCTGCCGAACGGGGATATCATCATCCGCCGCAAGCCGGATGCCCCCGCCCCGCAGGAAGACCTGCCCCCGTCGGATGGCGGCGAGATCGAGCTCTGAGCGCCTGATCCGCGGCGCAGGACGCGCGGGGTTGAGCCTGGCCATGCCCCGGCCTATGTCGATCTGAAACAGTCAGAGAGGATCCCGCATGACCCATCCCCCGCGCCCGACCCGCCCCGAGTTTCCCCGAGATGCGCGCGATGCGCAGGGGGGCGCGTTCGGTGACCTGCCGGAATGGGACCTGACGGACCTCTATGAAAGCCCGGACGCGCCGGAACTGAAGCGCGATCTCGACTGGCTCGAGGCCGCCTGCGCCGATTTCGCCCGCGACTACCAGGGCCGGCTGGATGGGCTCGATGCCAAGGGCATGCTCGACTGCGTGCTGCGCTACGAGAAGATCGACATCGTCGCCGGCCGCATCATGTCCTATGCCGGCCTGCGCTATCACCAGAACACGACCGATCCCGAGCGCGGCAAGCTCCTGGGCGACCTGCAGGATCGGCTGACCAGCTTTACCACGCCGCTGGTCTTCTTCTCGCTCGAGGTGAACCGCATCCCCGACGCAACGCTGGAGGGCTGGTTCGCCGAGAACGCCGATCTCGCGCGCTACCGCCGGGTCTTCGACCGGATGCGCGCGATGAAGCCCTACCAGCTGTCGGACGAGCTGGAGAAGTTCCTGCACGACCAGTCCGTGGTGGGTGCCGCGGCCTGGAACCGGCTCTTCGACGAGACGATGGCCGGGCTGACCTTCGAGGTCGACGGCGAGGCGCTGCCGCTCGAGTCCACGCTGAACCTGCTGACCGACACCGATCGCGCCCGGCGCGAGACGGCCGCGCAGGCGCTGGCGGCGGTGTTCCGGGACAGGCTGCCGCTTTTCGCGCGGGTGACCAACACGCTGGCCAAGGAAAAGGAAATCGAGGACCGCTGGCGGGGCCTTCCGACCCCGCAGACGTCGCGCCACCTTGCCAATGACGTGGAACCCGAGGTGGTGCAGGCGCTGCGCGACGCGGTGGTCGCCGCCTATCCGAAACTCAGCCACCGTTACTATGCGCTGAAAGCGAAATGGATGGGGCTCGACAAGCTCGAGATCTGGGATCGCAATGCGCCGCTGCCGACCGACGAGCCCCGCGTCTACGACTGGGAGGCCGCCAAGACCACCGTTCTCGACGCCTATGCGGGCTTCTCGCCGCGCATGGCGGAACTTGCGCAGCCGTTTTTCGACAAGGGCTGGATCGACGCCGGCGTGAAGCCCGGCAAGGCGCCCGGGGCCTTCGCGCACCCGACCGTCGTGGACGTGCATCCCTACGTGATGCTCAACTATCTCGGCAAGCCGCGGGACGTGATGACCCTGGCCCATGAGCTTGGCCACGGGGTCCACCAGGTACTGGCCGCGGGCCAGGGCGAACTCCTGTCGCAGACGCCCCTGACGCTGGCCGAGACCGCGAGCGTCTTCGGCGAGATGCTGACCTTCCGCAAGCTGCTCGATGCCGCCGAGACCCAGGCCGAGCGCAAGACGCTGCTGGCCGGCAAGGTCGAGGACATGATCAACACGGTCGTGCGCCAGATCGCCTTTTACGATTTCGAGTGTCGGGTCCACGACGCGCGGCGCCAGGGCGAGCTGACACCGGACGACATCAACGCGATCTGGATGCAGGTCCAGGAAGAGAGCCTCGGCCCTGCTTTCCGCTTCATGGAGGGCTACGAGACCTTCTGGGCCTATATCCCGCATTTCATCCACTCGCCCTTCTACGTCTACGCCTA
>CAJXYS010000038.1 GCA_913063035.1 uncultured Maritimibacter sp. | reverse complement strand
TGGCCGGCCATTATCGCCGATATGAACGCGGAGAACAGTTCGCCCTGCGAGCTGATGCGCAGCTTGGCGTAGATGTTGCGCCGATGAATGCGCACGGTGCCCGGCGAGATACCAAGGGTCTTCCCGGTCGCGTCGGCGGAATAGCCCTGCAGGGTGTATTCGACGATCTCGCGTTCGCGGGGCGTGAGGACGCCCTCGCCGATGGACCGGAAGGCCGTCCGGATCCGGTCGTCGATGCCGGCCCGGTCATGCGTGGTGTCGCGGCTGACGTTCGCCCAGTGCCGGCGGCTCGCGGCCTGTACAACCGGCGTGACCGCCGCCAGGTGCCGGAACTCGGTCGCGGAGAACCGTTTCTCCCTGCGCATCAGCGACACGACCAGCCTCAGGTCATCCCGGACGGTGACGAGGTAGCCGATCTCCTCGGCCAGGCCCGTCTGCTCGTAGTAGTTCCGAAAGTACTCGCCCTGGTAAAAGCGATCGGGCGCGATATCGGACAGGCGGTAGAGGCCGCGCAACGCAGGATCTCGGCTGGCGAGGAAGAACGGGTCGAGTATGTAGGGACCCTCGAGATATTCCGTGACATGCATCCTCCGGCGGTCCGGGGGGAAGTCCTCGTAAAGGGCAAGCGGTTGGGCATCGCCCGAGTAGCCGAAAACCACGCAGAAATCGAAACCCACGATGTCGCGCAGGGCACCTGCGAGCACGGCGGGGAATGTCTCGTCACCGAGCGAGTCGATGATATCGGCAGTCTGCTTGATCCAGCCCGTTTGCACGCTTTTCCCCGCAACAACAGTCAGTTGGTTAAGATATAACAAAAAGCATATTTACTGTATCATCAAAATTCTCGTTTCATAGAGAAAAGATAATCTATGCAGATTTCCGACATGATACAGGGAAACGACCGAGAAATGGCATATGATGCGCCGATGGAAGCTGCCACTCCCGTGGCCGAGCTGCGGTCCGTGTCGAAGTCTTTCGGTTCCGTAATGGCGGCGCGGGATCTCAACCTGGCGATCGGCCAGGGCGAGTTCCTGTCCTTTCTCGGCCCGTCCGGATGCGGCAAGACCACCGCGTTGCGCATGCTGGCAGGCTTCGAGACACCCACCGAGGGCGAGGTGCGCATCGCCGGCGACGTCGTGAACGACCAGCCTTCTTTCCAGCGCCCGGTCAACATGGTGTTCCAGAGCTACGCGTTGTTTCCCCACCTGACGGTCGCGCAGAACATCGCCTACGGCTTGCAGCAGAAAAGGCCGCGCCCCGGCCGTGCGGATATCAAGGCAAGGGTGGCCGAGGCCCTTGAGACCGTTCGCCTCGAAGGGTTCCAGGATCGCCGCATCTGGGAGATGTCGGGCGGTCAGCAACAGCGCGTGGCGCTTGCGCGGGCGATCGTGAACCGGCCGCGGCTGCTTTTGCTCGACGAACCGCTCGCGGCGCTCGACCGCAAGCTGCGCAAGGAAATGCAGATCGAACTGCAGGATCTGCAGCGGTCGCTGGGCATTACCTTCGTGCTGGTGACCCATGACCAGGAAGAGGCGCTGTCGCTCAGCGACCGGATCTGCGTCATGCGCAACGGCGAGATCGTCCAGATCGGATCGCCGCAGGAATTGTACGATCGCCCGGCGACGAGATACGTCGCGGATTTCGTCGGCACCTCCAATTTTTTCGAGGGCCGGATCGCCTCGAAGGATGGCGCGCGGGCCAGGCTCGGTCTTGAGGGCGGCCAGGTCCTGTCCGGGTCCTGTGGGCCGGGGCTGAACGTCGGCGACCGGGCCTGCATGAGCCTGCGACCGGAGCGGATACTCCTCCGCTCCGAGGCCGGGGACGCGGGGCATCCCGTCACGGTCCAGAACCGCATCTTTCTCGGGGAGCACACGGAATATCTCGTCACCAGCGAGACGCTTGGGCAGGTCATCGTCTTCGCTCCGCGTCAGACGGAGCAAGAGGGCCTGGGGTACAACAAGGGCGACACGGCATGGATCACGTGGCGCGACGACGCGGCGCGCATTCTCCTGTCGGAGCAGTGAACATCAAACCACAACAGGGAGCGTTCCAATGAAAGACAACAGTGGCTACATCTCGAAGCGCAAGTTCATGGAGGAACTGCGCCGCTACCAGAACGGGTCGGTGAGCCGGCGTCATTTTCTGGGCGTCACGGGGCTCGGTGCGGCGAGTGCCGTGATGGGCGCCGCGATCCCGGGCCTGCGTCCGACGGCGGCACGGGCGCAGACGGATATCGGCGACCGGGTCATCCTTGCCACCTGGCCGAACTACCACGATCCCGAGAATTTCGAGATCTTCACCGAGACGACCGGCGCCTACACGCAGGTCAACGTCTTCGGATCGAACGAGGAAATGCTGGCCAAGCTCCAGGCGGGGGGCAGCGGATGGGACGTCTTCGTGCCGACCAACTACACGATCACGACCTATGTGGACGAGGACCTGATCGAGCCGCTCGACCTGTCGAGGCTGCCCAACTACGACCCGTCGGCCTTCAACCCGCGTTTCGCCGATGCGGGGACCGTCAACGGGACCGTCTACGCGGTTCCCAAGAACTGGGGCACGACGGGCTTCGCGGTGAATTCCGACCACGAGGGCGGCAGCGCGATGAGCTCGTGGAAGGCCTTCTGGGACCGCACCCGGGACGACTTCTCGGGCCGCACCATGGTTCATGACTACCAGCTGACAACCATCGGCAACGCGCTGAAGTATTTCGGCTATTCCTTCAACTCCATCGCGGAGGCCGAGCTGGCCGACGCCGAGCAGCTGCTGATCGACGCCAAGCCGCACCTCTTCGCGATCTCGTCGGATTACCAGCCGGCGATGCGGTCGGGCGATGCCTGGCTGACCATGTGCTGGACGGGCGACGGCAAGCAGCTGAATGTCGACATGCCCGAGATCCGCTTCGTCCTGGGCGAGGAAGGCGGGGAACTCTGGAGCGATTACTACGCCATCCCGAAGAGCGCACCGCGCAAGGATGCGGCCTACGCGCTGATCAACTTCCTGCTCGATCCGGAGGTCAACGCGCGAGAGGTGCTCGCCCATGGCTATCCGACGCCGGACCAGCGCACGAAGGACCTGCTGCCGGAAGAGATCCTCAACGATCCGATCCTCTATCCGGCCGAGGAGCTGCTCAGCGCGCTTGAATTCGGGGCGGCGGCGACGCTGACCGACCCGAACCGGGCCGAGCTGATGGCGCGGTTCAAGTCGGCCTGATCGCAGAACGGAGGGGCAGGATGACACGGCGCGAACGCAACTGGCTTTTGCTGGCCCCGGCGGCGGCGTGGTTTTTCATCATGTTGATCCTGCCCCTTTCCTTCGTCTTCGTGTTCAGCTTCGGTGAACGCGGCGACGCGGGCGGCTACGTGGCGGCGTTCACCCTGGAACAATACGCCAACCTGCCGGCGCGTTTCGCGGCATTCAAGAATACCTTGATCCTGGCACCACTGGGCACGGCCGCGGCGATGCTGATTGCCTACCCGCTTGCCTACCAGCTGGCCGTCCGGACCGATCCGAAATGGAGGTTGATCCTTCTCGTCCTGGTCATCGTGCCGTTCTGGACCTCGATCCTGATCCGGAGCTACGCCTGGATTTACATCCTTGGCGGGCAGGGGATCCCGCGGCTGCTCGAGAGCATCGGGATCGACGATGTGCGGTTGATCTACACGCCTTTCGCGGTGCTGATCGGTATCGTCTACGGCTACCTGCCGCTGATGGTCTTTCCGATCTACGTCGCCCTCGACCGCCTGGACAAGCGGCTGCTGGAGGCATCGGCCGACCTGGGCGCGCGGCCGATGACCACCTTTTTCCGGATTACCCTTCCGAACTCGATCCCGGGCATCGCCACGGGATGCATGCTGGTTTTCATCCTGCTCATGGGCGAGTTCCTGATCCCGGCGCTGCTCGGGGGCGGCAAGGTCTTCTTCGTCGGCAACGCGCTCGTCGACCTGTTCCTTCAGTCGCGGAACTGGGCCTTCGGCTCGGCGGTGGCAATGACCCTGATCGTCGTGATGCTGGTGACCGTGACGCTCTACATGCGGCTGATCGCGCGGCTCAACACGCAGCGCGATTCCGACGTGTCGTTGATGTGAGGACAGCCCGAGATGCGAATCTACGCCGCCTGCGTCTACCTGTTCCTCTACACGCCCATCGCGATCATCGCGCTGTTCAGCTTCAATGCGGGCCGACATGCCAGCCAGCTGCAGGGCTTCTCGGTGCAATGGTACGGGCGGGCGCTGAACAATCCCTTCGTGATGGAGGCGCTCGAGAACAGCCTCGTCGTGGCCTTCACCTCGGCCACGCTGGCCAGCATCATAGGCACGATGGCCGCCGTCGGGCTGCATTCCGTGCGCGGGCCGGTGCGCGCCGTCTTCGACGCCATCATCTACATCGCGATCATGATCCCCGGCATCGTCATCGGGATCGCCACGCTGATCGCGCTGGTCACCGTGTTTGACGTGATCAATCCGTGGATCGCCGCGATCTGGCCGAGGGTCGAGGCCGCGCCGCAATTCTCGATGGGGCGCGGGTCGATCATCGCGGCGCACACCATGTTCACGATGGCGCTGGTCGTCGTCATCGTGCGCGCACGCCTGTCGAGCATCGAGGGGGCGCTGATGGAGGCGTCCGCCGATCTTTATGCGCCGCCCTGGGCGACGTTCCGCCGGATCACGCTGCCGCTGATCGCGCCGGCGATCTTCGCCGGCTTCCTCCTGGCCTTCACGTTCAGCTTCGACGATTTCATCATCGCGTTCTTCGTCGCGGGCTCGGAGACGACGCTTCCGATCTATATCTTTTCCTCTATCCGCCGGGGCGTCACGCCTGAAATCAATGCCATCGGCACCATGGTGATGGTGGTGTCGCTCGTCTTGCTGATCGTCGCCCAGCTCATCCTGCGCAGCAGCGACAGGAAAAAATCCAGGAAATGAAACGTAGGAGGCCATGCATGGATCTTCAGGACAAGATCGCGTTCGTCACGGGCGCAGGATCCGGAATTGGCGCGGCGGGCGCCCGAAAGATGGCCGCGGAGGGCGCGTTCGTCGTCGTCACGGATCGCGATGGCGATGCCGCCCAGGCGACCGCCGACGCAATCCTCCAAGCAGGGCACCGGGCCGAGGCCGTGACGCTCGACGTGACGGATGATGCCGCGCTGGTCGCGGCCATCGACGGTGTCGCCGCGCAACAGGGCCGTCTCGATATCCTGCATTCGCATGCCGGCATCCAGGTCGAGGGCAAGCTGGAACAAGTGGACGTCGCCGACATGGATGCGTCCTGGCAGCTCAATGTCCGGGCGCATTTCGTCGCCGCCAAGGCGACCGTGCCACATATGCGCAAACAGGGACGCGGGAGCATCATCATCACGTCGTCCAATTCCGGCGTGCAGTATGATCGCGAGATGATCGCCTATGCCACGACGAAGCATGCCGTCCTGGCCATGACGCGACAGATGGCGGCCGACTACGCGCACGAGAATATCCGCTTCAACGCCCTCTGCCCCGGTTTCATCGACACGCCGTTCAATCGCGGGTTCGAGATCCAGATGGGTGGGCGGGACAAGCTCGAGGAATACATCGCTTCGGAAATCCCGATGGGCCGCTTCGGCACCGTCGCGGAGATCGCCGAGGGGATTGCCTATCTGGCGTCCGATCGGTCTTCTTTCATGACCGGGCAGGCACTGGTCATCGACGGTGGCGAGTGTATCTGACCATTGAGCGAGAGGAGGCAGGACGTGTCCCAGATCCCTGACCAGGCGCGCGTTGTGATCGTCGGCGGCGGCGTGATCGGCTGTTCGGTGGCCTATCACCTCGCCGCGATCGGCTGGCGCGACATCGTGCTGCTGGAACGCAAGCGCCTGACCTCGGGAACCACCTGGCATGCCGCGGGGCTGATCGGGCAGCTGCGCTCCTCGCAGAGCATGACCCGGCTCGCCAAGTATTCGGCCGATCTCTACGCGTCGCTCGAAGAGGAAACCGGAGTCGCCACCGGCTTCCGCCAGGGCGGCTCGATCAGCGCGGCGCTGACCGCCGAGCGGCACGAGGAACTGCTGCGCACCGCCGCCATGGCCCGCGCCTTCGGCGTCGCCGTCGAGGAACTGTCGCCGGCCGAGGTGCAGGACCGTTACCCCCATCTGAACATCGAGGGGGTCACGGGCGGTGTCTTCCTGCCGGCCGACGGGCAGGCCGACCCGGCCAACATCGCCTACGCGCTGGCAAAGGGCGCGCGCCAGAAGGGCGCCGAGATCCGGGAAGGCACCCGGGTGACGGGCTTCCGCCGCGCCGGCGCGCGGGTCGAGGGCGTCGAATGGCAGGCAGAGTCGGGCGAACGCGGCGTCATCTCCTGCGAGCATGTGGTGAACGCGGCCGGCATGTGGGCCCGTGACCTGGGGCGCATGGCCGGGGTCAACGTGCCGCTGCATGCCTGCGAGCATTTCTACATCGTGACCGAGGCGATCGAGGGGCTGGGCGCGCTGCCGGTTCTGCGCGTCCCCGACGAATGCGCCTATTACAAGGAGGATGCGGGAAAGCTGATGCTCGGCGCCTTCGAGCCCGAGGCCAAGCCCTGGGGCATGCAGGGCATTCCCGAAGACTTCGAGTTCGACCAATTGCCGGAGGATTTCGACCATTTCGAGCCGATCCTCGAGCGCGCGGTGAACCGCGTGCCGGTCCTGGCGGAGGCGGGCATTCACACCTTCTTCAACGGCCCCGAAAGCTTCACGCCGGACGACGCCTACCATCTCGGGCTCTGCCCGGGCGCGGACAATGTCTGGGTGGCGGCGGGCTTCAACTCGATCGGCATTCAATCCGCCGGCGGCGCGGGCATGGCGCTGGCGCGATGGATGGAAGACGGTGAAAAGCCTTTCGATCTCGGCGATGTCGACATCGCGCGGATGCAGCCCTTCCAGGGCAACCGCCACTATCTCTTCGAGCGTTCCAGGGAAACGCTGGGCCTGCTCTACGCGGATCATTTCCCCTACCGCCAGAAGGCGACCGCGCGCGGCGTGCGCCGCACGCCCTTCCATGCCCAGCTTCTGGAACAGGGCGCGGTCATGGGCGAGGTCGCCGGCTGGGAGCGCGCAAACTGGTTTGCCGCGCCGGGTCAGGCGCGGGAATACCGCTATTCCTGGGGGCGTCAGAACTGGTTCGCCAACGCCGCGGCCGAACACCGGGCAATCCGCGAAGGCGTCGGGCTTTACGACATGTCATCCTTCGGCAAGATCCGGGTCGAGGGCGCCGATGCCTGCGCCTTCCTCAACCTGGTCTGCGGCGGCCAGATGGACGTGGCGCCCGGCAAGATCGTCTACACCCAGTTCCTGAACGCGCGCGGCGGGATCGAGGCCGACGTCACCGTCACCCGCCTGAGCGAGACCGCCTACCTTGTCGTCACCCCCGCCGCGTCGCGGCTGGCCGACCAGACCTGGCTCGACCGGCACCGGGGGGATTTCCGCGTCGTCGTCACCGACCTGACGCCCGCCGAGGGCGTGCTGGCGGTCATGGGGCCGCGTTCGCGCGAGGTGATGGCGCGGGTCAGCCCGAACGATTTCGGCAACGAGGTCCATCCCTTCGGCACCGCCCGGGAGATCGAGATCGGCATGGGACTCGCGCGGGCGCACCGCGTCAGCTACGTGGGCGAGCTGGGCTGGGAGCTCTATGTCCCCGCAGACATGGCCGGGCATGTCTTCGAAACCCTGTGGGACGCCGGCCAGGAGCTGGGCCTGAAACTCTGCGGGCTGCACGCGATGGACAGCTGCCGGATCGAGAAGGGCTTCCGGCATTTCGGGCACGACATCACCTGCGCGGATCACGTGATCGACGCGGGGCTGGGCTTCGCGGTCAAGACCGACAAGCCCCGCTTCATCGGCCGGGACGCGGTGTTGCGGCGCAAGGAAACCGGGCCGCGCCTTCGCATGATGCAGTTCCTGCTCCGGGATCCGGAACCGCTGCTCTACCACAACGAGCCGATCCTCCGGGACGGCGAGATCGTCGGGTATCTGAGTTCGGGCAATTTCGGCCATCACCTGGGCGCGGCGGTCGGCATGGGGTACGTGCCCTGCGAGGGCGAAAGCGTGGCCGCGCTGCTCGACTCCGCCTACGAGATCGACGTCATGGGAAGGCGGGTCGCCGCGACGGCCGCGCTCAAGCCGCTCTACGATCCCGCGGCGGCGCGGATGAAGGCCTGACGCCCGTTATCGCAAACCGCCGTCGATCACCGTCCCGTAGCGATCTCGGCCCGCGGCCCGGGCCGGATGCCCGGCGCGCGCGCCGGTGCCGGGGCGCCGCCTGACCCGACCGGCCAATCCCCGCATCTGCCCAGGCGCCCCTGTGCCCGCGCTGCCCTTCGGGCGCGGGGCTGGGTGACCGGGCGCACGTCGCCGGGCGCCCCGGTTACCGGTGCGAAACGGCATGTCGGACGGTCCGATCAAGATAGGTATTGCTTTTCCGAGTAAACTTGTCAGCTTTATCTTGGAGGCGTCAACCTGGTGAGAGGACCAAGAATGCGGTTTGTCGGTTGGCCGAAGGTCGAGACGGCGTCACCGGTCCTTGCCACGGCCATGCGGCCAGGCGAAGGCTCGTGCCGGCAATCGCGCAGAGCATTGACGAGAGGGATGTGAGCACAGCAATCGAGAGCTATATCTTCTACGAGATCGCGGCCCTGCTGGTATTGGCGGCGGGGGTTGGCTTTGTCGGGCTTTTGTTGCGCCAGCCGCTGATCGTCAGTTTCATCGCCGTGGGAATCATCGCCGGGCCCTCGGTCCTCGACATCGCGCAGTCAGACGAACAGATCGACCTGCTTGCCGAGCTGGGCATCGCGGTGCTGCTCTTCCTCGTGGGGCTCAAGCTCGATTTCAACCTCGTGCGCACCCTGGGTCCGGTCGCGCTGGTCACCGGGCTCGGGCAGGTGTTGTTTACGACCGTCTTCGGCTTCCTGATCGCGCTGGCGCTCGGGCTGAGCGCCCTGACGGCGATCTACGTGGCGATCGCGCTGACCTTCTCTTCCACGATCATCATCGTGAAGCTCCTGTCCGACAAGCGCGAGATCGATTCGCTGCATGGGCGGATCGCGCTGGGCTTCCTGATCGTGCAGGACATCGTCGTCGTGGTCGCCATGATCGCGCTGTCGGCCATCGGTGTGGGCGGTGCCGCGGCCGAGGGCGGCACCGCGGCGACCGAGGTGCTGCGCGTCCTGGCCTACGGCATCTCGATGCTGGCCTTCGTCGTGGTCTTCATCCGCTACGTGGCCAACCCGCTGGTCGAGCGGCTTTCGCAGGCGCCCGAGCTTCTGGTGTCCTTTGCCATCGGATGGGCGGCGCTGCTGGCCGCGGTCGGCCATTACCTTGGCTTCGGCAAGGAGCTTGGGGGACTTCTGGCCGGTGTCTCGCTCGCCTCGACGCCCTTCCGCGAGGCGATCGCGGCGCGGCTCGCCTCCCTGCGCGACTTCCTGCTCCTGTTCTTCTTCATTGCGCTCGGCGCCTCGCTGGACCTCTCGGTTTTGGGGGCGAGCATCGGTCCGGCCATCGTGCTGTCGCTCTTCGTGCTGATCGGCAATCCGCTGATCGTGCTCGCCATCATGGGGGCGATGGGCTACCGCAAGCGCACCGGCTTCCTCGCCGGGCTGACCGTCGCGCAGATCAGCGAGTTCTCGCTGATCTTCATGGCGATGGGGGTGGCCATCGGCCATGTGGCCGAGGAGGCCCTGGGACTGGTCACGCTGGTCGGGCTCGTGACCATTGCCGCATCGACCTACATGATCACCTATTCCCACCAGCTTTATAGCCTGTTCGAGCCGGTGCTCGGCGTCTTCGAGCGCCGCCAACCGCAAGCGGAAGATGCGGGCACGACCGAGGCCGCCCGCGCACATGACGTGATCCTGTTCGGCCTTGGCCGCTACGGGCTGGGTATCGCATCGGCGCTGCGCGACAGCGGCAAGCGGATCCTCGGCGTCGATTTCAGCCCCGGGGCGGTGCGCTATGCCCGCGCGCAGGGCTTCGACGTGCTGTTTGGTGACGCGACCGACCCGGAGTTCCTCGGCCACCTGCCGCTCGCACGGGCGGAATGGCTGGTCATGGCCGTGCCCGAACACGACACCGGGCTCACCCATGACGATCCGCGCCACGCGCTCCTCAAGGGCGTGCGCGATCTGGGCTTCCATGGCAGGATCGCCGTGGCCGCACATCGAGATACCACCGCGGGCATGCTGCAGGCGGAACGGGCTGACCTCGTGCTGATGCCCTACCGGGATGCCGCCTTTGCCGCGGCCAGGATGATCGCGGGCGATGCGCCCGCCCAGGAGCACGCGGTGG
Organism: uncultured Maritimibacter sp.; assembly: GCA_913063035.1. Lineage (GTDB taxonomy): Bacteria > Pseudomonadota > Alphaproteobacteria > Rhodobacterales > Rhodobacteraceae > CAJXYS01. The sequence continues at coordinate 20,352 of CAJXYS010000038.1, read as the reverse complement.
AGGATCCAGAGGGCCAAAAGGAGTTGCCGGCATGACCATGAGCATAGCGAAACCCCGCAAGATCCTTGTCGTGGCGGATACGAGCGACAGCCGGGTCGCCCTGCAGAGCGCGACGGCCCTCTCGGACATGCATGGCGCGTCGCTCGAGGTCATCGCCTGCGTGGAGCCCCCGCACGACCTGTCGATCCTCGCCCGCCTGTCCGGCGCGGATGCCGACAAGCTGATCGAGGACGCGGTGGAGCGTACCCGCAATTCGGTGCGCGAGAAACTGGCAGAGATCGCGCCCGACCGCCCGGTCGCGCTGTCGGTGGCGGTCGGCAAGGCCTATCTCGAGATCATCCGGCACGTGGCGCGGTCGGACTGCGATTTCGTCGTCAAGAAGGCCGAACCTTTGCCCGGCCTGGATCGCTTCCTGTTCGCGAGCACCGACCAGCATCTGCTGCGCAAGTGCCCATGTCCCGTCTGGCTGCAGACGCCGACGGCGTCGCCGCGTCCCAGGCGCATCCTGGCCGCGGTCGATCTCGATGTCCTGGACGCCGCCGAGCCCGAGACGCTGACGGCCTTGAACCGGCGCGTGGTCGATGCCGCCTGCATGGTCGCGGGCGCGCCGGAGGCCGAGGTCATCGTTCTTCACGCGTGGGAAGCGGTCGGCGAGGGGATGATCTGGGCGTTTTCCGGCGGGAGCGACGCGCAGATCTCCGCCGACCGATACGTGAATGAAATCCTCGCCGCCCGGCACGACGTGATGGACCGTTTCCTCGCGCATGTCCGGGCAGAGATCGGCCCCGTGCCCCGGCTGGTGCCGCGCCTGGAACGCGGGACCCCGGAGACGGTCATACATGAACAGAGCCGCGCGGTCGGGGCGGACGTGGTCGTCATGGGCACCGTGGCGCGGACGGGGCTGAGCGGCGTGTTCATCGGAAACACGGCCGAGAACATCATCAACAGCCTGGAATGTCCGGTCCTCGCCGTGAAACCGGAAGGCTTCGTCAGCCCGCTGCTGAAGCACTGATGCAGCGTGGCGCTGTCTTGCGCGCTGCGCTGTGCACCGTATGAAGAGGGGCCGCGAACCCGCCGCACCGCCGATCGCCTATGCGCGCGCCGCGGGGGATATGTCCTCGACGCCACGATCCACGACATCGACCTGCTGCGCTGGATCGCGGCGGAGCGACCGGTCGCCCGCGCGCCCCGACGTGACGGCCGCGCCGCCCTGCCATCGCACGCGCCTGCGCCCGCTCGGCCAGGGAGCGGCGGACCGCCAGTCTGCAACACATCGAGAAGGACCGGCGACGGCGTTCATCCCCGCCGCAGGTTTTCGGAATGGTGCATTTGCCTCGTGGCGCGGTAAGCTTCGGCGAGGTTACTCATGTCCTTGCCAAGGGAGCACCGATATTTCCATACCTGTCGCACAGACCACCGCCCGGGCGTTCATCGAGGCGCACGCCCCCGATCTCTCGGACTGGTGCGCACGCATCTTCGATTACGGGGAGACCGCGTGGCGTGAATACGAATCCGCCGCATGGTATGTGGAGAAACTGCGCGCCGAGGGCTTCACGGTCGAGGAAGGCTCCGGGGGCATGCCTACGGCTTTCGCGGCGGAATGGTCCAATGGGCCGGGTCCGGTCATCGGGATGTATGCGGAATACGACGCGATACCCGGCAACTGCCAGGCCGCACTGCCACGGCGCATGCCGCGCGCGGGGCTGGGCTACCAGGCCGGCGGCCACACGGATCCGCATTCCGCCCTGGGGATAGGCGCGCTGGGCGGGCTCCTGGCGACCAAGGCCGCGATGGAGCGGCATGGCATACCGGGCGGGTTACGCTTTACCGGGGAACCCGCGGAGAAGGTGCGCGGCTCCAAGCCGATCCACGCGGCGAAAGGCTATTACGACGGCCTGGCCGCGATGCTGTCGTTTCATCCGTTCTACATGCTTCCGCTTTGCAACACGGTGCGCTGGAACACGCATTGCGGGGCCGCGTACGCGATGGTCTACCGCTTCATCTGCGACGCGCCCGAAAACTGGGGCGCAAGCGACGGCGCCCCGATCCCGCAATCCCACAGCGCCGCCCGCGCGCCCGGTGCGATGGATGCGCTGGCGGTGATGTATGTGAATGCCAAGACCCTCCGCGATAGCATGTTGCCGCATCAGGGTGGCTGGTCCATCTCCGAGGCCGTCCTGACGGCCGGGCAGGCGACCGCGGACAACCAGCCGGCCGGACTTGCCGAGCTGCAATACATGATCCGGGTTCCGACCATTGACATGGCCGAGCATGTCACGGCCGCGCTGGACCGCACCGCCGCGGCCGCCGCGGCCGCGACGGGCTGCCGCTGGGAACGGCATTGGGTGTCGAAATCGCGCCCGGGGCTTGCAAACCACGCGATGGCCCGGGTCGTTTGGGACGCGATGCAGGCGGCCGGACCGCCTGCCTGGGGGCGTGCCGCGATCGAGGTGGCGCAGGCGATCCAGGCCGAGCTGGGGCTCGATCCGATGGAGGCGCCGTTCATCGACGCCATGCAGCGTCTCGTGTCCCCCGAGACGGCAGAGGCAGCGCTTCGCCAGGAGTTGGCGCCCAGCCAGACCCACGCCACGTCGGACGACTACACCGAGATGTGCTGGCATGCGCCCACGGCGCGCTTCTATATCGCCCGGCCGGCGCTGAAGGCGCCCGGGGGCTTCGGGTATCCCGCCTGGGTGATGAATGCGTTGGGCGGGATCCCGGCCACGATCGATCCCACGGTGCTGAAAGCGGCGGAAGTGCTCGCGATCTCGGCCCTGCGGCTGCTCGAGGATGACAGCGCGCGCGACGCCGCCATGGCGGAGTTCCGCACGCGGACAGGCGGCGGCGTCGGCGGCGCGGACTGGCAGCCGCCGCTTTGCGATTACGACCCGCCCATACATTTCCGATGGCCCGAATACATCTCGACGCCACGCGGGCGCGACTGGTGGATCCCGCGGGGGCTGCCGGGCGCCTGAGGCGCGTGACCGGCGGTGGCGCACCCTTCCCGTGCAGAGGGAGGCGGACCCGCGCGGCATGGGGGCGGGCACGGCGCGGGCGACCCTTGACCCGCTCAGGGGCGCGCGTAGACGTCCTCGTAGCGCAGGATGTCATCCTCGCCGAGATAGCTGCCGGTCTGCACCTCGATAAGCACGAGCGGGACCTTGCCCGGGTTCTCCAGGCGGTGACGGGTGCCGGCGGGCACGTAGACCGACTCGTTTTCGGTCACGAGGCTCCGATCCCCGCCGATGGTCGCCCGGGCCGAGCCCTCGACGACGATCCAGTGCTCCGAGCGGTGATAGTGACTCTGCAGGCTGAGCGTCGCCCCGGGTTCCACGACGATCCGTTTCACCTGGAACCGCCCCCCCTTCGCCAAAGACTGGAACCACCCCCATGGCCGGTGTTGCTTCGGGAACTGCTCGGCCTGGGAAACGCCCTTCTCCTTCAGGCGGGCGACGACGGATTTCACGTCCTGGGCGCAGTCCATACCGGCCACCAGGACGCCATCCGACGTCGCCACGGCGATCACCTTTTCCAGACCGAGGCCGACCAGCGCCACCTCGGGATCCTCCGATCTCAGGAGCGTGTCGCGGCAATCCATGGCGGTCGCGGGGCCATGCGTGACAACGCCGGCTTCATCCGGTTCCTGCGCGCGCCAGACGGAGTCCCACCCGCCGAGATCGGACCAGTGGCCGGGATAGGGCACCGCCGAGATGTTCGTCGCCTTCTCCATGATCGCGTAGTCTATAGAAATGTCGTCCGCGTCCCGCCATGCCTCCGGGGCGAGCCGGAGAAAACCGAGATCGGCCGTCGCGCCGTCGACGGCCCGCGCGACAGGGTCCATGAGCGCGGGGGCATGCGCCGCGAAGGCCGCCACGATATCCCGGACCGAAAAGAGGAATATCCCGGAATTCCAGAGACAGGTACCGGCCGCCAGCATCTCGGCAGCCCGGGCATGATCGGGTTTCTCGATGAAGCCTCTCAGCTTCCCGGGGCTGCCGTCCCGGGCAGGTCCGGCGAGTTCGAGATAGCCGTAGCCGGTCTCGGCGCGGTCGGGCGTAATGCCGAAGGTGACGAGGTCGCCTGCGGAAACGGCCCCCAGTCCGCGGGCGACCGCCGCGCGGAAGGCGGATGCGTCGGGAATGACGTGATCGGAGGGCGCGACGAGCATCACCGCCTCCGGATCCTGTTTCGCAAGGTGCAGCGCGGCCGCCAGGATCGCGGGCGCGGTGTTGCGGCCTTCGGGCTCGATGAGAATGGCGCCCGGATCGACCCCGGCTTCGGTCAGCTGCTGGGTCACGATGAAACGGAACTCCGCGCCGGTAAGCACGCAGGGCGCGGCGTAGCCCGCGCCGCTCAGTCGCCGCGCAGTGGCCTGGAGAAGCGTGCCCCCCGGAACGAGTTCGGTGAACTGCTTGGGGTAGCTCTTGCGCGAGAGGGGCCAGAGCCGTGTTCCGGAGCCGCCGCAGAGAATGACCGGATAAATCATCGGGAGGATCCTGGGTCCCCGGGTTTCAAGAGATACGGGCCATTGGCCGATTTGTTAGGCCGGTGGCCGGTGGCGGTCTTCCCCGTCCATGCGCCTGCGCCCTGGCCCTTGCGGCCGGGGGACACCACGGCCCATTTGCCCCCAGTCGCGTGATCGGGGCGCCCTCCGGCCCCGGGCGCGGGACCGCCGCGCGGCCGGTGGCCTGCATCATCGTACGTCACCATAGCTGTACGCGCCTCCGGGATCATCGCCCAACGGGGCAGAGGCCTGCCGTGTAACATCCTTCACGCTGCAACACGCCGCCGGGGACGTCCACTCTCTTTTCATGGACATGACGCCGGATCGCTTCGGGTTTTCCCGGTTTTCGTTTTCTTTGTGATGCTTGCCGCGCGCCACAACCCTGCTGGCAGAGCCGTGGCGCCGCGCCCCTGGTGCCGTCGTGCCGGCCCCGGACGGCCGGTTTCCCGCCGCGGGTCGGACCTTGGCAAGCGGTCCGGTTCGGCTGTCCGCGCGCCATCCCGCTGCCGGGAGCGACAGCCCTCCGCCCTGCGGGAGGGCAGGGCGTGACGGACCCGCAGGGGCTCAGGGCGACAGGCGGGCCTTCATCCGCTCTGCCCCCGCGCGCAGGTCCTCGAGGCCCTGAACCAGCGCGGTCCGCGGCGCGGGATCATCGCCCGGGGCGGCCGGTTTGAACAGGGTGAAAAGCAGGAAAGCCGCGCACAGGCCGATGAGGACGACAGCTTTCCACTCGTATCTGAGTGTTCTCAACTCGTACTCCGGCTTTACTCGTACACACTCCGGCATGATGGTTGACGCCGGGTTAAAACGCAACCATTGGATGCAGGGGGTCAGCCGCTCCGTGCGGCCCTCTCGCGATGCGGTGGGGCTGCCCGGCATCCGCCGGGGAGCGCGGGCGCTGTGACGCGATCAGTTCGCCGCGAGGGTTCTCAGCCGCTGGATGTCGGTCTTGAACGCCTGCAGGCTCTGAACGAAGCCACCCTTTTGATCCTGGTTTCCCGGATCGGTGGCCTGGGCGTCCATCTGCGTGAAAATGACCGCAAGGGTGATGGCCGTCACGACCGCGAGCGGTGTCCAATCATGCCTGAGGGTTTTCAACTTGTACGCTCCATCTACCAAAAATAAAGTTCCAGTACTCTCCTAAATCATAGTTAACGACCCAAGAAAAATCAATCTTGGGTTGTGCGACGCCCCGCCGCTCCCCGACACGGGGTAGGAAGCAATTTTATTTCGTGGAGTCAGTCACCTGGGCGGGCGTACGGATAACGCATTTCCGCCAGGTTTCCCGCGCGGCGGGCCCGCGGCGCCCATCAGGCGTCGCGGGAAGGTTGTTCGGGGGTGTCGGTGACGCTCTCGGACGATCGCGCCGCCTCGAAGCCCGACACGATATCCAGCAATTCGGTCGTGATCTGCTGCTGGCGTTTCTGCCGGACCTGGGCGACCAGCGCTTCGCGGCGATCCGAGATATTGCGGTCGGCCGCCTGCATCGCGGCGAGCCGCTGGGCATGTTCGCTGGCCAGCGACTCCGCGAGCGCGCGGTAGATCTCGAGGAAGAGACGCTGCCGGATCAGCCAGGAAAAGAGCGCGCCGCGATCCATCGTGATCATCGGCAGGCTGTGGCCGGGCCAGGGCGCGTCGGCCAGCGCGGTCAGGAAGTCACGGGAAAGCGGGGCCGCGCGGGCGATATAGGGCACGGCCCGCGCCGTTTCGGTGCGGCGGTTGTAGCAGACATGCAGCGCGCCGAGCTCTTGCGCGCCGCGCCAGGCGTCGATGCGCAGAAGGATCTCGTGTGCGGTCCGGGTCAGCCCCTCGACCGCGCCCGGCAGCTCGAGCATGGCGTCGGGGGCATGGCCGAGCGCGTCCAGCCGCGCCGCCCCGCGCAGACCGGCCGCCAGCAGCCGCGGGGGCGCCGGCCCGCCCAGCAACGCGCGGCTGGCCCGATCCGCGACCGTCTCGTTGAACCGCCCGCAGAGCCCGTGATCGGAGCCGACCACGATCACCGTTGCGCGGGCCATGGTGCCGGCCCGGGGGCTTTCCCGGGGCACCCCGTCCCGGAGAAGCGCCTGCAGCCCCAGGTCTACCGTCCGCTGGTAATCGCGAAGCGCGACCACGGCGCGCTCGTACTGGGTGATGCTGACGGCAGAGAGCGATTTCATCGTGCGGACGATGGCGCGGATGTCCTCGGTCGTCTCCAGCCGGGCGGTGAGGGTTTCAAGCGTGTCCATGGCTCTCCTGCGCCGTCACCACGTCGCGCAGCGCATCGACGAGCGTCTCGAGGTCCGGTTTCGACAAGGTCTCGCCGGCCTCGATCCGCGCGGACAGGGCGCCCATCCTGTTCCGGACGGCCGTGCGGATCGCCTGCTGGACCGCCCCGACCGCCCCGGGCGCGACCCCGTCGAGCAGGCCCTCGGTCGCCGCGAGCAGGACGGCGATCTGCTCGGGCACGGGGAAGTGGTCACGCTCGGTCTGTTGCAGCACGTCGCGCACGCGCCGGCCGCGGGTCAGCTTCTTGCGGGTGCCCTCGTCGAGCCGGGTGCCGAAGCGCGCGAAGGTCTCCAGCTCCTCGAACTGGGAATAGAAGAGCCGCAGGTCGCCCGCGACCGCGCGGTAGGCGGGCAGTTGCACCTTGCCCCCGATCCGCGAGACCGACGCACCGATATCGATGGCCGGCAGCTGGCCCTTCTCGAACAGCGCGGGCGAGAGATAGATCTGCCCGTCGGTGATCGAGATCAGGTTGGTCGGGATGAAGGCCGAGATGTTCTGCGCCTGGGTCTCGATGATCGGCAGCGCCGTCATGGAGCCGCCGCCGAGCGTATCGCGCAGATGCGTCGCGCGTTCCAGCAGGCGGGCATGGATGTAGAAGACGTCGCCGGGATAGGCTTCGCGCCCCGGCGGCCGGCGCAGCAGCAGCGACAACTCGCGATAGGCGCGGGCGTGGCGAGTGAGATCGTCATAGACCACGAGAACGTCCCGGCCCTGGCGCATGAAATGCTCGGCCATGGTGGTTGCGGCATAGGGCGCGATGAATTGCAGCCCCGGCGCGTCCTCGCCGCTGGCCACGACCACGACGGTCCGTTCCAGCGCGCCGCTCTCGCGCAGCGCGGCGATGACCCGGGCCACCGCCGAGGCGCGCTGACCCACGGCGCAATAGACCGAGAGCACGCCGCTGTCGGCCTGGTTCAGGATCGCGTCGAGCGCGATGGCGGTCTTGCCGGTCTGCCGGTCACCGACGATCAGCTCGCGCTGGCCGCGGCCGATGGGAATGGCCGCATCGATCGCCTTGATCCCGGTCTGCAGCGGCTCGTCCACCGGGGCGCGGTCCATGATCCGCGGCGCGGGCTGCTCGATGGCGCGCCGCGCCTCGGCCTCGATCGGCCCGCCCGCGTCGATCGGCTGGCCCAGCCCGTCCACGACACGGCCGAGCAGCGCTGCACCCACCGGCACGTCCACGGCCCGCCCGGTGCGGTGAACGCGCTCGCCGCTGCGGATGCGGCCCGTGTCGCCCAGGACGGTGACGCCGGTGCGCGCCTCGCCGAGATTGGCCGCGAGCCCGGTCACGCCGGACTCGAAGATGACCAGTTCGTCGGGGTGGAGCCCGGTGAAGCCGACGATCTCGGCCACGCCGTCGCCCACGCTGCGGACATGGGCGATCTCGGCCAGCTCGAGCGCGGGCCCGACGCGGGTCATGGCGGTGCCGATGTCCTCGAGAAGCCCGGGAAGAACGGTCCTGAGCATCGTCCCCCCTCAGGCCGCTTCCGTGGCCGCGGCGGCCCGGTTCTCGAGGATGTCGGCGATCTCTTTTTCGAGCCGGTCCAGGTAGCCGCGCGCCGACCATTCGGCGACCTGTTCGCCGATGGTCAGCCGGACGCCCAGAAGGAGATCCGGATCAGTCTCGTAGACCACGTCGAGATCGGCGGCCACGGTCTCGTGCACGGCGCGGGTGATGCGGCTGCGCGCGGCGGCGGGCAGGGTGGCCCCGCTTTCGACGACGGCCTGCGCCCCGGTCCGCTTCGCGGCATGGGCCAGCGCGTCGCGGCGCTCGGCGTCGAGCCCGTCCAGGCGGGCGGCGAATTGCGCGGCGACCTGGCCGGCGAGGTCGGCATCCGCGTAGTCTGCCAGGATCGAGCGGATCACCTCGACCACCTGGGCCGCGGCGCGGCGGCGCAGCTCGGCCAGGAAATCGTCGTGCTCGTCGGCGATCTGGCGCTGCCAGTCGGCGCGCTGGTCCCGCACCTCCGCCCGGATCTCGTCCTCGAGGTCCTGGCGCAGCCCCGCGGCGCGCTGCCGGGCATCCGCGAGGATCTGCTCGCGCCGGTCGTCGAGCTCGCGCCGTTCCGCGCGCAGCGCCTCGGCCTCGTCGCGGGCCTCGTCCTGCATGGCCCGCGCATCGGCCAGCCGATCCTCGATCCGGGTCTCGCGCCGGGCCATGGCCCGGGTGATCGGGCCGTAGAGAAATCGCTGCAACAGCCAGACCAGAACCAGGAAGTTGACGATCTGCGCCGCGACGGTCAGCCAGTCGATCTGCACCTGCTTACCCCCCGGCCGCCTGGGCCGCGATCTCGGTGAAGGGATTGGCGAAGATCAGGATCATGGAGACCACGAAACAGTAGATCGCCGTCGACTCGATCATCGCCAGGCTGACGAAGAGCGTCCGCGTGATGGTATTGGAGGCGTCAGGCTGCTGGGCGATGGCCGCCAGCGCCTGCGATGCCGCGCGCCCCTCGGCCAGGGCCGGCCCGATGGAGCCGATGGCGATGGTCAGCCCGGCCGTGACGATGGATACGGCGGCGATCCAGAGGGAATAGTCGTCCATGCTCAGTCTCCTGTCTCTGTGTCGTCGGGCGTGCCGGCCGCCTCGGCGGGCCGGGTCCGGGCGGCAGAGGCGATGTAGACCATCGCCAGCACCGCGAAGATATAGGCCTGGATGAGCCCCGTCAGCAGCCCGAGAAGCTGCATCAGGACCGGGAAGAAAAACGGAGCCACGCTGATCAGGATGCCGGCGATCACGGTGCCGCTCATGACGTTGCCGTAAAGCCGGATCGCCAGGGCGATGGTGCGCGACACCTCGCCGATCACGTTGAAGGGCAGCATCAAGACGGTCGGGCGGACATAACTGCCGAGATAGCCGCGCAGCCCGCGCTCCGTGATCGCGAAAAGCGGCACCGCCACCAGCACGCAGGCCGCCAGCGCCACGGTGGTCGAGAGCGACCCGGTCGGTGGGCGGAACCCCGGCACCACCGCCAGCAGGTTGGAGGCCGCGATGAAGAGAAACAGCGTCCCGATGAAGGGCAGGTAGCGCGCCGGGCGGTCCGCGCCGACATCCGCGATCTGATCGCGGATCGTCTCGACGACGACCTCCAGCATCACCTGCCAGCGCGAGATCCGCGTCCCCTCGGAGAGCCGCGCGGTGATGGCCCAGGAGATCAGGACCAGCAGCGCCATCACCCCCCAGGTGAAGACCACCGTGGCGTTGAGCGCGAGCCCGCGCCATTCGTAGAGGATCCACTGGTCCGGGCTGATCTGCATGGCCTATCCGTCCCCTGCCGGGCGTCGCGCGATCCGTGTCGCCGCGACCCGCGCGATCACGAAGCCGATGCCCGCGGCCAGCAGTTCCGCTGCGCCGGCCCCGGCCCAGGCGAGCGCGCCGAGCGCGCCGAGAACGGCCAGCAGCCGCAGGGCCGTGGCCAGCGCGAAGCCGCGCCAGCCGCCGTCCCCGGTGAGCCGGCGCACCGAGATCCAGAGCGCTGCGAAATAGAGCCCGCCGGCCAGCAGGCCCAGCCCGAGGGCCAGCGCCACGGGTGCCGGGTCGGGAATCGTCATGGGTGACCCACCGTCGTTTCAGTCATCGCGGCTCTCCTTTTGAACCCAGTACCAGGCGTTGAAGCATCCCAGCGCCACCCCGCCCAAGAGCAGGGCCAGCGTCCATGATGTCCCGGAACCGGCCCGGCTGTCGATCCACATGCCGAGCGCCGTGCCGAGCAGCGTCGGGACCGCCACGGCCCAGCCGACGAGCCCGAACATGCCAAGGCCGTACCAGAGCCCCCGATCCTTGCGCCGCTGCGCCTCGAGCTTGCGCCTGGCGCTGCGCCCGATGCGGTCCGCGGTCTCGTCGCCCGGCCGGTGCGGGGGTTTTTCCGGTTCGGTCCCGGCCATCGTCAGGTCTTTTCCAGTTCGAGGAAACGGCGCACGATGCCGGCCTCCAGCCGTGCGAGCGCCGAGCGCGCCTGCCGCTCTTCCTCGTCGAGTTCGATGAATTCGGCCCGAACGCGGGCCTGCAGCGAATCCAGGTCGTCGCCGGGGATGGCGTTCCGGGTCGAAACCAGCACCTCGGCCCCGCACTTGACCAGCGTGCCGGCATTGATGCCGACATAGTGTTCGCCCCCGGCCGCCGTCTCGTAGACCAGCACCCCCGGCACCAGCGGCGAGACGAAATCGACATGGCGGGGCAGCAGCCCGAAAGACCCGTTCGGCGCCTCGGCCACGACGCTGGCGACCGTCTCGTCGAGACAGGGCGCGATCGGGGTGACGATCTTAAGCCGCATCCGCATCCTCCAGTTCGGCGACGGTGCCGATCATGTAGAAATCGCTCTCCGGCCGGTCCGAGAAGGCGTCGCCGAGGATCGCCTCGCAGGACTCGAGGGTGTCCTCCAGTGCCACGAAGCGGCCCGGCTTGCCGGTGAACTGCTCGGTGGTGAAGAAGGGCTGGGTCAGGAACCGTTCCAGCCGACGCGCGCGGGAGACCGTGGCGCGATCCTGCTCGGACAGTTCCTCCATCCCCAGCATCGCGATGATGTCCTTGAGATCCTCGTATTGCGACAGCGCGTTGCGCACGTCGCGCGCGACGCGGTAATGGCGGTCGCTGACCGTGCCCGGCGTCAGCATCTTGGAATAGGATCGCAGCGGGTCGATGGCCGGGTAGAGTCCCTGCGAGGCCTTCTTGCGCGACAGCACGATCGAGGCGGAGAGATGCGAGAAGGTATGCGTGGCCGCGGGATCGGTGAAATCGTCCGCCGGCACGTAGACCGCCTGGATCGAGGTCATGCGGCCCGACTCCGTCGAGCAGATGCGCTCTTCGAGATCGGCCAGTTCTGTGCCGAGCGAGGGCTGGTAGCCCACCCGCGAGGGGATGCGCCCGAGCAGCCCCGACACCTCGGAGCCGGCCTGCACGAAGCGGAAGATGTTGTCGATCAGCACCAGCACGTCGCTGCGCATGTCGTCGCGGAAATACTCGGCCATCGTCAGCGCGGCGTGGCCCACGCGAAAGCGCACACCGGGGCTTTCGTTCATCTGGCCGAACACCATCACCGTGCGCTCCAGGACGCCGGCCGCGTCCATCTCGCGGTACAGCTCCTCGGCCTCGCGCGATCGCTCGCCGATCCCGCAAAAGAGGCTGACGCCCTCGTATTCGGCGACCATGTTGTGGATCATCTCGGTGATCAGCACCGTCTTGCCGACCCCCGCACCGCCATAGAGCCCGGCCTTGCCGCCGCGTTCCAGCGGGCTGAGAAGGTCGATCGCCTTGATGCCGGTCTCGAAGATCTCGCCCTCGACCCGGCGCCGGGCCAGCGGCACCGGACTGCCGTGGATCGACCGGCGGGGCAGGTCGACCAGGTCGCTGCCGCCGTCGATGGTCTCGCCGAAGACGTTGAGCATCCGCCCGAGAAGCGCGTCGCCCACCGGCACGCTGAGCGGCCGGCCGGTGGAATGGACGGCCATGCCCAGCCGCAGTTCCGGCCCGGGATTGAGCACCAGGCCACGCACCGTGTCGGCGGCAACGAGGCTCGCCACCTCGATCCGGATGTCGCGGGCCTCGCCGGCCAGCAGCAGGGTGCCGATCCGCGGCACCGCGCCGGGAAAGCGGATTTCGGCCACGCTGCCCGAAATCGCGGTCATGCGTCCGGTCGTCTCGGCGCTGGACATTCCGCCTCCGCCCTGCTGGCGCGGCCCGGGGGCCGCGGTGGCTCCGTTCGCCGGCATGGTAACGCGTTGGCGGGACTTAGCCCATAGCCCCCGGCCTGCGTCAAATCCGCGGCATCGGCGCTACCCCCGGCGCGGGGATGCGCTATACTCCGGCGCATGAAAGACATGACCCTGACACGGCGCAGGCTGCTGGCCGGGATGGCGGCCGGCGCGGCGATGCCGGCGCTGCCGCGGACGCTCGGCGCGACGGCTGCGGCGATGCCGGTCCTTCGGACCGAAGAACTGTCCGCCCGGCTGCTGCCCCCGGAATATCCCGAAACCCGTCTCTGGTCCTATGCCGGCCGCTCGCCGGGGCCGGAGCTGCGCCTCGCGCAGGGCGCGCGGCTGCGGCGCCGGCTGGAAAACCGGTTGCCCGCGGCGACCACGGTTCACTGGCACGGCATCCGCATCGACAACGCCATGGACGGGGTGCCGGGGCTGACGCAGGATGCCGTCCCGCCCGGCGCCAGATTCGACTACGATTTCGCGCTGCCCGATGCCGGGACCTACTGGTACCACGCGCACGAGAAATCCTACGAACAGGTGGCGCGCGGCCTCTACGGCCCGCTCATCGTCGAAGAGCCGGACCCGCCCGAGGTCGATCGCGAGGAGGTGCTGGTTCTCGACGATTGGCGCGTCGATCCCGCGACCGGGCAACTGGCCGCGAATTTCGAGATGCCGCATGACCGCTCCCATGCCGGGCGGATCGGCAATTACATCACCACGAACGGGGCGCAGACCCTCGAGCTGGCCGCCCGGCGTCACGAGCGGCTGCGTCTGCGGCTCGTCAACGCGTCGAACGCGCGGATCTTCCGGCTTGGCCTGATGGGGCTGGAGGGCTGGCTCATGGCGCTCGACGGCATGCCGCTGGAGACGCCCGCGCCGCTGACCGCCACCCTGACGCTGGCCCCGGCACAGCGGGCTGACCTGATCATCGACGTCATCGCAGAGCCGGGGGGCGAGGCCTTCCTCGTTCGCCAGGAGCGCGACGGCGGCTATGCCCAGGCCGTCTTTGCCGTGGCCGGCCAGGCAGGCGCCGCGCGCCGCGACGCGCCTGGCGCGCTGCCGCCCAACCCGGTGACCGCCCTGAAGGCGCCCGGTACCGCCCGGCGGCTCATGCTGCACATGGAAGGCGGCGCGATGGGCGGGATGCAGGGCGCGATGCTGAACGGCCGCGCGGCCGACATGCGCGAGATCGCCGGGGCCAACCAGTTCTGGGCCTTCAACGGCATGGTGGGCATGCCCGACGCGCCGCTCGCCGAACTGGACCGTGGCGAGGAGGTGCGCGTCGCGATCCGCAACGACACCGCCTTTCCCCACGCGATGCATGTCCACGGCCACCATTTCCGCGAGATCGGTGCGGACGGCGCGCGCGGGCCTTGGCGGGACACGCTGCTGGTGGATCGGGGCGAGACTCGCGAGATCGGTTTCGTGGCCGACAATCCCGGCGACTGGCTCTTTCACTGTCACATGCTGGCCCATGCGGCCTCGGGCATGATGACATGGTTCCGCGTCACCGGCTGAGCCCGGCGGCGCCGGGGCCGGCGCCCGGGATCAGTCGAGGCGCACGTCGCTGCCCGCGGTCCGGTCCTGGGCCGAGAAGCCGATCCGGTCCAGCGCGATATCGGCGGCGACCGCGATCGCGGCGACCGCGATGAAGGCGATGATCATGGCTTTCATTGCTGCTCCTTTCCTGGGCGCGTGACGCGCCGGAGATAATCGACGAGATCCGCGCGGTCGCTGGCGCGGGTGATGCGCTGCATGGGCATTTTCGTCCCCGGAACGTAGTGATCGGGGCCCTCGTCGAACAGGGCGGCCACGGTCTCGGCCGTCCAGACGATGTCGGAACTCTCGAGCGCGGGCGAATAGCTGTAGTCGGGCACGGTGCCCGCCCGGCGCCCGAAAAGTCCGTAAAGCGTCGGGCCCGCCCGCCGCGCCGTGCCCGGAGTCAGCACGTGACAGATCGAGCATTTCCGCGCGAATTGCCGCTCGCCGTTCGTCATCTCGGCGGGGTCGCGCAGGAAGCTCTTGCCGGCGTCCTGCATCGGGTCCTGCGCGCCGAGCCGTGCGACCGGCCAGCTGTGCAGCGCCTCGTCGAGCCCGCCGGCATGCACCACCGTGCCGTCCGGCGAGAAGGCGAGCGCCCAGATCGGCCCGTGCGTCGTGGCGCGGAAATCGCGCAGGATGCTCCAGTCGGCGGTCGAGACCACCATGATGTAGCCGTCGCCGTCGCCGATGGCGAGTTGGCCCTGCACCGGATCATGGGCCAGTGCCAGGACCGGCCGGCGATCGAGCGTCAGGTCCGCCAGTTCGCGGCCGTCGCCGGGGGCGATGATCCTGACGACGCCGTCCACCGTGCCGTAGGCGAGCCAGGAGTCGTCGGGGGGCAGGGCGATCTCGTTGATGCCGAAACCGCCGCGTACCAGCGGGCCCGTCTCGGCACCGGTCTCCCGGTCCCAGACCCGCAGCGTGCCGTCCGCCGCGCCGGAATAGAGCCGGCGGCCATCCGCCGAGAAGGCGACGGCACTCACCGTGCCGTCATGCCCGCGGAGATAGCGCAGCGTGCCGTCCGGCTCCGCCAGGCCCACCGTGCCGTCCCAGCTGGCCGAGGCCACGCCACCGTCCGGCGCGACCGCCAGCCCCATCACCTTGCCCTTGTGCAGGATCAGCTCCGACGGGGCGCCGCCGCCTGCCGGCCAGCGCAGGACGCGAAAATCATCGCCGCCGGACACGAGCCCGCCATCCGGCAGGCCCGCCACGACGTTGACGGCGGCCCGGTGCCCGTCGCGCCAGCTGGGCGTGGTCCCCGACCAGAGCCCCACCGAGTTGTCGAAGCTCGCCGTGGCGATCCGGCCATCTGCGTCCAGCACCGCGACGCCCATGATGGGGCCGCCATGCCCTTCGCGCAGCGTGAAGTCCTGCGCCGCCGCGGCCACGGCGCCGCAGGCCATCCAGAGGGCCGCGGCCAGACCCCGGCGCATCATTCCGCCGGGGTGGTGGCACCCGAGCCGGTCGCGGATTGCTTTTCCTCCATCTCCGCGACCCAGAGACCGTGGTGCTCCCTGGCCCACTGTTCCTCGACCTCGCCGGAGCCCATCGCGTCGAAGGCGCCTTCCATCCCGACCGAGCCGAGATAGATATGCGCCAGGATGATCGCCATGAAGACGAAGGCCACGATCGCGTGCCAGAGCTGCGCGAACTGCATCTCTTCATGCGGGGCCAGCACCTCGGGCAGGGGGCCGAAGCCAAGCGCCTGCGGCAGGCCGGTCTGGTTCAGCACGACGAAGGTCTTGGCGAACATCGGCAGCTCGAAGGGGAACAGCAGCGACAGCCCCGAGGCCGAGATCGACGCGCCCAGAAGGATCACCGCCCAGAAGATGATCTTCTGGCCCGCGTTGAACTTCTTGGCCGGCGGGTGGACGTTCTTGGAGAACAGGCCACCGCCCACGGCCAGCCATTTCAGGTCGGTCCTGTTCGGGATGTTGTGGACGACCCACATCACGAAGATCAACACGAGCCCCAGCATGAAGGCCCAGGACACGTTGTTGTGCACCCATTTGCTGCCCTGGGCGAGCAGGGCGTAGTTTTCCCTGCCCATGATCGGGATCAGCCCGATGCGCCCGAACAGCGTGACCAGCCCGGTGATGCCGAGCAGGATGAAGGAGCCCGCCGTCAGCCAGTGGCCGAAGCGCTCGATCGCGGTGAAGCGCAGGATCCGGCGCCCGGTCTTGGGGCCGTCGATCCGGATGCGCCCGCGCAGCAGGTAAAAAAGCGCCAGCGCCGCCAGCGTGCCCAGCATCAGGTAGCCGCCATAGGTCAGCAGCGGACCCTCGCGGAACTGGAGCCACCACATGCCGCGGTCCTGGACCAGCACCTCGGCGCCCTTGGCGCGGGCCGCGGCCGACGAGGAGAGCCGCACATCGGCGGAATTGTAGCGCAGCGCCCTGAACACCTCGGCGTCCGAGGCAGCACCGAGCGTGCCCAGTTCCGGCGCGAAGGCCGATGACGGCGTGTCGCTGCCGGTCGCCTCGCGGCGGAAGCTGTCGTCGATCGTCTCGCCACGCTGGCGGGCGAGGATATCCTCGAGCGTCTGGGCGCCGCCGGTCGCGGCCCGCGGATCCTGGCCCGTGTCGGGACCGATGTCCTGCGCGAAGGCGGTGCCGCCCAGGGCGAGGCTCAGAAACAGGATGAAAGCATGAAGCGCGCGACGCATTGTTATTCGCCTCTCTTGCGCGGGGCCGGGAAACCCGGGCCCGGAAAAGCCATGTGTCGGGGAAGGGGCAAGGGCCGCCCGCAGCGGGCCGCCCCTGCCGGTTCGCTCGGGAACGGCTCAGCCGCCCTTCTGATCGTAGGCCGTACCCCAGCCCCAGGCGCCGGAGCCGAAGCCGCGGGCCACCACGCGTTCGCGGTAGATGCCCGAGACGACGTCGCCGTCGCCGGCCAGAAGCGCCTTGGTCGAGCACATCTCGGCGCAGATCGGCAGCTTGCCTTCCGCGATCCGGTTGCGCCCGTACTTGGCGAACTCGGCCGTCGAGTGGGTCTCTTCCGGACCGCCGGCGCAGAAGGTGCACTTGTCCATCTTGCCGCGGGAGCCGAAATTGCCCGCCTGCGGGAATTGCGGCGCGCCGAAGGGGCACGCGTAGAAGCAATAGCCGCAGCCGATGCAGAGATCCTTGGAATGCAGGACGATCCCGTCTTCCTGCTGGTAGAAGCAGTCCACCGGGCACACGGCCATGCACGGCGCGTCCGAGCAGTGCATGCACGCCACCGAGATCGATCGCTCGCCCGGCTTGCCGTCCTGGATCGTCACCACCCGGCGGCGGTTGATGCCCCAGGGCACCTCGTGCTCGTTCTTGCACGCGGTGACGCAGGCGTTGCACTCGATGCACCGTTCCGCATCGCAGAGGAACTTGGCGCGTGCGCGGCCTTCGAGCCCACCGGAATTGTCGACTTGTGTAGCCATCTGTCAGTCCTCCTTAGGCCGGCATGATCTTGCAGAGAGTCGCTTTCGTCTCCTGCATCTGGGTCACCGAGTCGTAGCCATAGGTCTGGGCGGTGTTGGTGGATTCCCCCAGCACATAGGGGTCGGCACCGTCGGGATACTTGTCCCGCAGGTCCTTGCCCTGGAAATGGCCGCCGAAGTGGAAGGGCATGAAGGCAACGCCTGCCCCGACACGTTCGGTGACCATGGCCATCACCTTGACCTTGCCGCCCTCGGGTCCTTCGACCCAGACCTGTGCGCCGTCCCGCACGCCGAGATTGTTGGCGTCGCGCGGGTTGATCTCGACGAACATGTCCTGCTGCAGTTCGGCCAGCCACGGGTTCGACCGGGTCTCGTCCCCGCCGCCCTCGTACTCGACCAGTCGGCCGGAGGTGAGGATGATCGGGTAGTCCTTCGAGAAGTCGTTCTTCTGGATCGACGCGTACATCGTCGGAAGCCGGTAGAACTTCTTGTCCTCGTAGGTCGGATAATCCGCGACCAGGTCGCGCCGCGGCGTGTAGAGCGGCTCGCGGTGCAGCGGCACCGGGTCGGGGAAGGTCCACACGACCGCCCGCGCCTTGGCGTTGCCGAAGGGCGCGCACTCGTGCTTGATCGCCACCCGCTGGATGCCGCCCGACAGGTCGGTCTTCCAGTTGACGCTGCCGATGTTGTCCGGCCCGCCGGCGACCGCCTCGATGGCGGCGCGTTCCTCGGCGGTGAGATCGGAATCCCAGCCGAGATCCATCAGCATCTGCATCGTGAACTCGGGATACCCGTCCTGGATTTCCGAGCCCTGGCTGTAGACGCCTTCGGCCAGCAGGTTGTCGCCGTTCCGCTCGACGCCGAAGCGCGCGCGGAAGGTGAGCCCGCCCCGCGAGACCGGCTTGGACATGTCGTAGAGGTTCGGCGTGCCCGGGTGGTTCATCTCGGGCGTGCCCCAGGACGGCCAGGGCAGGCCGTAATAGTCGCCGTCGGCCGGGCCGCCCACCGCCTGCAGGGTGGTCCTGTCGAAGGTGTGCTGGTTTTCCATGTGCAGCTTCAGCCGTTCCGGCGACTGGCCGGTATAGCCAATGGTCCACATGCCGCGATTGATCTCGCGCAGCGTGTCCTCGACGTTCGGCGTCACGCCGTCATCCTCGATCGCGATGTTGCGGAACATGCGATCGTGGAAGCCGAACTTCTTGGCGAAGAGGCCGACGATCTCGTGATCCGACTTCGACTCGAAGAGCGGGTCGACCACCTTCTCGCGCCACTGCAGCGACCGGTTCGACGCGGTGACCGAGCCGTAGGTCTCGAACTGCGTGCAGGCCGGCAGCAGGTAGACGCCGTCCTCGCGGTCCTGCAGCACCGCCGAGACGGTCGGGTAGGGGTCGATGACGACCAGCATGTCGAGCTTTTCCATCGCCGTCTTCATCTCGGTCATGCGGGTCTGCGAGTTGGGCGCGTGGCCCCAGAGCACCATGGCGCGAACGTTGTTCGGCTGGTCCATGTTCTCCGCGTCCTCGAGGATCCCGTCGATCCAGCGGCTGACCGGGATACCGGTGAGGTTCTGCAGCGACTTGGTCTTGCCGTCCGCGCCCTCGAGCGTGTCGAACTGGCCGGCCAGCCATTCCGGGTCCTCGCCCCAGACACGCGCCCAGTGCGCCCAGGCGCCCTTGGACAGGCCGTAGTAGCCCGGCAGCGTATGGCTGAGCACGCCGAGATCGGTCGCGCCCTGCACGTTGTCATGGCCGCGGAAGATGTTCGTGCCGCCGCCGGACGTGCCCATGTTGCCCAGGGCCAGCTGCAGGATGCAGTACGCACGGGTGTTGTTGTTGCCGTTGGTGTGCTGCGTGCCGCCCATGCACCAGATCACCGTGCCGGGACGGTTGTTGGCCATGGTGCGCGCCACGCGCTCGAGCTGGCTGCCCGGCGTGCCGGTCACGCGCTCGACTTCCTCGGGGGTCCACTTGGCGACCTCTTCCTTGATCTGGTCCATCCCCCAGACACGGGTGCGGATGAACTCCTTGTCCTCCCAGCCGTTCTCGAAGATGTGCCAGAGGATGCCCCAGACCAGCGCCACGTCGGTGCCGGGCCGGAAGCGGACGTATTCGTCGGCATGGGCCGCGGTGCGGGTGAAGCGCGGGTCGCAGACGATCAGCGGCGCGTTGTTCTGCTCTTTCGCGCGCAGAACGTGCAGCAGCGAGACCGGGTGCGCCTCGGCGGGGTTGCCGCCGATGATGAAGATCGCGCGGCTGTTGTGGATGTCGTTGTAGCTGTTGGTCATGGCGCCGTAGCCCCATGTGTTCGCAACACCCGCAACGGTGGTGGAGTGACAGATCCGCGCCTGGTGATCCACGTTGTTCGTGCCCCAGTAGGCGGCGAACTTGCGGAACAGGTAGGCCTGCTCGTTGCTGTGCTTGGCCGAGCCGAGCCAGTAGACGCTGTCCGGGCCGCTTTCCTCGCGGATCTGCATCATGCCGTCGCCGATCTCGTCGATCGCCTGTTCCCAGCTGATGCGCTTCCACGCGCCGCCCTCTTTCTTCATCGGGTATTTGAGCCGGCGCTCGCCATGGGCGTGCTCGCGGACCGCGGCGCCCTTGGCGCAGTGGGCGCCCAGGTTGAAGGGGCTGTCCCAGCCGGGCTCCTGGCCCGTCCAGACGCCGTTCTGAACCTCGGCGACGACGGTGCAGCCGACCGAGCAGTGGGTGCAGACGGACTTGACCGTTTCGACCGCCTGGTCGGCGGCGTTCTGGGCCGATGCCTGGGTCACGGTGCCGCCCGTGGCGCCGATTGCGGCCAGGCCGCCGATGGCCAGGCCCGAACCGCGCAGGAAGGCGCGGCGGTCGACGGATTTCCCGGCGACCTCAGACAGGATACTTGTCCGCTGGGGGCGTCGCGCAACCCCGTTGGTCTTTTTCCTAAGCAT
>CAJXYS010000037.1 GCA_913063035.1 uncultured Maritimibacter sp. | reverse complement strand
CCAGCCAGTGGTGGGTGCTCCACAACGATCACGGGGCATTCGCCGCGCGGGGCGTGCATGGCCAGACGATCTATGTCGATCCCACGGCCGAGATGGTGCTGGTGCGTCTGGCGTCCTATCCAAGGGCCCAGAACGGCTTCATCGATCCGACCTCGCTGCCGGCCTACCAGGCGGTGGCCGAGTTTCTGATGGCGCAATAGCGCATCAGAGTAGCCGCCAGACCGACGCGCCGAAAATCAGCGCGTAGCCCAGGTAAAGGCATGCCTCGTCGATCAGTCGCCAGTCGGACAGGGCGTTGGCCTCTTCTTCGCTTTTGCGGCGGGCGGCGCGGTCGGCGGCAGTGTCCTGATCCCGCCGCCGCGTCAGGATGGCCTTGAGCCGGGCAAGGTTCTTCTTGCGGCGATTGAGCGACAGGGCGGGCACCGACAGGCTTGCAACGCCCGCGAAGGTCAGCGCGTTCTGCCAGAACAGCGCCTGTTCGGGTGTCATGCCAGCATGGCCATCGCGATATAGTCGTTGTCGCGCTCGTCCGCGCATTGATCGGCCGGCACGAATTCGATCCGCGTCTTGGCGTTGCAGGCCGCGGCGTAGCGCTGGATCACGGCGGTGGTGGGCATCGGCCCGCTGGCGGCCTCGATCTTGGAGACATGCGGTTGCGTGAACCCGGCGCGTTCGGCCAGCTCAACCTGGCTCAGACCGACGGATTTGCGCAGGGCGCGCAGGGCAAGGGCCAATTCACGCTTGGGCGCGTTGGCGTCGTAGGCGGCGCGCAGGTCCGGATCCTTGTCCAGCAGGCGGTCTTTTATGGAACGGGTCATTCGTAGGGCTCCCATACAGGGTCGATCAGGGCGCGGTGCAGGCGGGTCAGGCGGCGGGCGCCCTCGCAGGCGCGACGCGTGGGCACGGGGCCATGTACGATCACCGGGGGCGGGTTTTCGCCGCTGCGATCCACCGACACGGCCAGACGGTGGGACGGGCATTGTCCGATCTTCATCGCGTACACCTCGTAGCGGTCGTCCATCAGGCCGCAGGCTTCGGCCATGTCGGGCTCGTTCAGGGCCAGCTCTTCATACAGCATCAGAACGTTCTGAAGGCAGGTCCGCGAGAGCGCATCAAAGGCCGCCTCTACCGCATCATCGAAGCCCGGCGGATCAAGCACCGCGCGGTTGTCATATTGCCTATATACATCAGGATGCATATGAATTCAAGTATATATACATTCAGGTAACTGTCCCGCGCGGGTCGATGCGAGATCGAAAGCTAGTTGAAAGGACCTGCCCATTCAATATATGCCCTTGAGCCAGACAGGAGTGCAGGCATGACAAACTACCTCGACTTCGAAAAACCGCTGGCCGAGATCGAAGGCAAGGCCGAAGAACTCAGGGCGATGGCCCGCGCCAGCGAGGGTATGGATGTCGAGGACGAGGCCGGAGCGCTGGATCGCAAGGCCGCCGACATGCTGCGCGATCTTTACAAGGATCTGACGCCCTGGCGGAAATGCCAGGTCGCGCGCCACCCGCAGCGGCCGCATTGCCGCGATTACATCGAGGCGCTGTTCAAGGAATACACGCCGCTCGCCGGTGACCGCAATTTCGCCGACGATCACGCGGTGATGGGCGGTCTGGCGCGGCTGGATGGCCGCCCGGTCATGGTGATCGGCCATGAAAAGGGCAACGACACCAAAAGCCGGATCGAACGCAATTTCGGCATGGCCCGGCCCGAGGGATACCGCAAGGCCATTCGCCTGATGGAGATGGCCGACAAGTTCGACCTGCCGGTCATCACGCTGGTGGACACGCCCGGCGCCTATCCCGGCAAGGGCGCGGAGGAGCGTGGCCAGTCCGAGGCCATCGCCCGCTCGACCGAGAAATGCCTGCAGATCGGCGTGCCGCTGGTCAGCGTCATCATCGGCGAGGGCGGTTCCGGCGGGGCCGTGGCCTTCGCCACGGCGAACCGGGTGGCGATGCTGGAGCACTCGGTCTATTCCGTGATCTCGCCCGAGGGCTGCGCCTCGATCCTCTGGAAGGATTCCGAGAAGATGCGCGAGGCCGCAGAGGCGCTGCGCCTGACCGCGCAGGACCTCGCGAAGCTCGGCGTGGCCGACCGGATCATCAAGGAACCGCTCGGCGGCGCGCAGCGCGACCGCGAGGCCGCCATCGCCAGCGTGGGCGCGGCGCTCGGGGACATGCTGAAGGAACTCGACGGGAAATCCGCCAAGGCGCTGGTCAAGGACCGGCGGCAGAAATACCTCGATCTCGGACAGAAGGGTCTCGCCGCCTGATCGCCGTCAGCCGGTGATCCGGAACGAGTCGCCCGCCTCGGCGGGATCCGCCGGCGCGGTCGCCACGTGGGCCACCGCCGCCGCGCCCGGCCCCTGCCAGAGCAGCAGCGCCATTTCCTCCACCGCGGCGCGCGGTCCGGCGAAGAGCGCGGTCACCGCCCCGTCAGGGTCGTTGCGCACCCAGCCCGAGAGCCCGCGGCGCTCTGCCTCCGCCCGTGTCCAGGCGCGAAAGGCGACGCCCTGCACCCGTCCGGTGATCCGTGCGCTGAGCGCAGCCGTTTGCGTGTTCTCCGTCATGGCCCGAGTCTCGCAGCTTCGGGCCGGGTCGAGCAAGACATGCATGGCACGCGGCGCTCAGTCCGCCGGGCCGGCCCCGAATCCGGCCTCGGCCATCAGCCGGTCGGAGGCGGTTTCGATCTCGTCCTCGAGACGGCGCATGAAGGTTTCCTGCGGCATCCGGCCGGAAATGCGCGGCAGGAACTCGACCACCGCGACCCCGGGCTTCCTGTAGATCCCCGTCCGGGGCCAGAACACGCCCACATTCGTCGCCGCCGGCACGCAATCCTGACCCAGCTTTTCATGCAGGATCGCCGCGCCGACCTTGTAGGATTTCCTGACCCCCGGCGCGACGCGGGTGCCCTGGGGATAGATGATGAGCTGGCCGGGATGGGCCCGGTCGCTGAGCACCCCGTCCACCATCTGCTGGATGGCGCGCCCGCGCTTGCCGCGGTCGACCGGCACGCAGCCGATCCGCAGCGCGTACCACCCCAGGATCGGCGCCCAGCGCAACTCGCGTTTCATGATGAATTTCGGTCGCGGCAGGGCGCTGACGAGGAGGATGATATCGAAGAAGGACTGGTGCTTGGAGCAGATCAGCACCTCGTCGCGCGGCACCTCTCCGCGCACCTCGCCGCGCAGCCCGACCATCCACCGCGCGGTCCAGATCACCCAGTGGCAATAGGTATGCACGGCGCTGAAGGCGTATTTCCGATCCCAGAGCGCGAAGGGCGTGAAGACCAGGGCCAGGACGGGCATCGCCAGGTACATCTGGCCGACGAAGACGAGCGAGCGGATCCAGCGCCAGGCATGGGCCATCAGGTCAGTCCTCCGAGCACCCTGAGCGCCGCGGCGCGGGTGGCCCAGAACGCCACCCCGGCCGCCAGCAGCGGGATCGCGGGCAGCCAGGCCCAGCCCCAGCCGGAAAAGCCGAGACCGGCGAGGAAGCCGCTGTCGCCGCCCATGTCCGGCAAGAGCAGCATCATCACCGCCCCGGCAACCGTCCCTGCCGCCGCGCCGCTCAAGGCGCGGCGCGTGAAGCGGCGCACGAAGGCCCGCGCGATATAGACGTCCTGCGCCCCGACGAGACGCAACACCTCTATCACGCGGGCGTTGGCGGCAAGCGCCGCGCGCGCGGCCAGCGTGATCATCGCCGCGGTCGAGGCCGCGATCAGCCCGATCGCGAGATAGCCGACAAGCCGCATCCGGTCTGCCGCGCGCACCAGCGGGCGCCGCCACCGGGTATGATCGTCCAGAACCGCGCCCGGTGCCTCGGCCGCGAGGCGCAGCCGCAGACCGTCGCCGTCGTAACCCGCGCCGGTCTCGGTGACCTCGACCAGGCGCGGGATGGGCAGGCTGTCCACCGGCAGCTCGGGGCCGAACCACGGCTCGAGAAGCGCCGCCTGCTCGGCCGCGTCGAGGACCCGCGCGCCGGCGATGCCGGGCGTGGTGCGCAGAACCTCGAGCACGGCCGCGGTCTGCGTCGCCATCTGGGCTTCCGGTGCGGAGATCCGCACCGTCGCGGTCCGCGCCAGTTCCGATTCCCAGCGGTCGGCCAGCTGTCCCGCCGCCAGCGACAGCGCCAGCGCAAAGACGGTGAGAAAGGCCATGGCCCCGGCGGTGAACAGCGTGAGATGGGCCGTGAAGCCCGAGGGCGGCACCACGCGGTCCGCGCTGCCATCCCCTTTCAGGAGATCGGCGAGGCCGGCCACGCGCCCGATCACAGGTCCGCCCCCGCCGATTGCAGCCGCCGGTCCCGGATCCGCAGCACCCTGGCCGCGACCTGTGCCTTGGCGGCGCGGATCAGGTTCAGGTCATGGGTGGCCACCAGCACGGTCTTGCCCATCCGGTTGAGCTCCACCAGCAGCCGCAGCAGCCGCTGCGCCATGTCCCAGTCGATATTGCCCGTCGGCTCGTCGGCCAGGATGACGTCCGGCGACAGCACCACTGCCCGGGCGAGCGCGGCGCGCTGGCGCTCGCCGCCCGACAGCTCGGGCGGGCGGGCGCCACGGCGCCCGTCAAGCCCGACCCAGGCCATGAGTTCGTCGATATTGCCGGCCTCCGAGGACGGATCCCGCCCCGATACGGCCAGCGGCAGCGCCACGTTCTCGGCCACCGACAGGTGGTCGAGGAACTGGCAGTCCTGGTGCACGATCCCGATACGCCGGCGGTTCAGCGCCACCGCGTCGCGACTCATGGCCCGGACATCCGTTCCGAAGACCCGCACCGCCCCGCGCGTCGGCATCAGTTCCATGTAGCAGAGCTTGAGGAACGTGGTCTTGCCGGCGCCCGAGGGGCCGGTCAGGAAATGGAACGATCCCGGCGCCAGCTGCAGCGTCATGCCGGCCAGCAGGTCGTCACTGTTGTAGCTGTAGGCCGCCTCGTCGAGTTCGATCAATCTCTGCCTGCGCTCCCTCCCGGTCGGACCCCTGGCCCGGCGGCGTGCCCGCCTTACCTGCCGTATCGAAGGCTTGGATTGCAAGGCTTTGGTGTTTACACCATTCTGATAGCGGATCCCGGGCGACCACGCGCCCGTCACCAGCCGGAGAGCAGAATGCGTCTCGTTTGCCCAAAATGCGGTGCCCAATACGAGGTCGATACGGCCGCCATTCCGGAAAACGGACGCGACGTCCAGTGTTCGAGCTGTGGACACACCTGGCTTCAGTACCGTGACGACCGCAGGCCCGCGCCCAGGCGGTCGCCCGAGCCCGCCGCGGCGACGCCTGAGGCGACAACACCGCCCACGCCCGAGCCAGGGTCCGAGCCAGGACCTGAGCCAGAGGGCGTGTCGGAGCAACCGCCGAAGTCCGCCGCGGAGTCCACGCCGCCGGAGCCAGGGGAGACCCCGGAACAGGAGGCGCGCGGCGTCGATCCCGAGGTGCTCTCGATCCTCCGCGAAGAGGCCGAGCGCGAAAGCCGCGCCCGCGAACAGGACCGTGCCGGGGGACTCGAAACCCAGCCCGAACTCGGCCTCGCCGAGGCAGAGACACAGAAACCTGCCGCGGCAGAGGCCCCGGACCCGGCGGAACACGCGGCAACATCGCGGCGCGATCTTCTCCCGGACATCGAGGAGATCGACACCACCCTCCGCTCGGACGGCGATACCCGGCGGGGCGCCGGCTCGACCCACAGCGCCGGAACCCCCGCGCTGCGCCGGCAACCGGACCCGCCCGAAACCGGCCGTGCGCCGAATTCCTTCCGGCTCGGTTTCGCGCTGGCGCTGCTGCTCTTCGCGGCCGCGGCCGCGATCTACCTGATGCCCGGGCGCGTGGCGCAGGCCGTGCCCGAAGCGGCCCCCTGGATCGAGACCTTCGTCGCGCAGGTCGACGCGCTGCGGCTGGGGCTATCGCGGCTCGTGGACGGCGGTGTGTCACGCCTGGCCGGCATGATCGCGGAACTGCGGAACTGAGCCCGGATCAGAACCGGTCGAGCAGGCGCTCCAGGTAGTCCAGTTCGAAATCGGGGCGCGTGCGGTCCCCCGACCGGCGCCGGATCTCATCCAGCAATTCCTGCGAGCGGCGGAAAATCTCCTCGCCCGGAAGCATGTTCTCCTCCGTGCCGATGCGCCCGTTGCTGCCGGCGCGCCGTCCCAGCGGGTCGCGGCGCTCGCCCGGCGGCACCTCGCCGAAATCCTGGCCCTGCTGGCCCTGGCCGGGCTGCTGCTGTTGTTGCGCCATCGCCTCGCCGAGGTTCTGGATGCCTTCGCGCAGGGCCTGCATCGCCTCGGCCTGGTTGTCGAGCGCGCCGGGCAGGTCGCCTTGCTCCAGGTCCTCGCCGGCGCGGTCCATCGCGCGGCCGGCCTGGTCAAGCGACTCGCGCGCCGCCTCGCCCTCGGCGGTGCCGGCGCCGGGCAGGTTCTGCTGCTGGTCGCGCAACAATTCGCGCAGCGCGCGCTGGCGTTCGGCCAGCTCCTCGGCACCGGGCTGCTGGCCGGACGCGCCCGGCTGCCCCGGTTGCTGGCCCTGCCCCGGCTGACCGGGCTGCATGCCCTGACCGGGCTGGCCGGGTTGCTGACCGTTCTGGCCCTGCTGTCCGGGCTGGCGTTGCCCCTGCTGGCCCTGCTGGCCGGGGGATTGCTGGCCCTGTTGACCCTGCTGGCCCTGGTTGAACTGGTCCTGCAGCTCGCGGAAGGCCTCGTCCGACAGGCCCTGCTGCTGGCGCAGCGTGTCCTGCAGCCCCTGCATGGCCTGCTCGCCCGGGTTCTGGCCCTGCTGGCCCTGGCCCTGCGCCATGCGCATGTTTTCCATCATCTGCCGAAGCTGCTCCAGCAGCTGCTGGGCCTCCGCCGTCCGGCCCTGCTCGGCCAGTTCCTGGATGCGGTCCATCATCTCCTGCAGATCCTGGCTCGTCATCTGCTGGCCCTGCTGCATCTGGTCCTGAGACAGCTGCTGGTCGGGATTCTGCAGGGCCTCGCGGGCCATCTGCTCCATGTAGTCGCGCATGGCCTGGCGCAGCTCGTCCATGAGCTCGGCGATTTCCGCGCTGCTCGCGCCCTGCTCGAGCGCTTCCTGCAGACGTTCCTCGGCCCTGCGAAGCCGCGCCAGCGCATCCGACAGGTCACCCTCCTCGATCAGGAGCGCCGCCTTCCAGAGCAATTCCGCAACCTCGTCGCGGGTCGCCTCGGACAGGGCGGTATCGAGCCCCGTCTCCAGCCGGCGGATCGCGGTCCGGGTCACCAGGTACGCGGTCTCGTCGCTGAAAACGTCCTCGGGCCTGTGGGTCACGGCCCGCAGAACCTGCGCGACCCGGCGCCCGTTCTCGCGCGACCAGAGCAGGTCGCGACGCTGCTCGGCGATCGCCGCCGCAAGGGGCTCGAAGAACCGGCGCCCCGGCAGCGCCACCCGAGCCGGGCTGCCGGTCGCGGCCTGGCCCGCGGCATCCTCGACCCGTGGCGTGACGGTCACCGCCAGCCCCGCCCAGGGATGCTTGGCCAGGTCCTCGACCAGCTGGTCCTCGAAGGCGGTGCGATCCCCGCCATAGGGCATGGGCAGGTCCAGAACGATCGGGTCGCGGGGTTCGGGCGCCACGGCCTGGCCATGGCGACGATCCACCGCGTCAAGGTCGAGATCGATCTCCACCGTCCCGGTCTGGACCCCGTAATCATCCGACGCCTCGAAGGAAATCGTGGCCTGACCGGTCACGCTTCGCGCGATCTCGCCGGTGAGCGCGACCTCGGGCGGGGCGTCGGGGATCACGTCGATCTGCCAGGACAGGTCGCGTGCGCCGGCGATGGCGATCTCGCCGTCCCGGGCGATCGTGAACTCCTGTGCCGGCGCCGAAGCGGCGTCGGCCTCGGGGGCGACGGGGCGGCCGGACACGGTCTCTCGCACGCTCAGCGCACCCACCTCGCCATAGAGCCGCAGGGTCACGCGGCTGCCCTCGGGCAGGTCGAGCGCCGCGCGATCCTCGGCCTCGTTGAGATAAATGCTCGGCTTGCCGGTATAGGCCGGCGGTTCGATCCAGCCCTCGTAGCTCGGTCCCGCCGCGACGTCGGCACCGCCGGCGCCGGGCGCCAGGGCGCCCAGCCCCTCGCTCCGCCAGAGCGTCCCGAAGGCGAGGGCCGCCACCAGCGCCAGCAGCGCCGCGTAGCGCAGCGCGTAGGGGTCGCGGTCGGCCAGCCGCAGGTCCGGGGCGCGCGGCCCCACGCCGGCCACGCGGTCGGCCATGCGCGCCATGTGCG
The DNA here is from genome assembly GCA_913063035.1 of uncultured Maritimibacter sp. Classification (GTDB taxonomy): domain Bacteria; phylum Pseudomonadota; class Alphaproteobacteria; order Rhodobacterales; family Rhodobacteraceae; genus CAJXYS01. The sequence continues at coordinate 22,821 of CAJXYS010000037.1, read as the reverse complement.
CGCGCCAGACCGCCGTCGACGCGGCGTCACCGCCGCCGATGGCCTGGCGGTCGGCCAGGGCGCTGATCGGACGGCCTGCGAGGCTGCGGTCGAGACGATCGAGCGCCTCGTCGCGACGCGGCCAGCGGAAACGCCGCGCCCCGCGCAGGAGCGCCGCCAAGAGCGCGAGCCCCGCGAGCCCGGCGCCACCCCAGAAAAGCTCGGCCGACACCGTCCGGTGGAGCCCGAACCCGAGCGCCGCGAGACAAACCAGGAGAATCGTCCAGGCCGGCCAGAAGGCGCGCAGCAGTCGCTCCAGCGCCATGCCCATCCGGGTCAGCCGCAAGGGCCGCCGCAGCCCAGCCAGCGCGCTCTCGGCGCGCGCGTCGGTATCCTGGTCGATCCCGGTCATGCGCGGTCCCGTTGGCGATCCGCGCCGGACGCGCGGACCTACAGCCACGAGGGAATGGTATCGCGATTTATGATGTCGTCAAAGGAAGGCCGGGCACGGATGACGGCGAATTGATCCTCGTGCACAAGCACCTCGGGCACCAGCGGGCGGGTGTTGTACTCGCTCGCCATGACCGCGCCATAGGCCCCGGCGGACCGGAAAGCCACCAGATCGCCCGCCGCCACCGGCGGCATCGGGCGGGCACGGGCGAATGTGTCGCCGGTCTCGCAGACCGGGCCGACGATGTCGTAAGGCGCGTAGTCCGCCCCCGCCGCGGGTTCCTCGACGGGCACGATGTCGTGCCAGGCGTCGTACATGGCCGGGCGGATCAGGTCGTTCATCGCCGCGTCGAGGATCAGGAAATCGCGGCCTTCGCCGGATTTCACGTAGATCACGCCGGCCACGAGCAGCCCCGCATTGCCGGAAATCAGGCGCCCCGGCTCGATCTCGATCTCGCAGCCCAGATGGCCCACGGTCCGCTTCACGACCTCGCCGTATTCCAGCGGCAGCGGCGGCGCGTTGTTGTCGCGGGCATAGGGAATCCCGAGCCCGCCGCCGAGATCGAGGCGCCGGATCGCGTGGCCGTCCGCGCGCAGCGTCTCGGTCAGCTCGGCCACCTTGGTATAGGCGGCCTCGAACGGCGCCAGGTCGGTGAGCTGGCTGCCGATATGGACGTCGATCCCGATGACGTCGATCCCGGGCAGCGCCGCCGCCTCGGCATAGACCTCGCGGGCCCGGGCGATCGGGATGCCGAACTTGTTCTCGGCCTTGCCGGTGGCGATCTTGGCGTGGGTCCGGGCATCCACGTCCGGGTTGACGCGGATCGTCACCGGCGCGCTCTGCTGTCTCGCGGTCGCCACCTCCGAGAGCGCGATCAGCTCCGGCTCGCTCTCCACGTTGAACTGCCGGATGCCACCCTCCAGCGCCCGGGCCATTTCGGCGCGGGTCTTGCCCACGCCCGAGAACACGATCCGCGCGCCGGGCACCCCGGCGGCGCGGGCGCGGGCGTATTCACCGCCCGAGACCACGTCCATGCCGGCGCCGAGCTCGGCCATCACGCGCAGCACCGCCTGGTTCGAGTTCGACTTCACCGCGTAGCAGATCATGTGATCAAGCCCGGAGAGCGCCTCTTCGAAAAGCCGGAAATGCCGCGTCAGCGTGGCGGTCGAATAGCAGTAGAAGGGCGTGCCCACCGCCGCCGCGATCTCGGGCAGCGGCACGTCCTCGGCATGCAGCACCCCGTCCCGGTAGAGGAAATGGTCCATATGTCTCCGCCTCTCTCAGCCATCCCGGCCCGGCGCCTCTTAGCAGCTTGGCCGCGAACTGCAAATCCGCCCCTCCAAGTGGCGGAAATATCCCCGCCGGAGGCATGTTTCGCCGCGCAGCGGCTCAGGCCACCGGCCGCGCGCGCAGGAACAGGAAGAGCGGCAGGCCGCAGGACACCCCGATGCAGAAGGTCGCCGGGATCGCGACCAGCGACAGCCAGTCGCGCCGCACCCAGCTTTCGGCGATGATCCAGACCGTCAGCGCCGCCGCCGCGATGGTCAGGTCCCAGACCAGCCCGCGCGCCGCGTCGTTCACGTTCCAGGCCTGCATCATCGCGCCGAGGTCGAACCCGTTCTCGAAGAACCAGGACATGAAGAAATACATCGGCACCACCGCGCCGACGACCGCGAGGGCCAGGTAGATCATGCGCAACACGGACATGGTCGCTCCCTTTCTTCCGATGGCGCGAAGATAACCCGCCGCGCGGCCGGGTCCATCCCTACCCGGCCGCGGTTTCCGCGGTGGGGCGGATCGGTTCGCCCGCCACGCCGCAGCCTGCCAGGGCGAGTCCGGCGCAGATCAGCAGCGCGGCCCATCTCATGCCAGCTTCTCCTTCCAGCGCGCGACCTGGGCGCGGACCTGGTCCGGCGCCGTGCCGCCGTAACTCTGGCGCGAGGCGACGGAATTGTGCACGCCGAGCACGTCGAAGACGTCGGCGCGGATGTCGCCATGGACCGCCTGCATTTCCCCGAGCGTCAACTCCGGCAGGTCGCGGCCGCTCTCCTCGGCCAGCTTGACCAGCGCGCCGGTGACGTGATGGGCGTCGCGGAAGGGCAGCCCGGCCTCGCGCACAAGCCAGTCGGCGAGATCTGTCGCGGTCGAGAACCCGCTCGCCGCCGCCGCCTCGAGCGCGTCGCGGTTGGCGGTCATGTCGCGAACCATGCCCTCCATCGCGGCGACGGCGAGGCCAAGGTGATCGGCCGCGTCGAAGACCTGTTCCTTGTCCTCCTGCATGTCCTTGGAATAGGCCAGCGGCAGTCCCTTCATCACCGTGAACAGCGCCACCATCGCGCCGGTGATCCGGCCGATCTTGGCGCGGATCAGCTCGGCCGCGTCCGGGTTCTTCTTCTGCGGCATGATCGAGGAGCCGGTGGAGAAGCGGTCCGAAAGCTGCACGAAGCGGAACTGCGCCGAGGACCAGATCACCAGCTCCTCGGCGAAGCGCGAGAGATGCATCGCGCAGATCGAGGCCGCGGCCAGGTATTCCAGCGCGAAGTCGCGGTCCGACACCGCGTCGAGCGAATTGGCCGCCGGCCGGTCGAAGCCCAGCGCCGTGGCGGTCGCGTCCCGGTCGATGGGGAACCCCGTCCCGGCCAGCGCCGCCGCGCCGAGCGGGCACTCGTTCATGCGGGCGCGGGCGTCGCGGAACCGGCCGATATCGCGGCCGAACATCTCGACATAGGCCATCATGTGATGGCCCCAGGTCACCGGCTGCGCGGTCTGCAGATGGGTAAAGCCCGGCATCACCCAGTCCGCGCCGGCCTCGGCCTGGGCCAGCAGGGCGCGAATCAGCGCCTCGAGCCCGGCGATGGCCCCGTCGCACTGCTCGCGCACCCAGAGCCGGAAATCGGTGGCCACCTGGTCGTTGCGCGAACGGGCGGTGTGCAACCGCCCGGCGGCTTCGCCGATCAGCTCCTTGAGCCGCGCCTCGACATTCATGTGAATATCCTCGAGCGCCGCGGAAAAGGCGAAATCGCCCGCCTCGATCTCTGACAAGACCGTGAGCAGCCCTTCCCGGATCGCCTCGGCATCCCTAGAACTCAGGATACCCTGTTGGGCCAGCATCGCCGCGTGGGCGCGGGAGCCCTCGATATCCTGCCGGGCGAGCCGCTTGTCGAACCCGATCGAGGCGTTTATCGCCTCCATGATCGCATCCGGCGCATCGGCGAACCGCCCGCCCCACATTGCGTTGGATGCCGTGTCCTTGGTCATGAGAGTTGTCCTCGGAAGGAGACGCTGAGAAATGAAGGTCATCTGGTCCGCCGTCCTATACGTCGCTCTGGCGCTCGGTGCAAACACGGCCCACGCGGCAGACGTCGCCGACCTGGCCGCCCTGCGCGAGGGCGACATGAAGAAACTGGCCTTCCACGACGCGCCGAAGCCCGTTTCCGGCACGAGCTTCACCGATGCCGAGGGCGGCACGCACAGCCTGGCCGATTTTTCCGGAAAGCACGTGGTGCTGAACTTCTGGGCCACCTGGTGCGCGCCCTGCCGCAAGGAAATGCCGACGCTCGACGCGCTTCAGGCCGATCTTGGCAGCGACGGCTTCGAGGTGGTGGTGATCGCCACCGGCCGCAACTCGGTCGACGGCATCCGCAAGTTCTTCGACGAGACCGGGGTGGAGAACCTCGAGATCTATCTTGATCCGCGCCAGGCCCTGGCCCGCGAAATGGCCGTGCTCGGCCTGCCGATCACGGTCGTGCTGAACCCCGAGGGGCAGGAAATCGCCCGGCTGCAGGGGGACGCCGACTGGAACAGCGAGAGCGCGCAGGCGATCTTTCGCGCGATGATGGCCGGCGGCTGAGCGGGCACCGCGTCACCCCGGCGGGGCGAGCCGGGCCACCGCGGCATGGCGGGGACAGGTCACGACATGATCGTTGACCATCCCGGTCGCCTGCATGAAGGCGTAAACGATCACCGGCCCGCAAAACCGGAAGCCCTCGGCCTTGAGCGCCTTGGACATCGCGCGGCTGGTATCGGTTTGCGCCGGAACCTCGGCCATGCCGGCCCAGGCGTTCTGGACCGGGCGGCCATCGACGAAATCCCACAGGAACGCCGCGAAGCCGCGGCTGTCCTCGATCCGCTCCCAGGCGCGGGCATTGCCGATCGCCGCCTCGATCTTGGCCCGCGACCGCACGATTCCCGGATCGCCGAGCAGGCGCACGACGTCCGCCTCGCCCCATCGGGCGATGCGGCGGGGGTCGAAGCCGTCGAAGGCGGCGCGGAAATTCTCGCGCTTGCGCAGGATGGTGATCCAGGCGAGCCCGGCCTGGAACCCGTCGAGGATGAGCTTCTCCCAGAGCGCCCGGGCATCGTATTCGGGCACGCCCCACTCGGTATCGTGATAGGCGACATATAGCGGGTCGGTCCCGCACCATGCGCAACGCTCTCCCATCAGCACCTCCGTTTTCCCGGTCGTCCCCGACGGCACCGAGAGCTTAGACCAGCGGGCCGCGCGGCGGAAACTTTACTTGTGCTTAAGGGATCGGACGGCATTGTCGGGCTGCAGACCCAGCAGGAGGCCCGGATGAGCCACGACAGCAGCACCATCCTCGAGAAGGAATGGGAAAGCCCGCTATCGGCCGCAGTTTCGCTGCGGGACCGGGACATCATCGGCAACGTGCGCCGCGCACTGGAACGCCACGAGGTCCTGCTCGCCTATCAGCCGGTGGTCTTCTCGGCGGCCCATGACCGCCCGGCCTTCTACGAGGGGCTGGTCCGCATCCTCGACGAGACGGGGCGGATCATCCCGGCGGCGGAATTCATGGGCGCCGTCGAGACGCACGAGGTCGGCCGGCTCATCGATTGCGCCGCGCTGGAGCTGGGCCTGACCGCGCTGGCCAAGCAGCCGGCGCTGCGGCTGTCGATCAACATGTCGGCGCGCTCCATCGGGTTCCCGCGCTGGACCGAGGTTCTGGACTGCGGGCTGGCCAAGGACCCGACCATCGCCGAACGCCTGATCCTGGAGATCACCGAATCCTCGGCCATGGTGATGCCGGAACTGGTGACGGTGTTCATGGCCAACCTGACCCGGCGGGGCGTCACCTTCGCGCTGGACGATTTCGGCGCGGGCTACACCGCCTTCCGCTACTTCAAGGATTTCTACTTCGACATCCTCAAGATCGACGGGCAGTTCGTGCGCGGGATCGACGCCGATCCCAACAACCAGGTGCTCGCGAACGCGCTTGTCTCGATCGGACGGCATTTCGACATGCTGACGATCGCGGAGTCGGTCGAGACCCCGGCCGAGGCGGCGTTCCTGGCCGAATCCGGCTTCGACTGCATGCAGGGATATATCTTCGGCGCGCCGACGGCGATGCCCCCCTGGAAAACCTCCGAGGCCCGTCGCGCCTGACCCGGCCCGGCCCCGAATTCCGGGGCGGCGCCGGGGCTTGCGGCCCGCCGGGCGCCCGGCGCGGCCCTGCGCGCGCTTGTCTCTTTCGCAATTGCAGAAAATTTATTATGCATGCGCAGAAATCGGGCACTTCCGTGCCGGGTGTTCGCGGGGCGGCCCGCGTCCTATCCTCGGCGCCGGACCGAATCGCGCAACGCACCTGAAAGGACTTGCCATGACCAATGTCGTTATCGCCTCCGCCGCCCGCACGCCGGTCGGCAGCTTCAGCGGCGCTTTTGCCAACACCCCGGCCCATGACCTGGGCGCCGCCGTTCTCGAGGCGCTGGTCGCCCGCGCCGGGATCGAGAAGTCGGAGGTCTCCGAGACGATCCTCGGGCAAGTTCTGACCGGCGGCCAGGGCCAGAACCCGGCCCGCCAGGCGCATGTCAACGCCGGCCTGCCGATCGAGAGCGCGGCCTGGGGGATCAACCAGGTTTGCGGCTCGGGCCTGCGCGCCGTGGCGCTGGCCGCGCAGCATATCCAGCTGGGCGATGCCGATATCGTCGCCGCGGGCGGCCAGGAGAACATGACGCTGAGCCCGCACGTCGCGCATCTGCGCGCGGGCCACAAGATGGGCGACATGAAGTTCATCGACTCCATGATCAAGGACGGGCTCTGGGATGCCTTCAACGGCTACCACATGGGCATCACCGCCGAGAACGTCGCCGAAAAGTGGCAGATCAGCCGCGAACAGCAGGACGAATTCGCCGTCACCAGCCAGAACCGCGCCGAGGCCGCCCAGAAGGCCGGCAAGTTCAAGGACGAGATCGTCCCCTTCACGGTCAAGACGCGCAAGGGCGACATCGTGGTCGAGGATGACGAGTACATCCGCCACGGCGCCACCCTCGAGGGCATGCAGAAGCTGCGCCCGGCCTTCGACAAGGAGGGATCGGTCACGGCCGCGAACGCCTCGGGCATCAACGACGGCGCCGCGGGCGCGCTGCTGATGTCCGCCGAGGAGGCCGAGAAGCGCGGCATCGAGCCCTTGGCGCGCATCGCCTCCTACGCCACGGCCGGCCTTGATCCGTCGATCATGGGCGTCGGCCCGATCCATGCCAGCCGCAAGGCGCTGGAAAAGGCCGGCTGGAAGGTCGAGGATCTCGATCTCGTCGAGGCCAACGAGGCCTTCGCCGCCCAGGCCTGCGCCGTGAACAAGGACATGGGCTGGGACCCGGAGATCGTGAACGTCAACGGCGGCGCGATCGCCATCGGCCACCCCATCGGGGCCTCGGGTGCGCGGGTGCTGAACACGCTGCTCTTCGAGATGCGCCGCCGCGGGGCCAAGAAGGGTCTCGCCACGCTCTGCATCGGCGGCGGCATGGGCGTCGCCATGTGCATCGAGCGCCCCTGACGGGCAGAAAGGCCGCGCAACATTCTTGCGCGGCCTTTTCATTTCGCGTAACAGGATTTCAAACAGATTTAACCCAGCGGAGGATACATGGGACGAGTTGCAGTGGTCACCGGGGGAACCCGCGGCATCGGCGCGGCGATCTCGAAAGCGCTGAAAGCGGCGGGCTATTCCGTCGCCGCGAACTATGCCGGCAATGACGAGGCCGCGTCGAAATTCACCGAGGAAACCGGCATCCCGACCTTCAAGTGGTCGGTCGCCGACTACGACGCCTGTGCCGAGGGCATCAAGAAGGTCGAGGCCGAGCTCGGGCCGGTCGATGTCCTGATCAACAATGCCGGCATCACCCGGGACGCCCCGTTCCACAAGATGTCCCCCGAACAGTGGCGCGAGGTCATCGACACCAACCTCAGCGGCGTCTTCAACATGACCCACCCCGTCTGGCCCGGCATGCGCGAGCGCGGCTTCGGCCGGATCGTGACGATCAGCTCGATCAACGGGCAGAAGGGCCAGTTCGGCCAGGCCAACTATGCCGCGTCCAAGGCGGGCGATCTGGGCTTCACCAAGACGCTGGCGCAGGAAGGCGCGTCCAAGGGCATCACCGCGAACGCGATCTGCCCGGGCTACATCGCCACGGACATGGTCATGGCCGTGCCGGAAAAGGTGCGCGAGGCGATCATCGGCCAGATCCCGGTGGGCCGCCTGGGCGAGCCCGAGGAAATCGCGCGTTGCGTGGTCTTCCTGGTGTCCGACGAGGCCGGCTTCGTCACCGGGTCAACGATCACCGCCAATGGCGGCCAGTACTTCATCTGACGACCTCGGCAGATCGAAGGTGCGGCAGGGGCCGGCGGTTTCGCCGGCCTCTGTCATTTCGGGGGGATGCATGTGCCGGGGCCCGGGCAACGGGACGGGCGGGCAAGCGGGCCTTACTGGTGAGAGAGGCGCTCGATCTCTTCCTTGATCCGCAGCTTCTGCTTTTTCAGCTCGGCAATCCGGAGATCGTCCACGCCGGGACTGCGTTGGGCTTCTTCAACGCGTTTCGAGAGGGTTTCGTGTTTCCTACGGAGTTCCTGCACATGCGAACTCAGAGCCATCTGGGCCTCCTCTCTGTGTAACGGACATGTAAATTGCAGCACAGAAACCGAGTCGTGTCATCAGGTTCCTGACTAAAACGCGATGTTTTGCCGACGGGCTCAGATGTCGAGCGCGGCGCCGTCGCGCAGGATGGCCCGGACCGCGGGCGTGTAGTCCTCGCCATCCGCGTGATGATCCGGCCCCGCATGCAGCACCAGCGGCGCAAGCAGGCAGAACGGGGCCCGTCCACCCTTGCGCGCGCGCAGGATGACCCGCCCGGCGGGCCGGCCCGCCCGCGCCGCCAGGGGCAGGACGGTAACACTGCCCATCCGGGCATCGAGACCGGCCAGGAGATCCGGCAACCGCTCGGCCAGCTGGATCACCGTGAGCCACCCGCCGGGCTTCAGCCGGCGGATACCCGTGTCGATCCAGGCCGCGAGCGGCGTCGCCTCGCGCAGCGCCGTCTCGCGCCCGGCATCCGCCGCGGCCGTACCGGCCGCCATCGGGTAATAGGGCGGGTTCGCCATGACATGGTCGAAGCTTTCGGCACGCAGCGCCGCGGGCAGGTCGGCCACGTCGCCCTCGACGACGCGCAGCGCGTAGCCGTTTTCGGCCGCGTTCCGGCGCGCCAGGTCGGCGTAGTCGGGTTGCAGTTCCAGCCCGGTCAGCGCGACGTCCGGGACACGCGCGGCCAGGCAGAGGCTCGCCGCACCGGCACCGCAGCCGAGTTCCAGCACCGTCTCGCCGGCGCGTCCCGGAACGGCGGCGGCCAGCAGTACGGGATCGGTCGCCGCACGGTAGCCCCTGCGCGGCTGGCGCAGGCGCAGCCGGCCGGACAGGAAGCCATCCGTCGTCAGCGCGCTGTCGGGAAAGGCCACGTTCAGCGCTCCGGCAGCTCGATGTCGTTCTCGCGGAGGATCGCCCGGGCCTGGAACGCGTCCCGGTCCGCCACCATCAGGCGCCGCGGCATGATGCCGATGGAGCCTTCGAGCACACTCATGTGGACGTCCATTTCAAAGCAGTCTATATCCTCGCCGCGAAGCAAGGCCGTGGCGAAGGCGATGATGGTCGGATCGTTGGTGCGCAAAAGCTCCTTCATGTCCTTGCACATAGCGGCTGCACCCGCCGCTTGTCGAGGCAATTGACGGACCCGTGATGAGCTTGGACGAGACATCCCCGAAACCCCATGACGCCCTGGCGGCGCTGCTTTCCACGGAGATGGCCGAGGTCAACGCGCTGATCCGGGACCGGATGGCGTCGGAACACGCCCCGCGCATCCCCGAGGTGACCGCCCACCTGATCGAGGCCGGCGGCAAGCGGCTGCGGCCGATGCTGACGCTCGCCGCGGCCCGGCTCTGCGGCTATGGGGGACCCTATCACGTCCACCTCGCCGCGACGGTCGAGTTCATCCATACGGCCACGCTGCTCCATGACGACGTCGTGGATGAGAGCGAACAGCGCCGGGGTCGCCCGACGGCGAACCTGCTCTGGGACAACCCGTCCTCGGTGCTGGTTGGCGACTATCTCTTCGCGCGATCCTTCCAGCTGATGGTCGAGACCGGCTCGCTGCGCGTGCTCGACATTCTCGCCAACGCCTCGGCCACCATCGCCGAGGGCGAGGTCCTGCAACTCTCGGCGGCCCGCGATCTCCGCACCGACGAGGAAATCTACCTCAAGGTCATCCGTGGCAAGACCGCCGCGCTCTTCGCCGCGGCGACCGAAGTGGGCGGCGTGATCGCCGGCGCGCCCGAGGAACAGGTCGCGGCGCTGCATCGCTACGGCGACGCGCTCGGCATCGCCTTCCAGATCGTCGACGACCTGCTGGATTACGGCGGCGTCAGCCAGTCGCTCGGCAAGAACACCGGCGACGATTTCCGCGAACGCAAGCTCACGCTGCCGGTGATCAAGGCCGTCGCGGCCGCCGACGCCGAGGAGCGTGCGTTCTGGACGCGCGTGATCGAGAAAGGGACCCAGACCGAGGGCGACCTGGCCACCGCGCTCGAGATCATGGGCCGTCACGGCACGCTCGAAGCCACGCGGGCGGCGGCGCTCGGCTGGGCGGCCGAGGCGCGCGACGCGCTCGCCCCGCTGCCCGCCGGCGAGATCAAGACGCTTCTGTCGGAGCTGTTGGACTACGTGGTCGCCCGCGTCACCTGAGCACGGGCGTCGCCCGCACCCACCAGCCCGGCCGGGCCGCCGCGATGCGGTGCGCGGCCGCCTCTGCCGCCCTGGCGGTGGCGAACAGCCCGAAACAGGTCGCACCGGAGCCGGACATCCGCGCCAGAAGAACCTCGGGCATCCCCGCGAGGGCCTCCAGGACGTCACCGATCACCGGCGCCGCCGCGATGGCGGGCGTCTCGAGATCGTTGCGCTGCGAAACGAGCCAGGCGCCGAGCGCCGCGGCATCGGCAAAACCCGGTGGCGGGGGATCCATCGGGGCATTGTCGCGCCGGGCAAGCCCGGCAAAGACGGCCCCCGTCGGCACCGCGACGCCCGGATTGACCAGGACCAACCAGGCCGGCGGAAGATCCGGCAGCGGGTCGAGGCGCTCGCCGATCCCGTGCATCCGCGCCGGGCGCGCGTCGAGGCAGACCGGAACGTCCGCCCCAAGCCCGAGCACCGCGGCGGCATCGGGCAGCGGCCGGTCCCAGAGCCGGGCCAGCACGCGCAGCGCGGCCGCCGCGTCGGACGACCCGCCACCGATCCCGGCCGCGGCCGGCAGGTGTTTTTCCAGGTCGATGCGCGCCCCGGGCGCGGCGCCGAACAGGTCCGCCGCCTTCAGGACGAGGTTTTCCGGGCCGGCCGGCACGCCGGCCGCCATCGGCCCCGTCACCGCGAGCGACAGCTGCGCCGCGGGGGCAGCGCTGACCCGGTCGCCCAGCGCCGTGAACACCACGATACTGTCCAGCAGGTGATACCCGTCCGCGCGGCGGCCCGTGACATGCAGCGCGAGATTGATCTTGGCCGGCGCCGCGTCGTCAGTTGCCATTTTGGCTGACGGCCATCTCGCCTTCGTCCTCGAGAACCTGGTCGAGCCCGACCTCCAGCTTGCGGCGGATGCGCTTTTCCTCTTCCGGCTCCGGGTCGAAGGAGAGCGCCCGCTTCCACTGGAACTCGGCCTCCAGCTTGCGGCCCACCATCCAGTAGACGTCGCCCAGGTGGTCGTTGACGATCGGATCGACCGGCAGCAATTCCACCGCGCGCTCCATCGGCACGACGGCCTCCGCGTAGCGGCCCAGACGATAGAGCACCCAGCCGAGCGAGTCGGTGATGTAGCCGTCATTGGGCCGCGCCTCGACGGCCTGCTCGATCATGGCGAGCGCCTCGTCGAGTTTCTCGCGCTTCTCGACGAGCGAGTAGCCGAGATAGTTCAGCACCAGCGGCTGGCCCGGCGAAAGCTCCAGCGCCTTGCGGAAATCGGCCTCGGCCTGGGGCCAGTCGTCGATACGCTCGTGCACGATGCCGCGGGCGTAGTAGATGAACCAGTGCGTCGGCTGCGGATCGGGCAGCAGGTCGAGCGCGCGGTCATAGGCGGTCGCGGCTTCCTCGTAGCGTTCCTCGCGGCGCAGCATGTCGCCCAGCGAGATGTGGATATTCGGGATCTCCGGACGGCTCTTGGCAAGCTGCTTCAGAACCTCGACGGCCGCATCCGGCTTGCCCGCGGAGTAGAGCGCCTGCGCACGCCCGCTTTCGGCGCTGTAGAAACCCGGATGGTCGCGCGGAACCTTGTCGTAAGTCGCCGTGGCAAGGTCGAACTGGCCCATATCCTCGAGCAATTCCGCGCTGAGCAGCAATATGTCGAGACTGTCGGGGCGCAGGTACTCGGCCATCCGCGCATAGAGCAGCGTGTGCTGTGCCGAGGCCTCGGGCCGCAAGGCCGAGGCCAGCGCGTAGAACACCTCCGCCGCGCCGTCCTGGGCGGTTGTGATGAAGTCATAGGCCACGGTCTCGCCCGCCTCGATGCGGTCGCGCAGGGCCTCGAGACGCGGGTCTGACGCGCCCTGCAGGGCGTCGTTGAGCATCTCCAGCGCCTCGGCGTTGCGTTCGAGCTGCGAGAGGATCTGCGCATGGGCCACAAGGGCCCCGCGGCTGACCCGCGCCGCGGCGCCGGAGCCTTGCGACAGGATCGCGTCGGCGCCTTCGAAGTCCCCGACGACGGCAAGCGCAAGCGCCTTGTGATACTGCCCGAAATCCGCCATCGCGCCGGACGAGGACACCTCGTCGAACTGCGCCGACGCGTCGGACATGCGTCCCTGCCCCAGCAGCGCCCACCCGCGCACGAGCCCGTCGATCAGCGGGCTGTAGCTTGCGCCGGCATCGAAGGCGGATTCGACGGCGTCGAAATCACCGGATTTGAGGTTCGCCGCCAGCATGACGAGCCCGGCCAGCTGGCTCTCGGTGCCCTTGTCGACGAGCTGTCGCGCGATGGGCCGGCCACCGTCGATGTCCCCCAGCCCCACATAGGCGACCAGCGCGTTTTCCAGCAGCCGCAGATTGCCCGGATCGCGGGCGACGGCCTCGGTGTAATACCGCTTGGCGGCGCCGAAATCGGAGGCGAGGCTGGCCGTGCGGCCTGCCAGGTAGGCCCCGGACGGCAGCGGGTCCGCCAGCACGGTCGGGGCCGGCGCGAAACCGGCGACCAGGCCGAGGGTTGCGGCCAGGGCGAGTCGGATCTTGGCGATCATGGAATGGGTCGGCTCCGCGTCCATCGGGATATCCGTGGAAGAGTAGTGCGCCCCTGCCCGCTTGGCAATGCGGGGCGGGGGCGCAGGCGATCACGAATGCCGCCGCACGCCGTGCCACGCCTACATGTTCGGGTAGTTCGGCCCCTCGCCGCCCTGCGGGGTGACCCAGCGGATGTTCTGGCTCGGATCCTTGATGTCGCAGGTCTTGCAGTGGACGCAGTTCTGCGCGTTGATCTGGAAACGCGGGTTCGATCCGTCCTCGTCGCGCACCACCTCGTAGACGCCCGCCGGGCAGTAGCGCTGCGCGGGTTCGGCGTATTTCGGCAGGTTCACGTCGATCGGGATCGAGGGATCCTGCAGCTGCAGGTGGCAGGGCTGCTCCTCGGCGTGGTTGGTGTTGGAGAAGCTGACATTGGTCAGCCGGTCGAAGGACAGCTTGCCGTCGGGCTTCGGGTAGGCGATCTCGGGATAATCCGACGCCTTGCCGGTCGCCTCCGCGTCGCTCTTGCCGTGAGCGATGGTGCCGAGAATGTTGGCGCCGGTCAGGTTCGCCACCCACATGTCGAGACCGCCGAGGCCGAGCGACGCCGCCAGCCCCATCTTGGACCAGAGCGGCTTGACGTTCCGAACGCGCTTCAGGTCCTTGCCCACGGGGCCGTTGTGCAGCGCGTCGTCATAGGCCGTCAGCTCGTCACCGGCGCGGCCGTCCTTGATCGCGGCATGGGCCGCCTCGGCCGCCGCCTTGCCCGACAGCATGGCGTTGTGGTTGCCCTTGATGCGCGGCACGTTCACCAGCCCGACCGAGCAGCCGAGCAGGGCGCCGCCGGGGAAACAGGCCTTCGGCATCGACTGGTAGCCGCCCTCGCTGATCGCCCGCGCGCCATAGGCCACGCGCTTGCCGCCTTCGAGCAGCTCCGCGACCATCGGGTGATGCTTGAAGCGCTGGAATTCCATGTAGGGATAGAGATGCGGGTTCTCGTAATTCAGGTGCACGACGAAGCCCACATAGACCTGGTTGTTGTCCAGGTGATAGATGAAGGATCCCCCGCCCGCGTTCTTGCCAAGCGGCCAGCCCATCGTGTGGGTGACGGTGCCCTCGCGGTGCTTGTCCGGGTCGATCTCCCAGATCTCTTTCATGCCGAGCCCGTATTTCTGCGGCTCGCGCCCGTCGGACAGCCCGAACTTGGCGATCACTTCCTTGGAAAGCGACCCGCGCACGCCCTCGCCGAGGAAGACGTATTTCCCGTGCAGTTCCATCCCGGGCTCGTAGGAGGGCCCCGGCGTGCCGTCCGGATTACGGCCGAACTCGCCCGCGACAACGCCGGTCACCCGGCCATCCGCGCCGTAAACGACCTCGGAACAGGCCATGCCGGGGAAGATCTCGACGCCGAGTTCCTCGGCCTGCTCCGCCATCCAGCGGCAGAGATTGGCCATGGAGACGATGTAGTTGCCGTGGTTGTTCATCAGCGGCGGCATCGGCCAGTTCGGCACCCGCACCCCCCCGGCTTCGCCGAGGATGTAGAAGTTGTCCTGTGTCACGGGCACGTTGACGGGGGCGCCCCTGTCCTTCCAGTCGGGGATCAGCGCGTCCAGCCCGCAGGGATCCAGCACGGCACCCGACAGGATATGCGCGCCCACCTCGGAGCCCTTCTCGAGCACGACGACCTCCGTTTCGGGATCGAGCTGCTTCAGACGGATCGCCGCTGACAGGCCCGCCGGCCCCGCGCCTACGATCACGACGTCGTATTCCATCGATTCCCGTTCGATCTCGGACATTCCGGGTCTCCTCCGCCAGATACCGCAACATGGTTATCTGACCGGTGCAGATCAGGTCAATTCGTTACGCGGCGCCGCAGCAATCTTATGCGACGCTGCGCCACGCCCGGGCTTTTTGCCGGACGGCGGCCCGCGACCACTTGCAACCGCAAGTCGCTCTTGTAATGCTTCGGCTTCGACCGAAAACGCCACCCCCGAAGCATGAAGAGAGCGCATGGAAAAGATACTCATGACACCGGCCGGGCACGCCGCGCTCGACCAGGAGCTCAAGACGCTGAAGTCGGTCGAGCGTCCCGCGGTCATCCGCGCCATCGCCGAAGCGCGCGAGCATGGCGACCTCTCGGAGAATGCCGAGTATCACGCCGCACGCGAGAAACAGAGCTTCATCGAGGGCCGTATCGCCGAGCTCGAGGGCCTGATCGGCCGGGCCGAAGTGGTGGACGTGGCCAAGCTGTCGGGACCGATCAAGTTCGGGGCGACCGTCGACCTGGTCGACGAGGATACCGACGAGGAAAAGACCTACCAGATCGTCGGAGAGGCCGAGGCGGATATCGAGAAGGGCCTTCTCAACATCAAGTCACCGCTGGCCAAAGCCTTGATCGGCAAGGAGGAAGGTGACAGTGTCGAGGTCAACACGCCCGGCGGGACCCGCAGCTACGAGATACTCGCGGTCAAATACGTCTGAGGCGGCATCGGTCGAGGATTCGGCGGCATGGCTCAGGACAGGAAGGACCCGGCGCTCGACCTAGGCGTCTACGGCCGCAAGGAAGGGTCCTCCGTCTCAGCCGCCGAGATCGTCGCCGGTCTCCTGACCCTGGTCTGGCTTGTCGCCGTCGGCGTTTTCTTCTTCGTCATGGGCGGATGGCAGGCGGTGGCGAACGATGCCCTCGGCTACCTGATGACGTTCATGGGCGTCGTCCTGCCCATCGCGATGATCTGGATCGCCGCCACCGTCGCCAAGACCTCGCGGATCATGCGCGAGGAGTCCGCGCGGCTCCAGACCGCCATCGACGCGATGCGCCAGGCCTATGTCACCCAGCAGCAGACGGCCGGTTTCGCGATCAAGCCCTCGGTCGAGAAAAAGCTCGACGAGATCGCGGCCGCCCAGAAAAAGACCGAGACCGTCATCGCCACCTTCACGACCCGTCGCGACGGTCCGGCCGCGGCCCCGCCGCCCCAGGACTCCGGCGAGAAGGCGGCGCTGGCCCGGACACGGCAGCCGGATGGCGACCGGCAGGCCAGCCTCGCGCTCGGCACGGGCGAGGAATACCGCGCGCCGATCTCGGTCTCGGAATTCATCCGGGCGCTGAACTTCCCGGAAAACGAGAAGGACAAGGAAGGGTTCCGAACCTTGCGCCGGGCGCTCGAGGACCGCGAGACCTCGCGGCTCGTGCGCGCCGCGCAGGACGTCCTGACGCTGCTCAGCCAGGACGGCATCTACATGGACGACCTGAACCCCGACCGCGCCCGGCCCGAGATCTGGCGCAAGTTCGCACAGGGCGAAAGGGGCCGCAGCATCGCGGCGCTGGGCGGCATCCGCGACCGATCCTCGCTGGCGCTGGCCTCGGGACGGATGAAGAACGATCCCGTCTTCCGTGACGCGGTGCACCATTTCCTGCGCCAGTTCGACCGCACCTTTGCCGCCTTCGAGGGCAATGCGAGCGACCAGGAAATCGCCGGGCTCGCCAACACGCGGACGGCCCGCGCCTTCATGCTGCTCGGTCGCGTGACCGGCACCTTCGACTGAAGATCAGAGCCCGAAGGCGCCGTAGGGCAGGAACCGCACCGGATCGCCCGGCGCGATCTCGCGTGCGCCATCCTCGATCTCGACCAGCCCCTCCGACCAGCTGAGCCCCGAGATGCGGCCCGAGCCTTCGGATTTGAACACCTCGGCATGGCCGTTCTCGTCGAGACGCGCGCGCAGGTATTCGCGGCGTCCCGGCTTCTTGGATTTCGAGAAGGCGGCGGGCACGGTGAAGCCCCGGGGCACCTGCCAGCCCTCGCCGGACAGGATGCCCATCGCCGGGCGCGCGAAGACCAGGCTGCAGACGAAGGCCGCGACCGGGTTGCCCGGAAGGCCGAAAACCGGCACGCCCTGCCAGAGTCCCAGCGCCAGCGGGCGTCCGGGCTTGACCGCGATCCGCCAGGTTTGCATCGCGCCCGCCTCGGACAGCAGGGCCGAGACATGGTCCTCGTCACCCGCGGACGCGCCGCCCGAGGTGAGGATCACGTCGGCCTCGCCCGCGGCGGCGTCGAGCCGGGCGCGAAGGGCGGCCCGGTCGTCGGGCACATGGCCCAAATCCACCGGGGCATATCCCCAGCGCGCCGCGAGGCCCAGCAGCATCGGGCGGTTGGCGTCGTAGATCTGGCCAACCCCCGCCGCGACGCCGAGCGGCCGGATCTCGTCGCCGGTGGACAGAACGCCGACGCGCAGCGGCGCATGCACCGCGACCTGGTCCACGCCGAGCGCCGCCAGCAGGGCAAGGTCCTGCGGCCGCAGCCGGTGCCCCGGCGCCAGGATGGTCGCGCCCCCCGCGACGTCCTCGCCCGCCTTGCGGGTGTTGGCGCCGGGCTTTACCGGCCCGTTGAAGGCAATGCGGTCGGGGTCGGCGGTCACGTCCTCTTCGAGAACGACGGTCTCGACGCCCTCGGGCAGGATCGCGCCGGTGAGGATGCGGATCGCGTGGCCCTCGGGGACGCGCCCCTCGAAGGGGGCCCCGGCCGCGGCACGCCCCGCCACGAGCGGCAGGACCTGCGGCCCCGTGCCGGCCCCCGCCGACGCGGCGAACCCGTAGCCGTCAACCGCGGAGTTGGGCGCCGGCGGGTTCGAGCGCCGCGCGACCGGCGCCGCCGCCAGGACGCGGCCCAGCGCCTCGGTGCTGGACAGGGTCTCGCTGGCGACGACCGGGTGCAGGCCCGCCCGCAACTGCGACAGCGCGTCGTCGACCGACGTCCAGTCCACCCCCGGCGGCAGGGCGAAACAGTCGTTCCCGAGCGCAGGCGGCACCGGGTCGGGCCGGGCAGCGCGGGCCAGTTCGGCCTCGTGTCCAAGGCCCAGGATCCAGCCTTCCTCGGCGGCATCGACGTCCATCAACGCGGCGAGCCGGGCAGGCGGAAGCGCCGACAGCGCCCGTGCCAGAACCTGCACCTGCACGGCGTCCTTGATCTCGCCCTCGACCATGGCAGCCTTTACCGCGTCCGCGATCAGCGACGGCCAGACCTCGACGAGCACAACCGGCGCGGTGTCCCAGGCCTCGAAGGGCCAGGCCGCGGCATCGAAGCGGCGGCGCAGCCGCGCCAGCACGGGCAGTCCCATGATGACCTGGCCGCCGACCGCCCCCGCCCCGGCGAGTTGCCAGCAGGGAAACGCCCCCTTTGCCACCGCCTCGCAGCGCCGCCGTTCCGGCAGGCCGTGGCCGTCCCGCCTGTCCTTGCGCGGCAGGTCGGCGATATCGCGCTTCAGGCCGTTGGCCCAGAAAGGGCCGGTGCCGGGGAACATCCCGTTGATCTCGCCGGCGAGGTCGAACCGGTTGTTGCCGCCGGGCGCGTCCTGCACCCGCGCGGCGAACCAGTCCCAGAGCGCCAGCGGATCGGGCGCCCCCACCAGCCGCGCGGCGAAGCCGGCCGGGTAGCCGAAGGGAAAATCGAACCCCGCCAGAACCCGGCGCCCGGCCGCGGCTTCGGCCGCGAAAAGATCGGACAGCCAGTCCTCGGCCGCGCCGCGATTGCGCAGGTAAACCGGCGCCTCGACGCGGCCGCCCCGCGCGATACAGGCCCAGATCGCGTCCTTGCGGGGGCGCGGCCCGGTGTCGTTGCCGCCCGACCAGTCGACCATCACGACGGTATCGAAATGCGCCCCGCTCACAGGCCGGTCTCGCGCAGGAGGAACGCCGCGAGCCCGGCGGTATCGTCGAGATCGAAGACCGGGACCCGTGCGCCGGGCAGCGGCACGTCGCTTGCGATGGCGCGCACGCTGTCATCCGTGTCGGCGATCAGCGGCTGGCCGGCCGCGGCGCGGTGCGCCTCGATCTTGGGGTGGGCATCGCGCTTGTAGCCCTCGACCAGCACGAGATCGACCGGCGCCAGCTTTTCCAGGAGCTCCGGGAGCGGCGGCTCCGGCAGGTCGCGCAGCTCGTGCATCAGCGCCCAGCGCCGTCCCGAGGCAAGCAGAACCTCCCGCGCCCCGGCGGTTCGGTGGCGATGGCTGTCCCGGCCGGGCTGGTCCACGTCCACCGCGTGATGCGCGTGCTTCACGGTCGAGACGGAATGGCCGCGTGCCGTGATCTCCGCCACGAGCCGTTCCACCAGCCCGGTCTTGCCGCAGTTCTTCCAGCCGACGACGCCGAAGACCCTCACCCCGCCCCCTCCGTCAGCAGGGCCTCGGCGCGATCCATGTCCGCCGGCGTGTTGACGTTGAAGAACGGGTCGTACGGCTCGGTCGCGAAGACCGCCGTCGCCGCGCCGTGGCGGTCCGTCCATTGCACGACCTTGCGCACGCCGGCAGCGAGCGCGGCGCGCAGGTCCTCGCGCAGCGCCACCGGCCAGAGCCCGAAGGTCGGATGCCGGACCAGACCGCGCGCGGGATCCGGCGTGGCGGCGAGCGCGAGCGAAACCCCGTCGGCGGACGCCGCGGCCTGAAGGCCACGCACAAGGTCGCGCGGAAAGAAGGGCGTGTCGGCGGCCGCCGTCACGATGGTCTCGGCGCCGCGCCCCGCCGCCCAGTCCAGCCCGGCCAGAACGCCGGCAAGGGGGCCGGGATACCCGGCGACGCTGTCGGGGATCACCGGCAGGCCGTATTCCGCGAACCGTGCCGGGTCGCCATTGGCGTTGAGCGCGATCTCGCCCACCTGGGGCACCATCCGGTCGATCACCCGGCCGAGCAGGCTGCGCCCGTGCAACGCCCGGAGGCCCTTGTCGCCCCCGCCCATCCGGCTCGACAATCCACCCGCCAGGATCACGCCGGGGATGTCAGTCATGCCGCGCCCCCTTGCGACGCGCCCTGCCCGGCTCGTCGGCGACCTGCGCCGGGTCGGCATCCCAGACCAGCCGCTCTGCGCCGGACAGGCAGATGAAGCGCTGCCCGCGCATCCGGCCGATCAACGTCAGCCCCACCTCGCGCGCGATCTCGACGCCCCAGGCCGTGAACCCCGAGCGCGACGCCAGCGCCGGGATCCCCATCATGGCCGTCTTGATCACCATCTCCGAGGTCAGCCGCCCGGTGGTGTAGAGGATCTTGTCGGCGGCGTCGGCCCGCTCGGACAACATCCAGCCCGCGATCTTGTCGACGGCGTTGTGACGGCCGACATCCTCCATGTAGACGAGCGGCCGATCCCCCTGGCACAGCACCGTGCCGTGGATCGCGCCTGCCTCGAGGTAGAGGCTCGGCGCCGTGTTGATCTTCTTGGCCAACGCATAGAGCCAGCTGGTGCGCAGCTCGGCGCGCGGAAGGGCGACGCCCTCCAGCCCCTCCATCATGTCGCCGAAGACCGTGCCGACCGCGCAGCCGCTGGTACGGGTCTTCTTCTGCAGCTTTTCCTCGTAGTCGGTCTCGCGCGCGGTCCGGACCACGACGGTCTCGAGCTCGGCGTCGAAATCGACGCCGGTCACCTCTTCGTCGGGCGAGAGCATGCCCTGGTTCCGCAGGAACCCCAGCGCCAGGTATTCGGGATAATCCCCGATGGTCATGGCGGTGACGATTTCCTGGCGGTTCAGGTAGATGGTCAGAGGCCGCTCCATCACCACGCGGATCTCCTGCGCCGCGCCGGTGTGATCCACGCCTTCGACCGCGCGGGTCAGGCGCGGGTCGGCCGGGTCCGGTCCTATCAGGAATTCTTCTGCCATCGATCAGGATTTGTCGCTTTTTCGCCTGTGGTCCAGCGGTTATGCACGGCCCGGAGAGTGACCGAGGGGCGAGACGATGTCCAGCAGACAGAAGACCTATTGGCGGGGCTTCCGCGACGGCGCCCCCTTCGTGCTGGTGGTGGTGCCGTTCGGGATGCTCTTCGGGGTCGTGGCAACGGAAGCCGGGCTGAACCTGGCCGAGGTGATGGGCATGACCGCGCTGGTGATCGCGGGCGCCTCGCAGTTCGCGGCCATCGCCCTGATGCAGGAAAACGCGCCGGTCTTCATCGTGCTGGCGACCGCGCTGGCGGTGAACCTGCGCATGGCGATGTATTCGGCCTCGCTCGCGCCTTATATCGGCGGCGCGCCGCTCTGGCAGCGGGCGCTCGCGGCCTATTTCATGGTGGACCAGTCCTATGCCTGCTCCATCGCCGAATACGAACGCCGGCCCGAGATGACGATCCCGGAACGCATCGCCTATTATTTCGGCTGCATGTCCCCCGTCTGCATCCCCTGGTACGCCGCGACCTATATCGGCGCGGAGCTGGGCGCGCGCATCCCGCCCGAATTCGCGCTCGATTTCGCGGTGCCGATCACCTTCCTGGCGATCATCGCGCCGATGATGCGCACGCTTGCCCATGTGGCGGCGGCGGCGGTGTCGGTCGCGGTGTCGCTGGCGCTGGCTTTCCTGCCCTATAACCTCTGGCTGATGATCGCGGCGGTCGCCGCGATGGCCACGGGTGCGCAGGTGGAGCTCTGGCTGCAGCGGCGGGGGCGCTGGTCATGACGCTTTCCACGGCCACGATCTGGACGATCATCCTGCTGCTCGGGCTCGGGACCTGGCTCTTGCGGTTTTCCTTCATCGGGCTGATCGGCGACCGCAAGCTGCCCGGATGGGTGCTGCGCCATCTGCGCTATACCCCGGTGGCGGTGATGCCCGGTCTGATCGCGCCGCTGATCCTCTGGCCGCGGGCGACCGGCGGCCAGCCCGACGCCGCCCGGCTGGCCGCCGCGGCGGCAGCCCTGGCGATCGGGCTCTGGACCCGGAACGTGGTCGCGTCGGTCTTCGGGGGGATGGGGGTGCTCTATCTCGTGCAGTACCTGACCGGCTGAGCGTCACACCGGCAGCGCGGTCGTCCGGCAGACCGTGCGCAGCGCGAAGGAGGAATGCATCTGCGCCACGCCCGGCAAGCGCGCGAGGTGGCGGCGATGGATACGGGCGAAATCGTCGGCATCCTCTGCCACGACCTTCAGCAGGTAGTCGGCCGTGCCCGCCATCAGATAGCATTCGAGCACGTCCGGGATCAGCGCGACCTCGCGCTCGAAGGCGTCCATGACCTCGTCGGCCTGGCGCTGCAGCGTGATCTCGACGAAGACCGTGGAGCGGCGGTTCACCGCCCTGCCGTCAAGCAGCGCGACATAGCCCCGGATCACGCCGGCCTGTTCCAGCCGCTGCACCCGCCGGTGACAGGCCGAAGCGGACAGGTTCACCTCCTCCGCCAGCTCGGCGTTGGAAATGCGGCCCCGGCGCTGCAGCACCGACAGGATTCGGCGGTCCGTCGTGTCGAGTTCCATATTCGTGCAGAATCCTTGCGTCATAGGCATGATTAACCGTGGATACTACGCAGAACGCTGCGTTTCTCCAGCTATCTTTGCAATGCAATTTTCCGGCGGCTGCGGCATTCTCGTGCAAAGCTGCAAGGGAGGACGCCATGCGCATCGGTTGCCCGAAAGAGATCAAGCCACAGGAATTCCGCGTCGGCATGACGCCCAACGCCGCCCGCGAGGCGGTGGCCCACGGCCACGAGGTGGTCATCGAGACCGGCGCCGGGGCCGGGGCGGGGTTCGTCGACGACGCCTATCGCGCCGCCGGCGCCGCGATCCTCGACACGGCCGAGGAAATCTTCGAGACCGCCGACATGATCGTGAAGGTCAAGGAACCCCAGGCGGTGGAACGCAAGCGGCTCCGCGAGGGGCAGGTGCTGTTCACCTATCTTCACCTTGCCCCGGACCCGGAGCAGACCCGCGACCTGCTCGAGTCGGGCGTCACGGCCATCGCCTACGAGACCGTCACCGACGACCGCGGGGGGCTGCCCCTGCTTGCGCCGATGTCAGAGGTCGCCGGGCGGCTCGCGCCGCAGATGGGCGCGTGGACCCTGCAGAAGGCCAATGGCGGGCGCGGCGTGCTGATGGGCGGCGTGCCCGGCGTCGGGCCGGCGAAGGTGCT
>CAJXYS010000036.1 GCA_913063035.1 uncultured Maritimibacter sp. | reverse complement strand
CCCCCGACCCCATCATTACGAATGACGTGCTCTACCAGCTGAGCTACACCGGCACGGGGTGAGCGGGCGTTTAGCAAGTTCCGGCGCCGAGGTGTAGCCCTAATTTTTCGTTTTTTCCTCTTCGTCGCCGGCGGTCTGTTCCACGGGCGCGGCGGTCTCTCCGGCCGGCCCGGTCGCGTCGTCGCCGGGGGCGGTGGCGGGCTCTTGCGCCGGGGTCTCGTCCGGGGCCGGCTCTTCGGGCGCGCTCTCCGGCGTGATGTCCTCGACCCCGGCCTCCGGTGTGCCCGGCGCGGGCTTGTCGAGCGAGCCGACGATCAGGGGCAGCATTTCCGCGGTGCCGGCGACGACCTCCGCGCTCTCGGGCGGCTCCTTCCAGGCCAGGGTGTCGACCGCGCCGCAATTCTCGCAGGCGGGGGCCCAGGCCGGGTGGATGTGGTTGCAGTTCTCGCAGATCCATTGCGGACCACGCGGTGCCGCGAGCGCCTTGGTCAGCCAGGCCCGCACGATCGCGTCGGGCGCACCCTCGCCGCGCTCGATCGCGGCCATGATGGTCAGCGCACGCTGGGTCGGGTGCGTTTCGGGCAGATCGCCCAGAGCCCGCTTGGCGCCGGGGAAATCCTCGGCCGCGATGGCCAGTTCCGCGGCGAGCATCTTCGATTCCGGGTGGTCCGGCTTGGCGCGCAGCAGAACCTGGAAGCGCTTGACCCGGGCCTCGGGCGTTTCCTCGGGCTCGATCTCGGCGAAGGCGGCGGCGAGATCGGGATGCGGATGCGCGTCCCAGGCCTTGCGGATGATCTTGACCGCGGCCCGTTTCGCGCCCGCGCTGATCTTGGCGCGCGCGGCCATCACCGCGCCCGGCACCAGTTCGGGCGACATGCGGTTGGCCTGCAGGATCGTCCGGGTCGCGCTGTCGGTCTGCCCCTCGGCCAGCGCCTCGCGGGCCTCGGCCAACGCCAGGACGGCGTCGCGCCGGGTATGGACGTTGCGCGGCAGGTTCGACGACCGCAGCTTCTGGGCCAGGGTCTTGCGGGCGCCGTGCCAGTCTTCCTTGTCGGCCTGCAGGCGGAAGAGCGTGTCCTGCGTCGCTTCGTGCCTGGGCTTGAGCGCGAAGGCCTTCTCGGCCAGTTTCAGGGCCGTGTCCGTATCGCCCTCGGCCAGCTTCTGCTGCATCAGGCCCTGAACCCCGACGAAGCGCGTCCGCTCGTCCTGAACCAGACGCTTGTAGACCTCGATGGCTTTCTTGGTGTCGCCGGTAAGCTCGGCGGCCTGCGCCGTCAGCAGGTTGGTCAGGTCCGGCCGCCCGAGATAGCGTTCGGCCTTGGCGGCCTTGGCCATGGCCAGGCGCCCCTCGCCCGAGGCGAGCGCCATCATCCCGTCGGCCAGCGCCTCGAAGCCGCGGCGTTCGCGGTTGCGGTCGAAATAGCGGGTGATCGCCGTCTCGTCCCCGTTGACGAACCGCAGCACCGCGACGACCAGCCCCGCGAGCTTGAGACCGATCCAGAGCACGATCACCAGAACGATGAAGGCGATGACCGCGGCCAGCGGCGTCAGGGTGAATTCCATGCCGCCGGCGGCGACGCGGATCGCCCCGCCGGTCTCGATCAGGAACCCGGCCCCGAAGGCCAGCAGGGCCACGAGGCCCACGAATATGATGATTTTCAGAAGGGACCAGAGCATCCGCGCGCCTTTCTCAGTTCGTGCCCGCGGGCATGCCGAGCCCGGCCAGCGCGGCCATCGCCGCGCGGCGCGCCTCTGCATCCGCGATCCAGTCCGACATGGCCGCGCGGCCCTCGGCGGGAAGCGCCTCGAGTTCGGTCATGGCGCCGCCCAGGTCACCGGCCTCGAGCGCCGCCTGGGCCCGAGACAGCACCGCGTCCGGGTCGTCGCCCTCGCGCGGCGCCAGCGACCGTGCGCCCACCTGGGCCCGCAGGAAGGCGCTGAACCGGTCGCCCCAGCCTTCGCCCACGGTGACCTTGAGCGATTCCCGCAGCCCGTCGCGCGCGGCGGCGGGGAAGCGGCGCTGCAGGTCGGCCAGCGTCGCGATGCCGCCGGCGGCATGGTCCGTCAGCGCGGCGGGCAGATCGCCGCCAGCCGCGTCGCCCAGATCGGCCATCGCGCCCGCATAGGGCTGGCCGGTCTCGATCGCCGCGCGCAGCCGGCTGAGCGCGACACCGCGATCCGCGGCGCGGGCCGTCTCGGCCAGGCTCTCGGCGCGGGCCTCCGCGGCGGCGATCCGCTCGGCGGCGCTCGAGGCCGCGGTCTCGACCTGCTCGGCCAGGGCTTCGTTCCGGCTACGTTGCTCTTCCAGCGCCGCCTGCATCGCCTGCAACTCGTCGCGATAGGTGCTGATCGCCGACGCGGCCGCCTCTGCGCCCTCGGCATCGAGCCCCTCGGCCGCGATCCGGTCGACGCGGTCGCTCAGCGATGAGAGGCGCTCCTCTACACCGGCCAGCCGATCAGAGAGCGCCGCGGCACGCTCGTCGAAGACGGCCGTGGCCTCGTCGATCCGGGCGGCAAGGCGATCCTCGAGGGCGGCCGTATCCGGCGCCTCGGCCGCCGCGCTTTCGGCAGCGGAGACGCGGCTTTCCAGTTCGGCGAGGCGTGTCTCGAGGGCGGCGCGGGCCTCGGCGGCCTCTTGCTGCAGGGCGGGGTCGCCACCGGTGGGCCAGCCCTCGGGGATGACGTAGCGCGCGGCGGCGAAGCCGATCGCGGCGGCGACCACGCCACCCAGAACCAGCGGCACGAACCCGCCGCCGCCGCCACCCCCGTTATCGGCGGGTGGCCTGGCGCCGGTATCGCCGCCGCCGCCGGTGGCGGCCGGCCTGGCGTCCCCGGCGGGCGCCTTGGTGTCCGCGGCCGAGGCCTTGCCGGCCTCTGCCTTGGCCGGCTCGGCGGTCTTGGCCGCGCCCGATCCCGTCCCGGCCTTGTCCCCGGCGTTCCCGGGCTTGTCCGAGGCCTTGGACGTCTTGGCCCCGGCGCTTCCCGGAGGCGCGCCGGTGGCACCGGACGCTTTCGGGGTCTTCGGCACCGTCGATGTCTTTTCGGCTGTCTTGTCCGCCGCGGTCGCCGGTTTGGCCGGATCACTCTTGGCCCGGGTGTCCGCGCCCGTCGGCGTGGCCTTGCCCGAATCGGCGGCTGCCGGTTTCTGCGCCGGGGCGGTCCCGGGTTTCGGCGCGGTGTCCGGTGTGGTCTTGTCCGGCGCGGTGTCGCCTGTCTTCGTCTTGCCCGTATTGCCTTTGGAAGAGGTCGGTCGTGCCACGTCGGCGGTCCTTTCGGTCGGAATCGATGCAGGCGAGCAGTCGAGGCAAGCTTAGAACAGCGGCCATACCGCCACAAGGCAACCGGTCTGCGTCATTTCCATCCAGCCAGGAGTTCCAGCATGGCCGCACCGTCGGGCCGCGCCGCCGTTTCCGCCCGCGCGGCGAGATCGGCGGGCAGCGCCGCGCGGACGGCCGCGCTCAGGCAGACCGGGTGAACCCGGGTGCGGGCGACCCCGGGCACCGCTTCGCCAAAGAGATCCGCCGTACGCGGCGAGAAGAGCGGCGCCAGAACCGGACCCGCCCCGGACAGCGCGGCCTCCGCGGCAGCCGTGAGCGGGCGGGCGACCTGCGCGTAGATCACGACGTCCTCGGCCGCCAAGCCGGCCGCGCGAAGACGTTCCACCAGCTGGCCGGCACGATGCCGCCCGCGAAGATGCAGGATCCGGCCGTCGCGTGGGCCGTCGCGCGTCACGAGGGTCACGAGATCGTCGACGTCACCGGCGGCGGACCGGGCCGCAAGGCCCGCGTCCAGGGCGGCGGCGGCGGTACGGTCTCCGACGCAGAAGGCGGGACGCCCGGCCAACCCCCAGCGCGCCGTCGCCACCCGCACGCCGGATTCGGAGGTGAAGACCAGCGCGGCGGCACCGGCGACGTCCACATCCGCGACAACCGGCGCGATGTCCATGAGCGGCGACAGGACAATGTCGAAACGCCCCGGGCAGCGCGCCTCGACCTCGGCCGCGAAGCGCGACGCCTGCGGCTCTGGGCGCGTGACGAGCAGGACGGGGCGCGGGTCGGGCACGGCATCACCGGGATTGTCTGGACACGCTCCCGGTGTTACCTGCCTCGGACCGCATTCACAACGGGGCGCGCATGGCCCGGACACTCACCCTTCTCGGCCTGGAGAGCAGCTGCGACGAGACCGCGGCGGCCGTCGTGCGCCAGGCCGAGGGCGCCGCGCCCGAGATCCTGGCCTCGGTCGTCGAGGGCCAGGCGCAGCTGCATGCGGCCTTTGGCGGGGTCGTCCCCGAGATCGCGGCCCGCGCCCATGCCGAGAAACTCGATCTCTGCGTCGAGGCCGCGCTGGCCGAGGCGGCTCTCGACCTGTCCGATCTCGACGCCATCGCCGTGACCGCGGGGCCCGGCCTGATCGGCGGGGTGCTCGCCGGTGTCATGTGCGCCAAGGGCATCGCCGCCGGGGCCGGCCTGCCGCTGGTGGGCGTCAATCACCTGGCCGGGCACGCCTTGACGCCGCGGCTGACCGACGGCCTGGCCTTTCCCTACCTGATGTTGCTCGTCTCGGGCGGGCACGCGCAGTTCCTGATGGTCCGCGGCGCCGAGCGGTTCGCCCGTCTTGGCGGCACCATCGACGACGCGCCGGGCGAAGCCTTTGACAAGACGGCGAAACTGCTCGGCCTGCCGCAACCCGGGGGCCCCGCGGTCGAGGCCGCCGCCGCCGGGGGCGACGCCACGCGCTTCGCCTTTCCGCGCCCGCTGCTGGACCGGCCCGGATGCGACCTGAGTTTCTCGGGTCTCAAGACCGCGCTGATGCGGGCCCGGGACGCGCTGGTCACGTCGCAGGGCGGGCTGCATGAACAGGACCGGCGCGATCTCTGCGCGGGGTTCCAGGCCGCGGTGACCGACGTGCTGACGGAGAAGACCCGCCGCGCGCTGGCGGCCACCGGCGACGACCGGCCCACCGCCTTGGCCGTGGCCGGCGGCGTCGCGGCCAATGCCGGGATACGGGCCCGGCTGGAACAGCTGGCCGCGGATCACGGGGTCCCCTTCGTCGCCCCGCCGCTCGGCCTGTGCACCGACAATGCCGCGATGATCGCATGGGCGGGGCTCGAACGCTTCCGGGCCGGACACAGCGACGGCTTCGACCTGACCGCCCGGCCGCGTTGGCCGCTCGACGCCGCCGCGCCCGCCCTGGTCGGGTCCGGCCGCAAGGGAGCCAAGGCATGAGCGGCGTCCTGGTCGCCGGCGCGGGCGCCTTCGGGACCGCGCTCGCCGTCACGCTCGCGGCCGAGGGGCGCGCCGTCCGGCTCTGGGCACGGGACGCCGCGCAGGTCGGCCGGATGATCGCGGACCGCGAAAACCGCCGGTCCCTGCCCGGGGTGACGCTGCCCGAGGCGCTGACCCCCGTCGCGGATCTTGCGCCGGCGCCCGGGCAGACGGTGCTGATCGCGGTGCCCGCGCAGAAGCTCCGCGCGTTTCTCGAGCGGAACGGATCACGGCTGTCGGGCCAGCGGCTCGTCTCGTGTTGCAAGGGCGTGGAGCTCTCGACCGGGCTCCGGCCCAGCGAGGTGATCGCCGCCGCCCTGCCGGATGCCGAGATCGCGGTCCTGACCGGGCCGAGCTTCGCGGCGGACATCGCGCGCGGCAAACCGACGGCGCTGACGCTCGCCGCGCGCGACGCGGCGACCGGCAGGCGCCTGCAGGCGGAGCTTTCGACCGAGACGGTGCGGCTTTACCGCACGACGGACCTGGCGGGGGCCGAGCTTGGCGGGGCGCTCAAGAACGTGATCGCCATCGCCTGCGGCATCGCCATCGGGGCCGATCTGGGCGACAGCGCCCGCGCCGCGCTGATGACCCGGGGCTATGCCGAGATGGTGCGCCTGGCAACGGCCCTCGGCGCGGAGCCGGCCACGCTGGCCGGGCTTTCCGGCCTGGGTGACCTGGCGCTGACCTGCACCTCGCTCCAGTCCCGCAACTTCGCCTTCGGCCACGCGCTGGGCCAGGGCAGGGCGTTCGACCCGGCCAAGACGGTCGAGGGCAAGGCCACCGCGCGGGCCGTGGCCGGGCTGGCGGCCGCGCGTGGCATCGACATGCCGATCACGACCATGGTATCCGCCGTCCTGGAAGAGAGCGTCACCATCGCCGAGGCCATGGATGCCCTGCTCGCCCGCCCGCTGAAGGAGGAAGACTGATGCTCGTCGCCCTGACCGCCCGGGACAAGCCCGGCCACCTTTCGGTCCGCAAGGCCAGCCGCGCGGCCCACCTCGCCTATGTCGAGGAAACCGGGGTCGTGGCACAGGCCGGGCCGCTGCTGGACACCGACGGCGAGATGTGCGGCTCGCTGGTGATCCTGGACGTCCCCGACATGGCGGCGGCCGAGGCCTGGGCGGCCGGCGATCCCTATGCCAGGGCCGGGCTGTTCGAGACGGTGTCCCTGGACACCTGGAAGAAGGTGATCGGCTGATGGCGTACTGGCTGTTCAAGTCAGAGCCCGCCACCTGGTCCTGGTCCGACCAGGTCGCCAGGGGCGCCACGGGCGAGGAATGGGACGGCGTCCGGAACTACCAGGCCCGCAACATGATGCGCGAGATGCGCGTCGGGGACCGCGGGTTCTTCTACCACAGCCAGACCGAGAAGGCCGTCGTCGGCATCGTGGAGGTCATCGCCGAGGCGCATCCGGATTCGACCACCGACGACCCGCGCTGGGAATGCGTCGACGTGAAGGCCGTCGAGGCGCTGCCGCGGCCCGTCACGCTGGACGTGATCAAGGATGACCCGCGGTTGTCGGAGATGGTGCTGGTCAAGAATTCGCGCCTGTCGGTACAGCCGGTGACCGCGGCCGAATGGAAGATCGTCTGCCAGCTTGGCGGACTCTAGATTTCCAGCATATCTTGCCGCATACTCTGACCAGACAACAAGATATGGATCGTCTATGGATCTTCTCCCGATAATCGCCAGTGCCGGCGCCGCGTGGCTCTTCGGGGCGGTCTGGTACATGCTGATGGCCGGCCCCTGGATGCAGGCCACCGGCCTTTCGGACCGCGACGTGGATCGCAAGGATCCGCTGCCCTACCTGCTGAGCCTGATTTTCCTGACGCTTGTCGCGGGGATGACGTCTTACGTCTTCGTGATTGCCGGCGTGGACAGCGTGAGCGAAGGGTTCTGGACGGGGCTGGGGCTGGGGCTCTTCGTCGGCGTGCCATGGATGGCCAGCAGCTACATGTTCGCCAAGCAGCCGATGCACCTGATGCTGATCGACGGCATCTACGCCATGATCGGCAACGCGATCATCGGGGTCGGGCTGACGCTGTTCTGATCCCGTCGGACGCATGGAAAAAGGAGGGCCCCGTCGCCGGAACCCTCCTCACCCCACGTGCTCCCATCGGGCACCACACGCTCTTGAAAAGGTCCGGCCG
The DNA here is from genome assembly GCA_913063035.1 of uncultured Maritimibacter sp. Taxonomy (GTDB): domain Bacteria; phylum Pseudomonadota; class Alphaproteobacteria; order Rhodobacterales; family Rhodobacteraceae; genus CAJXYS01. The sequence goes on along the minus strand of CAJXYS010000036.1, from coordinate 23,691 downwards.
TCCTGGCCTGCCCGACCTGTCTACGCGGACCGGGCGCGGCCGGCAACTCCGAAGCGTTTCGGATTTGAGGCAACTCCGCGCGATCCGGGGCCGGCGGACCGGCCAGCCCCGCCGGCCTGTCAGTAGCGGTAATGCTCGGGCTTGTAGGGCCCGTCGACCGAGACGCCGATGTAATCCGCCTGATCGGGGGCGAGCTCGGTCAGCCTGGCCCCGATTTTCTGAAGGTGCAGGGTCGCGACCTTCTCGTCGAGATGCTTCGGCAGGACGTAGACCTCGTTGCCGTACTGGTCGCCCTTGGTGAAGAGTTCGATCTGCGCCAGCACCTGGTTGGTGAAGGAGGCGCTCATCACGAAAGAGGGGTGGCCCGTGGCGTTGCCGAGGTTCAGCAGCCGCCCCTCGGACAGCAGGATGATCCGGTTGCCCGAGGGCATCTCGATCATGTCCACCTGGTCCTTGATGTTCGTCCACTTGTGGTTCTTCAGGGACGCGACCTGGATCTCGTTGTCGAAGTGGCCGATATTGCCCACGATCGCCATGTCCTTCATCGCGCGCATGTGCTCGATGCGGATCACGTCCTTGTTGCCCGTCGTGGTGATGAAGATGTCCGCGCTGTCCACGGCATCCTCCAGCGTCACCACCTCGAAGCCGTCCATCGCCGCCTGCAGCGCGCAGATCGGGTCGATCTCGGTCACCTTCACCCGCGCGCCCGCGCCGCGCAGGCTCGCCGCAGAGCCCTTGCCGACGTCGCCATAGCCGCAGACCACCGCCGTCTTGCCCGCCATCATCGTGTCGGTCGCACGGCGGATGCCGTCCACGAGGCTCTCCTTGCAGCCGTACTTGTTGTCGAACTTCGACTTGGTCACGCTGTCGTTCACGTTGATCGCCGGGAACGGCAGGTGGCCCTTCTCCATCATCTTGTAGAGGCGGTTCACGCCGGTCGTCGTCTCCTCGGTCACGCCGCGGATCGCGTGGCGCTGCTTGACGAACCAGCCGGGGCTCTCGGCGAGGCGCTTGCGGATCTGGGCAAACAGCGCCTCTTCCTCTTCGGACTCGGGCCGGGCGATCAGGTCCTCCTCGCCTTCCTCGACCCGCGCGCCGATCAGGATGTAGAGCGTCGCGTCGCCGCCGTCGTCGAGGATCATGTTCGCGCCGTCGGCGAACTGGAAGATCCGGTCGCAGTAGTCCCAGTATTCCGCCAGCGTCTCGCCCTTCACCGCGAAGACCGGCACGCCGGACTCGGCGATCGCCGCGGCCGCGTGGTCCTGCGTCGAGAAGATGTTGCACGACGCCCAGCGCACCTCGGCGCCCAGCGCCACGAGCGTCTCGATCAGAACCGCCGTCTGGATCGTCATGTGCAGCGACCCCGCGATCCGCGCCCCCTTCAGAGGCTGCGACGCGCCGTATTCCTCGCGCAGCGCCATCAGACCGGGCATCTCCGTCTCTGCAATGGCAATCTCCTTGCGGCCGTACTCGGCCAGGGAGAGATCCTTGACGATGTAATCCTTGGGCATGGGGGGCTCCGTCATGCTGAAAACCGTTGACCGGCACTTAGCACCGCCGCCGCGTGCCGGCAACTCGCCCCTTGCATTTACAGCGGTGGCCAGAGCGGCTACCTCCGGACCGGACGCCCCGCGAACGGATCAGGACATGGCCAAGGAACCCCGCGCCTGGCAGCGCATGCTCTCGGGCCGCCGGCTCGACCTGCTGGACCCGACACCGGTCGATATCGAGATCGAGGACATCGCCCATGGCCTGGCCTTCGTGGCGCGGTGGAACGGGCAGACCTTCGGCGACTTCCCCTATTCGGTCGCCGAGCATTCGCTGCTGGTCGAACAGATCCTCGGCCGGCTGCAGCCGAAGGCGCCGGTCAGGTGGCGGCTGGCGGCGCTCTTGCACGACGCCCCGGAATACGTGATCGGTGACATGATCTCACCCGTGAAAGCCGCCGTCGGTCCCGGCTACGGCGAGCTGGAGGCGCGCCTGGCCGCCGCCATCCACCTGCGTTTCGGCCTGCCGGCCACCTTGCCCGCGACGGTCAAGAAACAGATCAAGCGCGCCGACCGCATCTCTGCCTGGCTGGAAGCCACCCAGATCGCCGGGTTCAGCCAGGTCGAGGCGAACCGCTTCTTCGGCCGCCCGCGACCCGAACAGATCGAGGGTCTGCGGATCGCCCTGCGGCCCCCGGTCGAGGTGCGCGCCGCCTACACCGCGCGCCACGCCGCGCTCATCGCGGCGCTATGACCCGTGACATCCGTCCCGCCGGTCCCGCGGATCGCGATGCGATGGCCGGCATCCTGAACCGGATCATCCAGGCCGGCGGTCTGACGGCCCGGACACGGCCGGTATCGGCGGAAGAGATCGGCGACTGGATGCGCACGGCCGGCGACAGGTCCGCCTGGCATGTCGTCGCTGAGGCCGATGGCGCGATACGGGGCGTCCAGTGGATCGCGCCCCATCCCGAGCTGCCGCCAGAGGCCTGTGACATCGCGACCTTCGTGTCGCTGGCCGAGCGGGGGCGGGGACTGGGAACCGCCCTCTTGCAAGTGACGCTCGAGGCCGCCCGAGAGCGCGATTACGGCTGGATCAACGCCTGTGTCCGCAGGGACAACGCCGGGGCACGCGCCTTCTACGGGTCGCGGGGCTTCGTGCACTGGCGGGACTGGCCGGACGCGCCGGTGGCCCCGCGCATCCTGATGCGCCGGGACCTGTAGCCGCCGGCGCCTAGCGCGGGCTGCGCTTGGCCAGGATGCGCTGCAGCGTGCGGCGATGCATGTTGAGCCGCCGCGCGGTTTCCGAGACGTTGCGGTCGCAGAGTTCGTAGACCCGCTGGATGTGTTCCCACCGCACGCGGTCCGCCGACATCGGGTTGTCGGGCGGCGGCGGAAGATCGTCGGTTTCCGCGAGAAGGGCGTTGGTGATGTCGTTGGCATCGGCGGGCTTGGAAAGGTAGTCGGTCGCGCCCATCTTCACCGCCGCGACCGCCGTCGCGATGGCACCGTAGCCGGTCAGCACGATGATCTTGGCGTCGGGTCGCTTCTCGCGCAGCACCTCGACCACGTCGAGTCCGTTGCCATCCTCGAGCCGCAGGTCGATCACCGCGTAGGCCGGCGGCCGCGCGGTCGCGATCGCCTGTCCGGCCGCCACGGACATGGCCGTTTCGGGGGCGAAACCGCGCTTTTCCATCGCGCGCGACAGCCGGCGCAGGAACGGCTCGTCATCGTCTACGAGCAGCAGCGAATTGTCTTCGCCGATCTCCCGCTGTGTTCGTTCCGTCATGCCGCCCCAACCCCTCGAAACTGTAACATTCACGACGTTTTAGAGCGCGGCGGTGCTGCGGTCAAATGTCACGACGCGGCGTCGAGGAAGCAGCCGACACGGTCGGCCATCTGTTCGGGCGTCAGCTCTCTCCGGAAGAAGTCGACGAAACCGTCTTCGGGCATCACCAGGTAGCTGAAGGTGGAGTGATCGACCAGGTAATAGTCCGGGTCGTCGCTCTCCTGCTTGCGGTAATAGGTGCGATAGGCCTGGCTCGCCGTCTTCACCTGCTCGGCCGAGCCGGTGAGGCCGACCATCTCGGGATGCATCACCTCGGCGAATTCCCCGACGACCTCGGGCGTGTCGCGCTCGGGGTCGATGGAAATGAAGACCGGCTGCACGTCGTAGCCGCGCTCTGCCAGGACGTCGATCGCGGCGGCGTTGCGCGACACGTCCAGGGGGCAGACATCCGGGCAGAAGGTATAGCCGAAATAGAGCAGGGAGGGCTTGGTGATCACGTCGGCGTTCGTGACCGTCTCGCCGGCGCCGTTCACCAGTTCGAACGCCCCGCCGATATCCCCCGACCCGGCGATCTGGCCCTGGCGGCAGGCGGCATAGGGGTCGTCGCCGCGGCCCATGTAGACGAAGGCCGCGATGGCGCCGAGCATGGCGACGGCCAGGGCACCGGCGGTCAAAGCGTAGAGTCTGCTCATGGAAATGCCTTCCCGAAATGCGTTCCCGTTGATCGGTTAAGATCGGCGCTCTATCAAGAACCTGCAATCCGAGTGTGACAATGCATCCCATGACCGCCTGATGGCCGATCTCTCCGCCTCCGTCCTGGCCACCGAATCGCGCAGCGAGTGGGTGCGCCTGCGCACGCTGATCCTGCTCCGGTGGCTGGCCATCGCCGGGCAGTCGGCCGCGATCCTGTTCTCGACGCTCTATCTCAAGCTGCAGATCGACATCGGGCTCTGCTTCATGGCGATCGGCGCCTCGATGATCTCGAATCTCGTGGCGATGTTCGTCTACCCCGAGACCAAGCGCCTGAGCGAACGCGAAGCGCTTCTGACGCTGCTGTTCGACCTGTCGCAGCTGGCTTTCCTGCTTTACCTGACGGGTGGGCTGAACAACCCCTTCGCGCTGCTGATCCTGGCGCCGGTGACCATCTCGGCCACCGCGCTGCGGCTGCAGGCGACGCTGTTCCTCGGGATGATGGCGATCCTGCTGATCTCGGTCGTGGCGCTCTGGCACGTGCCGCTCCGGACCGAACAGGGATTCGTGCTGCGGATGCCGCAGCTCTTCGTCTACGGGTTCTGGATCGCGCTGGTGATCGGCATCGCCTTCCTCGGCGCCTATGCGCGGCAGGTCACGGTGGAGATGCATGCCATGTCCCAGGCGCTGCTGGCCGCGCAGATGGCCCTCTCGCGCGAGCAGAACCTCACCAATCTCGGCGGCGTGGTCGCCGCCGCCGCCCATGAACTCGGCACGCCGCTGGCAACCATCAAGCTTGTCAGCTCCGAACTGGCCGACGAGCTCTCGGACCGCCCCGATCTGGCCGAGGACGCGGCACTGATCCGCGACCAGGCCGATCGCTGTCGCGATATCATGCGCAGCATGGGGCAGGCCGGGAAGGACGACCTGCACCTGCGCCACGCGCCGCTGGGCGCCGTCCTGCGCGAGGCCGCCGACCCGCATTCGGAACGCGGCAAGTCGATCCATTTCAATTTCGCGCCCGAACGGGGCGCCGACGGGGTCCAGCCGGAAATCTGGCGGCAACCCGAGATCATTCACGGCCTGCGCAACCTGGTGCAGAACGCCGTCGATTTCGCCGAGGCCAATGTCTGGATCGATGCGCGCTGGGGCCGGGATACCGTGACCGTCCGGATCTTCGACGACGGCCGCGGTTACCCGCCCGATCTCCTCGGGCGGATCGGCGATCCTTTCGTGCGCCGGCGCCGCACCGCGCAGGACCGTGCCCAGCGCCCCGAATACGAGGGTATGGGGCTGGGTCTTTTCATTGCCAAGACGCTCCTGGAACGCTCCGGCGCCGAGGTCACCTTTGCCAACGCGTCCGACCCCTTCCTCGACCCGTCCGAGCGCCCGCAACGCAGCGGCGCAATCGTCGAGGTCCTCTGGCCGGCCGCGGCCGTGATCGTCGATCCGGACGCGCTCAAGGCCCCGCTGGGAGAAAACCAGCCGATCCGCATCTAAGGGCCGTGCAGACCGGCACCGGCATGGCGCGAAAGGCCCCGTAAACCATCGTGGCGGCCCCGGCGTGCTCAGCCCGGCGTTTCATGCTACGCTTTCATTGTCATGCTTGCGGGCTAGGTTCCGTGACGCGCGCAGCTTGCCAAGGGGGATAAGATGCATCTTGCGGTGATGTTCGCCATCATCATGACCGGGGCGTCGATATATTTCTTCCTCTGCGTCCCGGTCGTGACATGGCTGATCAGCGACCCGGGGTTCGACTTTGTCCGGCAAATGCATCCGCGCGCGGAACTGGCCACGATCTTCTCCCTGTCGGCGATCTATACCTCGATGCCCTTCGCATGGGCCGAGAAGCGCTATTTCCGGATCATGGAGCGGCGCGACACGGATGCCGAGCCCGACGACGACACCGGCGCGGCAGCACGCGCCGACCGGTAACTTTTGGTTAACGAACCTTTCCTAGCCTCCACCTGATGCGGGGATACGCGGCAGGCGGGACATGGTTCATCTCGATCTTCAGACGACGCTTTACATCGCCGCGACCTGTATCCTGACGGGTGCCGGCGTGCTGGCGCTGCTCCTCCGGGCCGATCGGCACCGCATGCGCCGCGACCCCGCCACGCCCGGCACCGATACGGCTGACCAGGGGCTCGGCGGCGGCGATGCCTGGAACGCCCGGCTGTTGCAGACGGTCGAAGACGCACCGATGCTGGTCTGGCACGAAACGCCCGAGGGACGCATCACCTGGGCCAACGCGGCCTATCGCGCGCTCGTCGTGCAGGCCGGGTATGGCGAACCCGACACCGCGGGCGAGATGCCGCTTGTCCACCTGTTTCCGCCGGACGCGGAAAACCAGGCCGATGACGGCCCGCCCGGGCGCGTGGCCGTGCATCACCGCACCGGCGAACGGACCTGGTGGTTCGAATGCCAGGCCCAGCAGGCGGGCGACGGCACGATGCTGCGCTACGCGGTCTATGCCAATCCGGTCGTCCGGGCCGAGGACGCGCTGCGCAACTTCGTGCAGACCCTCACCCAGACCTTCGCGCATCTGACGATCGGGCTGGCGATCTTCGACCGCGACCGGCAGCTCGCGCTGTTCAACCCCGCGCTCAGCGAACTGACCCGGCTGCCACCGGACTGGCTCAGCACCCGGCCGACGCTCTACGCCGTTCTGGACCGGCTCAGGGACATGCGCATGATGCCCGAGCCCAAGGATTACGGCAGCTGGCGCCAGCGCATGGCCGATCTCGAGAAAGCCGCCACCGATGGCACCTACGAGGAAACCTGGCTCCTGCCCACGGGTCAGACCTACCGCGTCATCGGCCGTCCCCATCCGGAGGGCGCGGTGGCCTTCCTCTTCGAGGACATCACCGCCGAGGTGTCGCTGAAGCGCCGCTTCCGCTTCGAGCTGGAACTCAGCCAGTCCGTCCTGGACAGCCTGGAACAGGCGGTCGCCGTCTTCTCGTCCTCGGGACGGCTCGTGGTATCCAACGCCGCCTATGCCGGCCTGTGGGGGGTGGATCCCAGCACCACGCTGGGCGAAATCGGGATTCTCGAGTCGATCCGCGCCTGGGAGGCCGCGACCGAACCGTGCGAGGCCTGGGCGCGGGTCCACAACTTCGCCAGCCGCTCGAACGGCCGCCAGGTCTGGACGGCCCAGGTCTGTATGCCGGGTGACGCGGCCGGAAAGCTTCACTGCCGTTTCGTGCCGCTGGCGCGGGGCGCCACGCTCTGCACCTTCATGCCGGACACCGCCGCGGGCCGGGCGGACCGGGCCGATGCACCGGCGCTGGTCGAACCGGACTGATCTGCCCTTGCGGGGGCGGGGCACGGCGATAGAGTTGCGCCATGACCGCCGCCGATGCAGACGCCCCCGCTTTCTCTGCCAGCTGCCGCCTGGCCGGCGCCGCCGCCACCGATGCCTTCGCCCGGGCGCTGGCCCCGCGGCTGGGTGCCGGGGACACGCTGCTCCTGGGCGGCCCGATCGGGGCCGGGAAAACCGCCTTCGCCCGGGCGCTTATCGAGGCCCGCGGCGTGGCCGAGGACGTGCCGTCGCCGACCTTCACGCTGGTCCAGACCTACCACGCGGAAGGGCTGGAGATCTGGCACTGCGATCTCTATCGCGTGACCCGGCCCGACGACGTGCTTGAACTCGGGCTCGACGAGGCGTTCGACGACGCGCTCTGCCTTGTCGAGTGGCCGGACCGGCTGGGCGATCTCGCCCCGGCGGATGCCCTGCGGCTCGATTTCGCGCTGGTCGGGGGCGACCCGGATGCGCGGGAGCTGACCGCCAGCGGCCCGGCCCGCTGGTCCTGGGTCGGCACGCTTATGGCGGAGGGACCCGCCCATGGCTGATCGCGCCGCCTGCAAACACGCCTTTCTCGAGCGGGCGGGCTGGGCCGACGCGACGTGCGCGCATCTCGCCGGCGACGCCTCGAACCGAAGCTACGCGCGGTTGCGCCGCGGTGCGCAGAGCGCCGTTCTCATGGATGCGCCGCCCGCGCGGGGCGAGGATATCCGCCCCTTCACCCGGATCGCGCGGCACCTGGCCCGGCTCGGTCTGTCCGCCCCCGCCATACTGGCAGAAGATCCCGAGCACGGCTTTCTTCTGCTCGAGGACCTGGGCGACGCGCTCTTCTCGACGGTCGCGGAGGCGCGGCCGGAGCTGGAAGAGACGCTCTACGCCGCCGCGGTCGAGGTGCTGGCCGAACTGCACGCCCATCCGGTTCCCCCGGGGATCGCGGCCTACGATCCGCCGCTGATGGCCGGGCTGTCGGGCCTCGTGCTCGATTGGTACCTGCCCGCGGCCCTGGGCCATCCCGCGCCCGAAAGCGCCGAGGCCCTGCGCGCGGCCGTCGAGGCCGCGACCGGGTCGCTGGCCACGGACCGCCCGGTCCTGATCCTGCGCGACTACCATGCGCAGAACCTGATCTGGCTGCCCGAACGGCAGGGGCCGGCCCGGGTCGGGCTTCTGGATTTCCAGGACGCGATGGCGGGCCACCCCGCATACGATCTGGTTTCCCTGCTCGAGGACGCCCGGCGCGATACCTCCGCCGCGCTCCGCGCGGCCATGTATGCACGCTACGCCACCGAGACCGGCACCGATCCGGAGACCCTTGCGCGGGCCGTCGCGATCCTCGGCGCCCAGCGCAACCTGCGCATCCTCGGCGTGTTCGCCCGGCTCTGCCTGCGTGACGGCAAACCCGGCTATGTGGACCTGATGCCGCGGGTCTGGGACCACCTGCAACGGGATCTCGCCCACCCGGCCCTTGCGGCGTTGCGCGCGATCGTCGACGATCACCTTCCCGCCCCCGATCCCGACCTGCAGGCCAGGATGAAAGCGCAATGTCCCGCCCCGACTCCCTGATGATCTTCGCCGCCGGGTTCGGCACCCGCATGGGGGCGCTGACGCGCGACCGGCCGAAGCCGATGATCGACGTGGCCGGCCGGCCGCTGATCGACCACGCGCTGGCGCTGGGCGCCGCCGCCGGGATCGGGCGCATCGTGGTCAACCTGCACTACAAGCCCGAAGCCCTGCGCGCCCACCTGGCGGGGCGCGGCGTCGCGCTGTCCGAGGAAACGCCCGATATCCTCGATACCGGGGGCGGGCTGCGGCATGCCCTGCCCCTGCTCGGGGCCGGCCCGGTCTTCACGCTGAATTCGGACGCCGTCTGGACGGGGCCGAACCCGCTGGCGCGGCTCGCCGCCGCATGGGCGCCGGACCGCATGGACGCGCTGCTGATGCTGGTGCCCGCCGCGGCGGCTTGCGGCCATGCGGGCACGGGCGACTTCCTGCCGGATGCCGAGGGGCGCTTGACCCGCACCACCGACGGCGCCGGGCGGGCGCTGGTCTATACCGGGGCGCAGATCATCCGGACGGACGGCCTGGCGGACGTCGCGGACAGGGTCTTTTCGCTCAACCTTCTCTGGGACAGGATGATCGCGGAGGGGCGGCTTTTCGGCCTGACGCATCCCGGCGGCTGGGCCGATGTCGGCACGCCCGAGGGAATCCCGCTCGCCGAGGCGATGCTGGCGGAGGCGGCGGATGTTTGAGCCGCGGCACACGCCCCGTTTCTTCGCGCTGCCCCCCGGCTGCGACTATTCCCGCGCCCTGGTCGAGGGCCTGCGCACCCGCCTGTCCGATGCCGCCCCCGAAGCCATCGCGCGCGTCGAGCTTTACGTCAACACGCGGCGCATGCAGCGGCGGCTCAAGGCGCTCTTCGCAGAGTCGGGCGCCGGGTTCCTGCCGCGGATCGCGCTGGTCACCGACCTGGCCGAAGACCCGCATCTCGCCGACCTGCCGCCGCCCGTACCGGCCTTGCGCCGGCGGCTGGAACTCGCCGAGGCGGTGGCGCAGCTGCTCGACAGCCAGCCTGATCTCGCGCCACGGGCCGCGATCTACGACCTCGCCGACAGCCTCGCCGGGCTCATGGACGAGATGCGCGGCGAGGGGATCGCGCCCGAAGACCTGCGCCGGCTCGACGTGTCGGATTTCTCGGCCCACTGGGAGCGGAGCCTGGCCTTCATCGACGTGATCGCCCGGTACTGGACGCCGGACCAGCCGCCCGACACGGAGGAACGCCAGCGGCACGTGGTCGAGCATCTCGCCGCACGCTGGCGCGAGGCGCCGCCGCACCACCCGGTGATCGTGGCCGGCTCGACCGGGTCGCGCGGGGCGACGGCGCTCTTCATGCAGGCGGTAGCGCGCCTGCCGCAGGGGGCGGTCGTGCTGCCCGGCTTCGATTTCGACATGGGCACGCAGGCCTGGGGCGCGCTCGACGACGCGCTGACCGGCGAGGACCATCCGCAATTCCGCTTCCGCCGCCTGATGCAGGGCGCCGGGATCGCCCCCGAGGATATCCGGCCCTGGTCTGACACGGCCCCGGCCAACCGGGCCCGCAACCGGCTCGTGTCGCTGGCCCTGCGGCCCGCGCCCGTGACCGACCAGTGGCTGGCCGAGGGCCCGCACCTGCCGGATATCGACGGCGCAACCCGCGACATGACGCTGGTGGAGGCCTCCTCGCCGCGGGCCGAGGCCCTGGCCATCGCGCTGCGCCTGCGGGCCGCCGCCGAAGCCGGCGAGACCGCCGCGCTCATCACCCCGGACCGTGTGCTGACCCGGCAGGTCACGGCGGCGCTCGATCGCTGGGGGATCGTGCCCGACGACAGCGCCGGACAGCCCCTGCCGCTCTCGGCGCCGGGGCGGCTCTTCCGGCAGGTGGCCGCGCTGTTCGGCGTGCGGCTGACGGTGGAGCATCTGCTGGCGCTGCTGAAGCACCCGCTTGTCCATTCCGCGCCGGGCACACGCGACGACCACACGCTCCGGACCCAGCGGCTGGAGCTCGACCTTCGCCGTCACGGCCCCGCCTTCCCGACCGGCACCGACCTGCGCGCCTGGGCGGCGCGCCAGGTGCGTGATCCCGGGGCGATCGCCTGGGCCGACTGGCTGGCCGCCGCGCTGGACGGGCTGGAACGGATCGGCACGCGCCCGCTGACCGACCACGTCGCGCAGCATGTCGCCCTGACCGAGCGGCTCGCCGCCGGGGCTGGTGCGGCGGCCGGGACCGCCGGCCGGCTCTGGGAGGAGTCCGCCGGCGAGGAGGCGCGCAAGACCATCGACGCGCTCGTCGCCGAGGCCGACGCGGGCGGGTCGCTTTCGCCCGCCGATTACGCCGCGCTGTTCCGCTCGGTCCTGGACCGGGAAGAGGTGCGCAATGCCGTGCAGGGTCATCCCGCGATCATGATCTGGGGCACGCTCGAGGCCCGGGTGCAGGGGGCCGATGTCGTGATCCTCGGCAGTCTCAACGAGGGGATCTGGCCGCAGATCCCGCCGCCCGATCCCTGGCTCAACCGCCAGATGCGCAAGGCGGCGGGCCTGTTGCTGCCCGAACGGCGGATCGGGCTCTCGGCGCATGATTTCCAGCAGGCCGTCGCCGCGCCGGAGGTGATGCTGACCCGCGCCATCCGCGACGCGGAGGCTCCGACCGTCGCCTCGCGCTGGCTCAACCGCCTGACGAACCTGCTCGGCGGGATCGGCGCCCACGGCGCCCGGTCGCTGGAGGACATGAAAGCCCGCGGCCAGGTCTGGCTCGACCGGGCGGCCGCGCTGGAAACCCCGGTCACGCCGCTGCCGCCGGCCCCGCGCCCGGCCCCGCGCCCGCCGGTCGCCGCACGACCGGCCGCGCTGTCGGTGACACGCATCAAGACGCTGATCCGCGACCCCTACGCGATCTATGCGCGGGACGTGCTGCGCCTGAAACCGCTCGATCCGCTGCGGCCGCAGCCCGACGCGCCGCTCCGCGGCACGCTGGTCCACGAGGTTCTGCACCATTTCGTCGACGAGACCCGCGCTGGGCTGCCCGCGCATGCCGAAGCCCGGCTGATGGAGATCGCGACCGCGGTCATGGAGCGCAGCGCCCCCTGGCCGGCCGCGCGGCGCATATGGCTGGCACAGCTTGCACGCGTCGCCGCGGCATTCCTGCAAGACGAGGCCGCGCGCCGGGCGGAGGCGACGCCGCTGGCGCTGGAGGTGCCCGGCAAGCAGGCGCTGGACGGCATCGACTTCTCGCTGACGGTGAAGGCCGACCGGGTCGACCGGACCCCGGACGGCAAACTCCTCATCTACGACTACAAGACCGGCGCGCCGCCCTCGGAAAAGGAGGTCACCCATTTCGACCGCCAGCTGCCGCTGGAGGCGGCGATGGCCGAGCGCGGCGGTTTCGAGGGAGTCGCACCGGCGCCGGTGGCCGGGCTGCGCTATATCGGGCTGGGCGCGAAGCCGGGCCAGGTCGCGATTTCGACCGACCTGGTGCGTGATACCTGGGACGAGCTGCACCGCCTTGTCGCCGCCTACGCCACGCGCGAGACCGGCTACGCGTCGCGCGCCCGTCTGCAACGGCGGACGGATACGGGCGACTACGACCATCTTGCCCGGCACGGCGAGTGGGACGACACCGCCCCCCCGACACCGGAGGACGTGGAATGACCGCCCCCGCGGATCCGACCGTCGCGCAGAACCGTGCCGCCGCGCCGGACAGCTCGGTCTGGGTGTCCGCCAACGCGGGATCGGGCAAGACGAAGGTGCTGACCGACCGGGTGGCGCGGCTGCTTCTGGGCGGAACGGCCCCCGCGCGTATCCTGTGCCTGACCTATACCAAGGCCGCCGCCGCCGAGATGCAGAACCGGCTCTTCGCGCGGCTCGGCAGCTGGTCGATGCTGGACGAGGCAGAGCTGACGGCCAAGCTGCAGGACCTTGGCGTCGCCCCCGGCGCGATCGACAGCGAAACGCTGCGCCGGGCGCGCACCCTCTTCGCCCGCGCGCTTGAAACGCCGGGCGGCCTGAAGATCCAGACGATCCATTCCTTCTGCGCCGCGCTGCTGCGCCGCTTTCCGCTCGAGGCGGGCGTCTCGCCCCAGTTCACGGAAATGGAGGACCGCACCGGAAAGCGCCTGCGCGCCGAAATCGCCGAGGACCTGGCGGAACGTGACCCGACCCTCTTCGACGGGCTGGCGCGCCACCTGTCGGGCGAGGATCTCGACGCCCTTCTGTCGGAGATCGTGCGGCAAGGGGACGCTTTCGAGGCGCCGCCGGAGGCCGACAGGATCTGGCGATCCCTCGGGCTGGCCCCCGGCACCACGTTCGCGGACATCTGGACCGCGGCCATCGGTCCCGGCGACTCACACCTCCTGGCCGAGGTGATCCCGCTGCTTGAGGCAGGCTCGCCGAAAGACGCCAAGGCGGCGACAAAGCTGGCGGAGGTCGATCTTTCCGTCGCCACCCCCGAGACGCTGAAGGTGCTCGAAGGCGTCCTGCTCTTCGGCGAGAAGACCGCGCAGCCCTTCGGGCCGAAGATCGATGCCTTCCCGACCAACGCCACGCGTGCCACGCTGGGCGACCGGAAAGACGCGCTCGACTCGCTGATGCAGCGCATCGCCGATGCCCGCCCCCGCCGTCTGGGCCTCGCCGCCGCGGAACGGACGCTTGCGCTGCATGGCTTCGCACACCGGTTTCTCACCGCCTACACGGACCGCAAGCAGGCGCAGGGCCTTCTCGATTTCGACGACCTGATCCACCGGGCGCAGGCCCTGCTGTCCGATCCCGCGGTGGCGCAATGGGTGCTGTTCCGGCTCGACGGCGGGATCGATCACATCCTGGTCGACGAGGCGCAGGACACCAGCCCGGCGCAATGGCACGTGATCTGGCGCCTCTCCGAGGAATTCACCGCCGGCCACGGCGCCCGCCCCGAGACCGAGCGCACGGTTTTCGTCGTGGGCGACGAAAAGCAGTCGATCTATTCGTTCCAGGGCGCCGACCCGGATGCCTTCGGCGAGATGCGGGCGCGTTTCGACCGCCACCTCGCCGATATCGGCAAGCGCCTGGACCGCACGGACCTGCATTTCTCTTTCCGCTCGGCGGCGGCGATCCTGCGGGTGGTGGACATGACCTTCGAGGGACCGGCGGCACGCGGCGTGTCGGCCGAGATCACGCACCGCGCCTTCAAGTCCGAGATGCCGGGCCGGGTGGATGTGTGGCCGTTCCTGCCCAAGTCCGAGAGCGCGGACCCCCCGGCCTGGTACGAGCCCGTCGATACGCCGGCCGACGACGACCCGGGCCTGGAACTGGCGCGGCGGATCGCGGGGGAAATCCGCGGGATGATCGACCGGGGCGAGCAACTCGTCGAACAGGACCGCGACGGCCCCCGTCCGCGCCGGATCACGCCCGGCGACGTGCTGATCCTCGTGCAAAGGCGCTCGGACCTGTTCCACGAGATCATCCGCGCGCTGAAATCCGCGGAGCTGCCGGTCGCCGGGGCGGACCGGTTAAAAATCGGCGCCGAGCTGGCGGTGAAGGACCTGACAGCGCTCATCTCCTTCCTGTCCACCCAGGAGGACGACCTCTCGCTCGCCGCCGCGCTGCGCTCACCCCTCTTCGGGCTGTCCGAGGCCGATCTCTTCCGGCTGGCCCATGGCCGCAAGGGCTATCTCTGGGAAAGCCTGCGGGCATGGGAAGACGCGTTTCCGGGGACGCTCGCCATCCTGCGGGACCTGCGGGACCACGCCGGGTTCCAGCGGCCGTTCGAGCTGCTGGAACGCATCCTGACCCGCCACGGCGGCCGCGACCGGCTGATCGCGCGGCTCGGGGCCGAGGCCGAGGACGGCATCGACGCGCTCCTGGCCGAAGCGCTCTCCTACGAACGCGCCGAGGTGCCGAGCCTGACCGGCTTTCTCGCCTGGCTCGGGTCCGACGAGGTGGAAATCAAGCGCCAGATGGACAGTGCCGGCGACCAGGTGCGGGTGATGACCGTTCATGGCGCCAAGGGCCTCGAGGCCCCGGTGGTGATCCTGCCCGACACGGCCCGGCGACCGGTGACCGTCAGGGACCAGGTCTACCGGCTGGCCGACGGCCTGCCGGCCTGGGCGACCTCCCGGCCCGACATGCCGCCCGCCATGGCCGAGCGTCACGCCGCGCTCAGGGCCCGGCAGGAGGACGAGCGCATGCGGCTGCTCTACGTGGCGATGACCCGGGCGGAGAACTGGCTGATCGTCTGCGGTGCGGGCGATGCCGGCAAGGCACCGGCCGACAGCTGGTACGGGCTGGTGGCCGACGGCACCGAGCGCGCGGGCGCCGTGGCCCATGATTTCAACGGCGGGCGCGGGCTGCGTTTTGCCGCCGGCTCCTGGCCGGCCCCGGCCGGCGGGCCCGGCCCGGCGCGGGCCGGCGGTGGCGGCCCCCTGCCCGAATGGGCGCACCGGCCCGCGGCCACCCCGCCGCGCCCGGCCGAGCCACGGGCGCCCTCGGACCTGGGCGGGGCGAAGATCCTGCCCGGCGAGGCGGAAGGCCTGTCCGAGGACGCCGCCAAGCGCCGCGGACGGCAGGTGCACCTGCTGCTCGAGGTGCTGCCCGAACACCCGCGGGCGGACTGGGCGGAAATCGCCGCGCGGTTGCTGTCGCGCGGCATCGACGCCGCCACGCCGGCCGAGCTGGAGGCGCTGCTGGACGAGGTGCGGCCGATCCTGACCGATCCCGCGCTAGAGACGCTGTTCGCGGCCGATACGCTGGCGGAGGTGTCCGTAACGGCGGAACTGGCCGAGCTGGGCGGCCAGCGGATCATGGGGCAGATCGACCGCCTGATCGTGGGCCCGGACCGCGTCATGGCGGTGGATTTCAAGACCAACGCGCTGACGCCCGCCCGCCCCGAGGAGACCCCCGAAGGCCTGCTACGGCAGATGGGCGCCTATGCGGCGGCGCTGGGGCAGGTCTACCCCGATCGGCGCGTCGAGACGGCGATCCTCTGGACCCGCACGGGCGTGTTGATGCCCCTGCCGCACGAGCGCGTGATTGCGGCGCTCGGATCGGCCCCGGCACCTTGACCATTCCCGGGGGCGCCCATACCTTCGCGGGCAACACCCTATCCAGAGCCCAGGAGGCCCCCATGGCAACAGTTGCAGTCACCGACGACACCTTCGACGCCGAAGTGAAGAATTCCGACATCCCGGTCATCGTGGATTTCTGGGCGGAATGGTGCGGCCCCTGCAAGCAGATCGGACCCGCCCTGGAAGAGCTGTCGGCCCAGTACGAGGGCAAGATCAAGATCGCCAAGGTAAACGTGGACGAGAACCCGAACTCCCCCGCGCAGCTGGGCGTTCGCGGCATCCCGGCGCTCTTCATGTTCAAGGACGGCCAGGTCGTCTCGAACAAGGTCGGCGCCGCGCCCAAGGCCGCGCTGCAGAGCTGGATCGACGAATCGATCTGAGCCGCGCCGCGGGTCCGGCCGGTACAGGGCGCCCGCCGGGCGCCCTTTTTCTTGGGCGTCAGCCGTTTTCGCGCAGCACCCGCCCCGCGAGGTAAAGCGAGCCGCAGATCAGGATGCGCGCCGTCGGCGCCTCCGCGACGATCCGCGCCACCGCGTCGGCGACCGACGCGGCCTCGGCCGTTTCGTGGCCCGCGGCACGGGCGGCGGCGGCGGTCTCGGCCGCGGGCAGGGTCGCCGTCTCGCCCGGGATTTCCACGGCGTAGAGCCGTTCCGCCCGCCCGGCCAGCGGGCGCATGTAGCCGCCGATATCCTTGGTGTTGAGCATCCCGCAAACCATGTAGGTCGGCCGCGCGGGCAGCCGGCCCAGCGCCTCGGCGAGCGCGGCGCCGGCGGCGGGGTTGTGCCCCCCGTCGAGCCAGAGCTCGGCCCCCGGCGCGGCCGCGACAAGCGGCCCATGGCCGAGGCGCTGCATCCGCGCGGGCCATTCGGCGCGGGTCAGCGCCGCCTCGCAGACGGTCTCGTCGGCGCCGAGCCCGCGCAAAACGGCCAGGGCCGCGCCCGCGTTCTGCACCTGGTGCGCGCCGATCAGGGCAGGCCGCGGCAGGTCCAGCAGGCCGGTTTCGTCCTGGAACACGAGCCGGCCGCGTTCCTCGGCCACGTGCCAGTGCTGGCCATGAACCGACAGGGGCGCGCCAAGACGGTGCGCCCTGGTCTCGATCACCTCGTGCGCGGCCTCCTCCTGCGGGCCGACGATGCAGGGCACGCCCCGCTTGATGATGCCGGCCTTTTCCCCGGCGATGGCGGCGAGCGTGTCGCCGAGATATTGCTGGTGGTCCAGCGAGACCGGCGTGATCACGGTCGCCGCGGGCCGCGCGATCACGTTGGTGGCGTCAAGCCGGCCGCCCAGCCCGACCTCGAGCAGGCACCAGTCGGCGGGGGTCCGGGCGAAGGCGAGGAGCGCGGCCACCGTGGTGATCTCGAAATAGGTGATGGGTGCGCCGTCATTGGCGCGCTCGCATTCTTCCAGCACCTCGGCCAGCGCGGGTTCGGAAATCAGCTCTCCGGCCAGGCGGATCCGTTCGTGGAACCAGGCCAGGTGCGGCGAGGTGTAGGCGTGGACCCGGTCGCCCCGCGCCTCGAGCCCGGCGCGGATCATGGCCAGGGTGGAGCCCTTGCCGTTGGTCCCGGCGATGTGGATCACCGGCGGCAGGTCGTCCTGCGGATTGCCGAGCCGGTCGAGCAGCCGCCAGACCCGGTCGAGCGTCAGGTCGATGATCTTCGGGTGCAGGGACATCATCCTTGCGAGGATGACGTCGCTCTCGGCCCCGCTCACGCCTTGGGGTCCTTGCCGGACGTGGCGTCGGCCTCCTGCTCGGCGGGCTGCGGCGTCTCTGCCGGCGCGGCCGCGTCACCGGCCGGGGCGACGACGGTTTCGGGCAGGTCGGGCTTTGGCAGATCGCCCTTCACCGGCGGCGGCTCCTTAAGCAGCATCCGCAGGATCGACACCAGCTCGTCACGCAGCGCGCGCCGGTCGGTGACGCGGTCCAGCATCCCGTGATCCAGCAGGTATTCCGCGCGCTGGAACCCCTCGGGCAGTTTCTCGCGGATGGTCTGCTCGATCACGCGGGGCCCGGCGAAACAGATCAGCGCGTTGGGTTCGGCGATATGAACGTCGCCCAGCATCGCGTAGCTTGCCGTCACGCCGCCCGTGGTCGGATGGGTCAGCACGACGATATAGGGCAGGTTCGCCTCTTTGAGCATCTCGATGGCGACGGTGGTGCGCGGCATCTGCATCAGGCTCAGGATACCCTCCTGCATCCGCGCCCCGCCTGCGGCCGAGAACAGCACCAGCGGACGCCCGAGCGTCACCGCGCGTTCCGCCGCGGCGATGATCGCGTTGCCCACATACATGCCCATGGACCCGCCCATGAAGCTGAAGTCCTGCGCCGCCGCGACGATGGGGGTGCGGCCGATCTCGCCCTCGGCGACGAGCATCGCCTCCTTCTCGGCGGTGGATCGCTGGGCGGCCTTCAGCCGGTCGGGATAGCGCTTCTGGTCGCGGAAGTGCAGCGGATCCGCGATCGGGGTCGGCACCTTGACCTCGGAGAAGACGCCACCGTCGAAGAGCGCCGCGAAGCGCTTGCGCGGCGTGATGCCCATGTGATGCCCGCAATTGGTGCAGACATTCAGGTTCTCCGTCAGCTCGCGGTGAAACAGCATCGTCCCGCAGCCGTCGCACTTGGACCAAAGGTTCTCGGGCATCTCGCGGCGCGAGAAGAGAGAGTTGATCCGGGGCCGGACGTAGTTGGAAATCCAGTTCATGCGGGCCTCGCCAAGCGGTGACGCCCCGACAGATAAGCCCCGCCCGGCGGAAATGCAATCAGCGGCGGACGAGGCGGCGGCAGGCCAGCCAGGCGAGGATCATCACCGCCGCGTCGAACAGGTAGATCGGCCGCGTCATGTCGATCTCGTCGGCGGTGAAGCCGGTGACGTAGAGGCTGAGACCGGTGATCGTGCCGTCCACCGAAACGATGAGCAGCGCCAGCACGTTGTTGGCCATGTGAAATCCCATCGCCGCGCCGATGCTGCCGGTCCGGGCCGTCAGATCGGCGGCGATCAGGCCGAAGACCGTCGCCGCCACGACAAGGACCCAGGCCACACCGCCCTGGCCGTTGTAATGGGCGATGCCGAACAGCAGCGCCGGAAGAAAGAACCAGAAGAAGGGCGCGCGAAACCGCGCGGCCAGCTGGGTCTGGAGATATCCGCGGAAGAACATCTCCTCGGCGCCGATCTGCAGCAGCACCAGCCCCAGCGCCGGCAGGATCCAGACCAGCCAGCGGTCGAGCGGCTGGTTGGGCACCGGGTTTCCGAACACGAGGTAAAGCATCCCGGAGCCGCCGATGAGCACCGTCACCGCCCCGAAACACCGGAAGAAGTCGCGCCAGAACAGCCCTGCATCCGTCCCGAAGAGCGTTCTGGCCGGGCGCTTGTGCAGCACGCGCGCCGCCACCACGGCGCCAAGCGCCATGCCCCCGAACGACGCCAGCAAGAGCGCCGTCTGCGCCGCGCTGCCCGTGCCGCGAAAGCCCTCGACGATCCACGGGATCGCGCCGGGCCCGCCGATCAGCCGCGCGGCGATCACCTCGCCCGCGACGAAGAGCGCGTAGACGAAGACCGCCAGCACGATGCCGAGGATCAGCCGCCAGAGCGCGGGGCGATGGCGGGCGGGCGCCACCATCTCGGAAAAGGCATCGGTCCAGAATCGCGACATCGGCGTCTCCCTCTCTGCACAAGAGGCTAGCCCGCGCCCCCTGCCGCGGCAAACGCGCTTGTGCTGAACCCTCCGCTCGCCTATTCCGGAAGGCGACCGACGACAAGGGAGGCCGCCATGCTCAAGCGCCGTTTCGACAAGTCCAGACTGCCCAGCCGACACGTGACCGAGGGCCCGCAGCGGGCGCCGCACCGGTCCTATTACTACGCGATGGGGCTGTCGGAAGAGGAGATCGCGCAGCCCTTCGTGGGCGTGGCCACCTGCTGGAACGAGGCCGCGCCCTGCAACATCGCGCTGAGCCGTCAGGCGCAGGCCGTCAAGCTGGGCGTCCGCGCGGCCGACGGCACGCCGCGCGAGTTCACGACGATCACCGTGACCGACGGGATCGCCATGGGCCATGAGGGCATGCGCTCCTCGCTGGCCTCGCGCGAGGCCATCGCCGACACGGTGGAGCTGACGATGCGCGGGCATTGCTACGACGCGCTGGTGGGCCTCGCCGGCTGCGACAAGTCCCTGCCGGGGATGATGATGGCCATGGTCCGTCTGAACGTGCCGTCGGTCTTCATCTATGGCGGCTCGATCCTGCCGGGCAAGGCACCCCAGATCGACGAGATCCCGGAAGATTTCCGCACCCGCGACCTGACCGTGCAGGACATGTTCGAGGCCGTCGGCCGGCACCAGAACAACGAGCTGTCGGACAAGGCGCTCGACGCGCTGGAGCGGGTCGCCTGCCCGTCCGCCGGGGCCTGCGGCGGCCAGTTCACCGCCAACACCATGGCCTGCGTGTCCGAGGCGATCGGCCTTGCGCTGATGAACAGCTCGGGCATGCCGGCACCCTACGAGTCCCGCGACCAGTATGCCGAGGCCTCCGGCGCCGCGGTCATGGAGCTGCTGGAAAAGAACATCCGCGCCCGCGACGTGGTGACCCGCCAATCGCTCGAGAACGCCGCCCGCGTCGTGGCCTGCACCGGCGGCTCGACCAATGCCGGCCTGCACCTGCCGGCCATCGCCCACGAGGCGGGGATCGAGTTCTACCTCGACGATGTCTGCGAGATCTTCCGCGACACGCCCTACTTCGTCGATCTCAAGCCGGGCGGCCAGTTCGTCGCCAAGGATCTCTTCGACGCGGGCGGGATCCCCGTGGTGATGAAGGAGCTGCGCAAGGCCGGGCTGATCCACGAGGATTGCATCACCGCGAGCGGCAACTCCATCGGCGAGGAACTCGACAAGATCGACCGCGAGGCCGATGGCCGCGTGATCTACCCGATCGAGACCCCGCTCACCAAGACCGGCGGCGTCGTCGGCCTGAAGGGCAATCTCGCCCCCGAGGGCGCCATCGTGAAGGTCGCGGGCATCGCCGCGGAGAACCAGGTCTTCACCGGCGCGGCCCGCGTCTTCGAGAGCGAGGAAGACGCCTTCGCCGCCGTGAAGGCGCGCGAATACGAGGAAGGCGAGGTGATCGTCATCCGCAACGAGGGCCCCGCCGGCGGCCCCGGCATGCGCGAGATGCTGGCGACCACCGCCGCGCTGTCCGGCCAGGGCATGGGCAAGAAGGTGGCGCTGATCACCGATGGGCGCTTTTCCGGCGCGACGCGCGGTTTCTGCGTCGGCCATGTCGGCCCCGAGGCGGCGCAGGGCGGGCCCATCGCGCTGCTGAAGAACGGCGACATGATCACGATCGACGCGGTCAACGGCGCGCTGTCGGTCGACCTGTCGGACGCGGAACTGGCCGAGCGGCGCGCGGCCTGGGCCGGCCCGCGTGAGACCAACTACGCCTCCGGCGCGGTATGGAAATTCGCCAAGCTGGTGGGCCCGACCTACAAGGGCGCCGTCACCCATCCCGGCGCCGACGCGGAGACCCATGTCTACATGGATCTCTGAGCGACGCCTGCCGACGCTCCTCCTTTGTCTCGGGCTGGCCGCCTGCGTGCCGGGCGGCCCCTTCGCCACCGCCCGGGACAGCACCACGCTGACGGTCGGCGGCACCGCCGTCACCGTGGCCGGGCCCGGGGGCTTCTGCATCGATCCGGGCGCCACCCGCGAGACGGCGGAGAGCGGCTTCGCGCTCTTCGGGAACTGCGCCACCATCGCGGGGCGGGCCGACTTGCCCCAGCCCGATCTGCGCGCGGTGCTGACGGCCACGGTGTCGGGGGGCGCGGGCGCGGCCACGATTGCCGGATCCATCGACGCGCTGGACGGCTATTTCCGGTCGACCGCCGGGCGCCGGGCGCTCAGCCGCGCGGGCGACCCCGCCACGGTCGAGGTGCTGGAGACCTTCCAGAACGAAGCCGTGTTCTACATTCACGCCCGCGATGCCAGCCCCGGCTTCGCGCCCGGCATGTCGCCCGATTACTGGCGGGCCTATTTCGATCTCGCGGGGCGGATCGTGGCGGTGTCCGCCATCGGTTTCGACGCGGCGCCGCTGTCACGGGCCCAGAGCCTGGCCGCCCTGCGCGCTTTCGCCGCCCGCATTCGCGCGGCCAATGCCCCGGAGGCGGCGGCCGCCACGGGGCCCCGCCCCGCAGCCCCGGTTTAGGCCAAGAGTAAGGTTCCCCGCGTACGAGTTTGCCCATGTCCGATCTTCCAAAACCTGCGAAACCTGTTCCATGCCGGCACGTCTGACCCCGGGCCGCACCCACCTCTGGGCCCGCTACGCCACGCGCCGCAGGGCGCGGCGGTTGCAGGCCCAGTACGCCGCCCCGGCCGATTGCGACGGGCTGCCGGTTCCGCCCGGCAGCCTCTGGGGATGGCGTCCGGAGGCATGGCGCACCCGGCTGGCGGCCCCGGCCGCGCCCGCCAGTGGCACATCGGTCGCGGCGGACATGGTTCTATTTCACGACGGGGACAGCGCCGCGCTCGTCCTCGACCAGGCGGCCGGGCAGGGCCCGCCCCCCCACGGGGTCGGGATCGCGGCCACCGGCTTCCGCGGGTCGTTCCTGTCGCTGGCGATCACGCTGCCGGGGGCCGGCCACCGGGCGATCGCGCGCGACCAGCTTCTCCGCTGCGACGTCGAGATAGCCGGCGATGCGGCCGCGCAGATCTACGCACGGCTCAACGTTCAGAACGGGCCGGACCGCGTCGAGGCGATCCGCCATGTCCCGACCGCCCGCGGGTCGCTCGCCGTGACCTTCGACCTGGCCTGCATGGATTTCAGCCCGGTGCGGGTGGAACGGATCTGGCTCGACCTGATCTTCAACGATCTCGGCACCGGGCGCGTCCTGATCGGTGATCTCCTCCTGTCGCGGCAGCGCCGCGCCGCGCTCTGATCGGCTGACGCCGCGTTGCGCGTGACAGGGCGGCCCCGCGCCGTCATGCTGGCGCCGATCTGCCCCGGAGGAGCCCCATGACCGACGCGCCCTATCCGCATCTTCTCTCGCCGCTGGATCTCGGCCACGTGACCCTTCGCAACCGGGTTCTCATGGGCTCGATGCATACCGGCCTCGAAGAGACCAGGGACTGGGGCCGCGTGGCGGAATTCTACGCCGCACGGGCCCGCGGGGGCGTGGCGCTGATGGTCACCGGGGGCATGGCCCCGAATCCCGAAGGCGGCGTCTTTCCCGGTGCGGCCGGGCTCTATACCGCCGGGGACATCGCCAATCACCGCGCGGTCACCGACCGTGTCCACGACGCCGGGGGCCGCATCGCGATGCAGATCCTCCATGCCGGGCGCTACGCCTACGGCCCGGACTGCGTCGCCCCGAGCCCGCTCAAGTCCCCGATCTCGCCCTTCCGCCCGACGGCGCTGGACGAGGACGGCATCGAGAAACAGATCGCGGATATCGCCACCGCGGCGGCGCGGGCCCGCGAGGCAGGCTATGACGGCGTCGAGGTCATGGGATCCGAGGGCTATTTCCTCAACCAGTTCCTCGTCACCCACACAAACAAGCGCCGCGACCGCTGGGGCGGATCCTACGAGAACCGCATGCGCCTGCCGCTCGAGGTGGTGCGCCGGGTGCGCGCCGCGGTGGGCGACGACTTCATCCTGATCTACCGGCTCTCGATGATCGACCTGGTGCCCGACGGCTCCACCTGGGACGAGGTCGTGACCCTGGCGCAGGCGGTGGAGAAAGCCGGCGCCAGCATCATCAATACCGGGATCGGCTGGCACGAGGCCCGCGTGCCCACCATCGCCACCAGCGTGCCGCGCGCCGGGTTCGCCTGGGTCACGAAGAAGCTGATGGGAGAGGTGGACATCCCCGTCAT
>CAJXYS010000035.1 GCA_913063035.1 uncultured Maritimibacter sp. | reverse complement strand
TTCTTCGCGCTGGCCTTCGCGCTCAAGACCTATTTCCAGAAGATCGCCGACCCGGCCGACATCGCGCCGACGGCGGCGGTGGCCTTCACGATCAACCACATCGCCGCCGTGACCCTTCCGGCGGTGCTCGGCTATCTGTGGATCACGGCGCCGCAGTCGGTCTTCCTGCTTGCCGCCGGGATGGCGGTGACGTCGCTGGCGCTGGCGCTGATGATCCCGCGTCATCCGGGCCCCGGCAACGAGACGATCTTCGCGCCGCTCCTGCCGGCCCCGGCCGGGTAGCCCCGCCTTGCCGCGTGGCGCGGCGCCTCCATATAGTGGGACAGAGAAAAAGGAGCGCGCGATGTTCTTTGGCCGCAAGAAAACCGAGATGCCCGCCGCCGACCGGGCGCTGCCGGGCCGCGACCGCCCGATCCAGACCGCCGAGACCCATTTCGTGACCGGCCGCCCGCTGAAGGCGCCGGTGCCCGAGGGCATGGCAGAGGCGATGTTCGGCATGGGCTGCTTCTGGGGCGTCGAGCGGATCTTCTGGCAGGTGCCGGGCGTCTGGCTGACGATGGCGGGCTATGCCGGCGGGACCACGCCCAACCCCACCTACCAGGAGGTCTGCACCGGCCAGACCGGCCACAACGAGGTGGTGCGGGTGATCTACGACCCGGCGGCGCTGTCTTACGAAGACCTGCTGCGCCGCTTCTGGGAGGGGCATGATCCGACCCAGGGCATGCGCCAGGGCAATGACGTGGGCACGCAGTACCGGTCCGGGATCTATACCTACACCGAGGCGCAGAAGGCGGCGGCCGAGACCAGCCGCGACGCCTATGCCGCGCGGCTCTCGGCGTCGGGCTACGGGCCGATCACCACCGAGATCCTGGGTGCCCCGGTCTTCTACTACGCCGAGGACTATCACCAGCAATACCTTGCCAAGAACCCGTCGGGCTATTGCGGGATTGGCGGCACCGGCGTCAGTTGTCCCATCGGCCTGCCGGCTTGACGGGCGCGGGCGGCTTGCCTATCCGCGTCTGACCCGACGCAGAGGACGCCGCCCATGCCCACCTTCACCGCCTTCACGACCCTTCCCGGCAAACCCGCGGCCGAGGATCTCGGCGCCGCAATGGAGCGGCTTGATCCGGAACCGACGGGCGTCGGCGTCTTCGAGATCGAGGACGGGTCCGGGCTCTGGGAGGTCGGCGGGTATTTCGCGCAAGCCCCGGACGCGGCCGCGCTGGCGCTGCTGGCGGCGGCGTTCGGCGCCGCGCCCTTCGCCGTGTCCGAGCTGCCGGAAACCGACTGGGTCGCCAAGGTGCGCCGCGAACTCGCCCCGGTCGAGGCCGGGCGCTTTTTCGTCCATGGCAGCCACGATGCCGACAAGGTGCCGGAGGGCTGCGTCGCGCTGCTGATCGAGGCGGCGATGGCCTTCGGCACCGGTCACCACGGCACCACGCAAGGATGCCTACGCGCGCTCGACCGGTTGATCGGGGCCGGCCTCGCGCCGCGGGCCGTTGCCGATATCGGCTGCGGCACGGCGGTGCTGGCGATGGCAGCGGCGCGGATCTGGCCGGTGCCGGTCATCGCCAGCGACATCGACCCCGTGGCCGTCGAGGTGGCCGAGGCGAATCTCGCCGCCAATGCCATGACCGGCCGGGTCACCTGCATCGAGGCGGCGGGCTTCGATCACCCGCGCCTGGCCGACGCCGCGCCCTTCGACCTGGTCTTCGCCAATATTCTCAAGGGTCCGCTGGTCGCGCTGGCCCCGGACATGGCCCGCGCGGTGGCGCCGGGCGGGGCGGCGATCCTGTCGGGGATCCTCAATGAACAGGCCGCCTCGGTCGCCGCCGCCTACGCCGCCGAGGGCTTTGCCGAGACCGCCCGCGAGGTGATCGGCGAATGGACGACGCTCACGCTGCGCCGCGCCGCGTGACGGCATGAAAAAAGGCCGCCCCCGTTTCCGGGAGCGGCCCTGATGAAGCCCTGGGGCGCTCGGCTGCGCTCAGCGCAGGTTCTCGAGATCGCCGCGCACGAGGCCGATGTCGTCCAGCTCGCGGTCGCTGAGCTTGGAGAGCGCGTTGCGCGTTGCGCGCTTGGCGTTCCAGTCGGAGACGGCACCGACGATGTGGTAGGCAACGGAGGCGGCGCGGTTGAAGATCGACGCACCTTCGCTGATCGAGCGGGTTGTTTCGAAGACGGCCATGATATCGATCCTTCTGGCACGGGGTGACGCTGTGTTTCTGAACCGGCATCTAGGATCGTTTTCGCGCCCGCGCAATCGCGCGTTTTGCATGGCTTCCATGCGTTTTTCGCATGGGTTCGTTTTCCGGCTAAAGTCATGAAAAATATTCAAAAATTCCGGATAAAACTGTCGCTTTCAGACCCGGTTTCGTCGCGATTCTACCATGGTTCCGGCCGGCCCCGGCGACTGGGTCCGGCGCCGGCCCGAAGGCGCCGGAAAACGATTTCGCGCTCGTTGTGGCCGAAAGGTCGCAGCCGGCCCCGCCGCGACGCGGCGCTGGCCAATGTTCGCGTTTCGTGCTAGGCGTTTTGAAAAGGACAAGGGCAGGGACAGGCCATGCGCATCTTGGGCATCGACCCCGGATTGCGGGTTCTCGGATGGGGACTCGTGGAAACCTCGGGCAGCAAGGTGATCCACCGCGCCAACGGCGTCTGCAAATCCGAGGGCAAGGAACTCGCCGCGCGCCTGCTCAGTCTCCATGAGCAACTGACCGAGGTCTGCCGGACCCACGCCCCCGACATGGCGGCGGTGGAAAAGACCTTCGTCAACCGCGACGGCGCCGGCACGCTGAAACTCGGCCAGGCGCGCGGCATCGCGCTGCTGGTGCCGGCCCAGGCCGGGCTGGACGTCGCGGAATATTCCCCGAACTCCGTCAAGAAGGTCGTGGTCGGCGTCGGCCATGCCGAGAAGCGCCAGGTCGAGCACATGGTCCGCCTGCTTTTGCCCGGCGCGGTCCCGGCGGGCCCGGACGCGGCCGACGCGCTGGCCGTGGCGCTCTGCCACGCGCAATACATGCAAAGCGCCGGACGGCTGGACGCGGCGCTTGCGAGGGCCGGCGCATGATCGGGCGGATCGCGGGGATCGTCGACTACTGCGGCGCCGACCACGTGCTGATCGACGTGCGCGGGGTCGGCTATGTCATCCATTGTTCCGACCGCACCCTTGCCGCCTTGCCCGGTCCGGGCGAGGCGGCGGCGCTTTACACCGACCTTCTCGTGCGCGAGGACCTGTTGCAGCTCTACGGCTTCACCACCCTGCAGGAACGCGAATGGCACCGGCTGCTGACGACCGTGCAGGGCGTGGGCGCGAAGGCCTCGATGGCCATCCTTGGCACGCTCGGCCCCGACGGGGTCAGCCGCGCCATCGCGCTGGGCGACTGGGCGGCGATCAAGGCCGCGCCCGGGGTGGGCCCCAAGATCGCGCAGCGCGTGGTCAACGAGCTGAAGGACAAGGCTCCGCAGGTCATGGCGCTCGGCGCGACCGTCACGCGCCCGCAGGCGCCGGCCGGCGGGTCCGGCGCGGCCGCCGTTCTCGACCCCGGCGACGTCGCCCCGGAGCCGGCCCCGGCCGCCCCCGCCGCGCCGGGACGCGGTGCCGCGCAGGCCGAGGCCCTGTCGGCACTGGTCAATCTGGGCTATAGCCAGGGCGAGGCCGCCTCCGCCGTCGCGACCGCCGCCGGCGACGCCCCCGAGGCCGACACCGCCGCGGTGATCCGTGCCGCGCTGAAACTGCTGGCTCCGAAGGGCTGAGCGCATGACCGAGCCCGACCCGACCCTCCGCCCCGAGCCGCGCCCCGAGGACGCGGATCGCGCGCTTCGCCCGCAGACGCTCGAGGCCTTCATCGGCCAGGCCGAGGCCCGCGCGAACCTGCGCGTTTTCGTCGAAAGCGCCCGCCGCCGTGGCGAGGCGATGGATCACACCCTCTTCTTCGGCCCGCCGGGCCTGGGCAAGACCACGCTGGCCCAGATCATGGCGCGCGAGCTCGGCGTGAACTTCCGCATGACCTCGGGCCCGGTGCTGGCCAAGGCCGGGGATCTCGCGGCGATCCTCACGAATCTCGAGGCGCGCGACGTGCTCTTCATCGACGAGATCCATCGCCTCAACCCGACCGTCGAAGAGGTGCTCTACCCGGCGATGGAGGATTTCGAGCTCGATCTCGTGATCGGCGAGGGGCCGGCCGCGCGCACGGTGCGGATCGAGTTGCAGCCCTTCACGCTGGTCGGCGCCACGACCCGGCTCGGGCTGCTGACCACGCCGCTCCGCGATCGTTTCGGCATCCCAACGCGGCTGGAATTCTACAGCCCCGAGGAGCTGCACGAGATCGTCACGCGCGGCGCCCGGCTGCTCGGCGCCGATCCCGCGCCCGAGGGCGCCTGGGAAATCGCCCGCCGCGCCCGCGGCACGCCGCGGATCGCGGGCCGGCTGTTGCGCCGGGTGGTGGATTTCGCCGTCGTCGAGGGCGACGGCACCGTGACGCAGGCCCTGGCCGACCGCGCCCTGACGCGGCTCGGCGTCGACGCGCTGGGGCTCGACGGGGCGGACCGGCGCTATCTCAGGCTCATGGCCGAGCATTACGGCGGCGGCCCGGTCGGCGTCGAGACGCTGGCGGCCGCGCTCTCGGAAAGCCGGGACGCCATCGAGGAGGTGATCGAGCCCTACCTTCTGCAGCAGGGGCTGGTGCAGCGCACGCCGCGCGGCCGGATGCTTGCGGCGAAGGCCTGGGCGCATCTCGGCCTCGAGCCGCCGCGGCGGGGCGACCTGCTCGATCTCTAGAGCGGTTGCGGGCCGCGCCCCGGCGGTCTATGCCGCGTCCAGGTGGTGGAAATATCCTCGGGGGTGAGCCCCGGACGGGCGTCCGGGGCGAGGGGGCGGAAAGCCCCCTCCCGGCAGGCGGGGAGGCTGGCGATGACGCCGGACGAGATCGAAACGCTCTTCACCGGCTCTGACGGGCGCTACGGCTTCGCGCGCTGGGGCAGGCCGATTGCGCCCGTGGTCTTCGGGGTCGAGGACGCCACGGTCGCCGCGCTCAAGGGCGCGCTCGAGGCGGTGGTGGCGCTGGCCGGCCACGGCATGGCCGAGACGGATCCCGAGCTCGGCGTCAACCTGATGGTCTTCTTCCTGCGCGACTGGAACGAGCTCACAGCGGTGCCGGACCTGGACCGGCTGGTGCCCGGGCTGGGCCCGCTCGTCGCCCGTCTCGATGCCGGCGGGGCGACCAACTACAGGCTGTTCCGCTTCGATGCCGATGGGGCGATCAGGGCCTGTTTCGTCTTCATCCGCGTCGACGACGCCGTCGCCGGGATGCCCGCCGAGACCCTGGCGCTCGGCGAGGCGGTCCAGGTGATGCTGACCTGGTCGGACCGCGCCTTTGCCGCGCAGGGCCCGCTGGGGCAGGCGGAACCCGGCGGACCGGCGCTGCTGAAGCCCGGGATCGCCGGTGTGATCCGCGCGGCCTACGACCCGGTGATGCCGGCGGCCACGACCGACCCGGCGCATGCGCTGCGCCTCGCGGCCCGCCTGGGGGCGATGCGATGACGCCCCATCGCTTCGATCTGAGGGTCTATTACGAGGACACCGACCTCGCGGGCATCGTGTATTATGCCAACTACCTCAAGTTCATCGAACGCGCCCGCACCGAATGGGTGCGCGGGCTGGGCATCGACCAGGGGCGGCTGAAGGCCGAGAGCGGGATCGTCTTCGCGGTGCGCCGGGTCGTGGCAGATTACCTGCGCCCCGCGCGTTTCGACGACCTGCTGACGGTCGAGACGCGTCTGGCCGCGCTCTCGCCGGCGCGGATCGTCCTCGAACAGGACGTGCTGCGCGCCGGGGAGCGGCTCTTCGCCGCCGGGGTGACGCTCGTCGCCCTCGGCGAGACCGGGCGCCCGGCCCGGCTGCCAGCGGATATTCGCCGAGCGCTGGGCGCGGCCGCGCGATAATCGTCCGATCACGCCGAGTTTGTTGGCAATCGGCTTGGAAAACGGCTATTTTGGCCTTTGAAAAGAACAGTCGCAGCAGGCGGCGCACGGACGAAAAAGAGCAGGTCCATGGAAACCGAAGCCCTCGCGGCCGCACAGGCGGTCGATTTCTCGCTGGCCGCGCTGTTCTGGCGCGCCACCTTCACCGTCAAGCTCGTGATGATCGCGCTCGTCCTGGCCTCTTTCTGGGTCTGGGCGATCGTCATCCAGAAATTCATCAACTTCCGCGCCGCGCGCCAGGAGACCGCCGAGTTCGACAAGGCCTTCTGGTCGGGCGAGCCGCTCGACGAACTCTACGATCAGATCGGCGAGGTGCCGCGCAGCGCCCCGGAAAAGATCTTCTTTGCCGGCATGACCGAATGGAACCGCTCGCACCGCCGCGATGGCGCCCTGATCGCCGGTGCGCAGTCGCGGATCGACCGGTCGATGGACGTGGCCATCGGCCGCGAGAGTGACCGGCTGAACGGCGGGCTGACGGTGCTGGCCACGGTCGGCGCCACCGCGCCCTTCATCGGGCTCTTCGGCACGGTCTGGGGGATCAAGCACGCCTTCGAGGAGATCGCGCTGCAGCAGAACACCAGCCTCGCGGTCGTGGCTCCCGGCATCGCCGAGGCGCTGGTCGCCACGGCGCTGGGTCTCTTCGCGGCGATCCCGGCGGTGATCTTCTACAACAAGCTCTCGAGCGACGCAGAGCGGATCACCTCCGAATACGAGGCCTTCGCCGACGAGTTCGCCACCATCCTCTCGCGCCAGCTGGAGGGCTGAGATGGGCGCGGGGGTCATGGACAAGGGCGGCGGCGGCGGTCGGCAGGGACGGCGCCGGGCGCGCCGCGCCAAGCCGATGTCGGAGATCAACGTCACGCCCTTCGTGGACGTGATGCTGGTGCTGCTGATCATCTTCATGGTGGCCGCGCCGCTGCTGACCGTCGGCGTGCCGGTGCAGCTGCCCGAGACGGCGGCGACCCCGTTGCCGACCGAGGACCAGGAGCCGCTGACGGTCACCCTGACCGCGGACGGCCGGCTGTTGCTGCAATCGACCGAGATCGCCCGCGACGAGCTGATCCCCAAGCTGCGCGCCGTGCAGGCCGAGCGCGCGGACGACAAGCTCTTCCTGCGCGCCGACGGGGCCATCCCCTATGACGCGGTGATGCAGGTGATGGGCGCGCTCAACGCCGGGGGCTTCCGCAATATCGGGCTGGTGACGGAGTCGGGCGGGCCGACGCTCGACGGGCGGGACGGCTGAGGCCTGGCATGCAAACCGGCGTCAAGATCTCCGGGGCGCTTCATCTGGGCGCGATCCTCTGGGTGCTTCTCGGCGGAACCCTGTTCCGTGCGCCGCCGCCCGCGGACATGCAGGTCTCCGACGTCTCGATCCTGAGCGAGTCGGAATTCGCCGCGCTGGTCTCGGATGCGCCCGAGGCCGAAACCGTGCTGCCCGCGCCCGAAACGCCGGAGGTCGCCGCCGAGGCGCCGGCCGTGCCCGGGGCCGAGAGCGCCCCCCAACGCCCCGAGGTGGCGGCCCCCGCGCCGCCACAGCCCGCCGAGGCCGAACCGGACATGAGCGGCGCCCGCGCCCGCGCCGAGGCCGAGGCCGACGATACGCCGCCGCCCGCGCCGGTGCCGCCCGCGTCCGAGGACAGCCTGCCGCCCGCCCCCGCGCCCGACGCGCCGGTGGCCGCGCAGGACCGCGAGGGGCTCGACCGGCCGCAGCCGCCCGCGCTGGAAACCGCCGCGCCGCGCCCGGCCGAGCGCGTCGCGCCCGAGGCGACGCCCGCGCCGGACCCCGACGTGGCCCGCGCGGAGCAAGCCACCGAGGCCACCGCGCCCGACCCCGAGGCCGAGGCCGCCGCCGCGGCGGAGCCCCGGACCGAGGCCGCGCCGGAGGCGGCGGCGACCGAGATCGTCACCGAGGCGGAGGAAGGCGAGGCCGACCGCGCGACCGCGCCGCTGCGCACGGCGCGCCCGCGGGCGCGGCCGGACCGCCCGGCGCCGTCGCCCGACCCGGAGCCGGACACCGAAACCACCGCGGCAGAGCCCGACCCGGCCCCCGAGGAAGAGAGCCCCGAGGACGCCATCGCCGCCGCCATCGCCGCCGACATGGCGAACGACACGCCGCCGGCCGGCCAGCCCGCCGCGCGCAGCGGCACGCCGCTGACCGGGGGTGAGCGCGAGGCGCTGCGCGTGGCGGTGCAGGACTGCTGGAACCTCGGGTCGCTCTCTTCGGCGGCGCAGCGGGTCGTGGTGACCGTCGGCGTCAGCATGTCGCCCGACGGGCTTCCGATCGTCGACAGCATTCGCCAGATTTCCGCGACCGGGGGCTCCGGCGGTGCCGCCCAGCAGGCCTACGAGGCCGCGCGCCGCGCCATTATCCGCTGCGGCCGGGACGGCTACGGCCTGCCCCCAGAGAAATACGATCAGTGGCGTGATATAGAAATGACATTCAATCCTGAGAGGATGCGGAC
The DNA here is from genome assembly GCA_913063035.1 of uncultured Maritimibacter sp. Taxonomy (GTDB): domain Bacteria; phylum Pseudomonadota; class Alphaproteobacteria; order Rhodobacterales; family Rhodobacteraceae; genus CAJXYS01. Next base: position 23,669 of record CAJXYS010000035.1, on the reverse strand, counting down.
CCGATGAGACATCTCGCGACATATCTCCTGGCGCTGGCGCTCTCGACCCTCGCCGTGGCCGGCCCCGGCGCGCAGGCCCAGGGGCGCGACGGCCCGCTCAGGATCGAGATCACCGAGGGCGTGATCGAGCCCTTGCCCTTCGCCGTGCCCGATTTCGTGGCCGAGGACGGCCGTGCGCGCGACCTGGCCGCGCAGATCGCCGACGTCGTGGCGGCCGACCTGGCGGGCACCGGGCTGTTTCGCGAAATCCCGGAAAACGCCCATATCTCGCGCGTGACCAGCTTCGATTCGCCGGTGCAGTTCTCCGACTGGAAGGCGATCAACGCCCAGGCGCTCGTCACCGGGGCGGTCGCGACCGGCGCCGGCGGCCGGCTGACGGTCAAGTTCCGGCTCTTCGACGTCTTCGCCGAGGCCCCGCTCGGCGAGGGGCTGCAGTTCCAGGGCTCGACCGGGTCCTGGCGGCGCATGGCCCACAAGGTGTCCGACGCGGTCTATTCCCGCATCACCGGCGAGGCCCCGTATTTCGACAGCCGCGTGGTCTTCGTCTCGGAGACCGGGCCCAAGAACGACCGGCGCAAACGCCTTGCGGTGATGGATTACGACGGGGCGAACATGCAGTACCTGACGGGCGACCAGTCGCTCGTGCTGGCGCCGCGGTTCTCGCCGGACGGTCGGCGGGTACTCTACACCTCCTACGAGACCGGCTTCCCGCGGATCAACATCCTCGACGTGACCACGGTGCAGCGCCGCGCGCTCGACGACCAGCCGGGCACGATGAGCTTCGCGCCGCGCTTCGCGCCGGACGGGCGCACGGTGGTGTTCTCGCTCAACCGCGGGGCCAACACCGACATCTTCACGCTGGATCTCGCCTCCGGCGAGCGGCGCAGGCTGACGAGCTCGGCCGCGATCGAGACGGCGCCGAGCTTTTCGCCCGACGGACGCTTCGTCGTGTTCGAGTCCGACCGCAGCGGCACCCAGCAGCTCTACATCATGTCCGCCTCGGGCGGCGAGGCACGGCGCATCAGCTTCGGCAAAGGGCGCTACGGCACGCCGGTCTGGTCGCCGCGCGGCGACATGATCGCCTTCACCAAGCAGAACGCGGGACGCTTCCATATCGGCGTGATGCGCACCGACGGCTCCGAGGAACGGCTCCTGACCTCCTCCTTCCTCGACGAGGGGCCGACATGGGCGCCCAACGGCCGGGTGGTGATGTTCACGCGCGAGACCGCCGGGGCCGGGGGCGCGCCCGCGCTCTACTCGGTGGACATATCGGGGCGGAACCTCAAACGCGTCCCGACGCCCAACGCGGCATCGGACCCGAACTGGTCGCCGCTGCTGGAGTGAGCCGCGTTTCCAGCGCGGCCGCGACCTGTTAGACTGCCCCAAATCGAGCAAAGACGAAAAACAAGGACCGCATCCATGACTTCCCCCAGAACTCTCCTGATCCTCGCCGTCGCGATGGGCCTGTCGGCCTGTGCGGGCGGTTTCCGCGGCGACGGCGCCGGCAGCGGCTATGGCAGCGGCACGGGCGCCGGCGCCGGTGCGGGCATGGGCGTCTACGACCCGGCCTCGCCGCAATATTTCAACCAGACCGTCGGTGACCGCGTCTTCTTCGCCGTGGACGAGAGCACGCTCTCCGCCGAGGCGCGCGCGACCCTGGACGCCCAGGCCGACTGGCTGATCCGCAATCCCGAATACAGCGCCATCGTCGAGGGCCATGCCGACGAGCAGGGCACGCGGGAATACAACCTCGCCCTCGGCGCGCGCCGGGCGAGCGCGGTGCGCGACTATATCGTCGAGCGCGGCGTCGCCGATGCACGTCTGCGGACCGTCAGCTACGGCAAGGAGCGCCCGATCGAGATCTGCTCCACCGAGGCGTGTTATTCCAAGAACCGCCGTGCGGTGACGGTCATCTCGGCCGGCTCCTCCAGCTGATCCCCGGAGCGCCCGCATGACCCGTCCCGCCCTCTTGCTGGCCACCTGCCTGGCCCTGGCGCTTCCCGCGACGGGCGCCTCGGCGCAGGCGCGCGGCGAGACCCTCGCCGATATCCGGCAGGACCTCTCGGTGCTCTACGTCGAGATCCAGCGCCTGAAGCGCGAGCTGTCGACCACGGGCGGCCCCTCGGTGGCGACCGGCGGCAGCAGCCTCCTGGATCGCGTCGACAGCCTCGAGACGGAACTGCGCCGCCTGACGGCGCGGGCGGAAGAGCTGGACCACCGGATCCGCAGCGTCGTCGAGGACGGGACCAATCGCGTGGGCGACCTGGAATTCCGGCTCTGCGAGCTGGAAGAGGACTGCGACATCGCCGAGCTGGGCGATACGCCGTCGCTGGGCGGCGTGCCCGACGACGAGATCCGGATCGACCCGGAGCCGGCGCCGGGCGGCGGCAATGGCGCCGCCCCGGAACTCGCCATGGGCGAGCAGGCCGATTTTGACGCGGCACGCGCCGCCTATGACGCCGGCGACTTCCAGGCGGCGGCCGAGCAGTTCCAGGATTTCACCACCAACTACCCGGGCGGCGCGCTCTCGGGCGCGGCGCATTTCTGGCGCGGCGAAGCGCTTGCCGCGCTCGAGGACTGGAGCGGCGCCGCGCGCGCCTATCTCGACAGTTTCAGCGGTGATCCGGACGGCGACAAGGCCCCGGTGGCGCTGCTGCGGCTCGGGATCAGCCTCGACCGTATCGGCCAGCGCGAGGAAGCCTGCCTGACGCTGGGCGAGGTTCCGGCGCGCTATCCGGGCAGCGCCGCCGCCGACGAGGCCCGCGCCCAGATGCGGGCCTTCGGCTGCCAGTGACGCCCCCCTCGGCGGCAGAGTTCGAACAGAGCATGGCCGCCTGCCTGGGCGGCCCCGCCCCCGGCCGGCTGGGTGTGGCCGTGTCGGGCGGGGGCGATTCCGTGGCGCTGATGGCGCTGCTGGCCGACTGGGCCGGGCCGCGGGGCGTCGCGCTGTCGGCGGTGACGGTCGATCACGGCCTGCGCCCCGAGGCGGCGGAGGAAGCCGCGCTCGCCGCCCGCATCGCCGCCCGGCTGGGCCTGCCGCACGAGACGTTGCGATGGCAGGGCTGGGACGGGCAGGGCAACCTGCAGGATGCCGCCCGCCGGGCGCGCCGCGCGCTGATCGCCGACTGGGCCGGGACGCGGGGGCTCGGGGCGGTGGCCCTGGGCCATACGCTGGACGACCAGGCCGAAACCGTGCTGCTGCGGCTTGCGCGCGGATCGGGGGTGGACGGGCTCTCGGGCATGGCGCCGCACCGGCGCGCGGCCGGCATCGTCTGGCTGCGCCCGCTGCTCGGGGTGCGCCGCGCCGCGCTGCGCGCCCTTCTGCGGGACAGGGACCTGCCCTGGACGGAAGATCCCAGCAACGCGGATCCGCGCTTCGACCGGGTGAAGGCCCGGCGGGCGCTGGAAGCGCTGGCGCCGCTCGGCCTGGACGCCGAGGGCCTGGCCGAAACCGCCGGGCACATGGCGACGGCGAGGGCCGCGCTCGAGGCCGAGACACAGGACGCGGCGCGGGCCATCGCCCGGGTCACGGTCGCCGGCGCGGTGTGCATCGACCGCGCGGGGCTCGTCGCGCTGCCGGAGGAGATTCGCCTGCGGCTGGTGTCGCACGCCCTGATCTGGGTGGCCTCGGCGGGCTACCGCCCGCGCCGCCGGGCACTGGAACGCGCGCTCTCGGATGCCGTCGCGGGGCGGGCGGGCACGCTGCATGGCTGTGAACTGCGCCCCGAGGCAGGCAATCTCTGCATCCGGCGCGAACCCGCGGCGGTCCGCGACATGACCGCGCGGCCGGGCGAGATCTGGGACGGGCGCTGGCGCGTCACGGGCCCCGGCGCGCCGGACCTGCGGGTCGCGGCGCTGGGGATCGCGGGGCTTGCCGACTGCCCCGGATGGCGCGAAACGGGCCTCTCGCGCGGCGCCTTGGCCGCCACGCCGGCGATCTGGCGGGACGCGCAACTGGTCGCCGCGCCGCTCGCCGGGCGGGCCGAAGGGTGGCAGGCGCGGCTCGAACCGGGGGCGGACTCCTTCTTCGAAACGATATTATCGCATTGAAAGACGCCCCCCGATCTCTATTTTAGGCCCATGGCCGGGATCGCACCCGCGATGCGCGGCCAATCCAAATCGAGGAGAGTTTCGTGGGCAACGCGCGAAATATTGCCTTTTGGGTCGTTCTGTTCCTGCTGATCGTGGCGCTGTTCAACCTGTTCAGCGGCGACCAGGCCACCATGGCGTCCCGAAGCGTATCCTATTCAGAATTCATCGAACGCGTCGACGACGGCGACATCACCAGCGCCACGCTCGACGGTGAGAAGGTCTATTTCCGCGGCGCGGACGGCACCCAGTTCATGACCGTCAAGCCCGCCGAGGTGGACGTCACCGACCGGCTGCTGGACAACGGTGTCGCGATCGAGGCCAAGCCGCAGGAAGAGTCCGGGTTCCTCTCGGTCCTCTCGCTCTGGCTGCCCTTCCTGATCCTGATCGGTATCTGGATCTTCTTCATGAACCGCATGCAGGGTGGCGGCCGCGGCGGCGCCATGGGCTTCGGCAAGTCCAAGGCCAAGCTCCTGACGGAAAAGCATGGCCGCGTCACCTTCGACGACGTCGCAGGCATCGACGAGGCCAAGGACGACCTCGAAGAGATCGTGGAATTCCTGCGCAACCCGCAGAAGTTCTCGCGCCTGGGCGGCAAGATCCCCAAAGGCGCGCTGCTGGTGGGCCCGCCGGGCACCGGTAAGACGCTGCTCGCACGGGCCGTCGCGGGCGAGGCCGGCGTGCCGTTCTTCACCATCTCGGGCTCCGACTTCGTGGAAATGTTCGTGGGCGTCGGCGCCAGCCGCGTGCGCGACATGTTCGAACAGGCCAAGAAGAACGCGCCCTGCATCGTCTTCATCGACGAGATCGACGCCGTCGGCCGGTCGCGTGGCGTCGGCTATGGCGGCGGCAACGACGAGCGCGAGCAGACGCTGAACCAGCTGCTGGTCGAGATGGACGGCTTCGAGGCCAACGAGGGGATCATCATCGTCGCGGCCACCAACCGCCCCGACGTGCTGGATCCCGCGCTGCTGCGTCCGGGTCGGTTCGACCGCCAGGTGCAGGTGCCCAACCCCGACATCAAGGGCCGCGAGAAGATCCTCGGCGTCCACGCCCGCAAGGTTCCGCTGGGTCCCGACGTGGACCTGCGCATCATCGCGCGCGGCACGCCGGGCTTCTCGGGCGCCGATCTCGCCAACCTCGTGAACGAAGCGGCGCTGATGGCCGCGCGGGCCGGGCGGCGTTTCGTGACGATGGAGGATTTCGAGAACGCCAAGGACAAGGTCATGATGGGCGCCGAGCGCCGGTCGATGGTCATGACCGAGGACGAGAAGAAGCTGACCGCCTATCACGAGGCCGGGCATGCGGTCGTCGGCATGAACGTGCCGCAGCACGACCCGATCCACAAGGCCACGATCATCCCGCGCGGCCGGGCGCTCGGGCTCGTGCTGTCGCTGCCCGAACGGGACCAGCTGTCTGTCACGCTGACCAAGTACAAGTCCAAGATCGCCATGGCGATGGGCGGGCGCGTGGCCGAAGAGCTTGTCTTCGGGCCGGAGAACGTGACCTCCGGCGCGGCGTCCGACATCCAGCAGGTGTCCAAGATCGCGCGGGCCATGGTGACGCAGTTCGGCTTTGCCGAGGAATTGGGCTATGTCGATTACGCCAACGAGCAGCAAAGTTTTCTCGGGGCCTATGGCGGCGGCGCGCAGCACTCCGAAGAGATGCAGAAGCGCATCGACGCCAAGGTGAAGGAGATCGTGGACGAAGGCTACGAGACCGCCAAGCGGATCCTGACCGAGAAACGCGACGATCTCGAGCGGCTGGCGCAGGGGCTTCTGGAATACGAGACCCTGACCGGCGACGAGATCCGCAAGGTGATCGAGGGCGAGCCGCTCAATCGTGGCGGCGACGAGGATGACCTGCCGCCGAGCGGCAATGCCCCGAGCGTCACGGCGATCCCGAAGACCAACAAGCCGAAATCCTCGGATGGCGGCGGCCTCGAGCCGGAGCCGGAACCGACCTGACGCCGAGGCCGGCGGCAGGTGACGAAGGCCCCCGGGGCGCGCTGCCCCGGGGGTTTTTCTTTGCCGGGCCGGCAGGGCTTTCGGCTTGCGGGGGCGGGACCGGCGCGGCAGTCTGGGCCGGATCCCGGAAAGGAGCCACCGATGCCGCTGTTGATCCCCACGGGCCACGCGGCCCGCGTCACCTGGATCGGGGTGGTGCCCGACCGCACCGCGAGCCTCGCCGCCGCGCCGCTGGAGCGGGCCGAGCTGACCTTCGCCGGGATCGCGGGGGAGGCCCATGCCGGGCTGACCCGGCCGTCCTGCAGCCGGGTCACGATGCTCTACGACAAGGGGACCGAGATCCGGAACACCCGGCAGCTCTCGATCCTGTCCGAGGAAGACCTCGACGCCATCGCCGCCGGGATGGGGCTGGACCGGCTGGACCCGGCCTGGCTCGGCGCCTCGATGGTGGTCGCCGGCATCCCCGACTTCACCCTGGTGCCGCCCGGTGCGCGGCTGCGTCTCGCCTCGGGCGCGGTGGTGACGGTGGACATGGAGAACCGCCCCTGCCACCTGCCGGTCGAGGTGATCGAGCGTCACCATCCGGGCAAGGGCAAGGCGTTCCGGACCGCCGCGCAGCGCCGTCGCGGCGTGACCGCCTGGGTCGAACGCGAAGGGCCTCTGGCGCGCGGCGACGGGGTCACGCTGTTCGTGCCGGACCAGCCGCGCTGGCCGCACGATCCCGCCGGCTGACCCGCCGCGCGCGCCGCGCCGTTTCCCATGGGAAACCACCGCTGCGACATTTCGACGGTTCCCGATCCAAATGTGTCGGAAACGCCGCTGTCGGCCCCCGTGCTTCGCGGCTATCAGGCCAGTGGAACCCGGATCACCGACATCCGAGCGCAAGGGGACAGTCATGGCGCACAAGACCGATATCGAGATCGCACGCGAGGCGACGAAGAAGCCGATCCAGGAGATCGGCCAGACGCTGGGCATTCCCGGCGATCACCTGCTGCCCTTCGGCCATGACAAGGCCAAGGTCTCGGCCGACTTCATCGACAGCGTGAAGGATCGCCCCGACGGCAAGCTGATCCTGGTCACCGCCATCAACCCGACCCCGGCCGGCGAAGGCAAGACCACCACCACCGTGGGGCTCGGCGACGGGCTGAACCGAATCGGCAAGAAAGCCGCGATCTGCATCCGCGAGGCCTCGCTCGGCCCGTGCTTCGGCATGAAGGGCGGCGCGGCCGGGGGCGGCTATGCCCAGGTCGTCCCGATGGAGGAGATGAACCTCCATTTCACCGGCGACTTCCACGCGATCACGGCCGCGCATAACCTGCTCTCGGCGATGATCGACAACCACATCTACTGGGGCAACGAGCTCGGCATCGACGAACGCCGGGTCGCCTGGCGCCGGGTGATGGACATGAACGACCGCGCGCTGCGCGACATCGTGACCTCGCTCGGGGGCGTGGCCAACGGCTTCCCGCGCCAGACCGGCTTCGACATCACCGTGGCCTCCGAGGTCATGGCGATCCTGTGCCTCGCGACCGATCTGGCCGACCTGCAGCGCCGGCTGGGCGCGATCATCGTGGCCTATACCCGCGACAAGCAGCCCATCTACGCCCGCGACATCAAGGCCGACGGCGCGATGACGGTGCTGCTGCGCGACGCGATGCAGCCGAACCTGGTGCAGACGCTGGAAAACAACCCGGCCTTCGTCCATGGCGGCCCCTTCGCCAACATCGCCCATGGCTGCAACTCGGTCGTGGCGACGCAGACGGCGCTGAAACTGGCCGATTACGTGGTGACCGAGGCCGGTTTCGGCGCCGACCTGGGGGCCGAGAAGTTCATGAACATCAAGTGCCGCAAGGCCGGGCTCGCGCCCGACTGCGTCGTGCTGGTGGCCACGGTCCGCGCGATGAAGATGAACGGCGGCGTCGCCAAGGAGGATCTCGGCGCCGAGAACGTCGCGGCGGTCGAGGATGGCTGCGCCAATCTGGGCCGGCACATCGGCAACGTCAAAAGCTTCGGGGTGCCGGTGGTCGTGGCGATCAACCATTTCGCCGGCGACACCGAGGCCGAGGTCAAGGCGGTGATGGATTACGTCGAGACGCAGGGTTCCGAGGCGATCCTCTGCAAGCACTGGGCCGAGGGCGGCAAGGGCACCGAGACACTCGCCACGCGCGTGGCCGAGATCGCCGACAGCGGCGTCTCGCAGTTCTCGCCGCTCTATCGGGACGACATGCCGCTCTTCGAGAAGATCGAGACCATCGCCAAGCGCATCTACCGCGCCGACGAGGTCCTGGCCGACGCCAAGGTGCGCAACCAGCTCAAGGAATGGGAGGCCGCGGGCTATGGCGAGCTGCCGGTCTGCATGGCCAAGACGCAGTACAGCTTCACCACCGACCCGTCGCGCCGTGGCGCGCCCACCGGCCATTCCGTCCCGGTGCGCGAGGTGCGGCTGTCGGCCGGTGCGGGCTTCATCGTGGTCATCTGCGGCGAGATCATGACCATGCCCGGCTTGCCGCGCGTACCCTCGGCCGAGGCGATCGGGCTCAACGACCTGGGCCAGGTCGAGGGCCTCTTCTGAGGCCCGTTCCCGGGGGCGGCGCGATGGTCGAGACCCTGATCCCGGCACGGCGCGCGGCGGCGATCGACGGCAGGTCCATCGCCGCGCGGATGCGCGCCGCCGTGGCCGCCGAGGCGGCAGCGCTCGCCGACGCCGGCTGGGCGCCGCGGCTGGTCTCGATCAGCGTGGGCGACCAGGCCGCGTCGGAGATCTATGTCCGCAACCAGGCGCGCGCGGCCGACGCCGCCGGCGTCGGCTTCGAGGCCCGCCACTACCCTGCCGGGACCACGCTCGAGCAGCTGGCGGACGTGTTGGACGGGCTGAACGCCGATCCGCGGGTCAACGGGATCATCATCCAGCGCCCGCTGCCGGCGCATATTCCCGTGAAGGCGCTGCAAAGGGCCGTGCATCCCCTCAAGGACGTCGAGGGCATGCATCCGGCCTCGATCGGGAACATCGTTTATAACGATCTCGCCCTCGGCCCCTGCACGGCGGTGGCCGCGGTCGAGATCCTGAAGACCCTGCCGCTGAAGATCGAGGGTCTCGACGTCACCGTGATCGGGCATTCCGAGATCGTCGGCAAGCCGATCGCTTTCCTGCTGATGGGACTGGGCGCGACGGTGACGGTCTGCCACCACATGACCCGGTCGGTCGCGATGCATTCCCGCGGCGCGGACGCGGTTTTCGTCGCGGTCGGCAGGGCGGGGCTGGTCACGGGCGAGATGATCAAGCCCGGCGCGGCGCTGATCGATATCGGGATCAACCGGATCGAGACGCCCGGCGGCGCGCGCACGGTGGGCGACGCCGATTTCGACAGCTGCGCAGAGGTCGCGGGCTGGATCACGCCGGTGCCCGGCGGGGTCGGGCCGGTCACGGTGGCCGTGCTGCTGAAGAACGCCACCCTTGCGACGCGGCTCCAGATGGCCCAAACCCGCGACAGCTTCGCTACCCCAGAGTCCTGACGGAGGGATCCATGAGCGCCAAGATCATCGATGGAAAGGCCTTCTCGGCCGAGGTGCGGGCCCGCGTGGGCGAACAGGTCGCCCGGCTCAAGGCCGCGCACGGGATCACGCCCGGCCTCGCGGTCGTGCTGGTGGGCGAGGACCCGGCCAGCCAGGTCTATGTCCGCAACAAGGGCAAGCAGACCGTCGAGGCGGGGATGGAGAGCTTCGAGCACAAGCTCGACGCCGACACGTCCGAGGCCGCGTTGCTGGACCTGGTCGCGCGCCTGAACGCCGACCCGGCGGTGCACGGCATTCTCGTGCAGCTGCCGCTGCCCGGTCACATGAACGCCGATGCCGTCATCAATGCCATCGACCCGGCCAAGGACGTGGACGGCTTCCATATCTCGAATGTCGGGCTGCTGGCGACGGGGCAGAAGGCGATGGTGCCCTGCACCCCGCTTGGCTGCCTGATGATGCTGCGCGACCAGCACGGGGATCTCTCGGGCATGAACGCGGTGGTCGTGGGGCGGTCGAACATCGTCGGAAAGCCGATGGCGCAGCTCCTGCTGCGCGACAGCTGCACGGTCACCATCGCCCATTCCCGCACCCGCGAGATCGAGACCGTCTGCCGGCAGGCCGATATCCTCGTCGCCGCGGTCGGGCGCCCCGAGATGGTCACCGGCGACTGGATCAGGCCGGGCGCCACGGTGATCGACGTGGGCATCAACCGCGTGCCGGCGCCCGAGAAGGGCGAGGGCAAGCACCGGCTCGTCGGTGACGTTCATTTCGAAAGCGCGTCACAGGTGGCCGGGGCCATCACCCCGGTGCCCGGCGGGGTCGGGCCGATGACGATCGCCTGCCTTCTGGCCAACACGCTGATCGCCTGTTGCCGGGCCAACGGCCTGCCCGAGCCAGAGGGGCTGACGGCCTGACGCGGATTGGCGTCACCCGGCAACGGGCACCATCGTTCCGAGAAGCGTGGCGACCGGCACGCGGTCCTCGCCGGTCTCCGCCACGACATCGGCGCGCACCACCATCAGCCGGCGGCCGGGCTTGACGACGCTGCCCGTGGCGACCAGCCGATCCCCTTTCCCCGGGGCCAAGAGATGGATTTTCATCTCGCTGGTCAGGACTTCGCTGCCTTCCGGCATCAGCGAAAGGGCCGCGTAGCCGGCCGCGCTGTCGCCGATGGCGAAGGTCAGCCCGGCATGGGCATATCCGTGCTGCTGGGTGGCCGAGGGCAGAATCGGCGCCGCGATCCGGCAGCGCCCGGACGCGATCTCGATCATCTCGGCGCCGAGCGTGCGCATCAGCGCCTGCAGGTCAAAACTGCAACGGATTGACTCAAACCGGTGATTGCCTGTCGCGTTTTCCATGTGGCAACGTTTCATCTATCCAACGAGCGGGCCAGGCGCATAGTATATCGAATGTTGAGTTCTCGTAACCGTTCAGGACCTGATGTGCGGCACTTGATCCTGGCAGACAGGTTTCTCCCAATAGCGGTGGTCGCGAAAGTGGTGCGCTTTCCCATCGAGGTCCTGGTGCGGATGCTCCGGCCGCTGACACTCGGATCCTGGGCGCTGGCGACGCTCCTGACGGCGCTGACCGGTCCGCTCGGAACCTATTCGTCCTATGCCCTGCCCGAGCGGCTGGTCTACTGGGGCGGCTTCATCGGCGCGTCGATCCTGCTTGCAACCGCGCTTCTCGTGCTGAGCGATCGCCACACCCTGCGCTTCGGCTACTGGCCCGTGGCGCTGGCGCGCGTGCTGGTCTTCACCGGTCTCTTCACCTGGTTCCTGCACTGGTTCCATTGCGTCGTGCTGGACTTCGATATCTCCGAAATGCCGCCGGTCTGGTATCTCGCGCTGGTCGTGTTCACGGTGGCGCTCTGGGTGAATATCTTCCACTATTTCCTGACGGGTGCGGGGCGCGCGGCGGCCGAGGCCGACGCGTCCGCGCCCGAAGACTCCACGGCAGAACCGCGCCTGCTGCGCCGGCTTTCCGCCGACATGGGCAGCGACATCCTGCATCTCTCGGTCGATGACCATTACGTCGAGGTGGTCACGGCCCGCGGCCGGCAACGGCTGCTGATGCGTTTCGTCGATGCGCTGGACGAGCTCGAGGGGCTTGACGGGCTGCGCGTTCACCGCTCGCACTGGATCGCGCCGGAGGCGGTGGTCCGGCATCAGCGCGAGCGCGGGCGCGACGTCCTGGTGCTGAAGACCGGTGCCCATGTCCCGGTCAGCCGCAAGTACCGCGCGGCGGTGCGCGCCGCCGGGCTCATCTAGCGGCGCGGCATCGGCATGGCGCGCGGCGGCGCCCCCGTCAGGATCGCGATCGCCTGCGGACCCATCAGCCCGGCCAGGGGCGGGGCGTGGCAGGCAAGCCCCCCGGTATAGGTGCCGTAGGCAGGCAGGATCACGCGCCGGCTGTCGACGAGAAAGGCCGGCCGGCTCCGGCGGGCGAGCCGGGCCTTGGGATGATAATGGCCCGAGACCTCGCCGGCGGCGTCCGGACGGGCGATATGGCGGAAGACCAGCGGCCCGAGCGCCAGCTCCGCCCGGTGCGTGCCGCCCAGATCGACCGGCCCCGGATCGTGATTGCCCTCGACCCAGATCCAGCGCCGGCCGGCCATGAGCTGCATCAGCCAGGTCCGCTCCGCCTCGCCGAGACCGCCGGCCGCCGCGAGATCGTCGAAACTGTCGCCGAGACAGACCACGACCGCCGGATCGGTCGACGCGATGTCGTCGGCGAGCCGGGCGAGCGTGTCGCGGGTCTCGAACGGGGGCAGCAGCGCACCGCCCCGCCGGGCGATCCGCTCGGCCTTGCCGAGATGCAGGTCCGAGACGCAAAGGAGCGACTCGGCACGCCAGAACAGCGCGCCCGATCCGAGCGCCGTGAGGGTCGCGTCCGCGAGGGGAAAGTCATGCCCGTGCATACCCGTCAGAAACACCCTGTGGCGCCGCCGCGCAAGGGCCGCTGCGCGGCGATTCCATGCCTCCGGCGGGGATATTTCCGCCACTTGGAGGGCCGCGGCCCTATCCGAGCCCGGCCTCGGCCATCAGCCGGGCGGCTTCCTCGTCCATCAGCCGTGCCGCGCCCGCGCCCTCGATCGGGACGCGCCCGGCCTCGAGCAGGAGCGGTGCCGCCAGCGGCGTGACATGCGGCGCCGCGACCAGGTCGATCCGGTCGCCGATCCGGTCGATCATCGCCTCGAGCCGGCTGAAATCCACCAGCCCGCGCATGGCCTCCTCGCGGGTGATGCGCAGGAGCAGGTGGTCGGGATCGTATTTGCGCAGCGTGTCGTAGAGGATGTCCGAGGAAAAGGTCGCCTGCTTGCCGCTGCGCCGCTGCCCGGGCATGTTGCGCTCGATCAGCCCGGCGACGATGGCCGAGGCGCGGAAGGTGCGCTTCATCACGGCGTTCGAGGCCAGCCAGGTCTCCAGCGCGTCACGCAGCCCCGCCCGCGTAAAGAGCGGCGCCGGGTCGGTGAGCGGCTCGAGCCCCCAGACCAGCGTCGCGTAGTCGCTGGCGACGAAGCCGAGCGGCTGCAGACCGGCCGCTTCCATGCGCTGGGTCAGCATGAGGCCCAGCGTCTGCTGCGCGTTCCGCCCCGCGAAGCCGTAGATGCAGCTATGCGCGCGCCCCTCGCGCCGGAAGCTCTCGATCAGCAGCCGGTTCGGGGCGGGCAGCCGCGAGATGCGGCGCTGAAGCGCGAGCCAGTCGGCGGTGTGGCCGGGCAGGTCCGGCCAGCTTCGTTGCTGGAGGATGCCGAGAACCCGGTCCGACAGAAGGGTCGAGGTCGCCATCTTGGTGCCCATGAAAACCGCGATCCTGGGCGCGCGGCCGCGGTCGCGGCTGACTTCGACCACCATCTCGCGCAGCCCCTCGTAGCGCACGACCTGGCCGCCGATGAGAAACGTGTCGCCGGGGCTCAGCGACGCGGCGAAGGCTTCCTCCACCTCGCCGAGCGGGGCGCCGCCGCGCCGGTTCTTCAGCCGGACCTTGACCGTCTCGTAATCGACGATGGTGCCGATATTCATGCGGATGTTGCGCGCGCTGCGGGGATCGCGCAGCCGCCAGAGCCCGTCCGGCCCCTGCTTCAGCCGCTGCCAGCGGTCATAGGCGCGGAGCGCGTAGCCCCCGGTGGCGCAGAAATCGAGGCAATCGTCGAACTCTGCGCGGGAGAGGGCCGCGTAGGGGCCGGCCGCGCGGATCTCGCCATAGAGCGTGTCCGCCGCGAAGGGGCCGGCGCAGGCGGCGATCAGGATATGCTGGCAGAGCACGTCGCGGGGGCCCGGGCCGCGGGGTGCGCCGTCGAGGTCATGGGCGCGCACCGCGTCCAGCGCGGCGCGGCATTCCACCACCTCGAACCGGTTCGCGGGGACCAGCAGCGCCTTGGAGGGGGCGTTGTAGCGGTGGTTGGCCCGCCCGATCCGCTGCACCAGCCGCTTGACGTTCTTCGGCGCGCCGACCTGGATCACCAGGTCCACGTCGCCCCAGTCGATCCCGAGATCGAGCGAGCCGGTGCAGACGATCGCGCGCAATTCGCCGGCGACCATCGCGGCCTCGACCTTCTGGCGGGCCTCGCGCGAGAGAGAGCCGTGATGGATGCCGATGGGCAGGTTGTCGGAATTGGCCTGCCAGAGCGCGTGGAAGAAGATCTCGGCCTGGGCGCGGGTGTTGTGGAAGATCAGCGTGGTGTTGTGGCGGCGCAGCTCCTCCAGCACGGCCGGGATCGCGTAGCGCCCGCCGCCGCCGGCCCAGGGCGGGGGCGTGTCGGTCTCGAGCATGGCGATCTCGGGGTCGGGGCCCGGGTCCGCGCGCAGGATCTCGCAGGGATCGGGATGGCGCGCGAGGAAGCGGGCGATCGCCGCCGGATCCTCGACCGTGGCCGAGAGCCCGACGCGGCGCAGCCCCGGCGCCAGCGTCTGCAGTCGCGAGAGCCCCAGCATCAGCTGGTCGCCGCGTTTCGATTCGGCCAGGGCATGGATCTCGTCCACGATGACGCGGCGCAGACCGGCGAAGATGCGCGGCGCGTCCTCGTAGGACAGCAGCAGCGCGAGGCTCTCGGGCGTGGTCAGCAGGATATGGGGCGGGGAGGCGCGCTGCTTGCGGCGCTGGGTCTGCGTGGTATCGCCCGACCGGTCCTCGATCCGGATCGGCAGGCCCATCTCGGCAACGGGCGCGGTCAGGTTGCGCCGGATGTCGGCCGCGAGCGCCTTGAGCGGCGAGATGTAGAGCGTGTGCAGCCCCTCATGGGGGCGGTCGGCCAGTTCCGCCAGGCTGGGCAGGAAGCCCGCCAGGGTCTTGCCGCCGCCGGTCGGTGCCACGAGCAGCAGCGCCGGCGCATCGGCGCGCGCCAGCATCTCCGCCTGGTGCGGATGTACGGACCAGCCGCGGGACGCGAACCAGTCGGCGAAGAGGGGGGGCAGCTCGGCCATCGGGCCGAGAGTAGCGGTCCGCGCGGCGGGGGAAAGCCCCCGCCGCCGGAAATCGGCCCGGCCGCGGCCGCGGCGTCAGTGATGGATTTCTTCGTCGCGCACGAAGAGGTTCGCCCAGGCCCGGTCGACCAGCTCCGGCGTCATCCGGTAGGGCTGGCCCTCGTAGTCGCACATCGCCGCCATCTGGTCGACGAGGAAGGGGCCGTGGAAGTTGGCATAGACATTACCGATCTCGGGATACTTGTTGCGCACGAGATGCACGAGGCTGTCCTCGTCTAGCGGCATGCCCTTCTTCTTGGCGATCATCGCCAGGACCTTGAGGAATTCCTCCTGCGTCGGGCCGTCGATCTTGATCTTGAAGAAGATCCGGCGCAGCGCCGCGCCGTCGAACATCTGGTTCGGATGGAAGTTGGTCGAGAAGATCACCAGCGTATCGAATGGCACCTCGAACTTCTCGCCCGACTGCAGCGCCAGGATGTCGTAGCCCGCCTCCATCGGCACGATCCAGCGGTTGATGATCGATTGCGGCGGCTCCTGCTGGCGGCCCAGGTCGTCGACGATGAAGACGCCGCCCGTGGCCTTGAGCTGCAGCGAGGCCTGGTAGGTGCGCGAGGTCTTGTTGTAGTTCAGGTCCAGCATGTCGAGCGTCAGCTCGCCGCCGGTCATCACCGTGGGCCGGTCGCAGAGCACGTAGCGCTGGTCGAACCGGTTGGAGCTGCGCCGCAGCGAGGTCGGATCGTCCTCGAGCGCCTCGGCCTTGTTGTGCACGATCGGGTCGTAGACCGTGATGACCTGGCCGGCATATTCGATGCAGCGGGGCACGTAGATCCGGTCGCCGAGCGCGTCGCGGATGCCGTTCGAGATCGACGACTTGCCGTTGCCCGGCGGCCCGTAAAGCAGGATCGAGCGGCCGGAGCTGACCGCGGGGCCGAGGTTTTCCAGCATGCCCTCCGGCAGGATGAGATGGCCCATAGAGCCCTCGAGCATCTGCCGCGTGATCTGGATGTTGGTGACCGACTGGCGGCGGGTCTGCTCGTAATAGACGTCGAGCGGAACCGGCATCGCGCCGTAGTATTCGGATTGCGACAGCGCGTCGAGCGCGCGGGCCCGGCCGGCCTCGGAAAGCTGGTAGACCATCTCCGAGGACGAGGTGGCGTGCATGTTGCCCATCGCCTCGACGAGCTTCTGCTCGCGCGCGAGATCCACGAGTTCCTGTGCCACCGGGATCGGCAGGCAGACCGCGCGCGAGACCTGCGACACGGTCTCGAGGTTCTGGCGGAACATCGTCTTGAGCAGGATGTCCCGCATCATCACGATGTTGAGCCCCGTATCGGCAAGAGAGCGCGGCGGCGGCGGGGCAAGCACGTCCCCGGGATGCATGTTCATGGGTCGACCTCGGCGTTGCTTCTGGGGCGGCGGCCCGGACGCGCCTCGCGCCCGGCGGATCCGCCCCGTCCGTCTTTGTTTTGCATGTGGGACCCTGCCGGAATACTATGGCGAAAAAATGGAACGAGGCAGGCATGAGCAGAGCCACTGGACCCAACGGTACGCTTCTGCTGATCTTTCTTGTGGCGCTTCTGGCGGTCGAGGCCCTGGTGCAGATCGGCCGCGGGGCGCTGCTGATCAACCAGCACGAGGGCGATTCCATCCACCTGGCCGATATCGTCCTGCGCATGGCACTGGGCGAGATCCCGCATCTGGATTTCATGACGCCGGTGGGGATTGCCGCCTTTGCGCCGTTCTCGCTCTTCGTCGGGGTCGGGATGGGGATCGGCAAGGCGATCCTGGCCGGGCAGATCCTCGTCGCCGGGCTGCTGCTGCCCGCCGTCTGGTGGGCGGGTGTCACCCGGCTGGGACCGCGGCTGGCCTATGTCTTCGGGTTCCTGGTGCTCACGCTCGTCGTGGCGCTGGTACATGGTGCGCCGGATACCAGCGTGTCGATCTCGATGCATTACAACCGCTGGGCCTGGGCGATCACCTTCGTCGTCCTGGTCGTCGCGCTGGTCGATCCCGGCCCGCGCCGGTCGGCCGTGGTCGACGGCCTGGTGCTGGGGCTCGGCATCGCGGCGCTGGCGCTGATCAAGGCGACGTATGTGGCGGCCTTCATCTTGCCGGTCCTGGTCGCGCTGCTGCTGCGAGAGCAATGGGGCGCGATCGTCACGGCGCTGTTGGCGGGTCTTGCCGTGGTCGCCGCCATGACGCTGGCCTTCGGGGTCGCCTACTGGCAGGCCTATCTCGCCGATCTGGTCTTCGTGGCGCAGAGCGAGGTGCGCCCGCGCCCGGGCGACGGGCTGGCGGAACTGCTGATCGGCGCCAGGTTCCTGCTGTCGAACGGGCTTCTTCTGCTGGCGGTGGCGCTTTTGCGCCAGTCCGAGCGGCTCGTGGCCGGGGTGGTGCTGCTGCTGCTCGTCCCGGGCTTCGTCTACGTCACCTACCAGAACTGGGGCAACGATCCGCAATGGCTCGTGCTGGTGGCGGTGTTGCTGCTCGCCCTGCGTCCAGAGCGAAACCTGCGCAACGGCATCGGCTGGGAGATGCGCAATGCCATTTCCACGGCGGCGGTGGTGGCCTTCGCGCTGATCGGCCCGTCGCTGGTCAATATCGTCTTCAGCCCCGTGCGCCATGCACAGCTGCCCGCGGCCGAGTACGTGCCGATCCTGCCGGACCCGGCACATGCGGATTTCGCGGTCCACGAGAAGCGCGCCTTCAACCTCTCGGCGCGCACGCGGCTCTCCTACGAGGATCCGGAGCGCGAGGCGCGCCGGGTCGGCGAGGAGCCGCTCGCCATGCTCTACGGCCAGCCGCTGCCGCATTGCGCGCTGACCACCGGCAATGTCGGCATGTACAGCGCGATGGCCGCGGATCTGCGTGACGCCGGGTTCGCGGACGGGCGGACGATCTTCATGGCCGACGCGGTTTCGGGGCTCTGGCTCTTCGGGGCGGGGGAGCGTCTGGAGGGGGGCGCGCCCTGGTATTACGGCGGGCTCGACGCGCTGGCGCGGTCCGATCTCTTTCTCGTGCCGCTCTGTCCGACGGCGCTGCCGATGCGCAACCACATCCTCTCCGCGCTGGCCGAGCGGCCGGATCTCGTCTTCACCGAGGTGCGCCGGAGCGATCATTACATCCTGCTGGAGCGCGCGGACGCGCAGCGCTAGGCCGGCTGCAGCGCCGCGAGCCCGAGATAGAAAATCAGGATGCCCCCCAGCGCGAAGCCCAGCGGAAAGTCCCGCGTCACGGTCCAGGAATGCCAGTCGGCCGTCGCCCGGCGCATCGCGGGCAGGGCGCGGAAGAGGCGGTGCGTGGCGAAGGCCGCGAGCAGCCCGAAGGCGAGAATGTAGAGAAAGGCGAACAGGTCGCCCGGCGCGATATAGGGCGCGGCCGCGGCCGCGAATTTCGCGTCGCCCGCCCCGAGCTTGCCGGCGCTCGAGAGCAGGAACCCCACGACGAGCACCACCACGAGGTTGAGCAGCCGCCAGGCAAAGACGTCGAGGGGCAGCGCGATCGGTCCGAGAACCAGAAACCCGAGCGTCAGCGCGACGACCGACGGGTTGGGGATGCGCATGTACTTCATGTCGCTCCACGCCGCCCAGATCGAGATCGGGAAGGCGGCGATCAGCAACAGCAGCGCCTGCGCGGGAGTCGTGTCCATGTTCGGGTCCCGGTCCTGTTCCAGTCGCACCGCGGCGCGGGCGCTTACGGCAGGCCCCCGCCACCGCCGCCCAGCACGTCCATGATGTCATAGACGGACGGCCCGATCAGGATAATCAGAAGTGGCGGCACGGTGAACATCATCGTGCCCAGCGTCAGCTTCGTCGGCAGAACGTTCGCCTTTTCCTCGGCCCGCATGACCCGCTTGTCTCGCATCTCGCCGGCATAGACCCGCAGCGCCTCGGCGATCGAGGTGCCGAAGCTGGCCGACTGGATCAGCACGGTGGTGAAGGACGAGATGTCGGGAACCCCGCAGCGTTCCGCCATGTCCTTGAGCACGTTGACCTTGTCCTTGCCGGCCTTCATCTCGTGGGCGACGATTTCGTATTCGTCGGCAAGCGCCGGGAACCCGGCGCGGATTTCCTTGGCCACGCGGATGATCGACTGGTCCAGCGACTGGCCGGCCTCGACGCAGACCAGCATCATGTCCAGCGAATCAGGGAAGCCGTTGACGATCTCTTCCTGCCGGGCCTGGCGGCGGCGCTCGACCCAGTAGGCCGGCATGTAGTAGCCCACGAGCCCCGGCAGGATGATCCAGAGCAGCAGGCTGTGCACCTTGATGCCGTCGGCCGAGGAGGTGAGGATCGCCATCAGCGCGCCGAAGATCAGCAGCGAAACGCCCAGCGCGAACTGCGCGAGGTGATAGGTGCGGATCGCGGTCTTGGACCGGTAGCCCGCCTGCATCATCTTCTTGCGGGCCTCGCTGTAGTCGCCCTCGTCCTGCGGTTCGAGGAAGGTGGCGAACTTGTCCAGCTTCTGCGAGCTTTCCTTCTGGCGCAGGTTCGCCTTGGCCTGGGTCTGGTTGCCCGGCTTGTGAAGCGCCGAAGGATGCGGGACCTGGTCGCGCAGCTTATCCAGCGGGTCGGCGCGGCGCTGCACCAGGAAGGGCAGCACGGCCGAGATCAGCAGAACCCCCAGCATCCCGGTCGCGAAGAGCGGCCCGAGCGGGCCGAACTGCGTCACGAGAAAGTCGTTCAGGCGATTGAACGCGTCCATGATCGGACTCCTCAGACTTTGATGTTCACCATCATCTTCATGTAGATGACGTTGACCACGAGGAAGACGCCCACGCCGATCGCGGCGGGGATGAAGAGCGAGGTCTCCTTGACCTCGTCATAGTAGTTCGGCTCCAGCACGCTGATGCCGACCAGCGCCACGATCGGGAAGACCGACAGGAACCAGCCGGACCACTTGGCCTCGGCGGTGATCGCCTTGACGCGGCGGAACAGCTTGAAGCGTGCGCGGATCACCCGGGCAAGACCGTCGAGGATCTCGGCGAGGTTGCCGCCCGACTGCTGCTGGATCGTCACCGCCACCGCGAGGAAGCGGACGTCCTGCATGTCCACGCGTTCGGCCAGGTCCTTCAGCGCCTCGGTGATGTCGCCGCCATAGGCTGCCTCGTCGGCGATCACGCCGAACTCGGTGCCGAGCGGATCGGGCACCTCCTTGGCGACGATGTTGACCGCGCTCGAGAAGGGGTGCCCGACCCGCAGCGACCGGACCATGAGCTCCACCGCATCGGGGAGCTGCTCCTCGAACAGGGCGAGCCGCTTCTTGGCCTTGTTGTCGATCCAGGTATAGACCGCCCCGATCCCCATCGCGACCGAGACCGCGATCCGCACCGGCAGTGCCGCGCCGGTCAACAGCGTCAGCAGCCCGAAGCAGATTCCCGAGAGCAGCATCATGATCAGCACGAGGGCCTTCGGGTTGAAGGCGATATTCGCCTTCTGCGCCTTGTTCGCGATGATCGCGTAGATCGGGATCGACTTGGCCGAGTTGTACTGGTTCATCTCCTTTCGGAGCTGTTCCAAGACCGCCTCGCGCGTGCCGCCCTTCTCGAGCATGTCGAGCCGGCGGTTCACCCGGTTGTTGAGCGAGATCGATTTCCCGAAGACGACAAGGTAGATCCCCTCCACCAGAAGCAGGACCGCCACGAAGATCAGGGCGTAGATGATCGGTTCGATGCTGATCGTCATGACGTTACTCCGCGGCCGATGGATCGTAGATGCTGGCCGGCAGGTCATAGCCCCACTGGCGGAAGCGTTCCGAGTAATGCGAGCGGATGCCGCTGGGCATGAAACGACCGATGATCCGGCCGTCTCCGTCCAGCCCGTCGCGCTGGTACTTGAAGATTTCCTGCATGGTGATGACGTCACCCTCCATCCCGGTGATCTCCGAGACCGAGACCATGCGGCGCGAGCCGTCCTGCAGGCGGCTGATCTGCACGATCAGGTTCACCGCCGAGGCGATCTGCTGGCGCATCGCCTTCATCGGCATCTCGATGCCGGACATCGAGATCATGTTCTCGAGCCGGCTGACCGCGTCGCGGGCCGAGTTGGCGTGGATCGTGGTCATCGACCCGTCATGGCCGGTGTTCATGGCCTGGAGCATGTCGATCACCTCCTCGCCGCGGGTCTCGCCGACGATGATGCGGTCGGGCCGCATCCGGAGCGCGTTCTTCAGACAGTCGCGCTGGCTGACCGCGCCGCGGCCCTCGACATTGGCGGGGCGGCTTTCCATCCGGCCCACATGGACCTGCTGAAGCTGCAGTTCCGCGGTGTCCTCGATGGTGATGATGCGCTCGGCGTTGTGGATGAAGGACGACAGCGCGTTGAGCGTCGTCGTCTTGCCCGAGCCCGTACCGCCCGAGACGATGATGTTGAGCCGGCAGGCGACCGCCGCTTCGAGATAGGCGGCCATCTCGTCGGAAAAGGCGCCGTAGCGGACGAGATCGGGGATGCCGAGCTTGTCTTTCTTGAATTTCCGGATCGAGACCAGGCTGCCGTCCACCGCGATCGGCGGCACCATCGCGTTGAAACGCGAACCGTCGGCCAGTCGCGCGTCCACATAGGGGTTGGACTCGTCGACGCGCCGGCCCACCGCCGAGACGATCTTGTCGATGATGCGCAGCAGGTGGCGTTCGTCCTTGAAGCGGACGGTCGTCAGCTCGAGCCGGCCGTCACGTTCCACGAAGATCTGCTGCGGACCGTTCACCAGGATATCGTTGACGGTGTCGTCCTTGAGAAGGGGCTCCAGCGGGCCGAGACCCGTCACCTCGTCATAGAGTTCCTGGTTGAGGATCGCGCGCTCTTCCTTGTTGAGCACGACCCCCATCTCGTTCAGCCCGTCCGCGCAGATCGAGGTGATCTCGGCCCGCAACTCGGCTTCCGAGGCATGTTCGAGCGCGGCGAGGTTCAGCGTGTCGAGCAGCATCTTGTGCAGCTCGGTGCGCACCTCGGAGAGCTTGTCGCGGCGCTTCTGTTCCTTGTCTTCGGGCACCGGGCGGGTCGGCGCGGCCTGGGCGGCCGGTTTCTTGCGCGGCGCGGCCTTGGCCTGCGCCTTCAGCGCGGCCACCTGTTGCAGGTCGATGGGCTCCGCGCTGCCGGCGCCGGCCGGCGTCGCGGCGGCGGGCTTGGCGCTGCCCGCCGTGGCCGCGGGGGACGCGGCCGGTTTACTGTCCTTGCGATAACGACTGAACACGGGTCACCTCGAATGCGTCATGCGGTCGCTTCGGCCGCGATGAGGTCTTGCAGGGATTTCGCCAGTTTCTCGATTTCCTTGCGCAGCGGGTTCTTCTTGGCCGTGTTGAAGATCGGCATGCCATGGTCGCCGCTGTGAAGGATCTGCTTGCCGCCGTCGGGCAGCCAGAGCTCGATGTCGATATCGAGGCTCTCGGCCATGCGCTTGGCGCGCGACTTGCCCGACAGGTCGGTGAATTTCGGCGCCCGGTTGAGCGCGTAGCGCACCCGTTCATAGGGCAGGTCCTCGGCCTTCAGCGCCCGAATGAAGCGCAGCGCGTTCTGCGCCGAGCGCATGTCGAGTTCCACCAGCGCGAAGTAAACCTGGGCCGCGTTCAGCACCGTCTCGGTCCATTGCACCAGCGTGGTCGGCATGTCGACCACCACGAAATCGTAGTCGTGCCGCGCCTGGTCGATGATCGCCGAGACGTCGTCCTGGCTCAGGAAGTCCAGCGGCAGGCTTTCGGACGGCGCCGTCAGAACCTTGATCTTGTCCTGGAAGCTCATCATCGCCTGGTCCAGCGCCTCGGCATCCATGGCCGAGGTGTCCGACAGAAGCTCGTAGACCGCTTCGCGGCGGGGCAGGTCGAGATAGGTCGAGACGGTGCCGAACTGAAGATCGAGATCGATCACGCAGACTTTCGGCGCGTCCATCTTCGAGGCGGTCGCCAGCTCCCAGGCGAGGTTCACCGCCAGCGTTGTCGCGCCGACGCCGCCCGACAGGCCGTGGACCGGCAGAACCACGCCTTCGTGGTCGCGTCCGCCGCCGCCCGTCGCCGGACCGCCCGTCGGGTTCGACAGCAGCAGCGTGGGCGCGGCGGCCGCCTTCATCTGACGCTCGATCGCGTCCTGCAGCGCGTTGTCGGGCAGGGGGTAGGGCACGAAGTCGTCCGCCCCCATCCGCAACAGCTGGTGCAATGCCATGGGGCTCAGATCGTCGGCGATCAGGATCACCTTGACCCCGAGTCCCTTGGCCGATCGGATGATGTCCCCGACCGTGTCGAAATTCGGCTCGTCCTGCGCGTCTACCGCGATGGCGACGAATGTCAGGTTGACGGCCTCGGGTTCGGCCATGAAGGCCAGCCCGTCCTCGAAGTTCAGGTCGCCCCAGCGTTCACCGAGCTCCTGTTCCATGTCCTCGATCAGAAGATCGAAGGTCTGGATGTCTCTTGCGATCGTGCAGGCCTCGATAGCTGCCGGTTCCTGCTTCAACGCGGTATTACTCGTCATAGTTACGCCCCCTCCGGTCCTGTCGGCAAAGCGCGGGCAGTGTCGCCCCTGCGCCGGATCCTCCGGCCGCGCGACGGTGCCGCACCTTCATCATTGCGACGGGGGGATCGCGACTCCGGTCGCGGCTCTCCCGTCCCATCCTGCGAAACTGGCTGCGAAGTTGGGCATAAATACGGCCCAAAAAACGATATTATTGTGGAACGCGCATCTGTTTCCGG
>CAJXYS010000034.1 GCA_913063035.1 uncultured Maritimibacter sp. | reverse complement strand
CCCCCCAACATGCGCTCCGCACGCATCGCGCCGCGCCCCGCGTCACCCCCGCCCGGCGGGTCGTCCGGGCGGGGGGGTCAGCCCCTCAGCACTGGCCGGAGGGCACCGCCCTGTCGATCTGGCCCAGATCCTTCACGCCGGGTTCGCATGCCTCCGGCGCGGGCGTGCAGGCGGCGAGCGCCCCCGCGGAGACGAGCGCGAGGGCAAGCGCGGCGATGCGGGTCTTCGGTCTGGTCATGGGTAGGCTCCTTTCCCTGTCACTCTCTGCCGGGCGGACCCGGGACGGGCCGAGACTGCCCCGGCCGGCACCGCCCCGCCTTGATGGAAATCAACGCCGACGCGGCGTCACTGCGCCGTCCAGCCGCCATCCACCGGGATCGCCGTGCCGGTCACGTTATGGGCCACCGGCGACGCGAGCCAGAGCGCCAGAGCGCCGATTTCCGACGGGTCCGACAGCCGCCGCGAGGGCTGCTTTTCCGACAAGAGGTCCGCCACCCCCTTGTCACGGTCGCCGCCGAAGGTCTTGGCGCGGGCCGCGATCTGGGGCTCGATCAGCACCGTCTCGGTCCAGCCGGGGCAGATGCAGTTGACGGTCACGCCGCCCTTGGCCGCCTCGCCCGCGGCGGCGTATTCCAGCGCCGCCACCTTGGACAGGCCCACCAGCCCGTGCTTGGCCGCGACATAGGGGGCCTTGTTCACCGATCCGACCAGCCCGTGCACGCTGGCGATGTTGACCACCCGGCCATAGCCGCGCCGGGCCATCTCGGGCAGCGCGGCCTGCATGGTATGGAAACAGGCATGCAGGTTGACGGCCATGATCTGCTCGAAGGTCTCGGCGGGCATCTCGCCCAGGGGGGCCGTGTGCTGGATGCCGGCATTGTTCACCAGGATATCCGTCCCGCCCCAGGCATGGACGGCGGCCATCATCTCGCGGATCAGGGTCGGGTTGCGCAGGTCGCCGGGGAAGAATTCCGCCTCGGGCGCGCCGGCCTTCTCCATCGTCTCGCAGGCCTCGCGGGCCTGTTCGTCGCCGGCGAGCCCATGCACCGCGATCCGCGCCCCCGCCCCCGCCAGCGCGCGGGCGATCTCCATCCCGATGCCCTGCACGGACCCGGTCACCAGCGCGGTCTTGCCGCTCAGATCGGTCATTGGCCGTCCTCCTCCAGTCGTTTGCGCAGTTCGGTCTTCAGCACCTTGCCGTAATTGTTCTTCGGCAGCTCGGGCAGCGCGCGGTAGGCCTTGGGCCGCTTGAAGCGCGCGATCTCCGCCAGGCAATGGGCGTCCAGCGCCGCCGGGTCGAGCCCGGCGCCCGGCGCCGGCACCACGAAGGCCACCACCGTCTCGCCCCATTCGGCGTCGGGGCGGCCGACCACCGCGACCTCGTGGACGTCGGGATGGGTCAGCAGCACCTCCTCCACCTCGCGGGGGTAGATGTTCGTCCCGCCGGAGATGATCACGTCCTTGGACCGGTCCTGCAGCGTCAGGTAGCCGTCCTCGTCCATCCAACCCACGTCGCCGGTCATCAGCCAGCCGTCGCGGAGCGTCTTCGCGGTCGCCTCGGGATTCTGCCAGTAGCCCGGCATCACCGGGTCGCCGCGCACCATGATCTCGCCGATCTCGCCCGGCGGCAGCGGGCGGCCCTCGGCATCGCCGATCCGCAGCGCCACCGGCGCCTGCGCCCGCCCGACCGAGCCGAGCCGCGCGCGCCAGCGGGGATGCGCGCGGTCGGCCACCTCGGCGCGCGAGAGCGCGGTGATGCACATCGGGCATTCTCCCTGCCCGTAGATCTGCACGAATTTCGACCCGAACCAATCGACCGCCTGCTCGATATCGGCGCGGTACATCGGCCCGCCCCCGTAGACCACGGTCATCAGCCCCTCGGCCCGGTCCCCGTCCGCCCGCGCCGTGTCCAGGAGGCGGCGCACCATCGTCGGCGCCATGAACATCGACACCCGCCCGTGCCGGGCGGCAAGCTCCAGAACCTCGCCGGCGTCGAACCCGCCCGAGGCCGGGCAGACATGGCGCGCGCCCTTCAGGACATGGATCATGTTGTAGATGCCCGCCCCGTGGCTCATCGGCGCAGCGTAGAGCACCGCGTCCTCCGCCGAGACCGGGTCGACATGGGCGAGGTAGGCGAGGCTCATCGTCGCCAGCATCCGGTGGGTCATGCAGACGCCCTTGGGCCGCCCCGTCGTGCCCGAGGTGTAGAAGAGCCAGGCGAGATCCCCCGGGTCGCGCGGCGCGGGCGCGGCGACGGGCGCGCAGCCGGCCAGCGCCTCGAAATCGGCGTCACCGGCGACCAGCACCGGCGTCTCCGGCGCCGCGGCGGCAAGCTCCGCCGCCAGCTCGGGCGTGGCGACGGCCAGCCGCGCGCCCGCGTCGCCCAGGATCCACGCGGCCTCCCGGGCGTGCAGCTTGGCGTTGATCGGCACCACGGCCGCGCCCGCGTACCAGGCGGCGTAGAAGGCCACGAGATAGTCGGGGCCGTTCTTCATGAAGAGCGCGACGCGGTCGCCGGGCGCGACGCCGAAGCGATCCGCCAGGCCGCGCGCCAGCCCCGCGGCCCGGTCCCGGAAGCCGGCGTAATCCGCCATCACCTCGGTCCCGAGATGCAGCGCCGGGCTTGCGCCGGCGGTCACCGCGGTCCGGTCGAGCCAGTTCGCCAGGTTCATCTCGCGCCATCCTCCCCGGGACAAGATCAGCAGCAAAACCGGCAGGGTGCAATGCGGCTTTTCGGGATGCCGGCCCGCGCGCCGGGAAATTGGCGGTTTCAATCGGGCCATACATGCTGTTTGCTCGGAGACCGGACCACACGGGAGACGCACCGCCCCATGCCGGGAGAGATCGCCCGCCGCAGCGCGCCCAAGGCGCCGGACGGCAAGACCACCGCCCCGCGCCCACGCATGGAGATCGGCTGGCGCGAGGATATCGGCCTGCCGGATCTCGGCATCGGCCGTCTGAAGGCCAAGATCGACACCGGCGCGCGTACCTCGGCCATCCATGCCGAGGACCAGGTGACCTTCGACCGCGAAGGGCGGCGCTGGGTCGCCTTCACCGTGCCCCACGCCGTGCCGTCGCGGGTCGAGGCGCCGATCCTCGACGAACGCGAGATCAAGAACACCAGCGGCCGGCCCGAGCGGCGGATCGTGATCCGCACGACCCTTGTGCTCGGCACGCGTCGCTGGCACATCGACCTGTCCCTGGCGGACCGCGCCGAGATGACCTTCGACATCATCCTCGGGCGGACCGCCATCCGCAAACGCCGCATCCTCGTGAACCCGGGCCGCTCCTTTTTGGCCGGCCCGCCGGGGAAATCCGCCGCCGAGACAAGGAGCTCCGCATGAAGATCGCGATGCTGTCGCGCAGCCCGAACCTCTATTCGCACAAGCGCATCAAGGAAGCCGCCGAGGATCGCGGCCACGAACTCGACATCGTCAACACGACGCGGTGCTACATCAACATGGCGGCGCGCCGGCCCTCGGTCTATTACAACGGCGAGAAGCTCCTCGGCTACGACGCGGTGATCCCGCGGATCGGCGCCTCGGTCACCTTCTACGGACTGGCGGTGCTGCGCCAGTTCGAGATGATGGGCGTCTACCCGGTCAACGAATCCGTGGCGATCGAACGCTCGCGCGACAAGCTGCGCTCGATGCAGCTGCTGGCGCGCGACGGCATCGGGCTGCCGGTCACCACCTTCGCCCACGACCCGAAGCAGACCGACGAGGTGCTGCGCCTCGCGGGCGGCGCGCCGCTGGTGATCAAGCTGCTCGAGGGCACCCAGGGCATCGGCGTGGTGCTGGCCGACACTGATCGGTCGGCCAAGTCGGTGATCGAGGCCTTCCGCGGCACCGGCGTCTACGTGCTGGTGCAGGAGTTCATCAAGGAAGCCGGCGGCGCCGATATCCGCGCCTTCGTCATCGGCGGGCGGGTGGTGGCGGCGATGCAGCGCCAGGGCGCCGAGGGCGATTTCCGGTCCAACCTGCACCGGGGCGGCTCGGCCAAGGCGATCCGCATCTCGCCCGAGGAACGCTCCACGGCGGTGCGCGCGGCCAAGACCATGGGGCTCAATATCTGCGGGGTGGACATGCTGCGCTCCAACCACGGCGCGGTGGTGATGGAGGTCAATTCCTCGCCCGGGCTCGAGGGGGTCGAGAAAGCGACCGGCAAGGACATCGCCGGCATGATGATCGACTACATCGCCAAGAACGCCAAGCCCTGGAAGACCAAGACCAAGGGGCGCGGCTGATGGCGCCACGCGCCGGGTTCGAGATCAACGGCACCACCGTCGCGCCCGGCACGCGGCGCACGGTGGATCTGCCGGTCAGCGTCATGTCCGACCACACGCCGGTGACGATGTCGGTCCACGTGGTCCACGGCAAGCGTCCGGGACCGACGCTCTTCGTCAGCGCCGCGATCCACGGCGACGAGGTGATCGGGGTCGAGATCGTGCGCCGGCTGCTGCGCTCCAAGACGCTGGCAGGGCTGCGCGGCACGCTGCTGGCAGTGCCGATCGTCAACACGCTCGGCTTCATTCACCAGTCGCGCTACCTGCCCGACCGGCGCGACCTCAACCGCTCCTTCCCGGGCACGGTGCGGGGATCGCTCGCGGCGCGGCTGGCCGATCTCTTCGTCACCCAGGTCGTGGCGCGCTCCGATGTGGGGATCGACCTGCACTCGGCCGCGATCCACCGCACCAACCTGCCCCAGATCCGGGTGTCGCCGGGCCGCCCCCGCGCACTGGCGCTGGCCGAGGCCTTCGGCGCGCCGGTGATCCTGACCTCAAGCCTGCGCGAGGGATCGCTCCGGGCCGTGGCGGCCGAGCATGACGTGGAAATGCTGCTCTTCGAGGCGGGCGAGGCGCTGCGTTTCGACGAGTACGCCGCGCGCGCCGGCGCGGCCGGCATCCAGCGCGTGATGCGCGAGCTGGGCATGCTGCCGGCCAAGGGCATCGCCCGGGCCCGGGCCCAGCCGCTGCATTCCGTCAGCTCCTACTGGGTGCGCTCGCCGGCCGGCGGGCTGTTCCGGCCCTTCCGGTCGATCGGCGAGGAGGTCGACCATGGCGGGCTGCTGGGCGCGGTCTCGGGACCCTTCGGAGAGGTCGAGGAAGAGATCCGCGCCGACACCGCCGGGCTGATCGTGGGCCGCGCCAACCTGCCCGTGGTCAACGAGGGCGACGCGCTCTTCCACGTCGCCCAGATCAAGGAACACCCCGACCCCGAGGCGACGGTCGACCGGCTCTCCACCCAGCTCGAGGGCGACCCGCTCTTCGACGAGGACGAGATCATCTGACGGGCGTTGCCCTGCCCGCCCCAAGCCGCTAGAGCCGCCCGCAACGGTCCAGAGAAGGAGACGAAGATGCAACTCGACGGTGTGGCGGCGATCGTGACGGGCGGCGGCTCGGGGCTTGGCGCGGCGACGGCGCGGGCGCTGGCGGCGGCGGGCGCGCGGGTGGGCGTGCTCGACCTGCGCGCGGACGCCGCATCCGGCGTCGCCACGGAGATCGGCGGCCTCGCGCTGGGGGCGGACGTGGCCGACGCGGCCGCCGCGGAGGCCGCCATCGCCAGGGCCGAGGCGGCGCACGGAACCGCGCGGGTGCTGGTGAACTGCGCCGGCATCGCGGATGCGGGCAAGATCGTCGGCCGCGAGGGGCCGCTGGCGCTCGAGGCCTTCGAGACGGTCCTGCGCGTCAACCTGGTCGGCTCCTTCAACATGCTGCGCCTTGCCGCCGCGCGGATGGCCGCGGCCGCTCCCCTGACGGAGGGCGACCGCGGCGTGATCGTCAACACCGCCTCCATCGCCGCCTTCGAGGGCCAGATCGGCCAGGCCGCCTATGCCGCGTCTAAGGGGGGCATTGCCGCGCTCGGCCTGCCCGCGGCGCGCGAACTCGCCCGCCATGGCATCCGGGTGAACACCATCGCGCCGGGCATCTTCCGCACGCCGATGGTCGCGGCCATGCCCGAGGAGCTGCAGGAAGCGCTCGCCGCCGGCATCCCCTACCCCTCGCGGCTGGGCGACCCGGCGGAGTTCGCCCGCACCGTGCGCTGGATCGTCGAGACGCAATACCTGAACGGCGAGACGATCCGGCTCGACGGGGCGGTGCGGCTGCAGCCGAAGTAAAGCCGCTTCGCGGCGATACCTGCCTCCGGCGGGGATATTTCCGCCACTTGGACGGAGGGGCGTGTCGCCTGCCCCTCCAAGTGGTCCAAATATCCTCGCGCGCAGCGCGAAACGCGGCCCGGAGGGCCGCTCAGGCCCGCAGCCGCGCGCCCGCGGGATCGAAGGGCGCGGCCTCCAGAAGGCGAGCGCGGTGTGGCCGGCCCAGCACGGCGACGTCGAATTCCGTCCCGGCCACGGCATGCGCCGCCGCGACATAGGCCAGCGCCAGCGATTTCTCCACGTGGTAGCCATAGCCCCCCGAGGAGACATGCCCGACCGGGGTGCCGTCGGACAGGAACACCGGTTCGGCGCCGGTGGCGTCGGCCTCATCGGCGTCGATCTCCAGCATGACCAGGCGCTCGCGCGCGGGCTGCGCCAGCGTCTCCGCGACCGCGGCGCGGTTCAGGAAATCACCCTTGTCGAGCTTCACCAGCCGCTCCAGCCCGGATTCCTGCGGCCAGTATTCGGGCGAGTATTCCCGGCCCCAGCTGCCATAGCCCTTCTCGAGCCGGAGCGACATCAGCGCCCGCGCGCCGACCGGCCCGGCACCGAAGGGCGCGGCGGCCTCCAGCAGCGCGGCGTAGAGCGCGGCCTGGTCCGCGGTCGCGCAGTGCAGCTCCCAGCCCAGATCGCCGGTGAAGGAGACGCGGAGCGCGAGGCAGTCGATCCCGGCCACCGCGATCCGGCGCGAGCGCATGAAGGGGAAAGCCGCGGTCGAGAGATCGGCGTCGGTCAGCCCGGCGAGGATTTCGCGCGCCCTGGGACCCGCGACGTTGAAGCCGCAGAGCGCCCCGGTCCGGCTTTCCCAGCGGGTGTCCACGGGCAGCGGCACCGCGTCGAAGAAGCGGCGGTGAAAGCGCTCGGCCATGCCGGAGCCCACCATCATGAATTCCGCGTCGCCCAGCCGCGTCACGGTGAAGTCCCCGGCGATCCCGCCGCGCTTGCCGATCAGCGGCGCGAGGCAGGAGCGGCCTGTCTCGCGCGGCATCCGGTTGGCCAGGAGCGCATTCAGCCAGGCCTCGGCGCCCGGCCCGGCGACGCGGTACCTGGCGAAATTGGAGATGTCGATGATCCCGGCGGCGTCGCGCAGCATCCGCGCCTCGCGCCCGACCGGCGCCCACCAGTCCTGCCGGGTGAAACCGTAGCTTTCGCGCGCGGCCGCGGGCGTGCCGGCGAACCATTGCGGATGTTCCCAGCCGTAATTGAGCCCGAAGACCGCGCCCATCGCCTTTTGCGTCTCGTAGACCGGGCGGGTGCGCAGGGGGCGGCCGGCGTCGCGTTCCTCGTTCGGGAAGTGGATCTTGAAGCGGTGCGCGTACTGGTCGGCCACCCGCGCGCGGGTGAAGGACCGGTCGGCCCAGTCGCCGAAGCGCGCGAGATCCCAGGCGAAGAGGTCGCGCTCGGGCTCGCCCTCGATCATCCACTGCGCCGACATCAGCCCCAGCCCGCCCGATTGCGAGAAGCCGGGAATGATGCCCGTGCAGCAGAAATAGTTGGACAGTTCCGGCACCGGGCCGAAGAGCGCGGCCGAATCCGGCGACCAGATCATCGGCCCGTTGATCACCCGCTTGATGCCCGCCGCGGCCACCGCCGGCACCCGGTCGATGGCGCGCATCATGTTTTCCTCGATGCGGTCCAGGTCGTCGGGGAAGAGCTCGTGCCCGAAGCCCTGCGGCGTGCCGTCCTCGGCCCAGAAGCGCATGTCGCGCTCATAGGCGCCCACCAGCAACCCGTTGCCTTCCTGGCGAAGGTAATACTCGCCGTCGCGGTCCGCGACCGAGGGCAGCCGCCGGTCGAGCGCGGCGATCTCGGCCATGGTCTCGGTGACGAAATACTGGTGCTCGGTCGGCACGAGCGGCAGGGTGATCCCGGCCAGCGCCGCCACCTCGCGCGCCCAGAGCCCGGCGGCGTTCACCACCCAGCCGGTGTGGATGTCGCCCCTGGGCGTGCGCACGATCCAGCTGCCGTCGGGCTGCTGTTCGGTCGCGGTGACGGGGGTGAAGCGATGGATTTCCGCCCCCCGTGCCCGGGCACCGGCGGCATAGGCGGCGGTCACGCCCGAAGGGTCGACATTGCCGCCCTCGGGTTCGAACATGATGCAGCGCACGCCGTCGAAATCGACCAGCGGGTGCAGGCGTTCGGCCTCGGCGCGGGTGACCTCGTGGAAGTCGATGCCGTAAAGGCGCGCCTTGGCTTCCTGCAGGCGAAGCTGGTGTTCGCGCGCCTCGGTCTGGGCGAGGTAGAGCGAGCCCGGCTGGAACACCCCGCAGCCCTGGCCCGTCTCGGCCTCGAGCGCCTTGTAGAGATGCATCGTGTAGAACTGCATCCGCGAGATGTTGGTGTTGTCGTGCAGCCCGTGGATATTGGCCGCGGCATGCCAGGTGGAGCCGCTGGTCAGCTCGTCGCGTTCCAGCAGCACGACGTCCTGCCAACCGAGCTTCGCGAGGTGGTAAAGGATCGAGCAACCGACGACCCCGCCGCCGATCACCACTGCCTGTGCGTGGGTTTTCATCGTTGCCCCGTTGCCTCTGTCACGGGGTCCAGCATCGCAGCCCGGCCCCGTCGAAACCGCCAGATCGCGACAAATGGCCGGGGGCTGCTGACGGTTTCTGACCGGCCTTCAGCCGGCCTGTGCGGCGACGATCATGATCTCGACCCTGAGCTCGTCGGTGGCGAGCCGCGACTCCCCGCAGGCGCGGGCGGGCGGGTTTCCGGGGTCGACCCAGGCATCCCAGACGGCGTTCATCTCGGCGAAATCCTCCATCGAGGCGAGCCAGATCGTGGCCGAGAGGATGCGCGACTTGTCCGAGCCGCAGCGCGCGAGCAGCGCCTCGATCTTCTCGAGGATGGCGGTGGTCTGGGCGGTGACGCTGCCCCCCGGCGCGCCGACCTGCCCGGCGAGATGGACGGTGCCGTTGTGAATGACGGCCTGGCTCATGCGCGGGCCGGGGTCGAGGCGGGTGATGTCGTTCATGTCAAATCCTTGCTTTTTCAGGTGAAATCAGCCGGTCCGGCGCCAGCGCCGCGACCACCTCGGGGGCCAGCGCCGGCGCGTGGCCCTGCACCAGATCGGCCGCCAGGCGCGAGAGCGCGGGCGCGGTCTGGATGCCGTAGCCGCCCTGCCCCGCCAGCCAGAAAAACCCCTCGGCGTCGGGGGCGAAACCGGCCACGGGCGTGCGGTCGGGGACAAAGCTGCGCAGACCGGCCCAGCTGCGTTCGACCCGCGTCACCTTCATGGTCACGGCCTGTTCGAAGCGCCAAAGCCCCTCGGCCAGCACCATGTCCTCGGGCCAGGCGTCATGCGGGTCGACCGGGTCTTCGTCGGCGGGTGAGACCATCAGCTTGCCGGCCTCGGGCTTGGCGTACCAGGCATCCGTCACGCTGGCGAAGAGCGGCCATCGGTCGATGGCCTGCCCCGCGGGGGCCGGCAGGATCGCGGCCGAGCGCCGGCAGGGCCGGAGCCCGGCCGGCCGCAGCCCGGCCAGGCGCGCGACATCGTCTGCCCAGGCCCCGGCGGCGTTGACGAGCACCGGCGCCGCGAAGGCGCCGGCCGGCGTCTCGACCCGCCAGGTACTGCCCACCCGCGCGATGGCAGTGACGCCGGCACCGGTCGCGATCCGGCCGCCGCGGCGCTTCAGCAGCCGCGCATATCCTTGCAGGAAGCGGTCCACGTCGATGTCCTGCGCGTCGGGCTCGATGGCGGCGGCGGCGATGGCGCCCGGCCTCAGGATCGGCACGATAGCCGCGGCCTCTTCCGGGGTCAGCCGCTCCATTCCCTCGGCGCCCTCGAGGTAGTCGTCGAGCGCGGCGAGTTCGTCCTCGGCCGCGAGCAACATCTCGCCGCGGGGGCTGAGCAGGCTTTCCCCGGCGATCTCGCCCGGCGAGTCGAAGACCGGGGCCGCGGCCGCGTTGAGCGCGCGCAGCGTGGCGTTGCCGTAGTTGCGGATGAAGATCGCCGCCGAGCGCCCGGTGGAATGGCGGCCGATGGCGTGCTCGGCCTCGAGCACGATGACGCGCGCGGCCCCGGCCATCTCGGCCGCCGCGCCGATGCCGGCGATACCGCCGCCGATCACCAGGATGTCCGCCGTTTCGGTCATGCGCCCTCGTAGCCGGTCAGGAAATGCGTGAGATTGTGCCCGAGTTCCTCGGACAGGTATCCGCCCTCCTGCACCATCAGCGCCGGGAGTCCAAGCCCCGCGATGGCCGCGCCGATCCGGGCAAAGCCCGGCGTCGTGATCGCCAGCCCCTTGAGCGGGTCGTTTTCATAGGCGTCGAGCCCGAGCGCCACCACCAGGACGTCCGCGCCGAAGGCCCGGATGCGGTCCAGCGCGCGATCGAGCGTCTCGAGATAGGCATCGTCGCCGGTGCCCCGCGCGAGCGGCAGGTTCAGGTTCGCGCCGCGCCCCGCACCCGTGCCGCGTTCCTGCGCGTAGCCCCAGAAGAAGGGATAGAACCGCTCGGGATCGGCGTGGATCGAGACGGTCAGCACGTCGCCCCGCGACTCGAAAATCCCCTGGGTGCCGTTGCCGTGATGCACGTCCACGTCGAGGATCGCGGGGCGTCGGCCGGCGGCGGCCAGCCGTTCGGCCGCGATGGCCGAATTGTTGAGGAAACAGAATCCCCCGGCGAGATCGGCATAGGCGTGGTGCCCCGGCGGACGCGACAGCGCGTAGACCGCCCGTTCCCCGGCCACCAGGCGGTCGGCCCCGGCGATGGCCGTCTGCGCCGACCAGTAGGCGGCCTCCCAGGTCCCCGACGAGATCGGGCAGGCCGTGTCGGCCTGGTGCCAGCCCGCCTGCCCCACGGCCGATTTCGGGTAGCCGCAGGATCGGCTGTCGGGATGGATGTTCGGGATCACCTCCTCGCCCGCGCCCTCGATCCGGCGCCAGCGGGTATAGATGTTCTGCAGGAACACCAGGTATTCGGGGGTGTGCACCGCCGCGATCGGCGCGATCCCGGCATCCTCCGGCGTCTCGAAGCTGCAGCCGGCGGCCGTGGCCCCGGCCTTCAGCACCTCGATCCGGCGAGGCTGTTCGGGGCTCGGCAGCACGGTGCCGTTGGCCATGAAATGCTTGGGGTCGTGGACCCACTGGCGGTCGTCGAACAGGGCTTTCATGGGTCTCCTTTCAGGGCCTCGAACGCGGCTCCTTGCATGCTCATGTATTGCTCGCGGGCCGCCGGGGTAAAGCCGAGCCGGTCGTAGAAGGCCCGCGCGCGGGGATTGTCCTCGTAGACGGCGAGCTTGATGAAGCCCGCGCGCCAGCGCCGGGCCGCGTCGCGCGCCACCGCCGCCAGCAGCCGCCGGCCAAGCCCCTGCCCCCGCGCGGCGTCGGCGATCCAGAGGTCAGAGACATAGACCCCGGCCTGCCCCCGGGCCGTCGAGACCAGCGGCGAGTAAAGCGCCGCGCCGAGCAGGCCCGTCGTCCCCTCGGCCAGCAGGGCGTGGGCGGCCGGCGTCGTCCCGGATATCGCCCGCGCCAGAAGGTCCGCATCGGCGGCATGCGGATCGCCGAGATCCGCCGAAAGCGCGGCCAGCGCCGCGTTCAGCCGCCCCGCATCCGCGGGTGTCGCTTGCCGGATCGCGATCCCGTCCATGGCTCAGAACGCGGTCCCGTCGCGGCCCTTGAGCCCCAGCATCGCGCGGGCCTCGTCGGGGGTGGCCACCGTGCGCCCGAGGCCTTCGACGATGCCGCGCACCTTCTCGACCTGCTGGGCATTGGACGTCGCAAGCGCGCCGCGGGCGATCATCAGGCTGTCCTCCAGCCCGACGCGCACATGCCCGCCCATTCCCGCGGACATGGCGGCGAAGGGCATCTGCTGCCGCCCCGCGGCCAGCACCGAGAACTCGTAGCCGTCGCCGAACAGCTTGTCGGCCAGCCGTTTCATGTGCGTCAGGCTTTCGGGATCCGGCGCCATGCCGCCCAGCACGCCGAAGACGAACTGGATGAAGAAGGGCGGCTCCACCAGCCCGCGATCGGCGAAGTGGGCCAGCATGGTCAGGTGCCCCATGTCGTAGCATTCGAACTCGAAGCGCGCGCCGCGCTTCTGCCCCATCTCGGTCAGCACCTGCGCGATGTCGCGGGGCGTGTTCTTGAAGATCAGGTCGTCGGAATTGTCCAGGAACGGCTTTTCCCAGTCGTGTATCCAGTCCGTGATCTTCGCGGCCATCGGGTAGAGCGCGAAATTCATCGTGCCCATGTTGAGCGAGCACATCTCGGGCGCGGCCTGTTTCGGCGCGGCGAGACGATCCTCGAGGCTCATCACCGCGCTGCCCCCGGTCGAGATGTTCACGACCGCGTCGGTCTCGCGCGCGATCCGCGGCAGGAAGCCCATGAAATGCGCCGGGTCGGCCGAGGGACGCCCGGTCTCGGGGTCGCGCGCGTGCAGGTGCAGGATCGACGCCCCCGCCCGCGCCGCGTCGATCGCCTGGCCGGCGATCTCCTCGCCCGTGACCGGCAGGTAGGGCGACATGGAAGGCGTGTGAATGGAGCCCGTGACCGCACAGGTGATCATGATCTTCGACATGGGCCTCTCCTCAGCCGGTCGCGGCGGCTGCCGGTGCGATCTCGGCGGCGAAGGCATCGAGCGCCGCGGTCAGCCCTTCCATGATCTCGTCGACATGGGTCTCGGTCGCGATCATCGGCGGGCAGACCAGGAAATGGTCGCCCTCGTAGCCGCCGCGGGTGCGCCGCGAATAGATGATGAGCCCGTTGGCATAGGCCAGTTCCACCACCCGGTCGAAGGCGGCGTAGCCGCGCGGCAGCGGGCGCATGCTGGTGCGGTCCGCGACCAGCTCGAACGCCAGCAGCAGGCCCTTGCCGCGCACGTCGCCCACGAAGTCGTAGCGATCCATCAGCCCGGTCATCCGGGCCTTCAGCATCGCGCCGATCCGGGCCGCGTTCGCCATCATGCCCTGGGTCTCGATCTGCTCCAGCACGGCGAGTCCGGCCGCGCAGGCCAGCGGGTTGCCGGCATAGGTGAAGCCATGGATGAAGCCGCCCGCGTCCAGCACCGGCTCGACGATGCGCTCATGCGCCACCATCGCGCCGAGCGGCGCGTAACCGGCGGCGAAGCCCTTGGAGACGACGAGGATATCCGGCGCGACGCCCCAGTGTTCGGCCGCGAAGAAGGCCCCGGTGCGCCCGCCCCCGGACATCACCTCGTCATGGATCAGCAGCACGCCGTAGCGGTCGCAGATCTCGCGGATGCGCTGCATGTAGCCCGCCGGGGGCACAAGCGCCCCGGTCGAGGCGCCGCCGACCGGCTCCACCATGAAGGCGAGCACGGTCTCGGGGCCTTCCTCCTGGATGCGGGCCTCGAGCATGTCGGCGTAGTAGTGGCCGGTCGCCGGATCGTCGGGGTCCCGCCCGTCGAGATAGGCGCGCGGCGCGGGGATCTTGGGCATCGAGCGCATCATCGGGTCGAAGGGCGCGGTCATCGGCGCATAGCCGGTCAGGGCCAGCGCGCCCAGCGTGCAGCCGTGATAGGACGGGAACCGCGAGATCACCTTCCAGCGCTGACTTTCGCCGATGGCGAGCGCGTATTGCCGGGCCAGCTTGATCGCGCTCTCGACGGCCTCGGAGCCGCCCGAGACGAAGAACACCTTCTCCAGCCCTTCCGGCGCCAGCGCGGCGGTCCGGGCGGCCAGTTTCTCGGCCGGTTCGGTTTCGAAGTGCAGCCGGTAGCCGAAGGTCGATTTATCCATCTGCCGGCGCATGGCTTCCAGCACGGCGGGGTCGGAATGGCCGATATTGCAGACCATCGCCCCCGAGGAACCGTCGAGGTAGCGCCGGCCCTCGACATCCCACATGTAGACGCCCCGCGCCTGGTCGAGCATCGGGCGCCGCCGGCGGGACTGGTAGAAAAGATGGCTTTTCGGCGCCTGCGTCATGCCGTGCCTCCCGGAAGCGCGGAACAATCGCGGGGACGCAGGATCACCGATACCGCGTCGCCCTCGTGGAAGGGGTGTCCGTCGATCATGTTGATGGCCTGGAACTGCGCGTCGCCGATACGCAGGAAATAGCGCACCGCCTGGCCCTGGTAGTCCACCGTCTCGACGGTGCCGTCGACCGTGACGGCGTCTTCGGGCGCGGTGCCCGGCTTGGCCAGCGTCAGTTTCTCGGCGCGCAGCACCAGCTTGGCCGGGCCCGCCCCGGCGATCTGCGGCGCGCGCACGGCGGGCACGCCGATCCGTCCGAAATGCGGCACGTCCAGCGTGACGGTGCCGTTCGCGCGGCCCTCGGCGCTGGCCTCCAGGATGTTGGAGGCACCGAGGAAACGCGCCACGAATTCGCTGGAGGGGGTGTTGTAGACTTCCTCCGGGGGGCCGACCTGTTCGACCCGGCCGTTCGACATCACGACGATCTCGTCGGACATGGCCAGAGCCTCCGACTGGTCGTGGGTGACGAAGATGGTGGTCACGCCGATCCGGTCCTGGATGCGCTTCAGCTCGACCCGCATGTCCTCGCGCAGGTTGGCGTCCAGCGCCGAGAGCGGTTCGTCCAGCAGCAGCACGTCGGGCTCGATCACCACCGCGCGGGCCAGGGCGATCCGCTGCTGCTGGCCGCCGGACAGCGCCTTGGGATAGCGGTCGCCCACGTCGGGCAGCTGCACCAGTTCCAGCGCATCCTGCACGCGGCGGGCGATGTCGCTCTTCGGCACGTCGCGATACCTGAGCCCGAAGGCCACGTTCTCGGCCACGGTCTTGTGCGGGAACAGCGCGTAGTTCTGGAACACGATGCCCAGGTTGCGCTTGTGGATCGGCACCTCGTTGACGCGTTTGCCCTTGATGGCGATCTCGCCCTCCGTCGGGTCGAGAAGACCGGCCACCATGCGCAGCGTCGTCGTCTTGCCGCAGCCGGAGGGGCCGAGCAGCGTGACGAAACCGCCCTCGGGAATTTCCAGCGACATACGGTGGACGGCGGTGAAATCGCCGAAGCGCTTGACGATGTCGGTGAGCGTGACGGCGCTCATGGCCGGACTCCTCTCGTTGTCTTGGCGCGGCGCCCTTCCGGGGGGCGGTCGCGGGCGGCCGCGCGACGGCCGCCCCGGGTGTCGTGGATCGCGCCGTTCCTCCCCCGGGCGGGGGAGGTCGGGACGCGCGCGGGGCTCAGTAGCCCTTCTGGACGCGGCCGAAGGTCTTGGACCACTCGGCCTCGTTGCCGTTCCAGTACTGCGGATCGGCGAAGGTGAGGCCCGACAGCGTGCCGGTCGGGTCGTAGGCCGGCAGGGTCGGGATCTTGTCGCCCAGGTCGACCTTCGTGCCGTCCAGCGCCGGCGGGTAGTTCTGGCCCTCGGCCACCGCGATCGAGGTCTCGGGCGCCAGCATGAAGTTGAGCAGCTCCTCGCAGGCCTCCACAGGCGAGCCCTTGATGACGAAGAGGCATTCCTGCCAGCCGAACCCGTTCGGCGGGTCGTAGTAGCCGATGTCGTGGCCCTGCTCCTGCAGGGCGGCGATCCGGCCCGACCAGCCCTCGGTGACGTAGATCTCCTCCTCGGCCAGCAGGCTCATCAGCTCCGCGCCCGATCCCCAGTACTTCAGCGCCAGGTCGCGGTGCTGGCGGATGGCGTCCCAGACGGCGTCCATGTCCTCGATGTTGTTGGGATCCTGCCCGGTCTGGAGCGCGCCGTACCACACCCGGGTGCGCCAGTCGGACCAGCCGCCGATCTTGCCCTTGTAGGCCTCGTCGATCAGGATCGACGCGCCCTTCTCGCGCATCTCCTCGTCTGAGATGTACTTGCGGTTATAGGCGAGGCCCGTGGTCCCGTAGTCGTAGGGCACGGCCGAGAGCGCGTCCGGCGTGACGGCCCGGTAGGGCTCGATCAGCCGGGTCATCACCAGCTCCATGTTGGGGATGTTGTCGAGATTGAGCGCGGTCGTCAGCTCGAAGTTGTGATACCGCGCGTAGTCGAACACGCCCGAGAGATGGGCGATGTTGTACTCGCCCGGCTGGCTGGCGCGGACCTGCGCCAGGTACTCGTCGCCCCCCGAGAAGGTGCCGTCCACCACCTCGATCCCGGTCTCGGCGGTGTAGGGATCGAAGGCGTGCTCGCGGAACGCCTCGGAGACGACACCGCCCCAGCCGTCGAAGCGCACCTGGCTGACCGACTGCGCGTTGGCATATTTGGCGAACGGCGTCTGAACGCCGTAGGCCAGGCCGGCCGCGCCGATCAGGCCGAGGAAAGAGCGCCGGTCGAGATCGCCGTTCTGGTAGCGCTCGCGCAACCGCTCGTAGCGGGTGGTATTGTCCATTTTCTTCATCTTACTCTCCTTGTCGGTGCTGTCTCGTTATGGGTGGGGCGCGGTTCTATCCGCCGCGCTTGGTCGACATGCGCCGGGCGATCGCCAGCCCCAGCAGGGGGAGCCCGACGGTCAGCAGGATCATCACTGTCCCGAGCGCGTTGATCTCCGGGCTGATCGAGTTCCGGAGCATGGCGAAGATCTGGGTCGGAACCGTCTCCACCCCGCCCGGCTTCCAGAACAGCGTCCCGGTGATGTCGTCGAAGCTGATCGTGAAGGCAAAGAGCGCCCCCGCCGCCACGGCCGGCATCATCAGCGGCAGCGTGATCTGGAAGAAGGTCTGGCGCGGGCTGGCGCCAAGGCTCATCGCGGCCTCCTCCACGTCCCGCTTGATGCCCACCAGCCGGGCCTGGACCACGAGGATCACGAACGGCAGCGTGAAGATCACATGCCCCGCCAGCAGCAGGGTGAAGCTCTTGTTAACGTTGAGGAAATTCAGAAACAGCAGCAGCGCGACGGCCAGCACCACCTCGGGCACCAGGATCGGCGCGATCAGGAGCGTCGAGATCATGTTGGCGCCGGGCACCCGGTAGCGCACCAGCGCCAGGCTCGCCAGGACGCCGAGCGTCGTCGAGATCACCGCCGTCATCAGCCCCAGCACGATCGAGGTGCGGAAGGCGCGCAGGATCGCCTCGTTCTGGGCCAGCTCGATGAACCAGCGGAAGGAGAAACCGGTCATCGGGAAGCTGCCGAACTGGCTGGCGTTGAAGCTGAGCAGCACCACCACCGCCACCGGCAGGAACATGAAGGTATAGACCAGGAGGGTCCAGAAACGCACCAGCTGCCAGCCCATCAGCCCAGCCCCTTCATCAGCTGCGCCATCCCGAGATAGCGGTTGTAGATCAGCACCAGCGCCCCCAGCACCGCCAGCAGCATCAGGCTGAGCGCCGAGCCGAGCGGCCAGTTCAGCTGGGTGATGATCGCCTCGTAGACGAGATTGGCGAACATCGCGTCGGTGGGTCCGCCCAGGACCAG
The DNA here is from genome assembly GCA_913063035.1 of uncultured Maritimibacter sp. Classification (GTDB taxonomy): domain Bacteria; phylum Pseudomonadota; class Alphaproteobacteria; order Rhodobacterales; family Rhodobacteraceae; genus CAJXYS01. Next base: position 17,053 of record CAJXYS010000034.1, on the reverse strand, counting down.
CGGCGTGATGTAGGTTCCGGCCCCGAGCACGAAGCAGAGCAGCCCACCCGCCGCCAGCCCCGGCAGCGAAAGCGGCAGCGTGACCTGCGTGAAGGCCTGCCATTTCGTCGCCCCGAGCGAGTTCGCCGCGTCTTCGAGGTTGCGGTCGATCCCGTCGAGGCTGACGAAGACGTTGAGCACCATGAAGGGCAGCAGGAAATGCACGAGCCCGAGGATCACGGTGGTCTCGTTGTAGAGCATCTGCACCGGCTCATCGAGGATGCCGACCGCCATCAGCGCCGAGTTGAACGCCCCAGACACGCCGAGGATGTTGATCCAGCTCATCGTGCGGATGATGTAGCTGATCCAGAACGGCAGCATCAGCAACAGCAGCAGCACCGCCTTGTTGCCGCTCGAGCGGGCGATGAAATAGGCCGCGGGGTAGCCCATCAGCGCGCAGACCAGCGTGGTGATCGCCGCGATCTTCAGCGTGTTGAGCAGGATGTCGCGGTAGAACGGATCGCTGAGCGCCTCCTGCCAGTTGTCGAGGTAGAACCCGACCTGGTCGGCGCCGGCGGCGCTGCGCAGCCAGAAACTGTAGACGACGATGAAGATCAGCGGCACGAACAGCAGCAGCGCCACCGCCGACAAGGCCGGGGAGAGCAGGATCCAGGGCTGCCGCGCCTCGCGCGCTTCGACCGTCATGACCGTCCCTTTGCACTTCTTGCTTGATCGGAGCGTGGCAAAGCCGCACACATTGATCAAATAGATATTCGGAATTGTAGCTATAGGCTGTATCTATGGTCGACGTCCCGCGCACCGAGCTGAACGAACGCCTCGCCCGCGATCTGGACTGGAACCTGCTGCGCACCTTCGTGGTGCTGGCCGAGGCCGAGTCCGTCACCGCCGCGGCCGAGCGGCTGGGACTGACCCAGCCCACCCTCTCGGCCGCGCTGAAGCGGCTGGAGGACCGGCTCGGCAAACGCCTGATCGAGCGCAAGCCGGGCCATTTCGCGCTGACCGAGGCCGGCAAGCTGCTCTACCGCGAGGCGGTGGAGATCCACGGCGCGATCCTGCGCCTCGGCACGCTGGTGCGCGACGTCTCCGACGAGGTGCGCGGCCATGTCCGCATCGCCATGGCCAGCCATGTCGTCTGCCCGGTCTTCGACGCGGCCCTCACGGCCTTTCACCGCCGCCACCCGGCCGCGACGATCTCCATCGACGTCTCCGCCAGCCGCGAGGCGGTGGGCGCCGTCACCGCCCGGCGCGCCTCGCTCGCGGTTTGCCTGGTGCATGACCGCAGCCCCAAGCTCGAATACCGGCGGCTCTACCGCGAGTATTTCGGCCTGTTCTGCGGCCCGCCGCACCCACTCTTCGGCCGGCGCGGGCTGGCCATGGCCGATCTCGCCGGCCATTCCTCGGTGAGTTTCGTCACGGACCGGATGTCCGACGCGCTGCGCCCGGTGGCCATGATGCGCGCCGAGGCCGAACTCGAGGAGCGGATCGTCGGCACCTCGGCCCATCTCGAGGAGGTGCGCCGGATGATCGTGGCCGGGCTCGGCGTGGGACCCCTGCCCATGCATGTGGTGCGCCGCGACATCGAGGACGGGCTGCTGTGGCAACTGCCGCCCTACGAGCGGATGCCGGCCATCGACGTGCATATCATCTGGAACCCCCGCGCCCGGATGAACCGGGCCGAGGAGGCGCTGCTGGCCGACCTGCAGGCCCGGATCGAGGCCACGCCGATCGAAGCCCGCACCTACAGCTGAGCCCAAAGCCGCGCCACGTCCAGCATCCGGTTCGAGAAGCCCCATTCGTTGTCGTACCAGCCATAGACCCGCAGCATGCCGCCCGCCGTCACCCGCGTCTCGGGTCCGGCCATGATCACCGATTGCGGCAACTGGCGCAGGTCCGACGAGACCAGCGGCCTGGCGGTGTAGCCGAAGACATGGCCCTCGGGGCCGCCCGCCGCGGCCTGCAGCACGGCGTTGACCGCCTCGGCGGTGACCGGGCGCCGGGGCATCACCGTCAGATCCACCGCCGAGACGCTCGCCGTCGGCACCCGCACCGCCGCACCTTCCAGCCGGCCGGCGAGTTGCGGCAGGACGAGATCGGTCAGCTTCTCGGCGCTGGTGGTCGTGGGTACCATCGACAGCGCCGCCGCCCGGCTCCGCGCCAGGTCGCCGCGGGGGCCGTCCACCGTCGGCTGGCTGCCGGTGTAGCAGTGGATCGTGGTCATGAAACCGGTCTGGATCCCGAAGGCATCGTCGAGCAGCCGCGCCAGAGGCGCCAGCGCGTTGGTGGTGCAGGAGGCGTTCGAGACCACGCGCTGATCGCCGCTGAGCCCCGCCGCGTTGGCGCCCAGCACGACGGTGTAGTCGGCGTCCGGGCACGGCCCCGAGACCAGGACCCGGCCCGCGCCCACGTCCAACGCGCGGGCGGCGACGGCCCGGCTCTTGGCGCGGCCGGTGCAGTCGAACAGCATGTCGACGCCCCCAAGCTCCAGCGCGGTCACGTCGCCCGCCTGGGTAAAGGGGATCGCGCGGCCATCCACGACCAGGTGGCCCGGCGCCTCGTCCACCGTGCCCGGGTAACGCCCGAAGACGCTGTCATAGGCAAAGAGATAGGCGCAGGTCTCGAGCCCCGCGATATCGTTGATCGCGACGATCTCGAGCCCCGGCCAGGCCTCCGGCGCCTGCAGCCAGGCGCGCAGGACCGACCGGCCGATACGTCCGAACCCGTTGATGGCGATGCGTGTCGTCATGCCCTGCCCCGCGGCCCTGCGGCGGGGCGGATGGCGCCCCGGCCGCGATTCCTCTGTCGCGCGCAAGATCGACCGACTGCGCCGCGACCGCAAGGTCCCGCGGACCGCGCCCGGTCAGAGCGCCAGCCGCGGGTGCCGGTTCACGTCCTTGTAGAGCAGGTAGCGGAATCGCCCAGGACCGCCGGCATAGCAGGCCTGCGGGCAGAAGGCGCGCAGCCACATGAAGTCGCCGGCCTCGACCTCGACCCAGTCGCGATTGAGCCGGTAGACCGCCTTGCCCTCGAGCACGTAGAGCCCGTGCTCCATGACGTGGGTCTCGGCGAACGGGATCACCGCGCCGGGCGCGAAGGTGACGATGTTGACATGCATGTCATGGCCCATGTCGTCGGGATCCACGAAACGGGTCGTGGCCCAGCGCCCCTCGGTTCCCGGCATCGGCACCGGCGCGATGTCGCGCTCGTTCACGACGAATCCGGCGGGGCGGTCGATGCCCGCCACCGGCTCGTAGCGCTTGCGCACCCAGTGAAACCGCGCCGCGGCCGCGCCCGCGTTGCGCACCGCCCAGCGCGCACCCGGCGGGATGTAGGCATATCCGCCCGGCCCCATCTCGTGGCCCGCGCCGTCCAGGGTCAGCGTCACCGCGCCCTCCATCACGAAGAGCACCGCCTGCGCCTCCGGGTCCGGCTCGGGCCGGTCGGACCCGCCGCCCGGCGCCAGCTCGACCACGTATTGCGCGAAGGTCTCCGCGAAGCCCGAGAGCGGCCGCGCCAGGATCCAGGCCCGCGCGCCGGTCCAGTGCGGCAGGTTCGAGGTCACGATATCGCGCATCGTGCCCCGCGGGATCACGGCATAGGCCTCGGTGAAGACGGCGCGGCCGGTCAGCAGTTCGTGCTGGCCGGGATGGCCGCCCGGCGGCGCGGCGTATCTGGGCTCGTTCATGGTCTCGCCTGTGCTGCGCCGGCCCCGCCCGGCCCGGTCGAAGGGGTGCGGCCCATTATCCAGCTTCGCCCGGCCAAACCAATGCCCGGCGCGCGCCGGGCGTCCGAAAGGGCCTTCTGGCAAAACTTGATAATGCGGCGATCGCGCGAAATCCGATTGAACCCGCCGCTGCCCCCCGTATCATCGCGCGCGAACCCGACACGTCCAATCCGAGAGGCCGCATGAACACGCCCCGCAGCAATTTCCCGCCCACCGCGGAGATGCAGGCGACCGACGCCGCGCATCACCTGCACCCCTTCACCCATGGCGATGCGCTGAATGCCAAGGGGGCGCGGATCATCACGCGGGCCGAGGGCGCCTTCCTGACCGACAGCGACGGCAACGAGATCCTCGACGGCATGGCCGGGCTCTGGTGCGTGAATATCGGCTATGGCCGCGACGAACTGGCCGAGGCCGCCGCGCGCCAGATGCGCGAGCTGCCCTATTACAACACCTTCTTCCAGACCTCGCACCCGCCGGTGATCGCGCTGGCCAAGCGGCTGGCCGATCTCGCGCCCGGCGACCTGGATCACGTCTTCTTCGCCGGGTCCGGGTCGGAGGCGAACGACACCAATATCCGGCTCGCCCGCACCTACTGGGCGGCGCGCGGCAAGCCCGAGAAGCGCGTGATCATCAGCCGCAAGAACGCCTATCACGGCTCGTCGGTGGGCGCGGCCAGCCTTGGCGGAATGCAGGCGATGCACGGGCAAGGCGGGCTGCCGATTCCGGACATCACCCATATCGACCAGCCCTACTGGTACGGCGAGGGCGGCGACATGGACCCCGAGGCGTTCGGCCGCGAACGCGCGCGCCAGCTCGAGGCCGAGATCCACCGGCTGGGCGAGCACAACGTCGCGGCCTTCATCGCCGAGCCGATCCAGGGCGCGGGCGGCGTCATCATCCCGCCCGAGAGCTACTGGCCCGAGATCCAGCGGATCTGCGACGCCCATGACATCCTGCTGATCGCCGACGAGGTGATCTGCGGCTTCGGGCGGACCGGCGCCTGGTTCGGCTCGGAAACCTACGCGATCCGGCCCGACATCATGACCATCGCCAAGGGGCTGTCCTCGGGCTACCAGCCGATCGGCGGCTCGATGGTGACCCGCCACGTGGCCGAGGTGCTGAACGCCCATGGCGAGTTCTACCACGGCTACACCTATTCCGGGCACCCGGTCGCCGCGGCGGTGGCGCTGGAAAACCTGCGCATCCTCGAGGAGGACGGCATCGTCGAGCATGTGCGCGACACCGCCGCGCCCTACCTGGCCGAGAAATGGCTGCAGCTGGCCGACCACCCGCTGGTGGGCGAGGCCCGCGTCAAGGGCATGCTGGCCGCGGTGGAACTGACGCCCGACAAGGCCAGCCGCGCGCCCTTCGCCGCACCGGTGGGCACGGTGGGCCTGCGAACCCGCGACATCTGCTTCCAGACCGGGCTCGTGATGCGCAACGTCCGCGACAGCATGATCGTCTCGCCGCCGCTGATCCTGGACAAGCCAGAGATCGACCTGCTGATCGAGCGGGCCGTGCAGGCGCTCGACACCGCGATGAAGGGCCTCGAGGCCGATGGGCTGATGACCGTCGGCTGAGGGCGGCGCCCGTGGACCTGCTGACCGCAAACGACCGGCCCGGCGCCTACCCGGACTCGTGGTACGCCGCGACCGTCGATCCCCTGCCGCCCTTCCCGCCGGCGCGGGGCGAGATCGCCTGCGACGTCTGCATCGTGGGCGGCGGCTATACCGGGCTCTCGGCGGCGCTGCACCTGGCGGAACGCGGCTACACGGTGCGCCTGCTGGAGGCCAACCGCGTCGGCTGGGGCGCCTCGGGGCGCAATGGCGGGCAGATCGCCGTCGGCCAGCGGGTCGAGCAGGACAGGCTCGAGGCCGATCTCGGGCGCGAGACCGCGGCGCGTCTCTGGCAGCTGGGGCGCGAGTCGGTCGAGACCGTGCACGACCTGATCGCGCGCCACGGGATCGACTGCGGCTACCGCCCCGGCATCATCCACGCCGATCACCGCGCGCGCTACGTCGCCCACAGCCACGCCTATGCCGAGAAGCTCCGCCGCGACTACGGCTACGACAAGCTGCGCCCGCTCGACCGCGACGAGATCCGCGCCCTGGTGGGATCGCCGGGCTATCACGGCGGGGCGCTCGACATGGGCTCGGGCCACCTGCATCCGCTGGCCCTGGCGCTGGGGCTGGCGCGGGCGGCGGATGCGGCCGGCGCCACGATCCACGAGGCCAGCCGCGTCACGGCCATCGCCGCGGGGGCGAGGGTCGTGCTGACGACGGCAGAGGCCACGATCCGCGCCGATCACGTGATCCTGGCCTGCAACGGCTATCTGGGCGGGCTCGCGCCGCCGGTCGCGGCGCGCGTCATGCCGATCAACAATTTCGTCGTCGCGACCGAACCGCTGGGCGCGGACCGGGCGCGCGGGCTGATCCGCGACGACCACGCGGTGGGCGATTCCCGCTTCGTGATAAACTATTTTCGGCTCTCGGCCGATCACCGGCTGCTCTTCGGCGGCGGCGAAAGCTATGGCTGGCGCTTCCCCGCCGACATCGCCGCCAAGGTGCGCCGCCCGATGCTCGAGGTCTTTCCGCAGCTTCGCGGGGTGGCGATCGACTACGCCTGGGGCGGGACGCTCGGCATAACGATGCGCCGCCTGCCCCATGTGGCGCGGCTGGCCGGCAACATCCTCAGCGCCGGGGGCTATTCCGGCCACGGGGTCGCGATGGGCACCTTCGCCGGGCGCGTCATGGCGGACGCCATCGCGGGCCAGGCCGAACGCTTCGACGTGATGGCGGGGGTGCCCGCGCCCCGCTTCCCGGGCGGCGCCGCGCTGCGCTGGCCGCTGCTCGTGCTGGCGATGAGCTGGTACGCGCTGCGCGACCGGCTCTGATTCCCCTGTGCCGGCCGGAAAATCGGGCTACACTGGGCCGCGAACGGCAGAAAAAGGCAGGACGGGATGAAAAAGATCCAGGCACAGGGCGTCCATCACATCACCCTCGTCGGCGCCGACCGCAAGACGACCATCGATTTCTGGGAAGGGGTGCTGGGCATGCCCTTCATCTTCGATCAGCCCAATCTCGACAACGCGTCCGAGAGCCATCTCTATTTCGATCCGGGCGACGGGCGGCTCATCACCGTCTTCTGCGACGAGGGCCGCACGCCCGATCCCCGCCGCACGCCGACCGACCCGGGCTGCGTGCATCACCTGGCCTTCGCGGTCAGCGCGGCGAGCTTCGCGCAGGTGGCCGACCGGCTCGACGCCCGCGGCATCGCCCATTCCGGGCCGAAGGACCGCGGCTTCATGGACTCGATCTACTTCAAGGACCCGCTGGGGCTGTTGATCGAACTCGCCTGCTACCGCTTCGAGCCGCCGGCCGGGTCGCGCCATGCCGAGGTGCTGATGGAGGCCCACAAGATCCGCGTCGCGCGCGGCGACGGGCATATCCAGCAGGAACACCTCGCCGACGCGATCGAGGCCATCGCGGAACGGCGGAACGGCAGCCTGTCCGAGGACCGGGGTCCGCGGAACCCCTACTGAGCCGCCGCGCCCAGCGCCGCGCGCTTCCCCGCCACGGCCTCCCTGGCGCGCGTGGCGGCCGCCGCCTTGACCGGGCCGTAGCCGCGGATCTCCAGCGCCTCGGCCAGCAGGTCCTGCCAGGCGGCCGCGGTCCCGGCCGTCAGACCCGCCGCCGCCTCGTCCAAGAGATCCTCGTACCAGCCGATGAGCGCGCGTTCCATGCGCCGCTCGGCGGTGTGGCCGAACGGGTCGAGCCAGCTGCCCCGCACCCGTTTCATCGGCGCCAGCACGGCAAAGACCCCGCGCATCCAGCCGCCGAAGGCGCGCTTGCGCGGCCGGCCGCGCCGGTCCTTGCCAAGCGGCAGCAGCGGCGGCGCCATGTGGTAGCGGATCTTCGCGCCGGCGCCGAAGGACTGGCGGATGCGATCCGCGAAACCCGGGTCGCGGTGCAGCCGCGCGACCTCGTACTCGTCCTTGTAGGCCATCAACCGGAACAGCGCCTGCGCCGCCGTCCGCGTCAGCGCTTCGCCCCCCAGCCGCGCCTCGGCGGCGCGCAATGGCGCCAGGCGGGCGCGGTAGCGCGCGGCGTAGGCCGCGTCCTGGTAGCCGGCCAGGAAATCCGCCCGCCGGTCGATCATCTCGTCCAGCGTTTCCGCCCGTTCCGGCCCCGCGCCCAGCAGCCCGGCGAAGCGGCCGGGATCGGCCGCCGCCAGCCGCCCCAGCGCGAAGGCCCGGCGGTTGGCCTCGGGCGCCACGCCGTTCATCTCGATCGCGCGGTCGAGCGCGGCCAGCGATACCGGCACCAGCCCGCCCTGCCAGGCGAAGCCCAGCATGATGACGTTGGCAAAGACGCCGTCGCCCAGCAGGTCCTCGGCCGCGCGGTTGGCGTCGATGGCCGAGAGGTTCCCCGCCCCCACCGCGCCCGCGATGGCGGCGACCCGGTCGTCCACGCGCAGATCCGCATCGCGGTGCAGCACCACGTCGCCGGTCGGCATCCTGGCGAGGTTCACCGCCGCCCGCGTGCCCGCGCGATAGCAGGCCGACGCCTTGGGCGAGGAGGACACCACCACGTCGCAGCCGATCAGCGCGTCGGCCGCCCCCTGGTCGATGCGAACCTGGTTGATCTGCTCCGGGGCCGGTGCAAGACGCACAAAGGACAGCACCGGCCCGAATTTCTGCGCGAAGCCGGTGAAATCCAGCACGCTCGCCCCGCGGCCCTCGAGATGGGCGGCCATGCTCACCAGCGCACCCACGGTCACGACGCCGGTGCCGCCCACCCCGGTGATCAGCAGGTCATAGGGTTTCGTCAGCGCCACCAGCTCGGGTTCCGGCAGTCCCTCCAGCGCCCGGTCGAGATCGCCGCCCGCCTCCGGGCGCCGTTTCACGCGGTCCGCGCCCTCGACCGTGACGAAGCTGGGGCAAAAGCCGTTGAGGCAGGAATAATCCTTGTTGCAGGAGGATTGGTTGATCCGCCGCTTGGTGCCGAAGGCGGTCTCGACCGGTTCGACCGACAGGCAGTTCGACTCGACCGAGCAGTCGCCGCACCCCTCGCAGACCAGCTCGTTGATCATGACGAATTTCTTCGGGTCCTCCATCGTGCCCCGCTTGCGGCGGCGGCGCTTCTCGGTGGCGCAGGTCTGCTCGTAGATCAGGACCGAGACGCCCGGCACCTCGCGCATCTCGCGCTGCACGGCGTCGTGGTCGCGGCGGTGGTGAATGGTGGTGCCTTTCGGGAAATCCGCCGTCTTGAACTTCTCGGGACGGTCCGAGACCAGCGCGATCCGGGCCACGCCCTCGGCGCGCGAGATATGGGCGATGGCCTGCACGCTGACCGGCCCGTCCACGGGCTGGCCGCCGGTCATCGCCACGGCGTCGTTGTAGAGGATCTTGTAGGTGATGTTGGCACCGGCGGCGATCGCCTGGCGGATCGCCATCGAGCCTGAGTGATACCAGGTGCCTTCGCCGAGGTTCTGGAAGACATGCCCCCGGCCGGTGAAGCGCGAGGACGCCGCCCAGTTCACGCCCTCGCCGCCCATCTGGATCAGCGAGGTGGTGTCGCGGTTCATCCAGCTCGCCATGAAATGACAGCCGATGCCCGCCAGCGCCTTCGAGCCCTCGGGCACGCGGGTCGAGGTGTTGTGCGGGCAGCCCGAGCAGAAATAGGGCGTGCGCACCGCGCCCGGCACGCTGATCCGCGGCGGCGCCTCGGCGGCGAGCCGCGCGCCCTTCTCGGCGAAGCCCGCGCCGGGGAAGAGCGCCTCCAGCCGGCGTGCCACGATGGGTGCCAGCAGGTGCGGCGACAGCTCGCCCGTCCAGGGCACCAGGCGGTCGCCCGCCTCGTCGCGCTTGCCGACCATGACCTCGGGCTTCTCGCCGTCCCAGTCGTAGAAATATTCCTTGAGCTGGCTCTCGATGATGCCGCGCTTTTCCTCGACCACCAGCACCTCGCGCTTGCCGCGCACGAAATCGAGCGCCCCGCGGCGCGCCAACGGCCAGACCATGCCGACCTTGTAGACGTCGATGCCGAGCCGGTGGCAGGCGGCCGCGTCCAGGCCCAGCAGGCGGAGCGCCTCCATCAGGTCGAGATGCCCCTTGCCGGTCGTCACGATCCCGAAGCGCGCCCCGGGGATGTCGTGGATGCGCCGGTCGATCGGGTTGGCCTCGGCGAAGGCGAGGACGGCCTCCTTCTTGGCCTCCATCCGGGTCTCGATCTGGAAGCCCGGCAGGTCGGGCCAGCGGTAATGCAGCCCCTCGGGCGGCGCGGTGAAATCGGGCGTGCGAAAGACGCGGTCCGGGCGCAGGTCCACCGAGGCGCCGGACTCCACCGTGTCGGAGACCGCCTTGAAGCCGACCCACATGCCCGAGAACCGAGACAGCGCGTAGCCCCATTCGCCGAATTCAAGGTATTCCGCGACGCTCGCGGGGTTCAGCGTCGGCATGAACCAGGCCATGAAAGCCACGTCGGACTGGTGCGGCATCGAGGACGAGACGCAGCCGTGATCGTCACCGGCGACGACCAACGCCCCGCCGCGCGGGCTGGAGCCGTAGGCGTTGCCGTGCTTCAGCGCGTCGCCCGCGCGATCCACCCCCGGCCCCTTGCCGTACCACATGCCGAAGACGCCGTCACAGTCGCGCCCGGGCTCGGTCTCCACCTGCTGGCTGCCAAGGATCGCGGTCGCGGCGAGATCCTCGTTCACCGCCGGCAGGAAGTCGACCCGCGCCGCGTCCAGCCGCGACGCCGCGCGCCAGAGTTCCAGGTCCAACCCGCCCAGCGGCGAGCCGCGATAGCCCGTGACCAGCCCGGCGGTGTTCAGCCCGGCCGCGCGGTCGCGCCGGGCCTGGTCGAGCAGTATACGCACCAGCGCCTGCGTTCCCGTCAGGAAAACGCGGCCGCTGCGGCGGTCGTAGCGGTCGTCGAGGGCATAAGCGTCGAGCGGCTGGAACTGATAGGTCATGGCAGGCCTCCTTTTGTCGAGTCTGCCATCCGGCACGGGAAATTTCCTTTCCATTTTGCTGTTCAAGGGGCAACTTGCGGATGATCCTTTCGGGGTGATAGAAAATCTGGAAGAGGCTTCCACATTATGCAGCTTGACCCGCAGGACCGCCGCCTGCTCGACATTCTCCAGCGCGAGGGGCGCATCTCCAACGCCGATCTGGCCGAGCGCGCGGCGCTCTCGGCCTCGGCCTGCTGGCGGCGGGTGCGCGCGCTGGAAGAGGCCGGCGTCATCCGGCGCTACGCGGCCCTGATCGACGCGGCCGAGATCGGGATGGGCTTTCACGCCATCGTCCATGTCCAGCTGACCCGGCACGTGCCCGAGGCGGTCAACACCTTCATCGAGGCGGTGCGCCACCGCGCCGAGGTGCAGGACTGTTTCGCCACCGCCGGAGAGGCCGATTACCACCTGCGCGTGGTCTGCCGGGATCTCGAGGCCTACAACGCCTTTCTCGACGGCTTCCTGTTCCGGCTGCCGGGGATCGCCAATGTCCGCACGAACATGGTGCTGAAACAGATCAAGCACGAGCCGGCGCTGCGCCTCGGCTGAGGGGCGCGGCTCAGCCCTCGAACCGCACCGGCAGCCGGAAAGGGAAACGCTGCCCCGGCAGCCGGTCGGGCGCGGGCGGGAAGGCCCCAGCCCGCTGCACCGCGGCCACAGCCGCGCGGTCCAGCGCCGCGTCGCCCGAGGATTGCACCACCCGCACCCCCGCAAGCCGCCCGCCACGCGTGACGGTCAGTTCGACCATGGCGCGGCCGCGGCCGCCGCGGATGCCGCGCTTGGCCCGCTCGATCGCGACCCGGATCTGCCCGCCCCAGGCGGCCATCAGCGTCGCGCGCTCGCCACGGGTCAGCGCGGCCTGGCGCGGAACCGTGGCGCCCTCGGTCCGGGCGGCGCCCGGCCCCGCGGCCTTCTGCGGCGCGACCGGGACCGAGGCCTGCCGCACGGGGCGCGGTTTCGGTGCGACCGCGGCCTCCGCGGCCGGGCGGACCGCGGGCGGCGGGGGCGCCGCCGGGGCCGTGTCCAGCCGGGGCGCGGGCTCGGCGCGGGGCGCTTGCATGCGGGGGGTGGCGCGCGCGCCCCCGGGTGCGGGCGCATCGCGCGGCGCGACCCGTGGCGCGGCATCGGCGGACGGGGGGGCCGGCGTCGCCAGCCGCGCCATCACGTCGGGCGTGGCGCGGGGCGGCGGCGTCGTCTCGACCGTCGGGCGGGCGGGCTGCGCCGGGGCCGGGGCCAGCGCAGACATCCGGCGCGGCGCGGCCGGCGCGGTGTCCGGCGGGCTGACCCTCGGGGCCGCCGCAGGAGCCACGGGCGCGCGCTGCGCCGCCACGGCCTCTGTCGCGGCCGCCGGGCCGCGGTCCCATTCCGCAACGGTTCCCGCCAGCCCGTCCGGCGCGGCGGCCAGGGTGACCCTGGCCCGGCCCTCTGCCCCGGCGCCGGCGCCCCCGCCGGGCGGCGCGGTCAGCGCGAAGGCCGCCAGGTGCAGCCCGGCGGCCAAGGACAGAAACCCCGCTATCTCGGCCGCCTGTCTCATTGCGCGGTCACCAGCTCTATCCGGTCGACCCCGGCCGCGGTCAGGCGCGGCAGCAGCGCGGCCAGCCGCCCCGCCGGCAGCGCCGCGTCGGCGCGCACCACCAGCGGCCCGGCCCCGTCGCGCCCGGCCAGCGCCGCGAAAACGGCGTCGCCGCGCGATGCGCCATAGGCAAGCCGCCCGTCGGCCGCCACGTACAGCACCCCGTCATCGCTGGCCGCCGCCTGTCCGCCAGCGGCCGGCGGTGTGACCTCGAAGGGCACGGGCGGCGCGATCTCGGCCGTCATCAGGAAAAAGATCAGCAGAAGGAAGACCACGTTGATCATCGGCACGATGTGCTCGCGGCGTGGGCGATCTCTGGGGCTGTCGAACTGCATCGCGTCACTCCACCAGCACGAGGTTGGTGTAGCCGGCGGCCGAGAGCCGCTCCATCAGCGCGACCAGCCGGGCGAGATCGGCGTCCCCGGTGGCTCGCAGCACCACCGGGTCGGCGCGGGTCTCGACCAGCCGGTCAAGCGCCGCCGCCAGACCCGCCGGGTCGGTCGCCACACCGTTCAGGCGGACGCCGTCGGCCGCGATCTCGACCAGCCGGGGCGGGCCGGTCCAGTCCCCCGCCCCGCCGCCGAGCGCCAGCGGCAGCGCGCCCTCGGACCCGAACCGCGCGGCCAGCATGAAGAAGACCAGCAGCAGGAACACCACGTCGATCATCGGCGTGAGGCTGGGCCGGCGGGCCCGGCGCGCGGCGGCGAAGTCGAACATCAGCCGCCCCCCTGCCCGGCGCGGGCCACGAAGAGCCGGGTCGCCAGGTCTTCCATGTCGTGCTGCGCCCGTGCCGCGACCGAGGCGAACCAACCCTCGGCCAGCGCCGCCGGGATCGCCACCGCCATGCCAGCAGCCGTGGTCAAGAGCGCCTCCCAGATGCCGCCGGCCAGCGCCGCCGGGTCGGCCCGCGCGCCGCTCTGCTCGAGGGTCTGGAAGGCCTCGATCATGCCGAGCACCGTCCCGAAAAGCCCGAGGAGCGGCGCGATGGAGGCGATCAGTTCCAGCGCGCGCAGGCCGCGCCGGGCCTCGTCCAGCAACCCCCGCGCCACCCGCGTCGTCTCTTCGCGGGCCGCGGTCTCGGGCAGCCCGGCGGCCAGCGCGTCCATCGCCGCGCGCACCAGCGCCGCACGCAGCCCGACGCGTCCGGCCAGCGAGGCGCGCGCCGCGTCCGCATCCCCCCCGAGCCAGAGCGTGACCGCGCGCTCGGCCCGCGCGCCCGCCCAGGCGCCCATCAGTGCCAAGCGCCAGCCCTTCCACAGGATAAGCCCCAGCGTCACCACCGAGAGGGCCGCGATCGCCCAGATCGCCGGGCCGCCCTTGGCCAGGAACTCCGCCAGCGCCGCGTGCCATCCGCCCAGTTCCATCAGCCGTCCCCCTCTCGCGTCTCGCCCCAGAGCGCCGCGCAGATCGCGTCCAGCCCGTCGGTCAGCGCCGCCGGTCCCGGCTGCAGCAGGAGCGGCGACTTGATCTCGTGGATGCGCCCCGCCGCCACCGCCGGCACCGCGGCCCAGCCGGGCCGCGCGGCGATCCGCTCGGCGCGCACCTTCTTGCCGCACCACGAGGCGATGATGACTTCCGGCGCGGCGGCGATCACGTCCTCGGGCGACAGGATACGGTCCGTCGCCGCCGCCGCCCGGGCGCGGTCGGCGAAGACGTCCTGCCCGCCGGCGATCGCGACCAGCTCCGACACCCAGCCGATGCCCGAGATCAGCGGATCGTCCCATTCCTCGATCCAGACCCGGGGACAGGCCGGGCGCGGCGTGGCGCGGATCGTCTCGAGACGCGCCTCGAGCGTCGCCGCCAGCGCCCCGGCCCGGTCTGCCGCGCCGACCAGCGCCCCCAGCGTGCGGATCATCGCCAGGATACCCGCCACGTCGCGCTGGTTGAAGGCATGGACCGCGACCCCGGCGCGGATCAGCTCGGCCGCGATATCGGCCTGCAGATCGGAGAAGGTCAGCACCAGGTCCGGGTCCAGCCCCAGGATCTTGGGGATATCGGCCGAGGTGAAGGCCCCCACGCGCGGCTTCTCGCGGCGCACGCGGGCCGGACGCACGGCATAGCCCGTGACACCGGCGATGCGATGTTCCTCCCCAAGCAGGTAGAGCGTCTCGACTGTCTCCTCGGTCAGGCAGACGATGCGTTCCGGCGGGAAACGGGTCATCGGATCGTCTCCGTCGGCTGGAAGACCGGCCCGGCGGGCGTGTCCGCGTAATGGGCGCGGACATGGAAGACGCGCGCCAGGTTCTCGGGCGTCAGCACCTCCCCCGGCGGGCCGTCGGCCACGAGCCGGCCGCGCTCGAGCATCATCAGACGCGTGCAGTGCCGCGCGGCGAGCCCGAGGTCATGGATCGAGACGACGACGGCGTGGCCCTCGGCGGCCAGTTCGGCGAAGACCTCCATCGTCATGATCTGGTGGGCCGGGTCGAGCCCGGCGATGGGCTCGTCGGCCAGCAGGAGCGGCGCCTCCTGCGCCAGGGCACGGGCGATGAGCGCCCGCGCCTGTTCACCGCCCGAGAGCTGCGTGGCGGTACGGTCGCGGAAGGCGTCGAGCCCCATGCGCGCCAGCGCGTGGTCGACCGCCGCGCGGTCTGCCGCGCCCCAGCGCCCGCCGGGCGGCAGGTGCGGCGTGCGGCCGAGGCGCACCAGCGTCTCGACGCTGACGGGCCAGTTGATCTCGCGCCGCTGCGGCATCCAGGCCGCGGCGCGCGCGCGCTCGGCCGGGGCGAGCCGCGCGAGGCTGCTCTCGCCCGCGGCCGGTAGCAGCCCCAGCGCGCCGCGCATCAGCGTCGTCTTGCCCGCGCCGTTCGGGCCGATCAGCCCGACGCATTCGCCGCGCGCCACCTCGCAGGTGACGTCGTCGACCACCGGGCATGGCCCGCGATAGACCGAGAAGGCGTCGAGGCGCAGCATGGCTAAACCCCCTCCCGCCGGGTCTTGTAGATGAGATGCAGGAAAAGCGGCGCGCCCACCAGCGCAGTCAGCACGCCGAGCTTCAGGTCGCGTTCGGGCACCACCACGCGCACGGCGATATCGGCGGCAAGCACCATCGCCGCCCCGCCCAGCGCCGAGGCGAAGAGCAGCCGCGAGGGCTGCGCGCCGACAAGCGGGCGCAGCAGATGCGGCACGACCAGCCCGACGAAGCCGATGGCCCCGGCCACCGCCGTCGCCGCGCCGACCGAGGCCGCGGTGCCGCAGACCAGCAGAAGCCGCATCCGCGCCAGCCGGATGCCAAGCGCGGCGGCCGCGTCCTCGCCCAGCGTCAGCGCGTCGAGCCCGCGCCCCAACGTCGCCAGCGCCGCCCAGCCCAGCGCCATGAAGGGCAGCGCCAGCCAGACATGGCGGAAGGATCGGTCCGCCACCGAGCCGAGCATCCAGAACATCGTTTCCATCGCGGCGAAGGGGTTGGGCGACAGGTTCAGCGCCAGCGATGTCAGCGCCCCGGCCAGCGCACTGATCGCGATCCCGGCCAGGATCAGCGTGAAGGCACTGCCCCGCGGCCCGGCCAGCAGCAGGATCAGCGCCACCGCGGCCCCCGCGCCGGCCAGCCCGGCCAGCGGCAGCGCCAGCGCGACGGCCCCCGCCAGCCCGGTCTGAAGCGCGATCACCGCGCCCAGCGCCGCAGACCCGGTCACGCCGATCAGCCCTGGCTCGGCCAGGGGGTTGCGCAGGTAGCCCTGCATCGCCGCGCCCGACAGCCCGAGGCTCGCCCCGATCATCGCGGCCAGCAACGCCCGCGGCAGGCGGATCTCGCGCATCACCAGCGTGACGGCCTCGCCCCGGCCGGTGAGCAGCGCGGCCAGGCTCTCGCCCGGCCCGATGCCGGCCGGCCCCACCAGCAGCGCGGCCAGGAACAGCACCGCGACCAGCAGCCCGAGGCCCGGCAAGAGCACGCGCGCGGTCATTCCAGCGTCTCCCGGATCGCGGCGAGCTCCTCGATGGCGCGCAGCACATGCGGCGTGCCGCAGGCCCAATCGCCCCCGGTGCGCGCCCCGGCCCGGCGCAGCCCATCCAGCGCCGGGTGCGCCAGCAGCGCCTCGCCGCGCGAGGCGCCGGGATAGCGCGCGCCCTCCACCACCAGCTCGGGGGCGAGCATCACCAGCCGCTCCAGCGCCAGCGCACCGCCCTGGGCGAGCCCCGCCTCGGTGGCGACATTCTCGAATCCTGCGGCGACGAGGATCTCGCCGGCCAGCGAGCTGTCCCCGGCCGTGTAGCCGTTGGCATAGTAAAGCGCGGCACGCGGCCGCTCGGCCAGCGCGGCCCGGAGCCGCGCGCGCCGCGCCTCGAAATCGGCCGCGAGCCGGTCCGCCGCCGCCGCGCGGCCAAGCGCGGCGCCCACCTGGGCGATCTGGTCGCTCACGGCGTCGAGCGATGTCGCGGGCGGCAGGGTCACGACAGGGATGCCCAGCCGGCGCAACATGTCGACGGTGGCCGGGGTCGTGTAGCTGCCCGCCAGCACCAGGTCGGGATCGAGCAGGAACACCTCCTCGGCCTGGCCCCGGTTGACGGGGTAGCGCATCGCCTCGGCCACCATGGCCGAGCTTTGCGGCTCGCGCGCCAGCGCCGAAACCGAGACGAGCTGGCCCGGCGCGGCCAGCATCATGGCCAGCTGGTCGGTGCAGAGATTGATCGACACGACCCGCTCGGGCGGCGCGGCCATCGCGGGCCACGCCGCCAGCGCCCAGAGGAGCGCCGCGGCGACTATCCTAGAACGACGCACGCAGCCCCACATAGAACGCCCGGTC
>CAJXYS010000033.1 GCA_913063035.1 uncultured Maritimibacter sp. | reverse complement strand
GCCGCCGTCGGCGCGATGTCGGCCGGGTCGGCGATCTTCTGGAAATAGGTCTTGAGCGCGAAGGCCAGCGCGAAGAAGAGATGATCGAGGACATAGAGCGCGGCCGCCAGAACGACGCCCCATCCGAAATAGTAGATCCCGCCATAGGCGAGGAACACCGCGGTCAGCCCGACATATTCGAAAACCAGCGCGCGGCGCTCGCCGAAGCGGGCGACCATCCGGCCCATCAACGGCGCGAAGGCCATGTTGGCGACGAAGTTGATCAGGAAGAGCGCGGTCACCTCGTGCACCTCGAAGCCGAAGCGTTCCACCATCATGAAGGCGGCGAAGACCACGAAGATCTGCCGCCGCGCCCCCGACATGAACTGCAGCGCGTAGTAAAGCCAGTAGCGCCGGCGCAGGATCATCTTCTTGTGCTGGGGGTTCGGTGCCTCGAATTGCGGGAAGACCAGGAAACAATAGAGGGCGATGGCCACCGTGATGCCGCCCGCCAGCATGTAGACCAGGTTGTAGGACAGGTCGAAGGCCTTCCAGGTGACCACCAGCGCCGCGTAGGCGAAGAGCGACGCCCCCGAGCCGATCGCCACGATCCAGCCCAGCGTCTGCGGCGCGTTCTCCTTCTCGATCCACTGGAGCTGCAGCGACTGGTTGACCGTCTCGTAGTAGTGAAACCCGATCGAGCTGATCAGCGTGGTCATCAGCAGCCCCGAGAATTCCGGGAACTGCGCCACCACCGCCGTGCCGGCACCGAGCGCGACCAGGGAGATCACCGCGAGAACCTGCTCGCGGATCAGGATGATCAGCAGGATCACCCCGATGGCCAGGAATCCCGGGATCTCGCGGACCGTGTGCAGCCAGCCGATCTCGACGCCGGTGAAGCCCGCCGCCTCGATCACGAAGTTGTTGAGCAGCGCCGACCAGGTGGCGAAGGCGATCGGCATCGCCGCCGCCATCAGGTAGAGCAGGAACACCGGCCGGCGAAAGAACGGGTAGCCCCGCGCCTCGTCCAGCGGCACCTTGCGTCTGTGGTTGGTCAGCAACATGGGTTCCGATTACCCCGTTTCCGCCCCGCGCGCGAGTGCAAAGCGCCCGGGCCTCTGATCTGGATCAAGGCGCGGGGCGATGCTTTGGGCCAAGAGGCCCGGAACGGTTACGGAGACCCCTCATGGACCTGATCGCCATCGTGGAAACCCTGGGCGAACCCGGCACGGCCGCGTTCTTCGGGCTCATCACCGGCATCGTGTTCGGCATCGCGGCGCAGCGGTCGGCCTTCTGCCTGCGCGCCTCGACGGTCGAGTTCGCGCGCGGCCGGCTGGGGCCGCGCATGTCGGTCTGGCTGCTGGCCTTCTCGACCGCCGTGGTCTGGGTCCAGGGTGCGGAAATGGCGGGGCTGCTCGATTCCCAGCAGGCGCGGATCATGGCCGTGCCCGGTTCCGTTTCCGGGGCGATCATCGGCGGCCTGCTCTTCGGCGCCGGCATGGTCCTGGCCCGCGGTTGCTCGGGCCGGCTGCTGGTCCTGGCGGCGACGGGCAACCTGCGCTCGCTCGTCTCGGGCCTGGTCTTCGCGGTCGTCGCGCAGATGAGCCTTCAGGGCTGGCTGGCGCCGGTCCGCGACGGGCTGGCGGCACTCTGGATCACGCCGGGCGGCAAGAATATCGACCTCGTCCCGTGGCTCGGCCTGCCCGAGGGCACCGGGCTTGCGCTGGGTCTGGCGACGGCGCTCTTGGCGCTGGTGCTGGCCAAGAAGAACAGCATCGGGCCGCGGGTGCTCTTCATGGCGTCGGGCGTCGGCTTCGCGGTGGCGCTCGGCTGGGGGCTCACCTACGCGCTCAGCCAGGTCAGCTTCGAACCGACCCAGGTGGAAAGCGCCACCTTCACGGGTCCGTCGGCCAACACGCTGATGTTCTTCCTGACAGGCAACGCGCTTCTGGATTTCGACATCGGCCTGGTGCCGGGCGTCTTCATCGGCGCCTTCCTCGCCGCGCTGGCCGGGCGGGAGCTCAAGGTCCAGGGCTTCGAGGGGGCCGGCCCGATGCGGCGGGCGCTTTTCGGCGCGGCGCTGATGGGCTTCGGCGGGATGCTGGCCGGGGGCTGCGCCATCGGCAACGGCGTCACGGGCGGGTCCATCTTCGTGGCCACGGCCTGGCTGGCGCTGTTCTGCATGTGGATCGGCGCGGTCCTGACGGACTGGCTGATCGACCAGCCGGCGCTGCGCGCGGCCGCGGCCTGATCAGCCCGGCGCCGCGCCGCCACGGCGGCGGATCGGCCAGACCTCCAGCAGACCGGCCACCAGCACCAGGATGCCGCCGACGATCTCCAGCGGCCCCAGCGCCTCGCCCGCGATGAGCGCGGCCGAGACCGCGCCGACCAGCACCTCGGACATGAGCAGGATGCCGACCCGCGCGGGATCCAGACGCGGGGTGGCCCACATCAGCCCCGCCATCGACAGCCCCCACCAGAGCCCCCCGGCAAGCGTCGCCCAGCCCAGCACCGGGCCAAGCGCGGCCACCGGCAGGCCCGACGGCCAGGGCTCCAGCATCGGGGCCAATGCAAGCGCGCCGAGCGTGGCGCCGGCGGCAAAGACGAAGGCGGCCTCGGGCGGGGCCAGCCCGGGGCGCGCGCGCATGCCCGTCGTCGCCACCGACCAGAGCAGCCCCGACAGCAGCGCAAGCCATTCCCCCGCCCCGCGCGGCACCGGGACCGCGCCGTCTGCGCCCAGCATGACCGCCAGCCCCACGAGGCCGACCGCGATGGCCGCGAGCCGCAGCCGCGGCACCGACCAGCCCATCAGGAAGCGCCCGATCAGGGTGCTCCAGACGGGGGTGAGGAAAAACAGCAGGATGATGATCGCCACGCGCCCGTAGACGAAGCCCACCGAGTAGAGCACGAAGGCCACACCGCCCAGCGCCACCGCGCCCAGGGCGAGCGGGTCGGCGCGGCCGAGCCGGTCGCGGCGCGCGATTGCCACCGGCGCGAGCAGCAGCGCCGCGGCCGCCACGATGGCCAGGGTGCCCCAGGCGCCCGGCAGCGCCAGCTCGGCCAGGCGGCGCACGGGCAGCCAGTACAGCCCCCAGAGCGTGCCGGTCACGATGACGATCAGGCTGGCCAGGGCGGTGTGGCGATCGGTCTGCATGGCTTTCCCTTACCGCCGGACCGTGGCCGCGGCAACGCGGCCCATGGCAGGCCCCGCAACAGAAAAGGCCGCGCCCGGCGGGCGCGGCCTCGGAAAACGGGATCCGGCGGGCCGGATCAGTTCTGCGCGTAGAATTCGATGACGAGATTCGGTTCCATCATCACCGGGTACGGCACGTCGGCCAGCTGCGGGGTGCGCACGAAGGTGGCGGTCAGCTTGGAATGATCGGCGTCGATGTAGTCGGGCACGTCACGCTCGGCCAGGCCGACGGATTCGAGCACCAGCGCCATCTGCTTGGACTTGTCGCGCACCTCGACCACGTCGCCTTCCTTGACGCGGTAGGAGGGAATGTTGACCTTCTTGCCGTTCACGAGCACGTGGCCGTGGTTCACGAACTGGCGCGCCGCGAAGACGGTCGGCACGAACTTGGCGCGGTAGACGACCGCGTCGAGCCGGCTTTCCAGCAGGCCGATCAGGATCTCGCCGGTGTCGCCGCGCTTGCGCTCGGCCTCGGCGTAGATGCGGCGGAACTGCTTTTCGGTCAGGTCGCCGTAATAGCCCTTGAGCTTCTGCTTGGCACGCAGCTGCAGGCCGAAGTCGGACATCTTGCCCTTGCGGCGCTGCCCGTGCTGGCCCGGGCCGTATTCGCGGCGATTGACGGGGCTTTTCGGACGGCCCCAGATGTTTTCGCCCATGCGGCGGTCGATCTTGTACTTGGCAGAGGTGCGTTTGCTCACCGTCTGATCTCCTTCTGATATGTCGAAGGGCGTTGTCCTTTCCCCGAAGGGCGACAGGCATCCCCTTGCGGGGGCCACCAACACCAAATGAAACACGGGGCCGCGTGGCCCCGGTGGGTGCGCCTTATACGCCCCCCGCGCCGGGTGTCAAGCCGGGGCCGCGCGCGACGCGGCGCTGGCGCATCGGGGACCGCCCGTGCTACCCGCCCCAGGACCGGAAGCAATGGGAACGCAGATGACCAGGGACAGTTTCAGTTTCGCCACGGCAACGGAGATCCGCTTCGGGCGCGGCACCGCCGCCGGGATCTCGGACGCGGTCGCCCGGATCGGCCGGCGGATCCTGCTGGTGACCGGCAGCCGGCCCGAGCGCGTCGCCTGGCTGTCGGACGGCCTCGCCGCGCAGGACTGCGCCGTCACCGCCTTTGGCGTTGCCGGGGAACCCGATCTCGCGGCGATCGAGGCCGGCATCGCCACGGCGCGGGAGGCCGGCGCCGACACGGTCGTGGCGATCGGCGGCGGCTCGGTCATCGACACGGGCAAGGCCATCGCCGCGCTGGTGCCCGCGACCCGGCCGGTTCTCGACCATCTCGAGGTCGTCGGCCGGGGTCTGCCGCTCGAGGCCGCACCGCTGCCTATGATCGCGGTGCCCACGACGGCCGGGACCGGCGCCGAGGTCACGCGGAACGCGGTGATCGCGGTGCCCGCGCAGCGGCGCAAGGTCAGCCTGCGCAGCCTAGCGATGCTGCCGCGCCTGGCGGTGGTCGATCCGTCCCTGGTCGAGAGCTGCCCACGCCCCGTGCTGATCGCGTCGGGACTCGACGCGGTGACCCAGGTGATCGAGCCCTATATCAGCAGCCGCGCCACCCCGCTGACCGACGCGATCTGCCGGGACGCGATCCCGGCCGGGCTCGGGGCGCTCGTCACGCTGGCCGACCGCCCCGACCCGGCGGCTTTCGACGCGATGGCCCTGACCAGCCTTTCCGGCGGCATGGCGCTGGCCAATGCGGGGCTCGGCGTCGTGCACGGGCTCGCCGGCCCCCTCGGCGGGCTCAGCGGCGCGGCGCATGGCGCGATCTGCGGCACGCTGCTGCCCCATGGCCTGGCCGCGAACGCGCGGCACGGCCGCGACCCGGCGCTGGCGCGGCGCATCGACGAGGTCCGCGGCTGGATCGGCGGGGCGCTCGGCTGCGCCCCCGGCGCGGCCTTCGACACGCTTGCCGCCTGGGTGCGCGCCAACGGGCTCGGCGGACTCGACAAGATGGGGATCGGCGCCGAGCAGCGCGCGGCGGCGGCGGAAGCCGCGGCCAGTTCCTCGTCGATGAAGGCGAACCCCGTGGCGCTGGACGCGGCCGACCTCGCCGCGCTGATGGAAGCCGCGCGCTGACGCGCCGGCCGCGGCTCAGCCGCCGCCCTGCCCGCTGTTCCTGCAGGCCGTGACGACGGAGGCGCGAAACCGCTCGGCCGCGCGCTGCCGGGCGGCCTCGTCGCCTTCGCGCTCGGCGCGGTAGGCGATCGTGGCGAGCTGGCGCAGCATGGCGCGGGTTTCCCTGGCGTAGACGACGTTTTCGGCCACCGACCCGGTCACGCGCTCGGCGGCCATGTCGAGCGCCACGCCGTTCTGCCGGGCTTGCATCAGGTCGAAGGCGGCCGCGCCGAGCCAGTCGCAGGCGAAGTCGTCCGCCGGGGGATCTTCCTGGGCCAGGGCGGCGCAGGGCAGCAGCGCCGCGGCCAGGACCAAAGCCGTGAATCTCTTCATGAACCGTGCCTCGTGTCGTGCCGTCGGCAAAAGCCTAGCGCGCCCGGTGCCCCCCGGCCATCGGGAATTCCCCGTAGGCCGCGGATGCGCGAGGCGCCGCCGTCCCGCCCCGCCACCCTGCCCGGCGAAGACCCGGTTGCGCTTCGCGGCGCGGCCTGTATGCTGCGCCGCAGCAAACATGGACCCGGAGGCCGCTCCGGGTGGCTCTTCCGGCCGCCGATCCGCCGGACAAACAAGCAGAACGACCTACCCAAGCAAGACCGCATCGCCCGCGACGCGGCCCAAGGACAGCTGATCTTCCCATGATTTCCCTGAACGCCTACCGGCGCGAATGGACGAGCAACATTCGCGGCGACCTCCTTTCCGGCCTCGTGGTGGCGCTGGCGCTGATTCCCGAGGCGATCGCCTTTTCCATCATCGCCGGCGTCGACCCCAAGGTCGGGCTCTACGCCTCGTTTTCCATCGCGGTGATCGTGGCGATCGCGGGCGGCCGGCCCGGCATGATCTCGGCCGCGACGGCCGCCACGGCCGTCCTCATGGTCACGCTGGTGCGCGATCACGGGCTCGAATACCTGCTGGCGGCAACGGTCCTGGCGGGGCTGCTGCAGATCGGCGCGGGGTTCCTGAAGCTCGGCTACGTGATGCGCTTCGTCTCGCGCTCGGTCATGACGGGCTTCGTCAACGCCCTCGCGATCCTGATCTTCATGGCACAGCTGCCCGAGCTCGACCCCTCCAAGGTGCCGATGCTGACCTATGCGCTGGTCGCCGCCGGGCTGGCGATCATCTACCTGTTCCCGCGCCTGACGACGGCCGTGCCCTCGCCGCTGGTGACGATCATCGTGCTGACGGGGCTGACCGTCCTGATGGGCTGGGAGGTGCGCACCGTCGGCGACATGGGCGCGCTGCCCGACACGCTGCCCGTCTTCCTGATCCCCGACATTCCGCTCAATCTCGAGACCCTGCAGATCATCTTCCCTTACTCGGTGGCGGTCGCGGTGGTCGGGCTGCTCGAAAGCCTGATGACCCAGCAGATCGTGGACGACCTGACCGACACCGGCTCGGACCGGAACCAGGAATGCATCGGCCAGGGGCTCGCCAACACCGCGACGGGCTTCATCGGCGGCATGGCCGGCTGCGCCATGATCGGCCAGTCCATCATCAACGTGAAATCCGGCGGGCGCGGGCGGCTCTCGGCCTTCGCGGCGGGGGTCTTCCTGCTGATCATGGTGGTGGCGCTCGGCGATATCGTCGCGATCATCCCGATGGCGGCGCTGGTGGCGATCATGATCATGGTCTCGATCGGCACCTTTTCCTGGTCGTCGATCCGGAACCTGCGCGACCACCCGCGCTCGTCGTCCATCGTGATGCTGGCAACGGTCTTCTTCGTGGTCTACACGCACAACCTCGCCATCGGCGTGCTGGTGGGCGTGCTGCTGTCGGGCCTGTTCTTCGCCTGGAAGATCGCGCAGCTCTTCCGCGTGCGCACGACGATCACCCCCGACGGCAGCCACCGCACCTATTTCGTCGAGGGGCAGCTCTTCTTTGCCTCGTCCGAGGACTTCATGCGCGCCTTCGATTTCAAGGAGGCGCCCGAGCGCGTGACGATCGACGTCAGCCGCGCACATATCTGGGACATCTCGTCGGTTGCGGCGCTGGACATGGCCGTGCTCAAGTTCCGCCGCGAGGGCGCGGAGGTCGAGATCATCGGGCTCAACGAAGCTTCCGAAACCATCGTCGACCGGCTCGCCATACATGACAAGCCCGGCGCGATGGACGAGCTGCTCGGCCACTGAGGACAGATAACATGACGACACGCACACTCATCGCGCTGGTGGATGGCTCGGCCTATTCCGAAAGCGTCTGCCACCACGCCGCCTGGATCGCCGAGCGGACCGGGTCCAAGGTCAAGATATACCATGTCATGGGCCGCCGCGACGCCCCGGAGAAACAGGACCTGAGCGGGGCGATCCGGCTCGGCGCGCGCTCGCGGCTGCTCGAGCAGCTGAGCGAACTGGACGCGGCGCGTGCCAAGCTGGCGCATGAACACGGCCGCGCCATCCTCGAGGATGCCAAGGCCATCATCGAGGGCGACGGCGACATAGAGGTCGAGACGCGGCTGCGCCAGGGCGACCTGGTCGAGACGATCACCGCCAAGGAAGACACCGCCGACATGATCGTGATCGGCAAGCGCGGCGAGGCCGCGGCCACGGCGATGGAGCATGTCGGCTCCAACCTGGAACGGATCGTGCGCGCCAGCCACAAGCCGGTCTTCGTGGCCAACCGCGCCTTCCGGCCCATCAGCCGGGTGCTGGTGGCCTTCGACGGCGGGGCCTCGGCGCTGAAGGCCGTGGACTTCATGGCGCGCAGCCCGCTTTTCGCCGGGCTGGCGGTCACGCTCGTCTACGCCGGTGCCGACACGGCGGAGGCGCGGACCGCGCTCGACAATGCCGCCGCGACGCTGGCCGCCGGGGGGATCACGGCCGAGACGCGGCTCCGCCCCGGCGAACCCGAGAAGGTGCTGGCCGAGATGACCGGCTCGGAAGGCTTCGAGCTTCTCGTCATGGGGGCCTATGGCCATTCCCGCGTGCGGTCGCTGCTGATCGGCTCGACCACCACCGAGATGATCCGCTCCTGCAAGGTGCCCGTGATCCTGATGCGCTGAGCCGCGCACCCCCGCCGGCGGCCCGGCGAAAGATTGCCGAGCGGAATTGACGTGATCGACCGACCGCCTAGGATTGCCGCATGTTGACAGCGACCGCCCTGCCCGGCATGGCCTCTGCCGGTATAACGCCGCCCGCCGCCCCGCGCGAGATCCGCCGCCGCCTGGCCAGGTCCATGCGGGTGCGCGAGATGGTGACCGCCGCGGCGATCGTGCTCTCGACCTCGGCGCTTCTCTCGGCCGAGGAACAGGTGCAGGGCTGGGTCCAGAGCTGGGTGCCCGGCGTGCTGCGCCTGCCCGCCGACGCCGAGGTGCTCTCGGACCGCGAGATCGGCTCGTCCGTGCGGATGTTCTCGATCGCGACGGCCGAGGAACCGGACGCGCTGATGACGGAATGGCGGACGGCGCTGGAAGTCGGCGCCTACGACATTTACAAGTCGGAAAGCGCGGCGCTGAACGGCGCCATCGAGTTTTCCGGCGAAGGCGTCTCCAACGCCAAGATCGCCGTCTCACCGGCCCGCGACCACGGGCGCACGGTCATCGAGTTCGACGCCACCCTGCGCTGAGCGCCGGCGCCGGCCCGTGCGCGATCCTCTCAGCCGCAGACCAGCCCGCCATCGACCACCAGGGTCTGCCCCGTCACCGCCCGCGCCCAGGGCGAGGCGAAGAAAAGCACGGCATCGGCCAGTTCTTCCGGCGTGGTGACGCGGCCGAGCGGCGTCTGCTCCGCGATGATGTCGAAGACGGGTTCCGGCGTGGCGGCGCTGGCATCCGTTGTCCGCAACAGCCCCCCGGCCACCATGTTGACCGTGACGCCCAGTGGCCCGAGTTCCCTGGACACGGTGCGCGTGAAGGCCAGCAGCGCGCCCTTCGCGGCGGTGTAGTCGTGATAGGGCACCACCGGGTTCTGGAAGAGGTTGGTCCCGATCGTCACCACGCGGCCGCCACCCGCGGCCTCGAAATGCGGGTGCAGCGCCCGGATCGCGTTGAGCGCGCCGCCCACGGCCACCTGCGTCTGGGCCGCGACGTCCTCCCAGGCCAGACGGTCGAGATGCGCCCGCGCGTCCCCGTCGAAGGAGAAATCCGCCAGCGCGTTGTGGACCAGGACCGTCGGCGGGCCGAGACGCGCCGCGACCTCCGCGACCATGTCGGAGACCGCGTCCGGGTCGGTCACGTCGGCCCTGACCGCCGCCGCACCGGTGCCCAGCGCCTCGGCCAGGGCCTCCGCGGCCGGGCCGCTTCGACGATAGTTGATCGCGACGCGGGCGCCTTCGCGGTGAAAGGCGCGGGCGATGGCGGCGCCAAGCCCGCGGCCCGCGCCGGTGACGAGAACGGTCTGGTCCCGGAACGGAGGGGTCATGCGGTCGTCTCCTTCGTGGTCATGGCATGGAAATGATGCACCGGCCCGTGACCCGTGCCGACGCCCAGCGCCCCGGCGGCCGCGATGGCGGCGGCCACATAGGCCTTGGCCATGCGGGCGGCCCCGGCCAGGGATCGGCCATGGCCGAGCCCGGTGGCAAGCGCCGCCGAGAGGGTGCAGCCCGTGCCGTGGGTGTTCCGCGTGGCGTGGCGCCGCCCCTCGAGCCAGAGCGCGTCGCCGGCGGTCTCGAGCAGGTCCGGGCAGTCCGCCCCGGACAGATGCCCGCCCTTGAGCAGCACCGCCGAGGGGCCGAGCGCACGCAGCGCCGCGGCCTGCGGCGCCATCGCGTCGCGGTTCCCGGCCTCGGCCCCGCCAAGCAGATCGGCCGCCTCGGGCAGGTTGGGCGTCAGAACCGTCGCCATCGGCAGCAGGCGGTCGCGCACCGCCGCGACGGCATCGGCCGCCAGCAGGCGGTCGCCGCCCTTGGCGACCATCACCGGGTCGAGCACCACCGGGGCCTCCAGCCCCGCCAGCGCGCCGGCCACGGCCTCCGCGATCGCGGCGCTGCCCAGCATGCCGATCTTCACCGCATCGATGCGGATATCCTCGCGGATCGCGGCGATCTGGCCGGCGACCATGCCGGGCGCGACCAGGGCCACGTCGCGCACGCCGGTGGTGTTCTGCGCGGTCAGGCCGGTGACCGCGGCCATGGCATAACCGCCATTGGCCGAGATCGCCTTGATATCGGCCTGGATCCCGGCCCCGCCGGACGGGTCGGAGCCGGCAATGGACAGGATGTTCGGGATCATGTCCGCCTCCATGTCTCGACAAGCGCCCGTGTCGCCGCCTCCGGATCGGCGGCGCGGCTGACCGCCGAGACAACGGCGAGACCGGTCGCGCCGGCGGATTTGAGCCCCGGGATGTCGGCGGCGGCGAGACCGCCGATGGCGATCGTCGGAACCGGCGCGGCGGCGGCGATCCGCGCCAGGCCCGCGATGCCGACCGGCGCGGCCGCGTCGGGCTTGGTCGCCGTGACCCGGACCGGGCCGGCGCCGATATAGGCCACGCCCGCCGGGATCGCGGCGCACTGCGCGACCGTCTCGACGGACAGGCCAAGCAGCGCCGTGGGGGCGATCCGGCCCCGTGCAGCGCGCGGGTCGCCATCGCCCTGGCCGATATGCAGATCCGCGCCGGTGGCGCGCGCCACCTCGACCCGATCATTGACGAAGACGCGCACGCCGAGCGGGGCGAGCGCGGCCAGCAGCGCCGAGGCCAGCTGTGCCATCTCCGCGTCCGCGGCGCGCTTGTCCCGCAGCTGCACCGCCCAGGCGCCGCCCCGCGCCGCGGCGCGGGCCTGTTCGGCGACCGGCAGGGGCGCCTCGGGATCGGTCACGACATAGACCGCCCCGATCATCCGACCGGCTCGATCCGGGCGCCGGCGTCGAGCACCGCCGCGGTCTGGGCATGGAGCGCATCGAGGAAGGCCGGCTGGAAGCTGCCCGGTCCCGCCGCATGCGCGCCGGCGGTCTCGCCGGCGAGGCCATAGGCGGCCAGCGCGGCGGCCGTGGCCTCCAGCGCGGGCTGGTCCACGCAGAAGGCGGCAATCACGCCGTTGAGCGAACAACCCATCACCGTGATCCGCGCCATGAGCGGGTGACCGTTCGCCACGCGGTAGGCGCGCCTGCCGTCCGTGACGTAGTCCACCGGCCCCGAGACCGCGACCACGCCGCCGGTGCGGCGGGCCAGAATGCGCGCGGCCGCCTCGGCATCGGCCACGGCATCACCCGCATCGACACCGCGCGCCGCGCCGCCCAGCCCGGCCAGCGTCAGGATCTCGGAGGCGTTGCCGCGCAGGACGGCCGGGCAGAGCGCGAGCAGGCGCTCGGACAGCGCCCTGCGGAAGCGCGTCGCGCCGACGCCGACCGGATCGAACACCCAGGGCCGCCCGGCCCCGGACATGACGGCGGCGGCCTCTTCCATCGCCGCACCCCATTGGGCATCCGCGGTGCCGATGTTCACCGTAAGCGCCTGCGCGAACCCGGCGAACTCGGCCACCTCGTCGCGGGCATGCACCATCGCCGGGGATGCCCCCACCGCGAGCAGCACGTTTGCCATGACGTTCATCGCCACGAAGTTGGTGATGTTATGGACCAGCGGGCCAGTGGACCGCATGGCATCGAGGTGGTGTCCGGGATTTTTCATCTCGCCTCCTGTCCGGCACGGGAGGCAAGCAGGGATGCCGCGACGGCGATCCGTCCTTGCAACTCCCTACGCCGGCATGATCCGGTTCAGGTTCGGAGGGTACTTCTCAGCCCGCGCGCGGCGGACGCCCCTGTTGCTCTCCGAAGGCGTAGTCCCCCTGTCCGCGGTGTCAAGCACGCGGAACGGCGGCGCCGGCCATCCGCCCCTTGCCCGGGCCGCGACGTGCGGTGTCAGAGCAGCTATTGTTATGCCAAACGCGAAATCTGAAATAGAAAAAATCCAATAAAATCAGGGGGCAAGTTTTTGCGATCTCAGAATTTGCGGGCGTTATTGCCACGCGGTGCCGTAATGCTTTGCCACGCAAAATCGGGAATAGTCTTGCCACACAGGCATCAGCCAACAAAAAAGCCGCCCGGTTGGGCGGCTATGATCGGCAAGTCTTGGGGGAATTAGGCCTACAAATCGGCACGCCTGTAGATCGCAGCGTTCAGGAGTTCCCGTCTCATAATCGGCTTGATATCAAGGTTTCGCAACTCCCTCGCGGTTGCCTTTGCACTCTGGCCCCTCTCCTTGGCGAGGTCCGAAAGCGTCACATAATCTGCCTGGAACCGTTTCACCTCTTTCTCCGCGAAACGATGTCGAACAGTGCCATTTGAGTTCACGGTTTCGATCGGCGGTAGAAACGGACGGCCCGATCTGTCTAATTTCGTCCGAAGATGCATGACACCAAATGGGAAGATCCCGAGCCGGGCGGCAACATCGTGTGCGGATAAACCGATCCTGCATTCGACCAGCGAGACAACCGAGCGGACTTCCCGCGGAAATAAGTACCGACCGAAATCCCAGCTTCTCGGGCAAGAGTTCAACCGATGTCAGTTTGCAATCCAGAACAAGCTGAACGATGTCCATGACCGGAATCTTCACGACCTCCGACGCAGTGATGGCGTCAATCATCCCATCGCCCGCCTGGCACACCGGTATCCCATTCGCCCGATAGCGAGAGATAAAATCATCGAGGTCTCCCAGGGCCACCTTGGTTAGGACGCCGCCGCCACGCCCGAGACCCGGCACCAGCTGAGATACGAACCCACGCTTCACGAGCATTTGGGCCTGGGTCCGATTGCAGTTCAGGTAATCCGGAATCTTGCTGATCGGAATAGAATTGCGAATGCGATAGGCCAGCTTTTCCCCCTGCCCTGCATCGACGGTAAATCTGTAGTCGGCGTCAACATCAGCGTGAAGAACGCCGGTGAGTTTCAGCGCCCGGCGCAGGGTTGCCTGGTGAACCCTGGTAGATCGCGACAGGCTGGCAAGCGAATGACGCCGCCGCGCATCGACAGGAATGCCGAACAACTTGCTACCGGGTTCACGTCCGTCAAGGGTTTTTATATTGAAAATCATTAGGTTATAGATGATTTGAGAAAGCAGTCACGGAAAGTCGTGCCCGATAACTTTCCGTCACGAGTTGCAAGCATCTGATTTTACTCCAGAAACGGTCTTGGCAGCTTTCACCGTAAAAAACAGGTTAAGGGAACATCTGAACAATGGCGCCGCCTGCACTGCTCACTTAGATTGAAGGTTGTCCGTGTCGCCACGGCCTCGTTTATTTCCACCGCATTTCGCGCCGCGCGAGGCCGTCATGGCGGATGAAACCGACCTGAAGGCTAATCTTACGTGACCGGGCGAACAGGTACTCGGGTGCCTCAGTCGTAGAGCAGAGTTCGAACCGTCACACTCCCAGCAGCCCGTGCGAAGTATTACTCTATGCGTTCGATCACGGTAACTTCAAAATGTACCAAGCCAAGAAGATCGCCTGTCGCGGTTTCACCTTTCGCACGATTGCTCATTCCATCAATCCGTGTACTGAAAGTCAGGCTAACCTTCTCGATGTCATCGCTGTCCAGCGCATGCGGCAATTCCACGCCCTGCAATTGCTCGGCGTCGAGATACCGCAGCCGCAGGGTCACCGCGTCAATCGGCGTCACAGTGGATATTGCACGGGTGCTGAGCGTGACCTCATCGACGATGGTCAACCGAGGATCATTCACGTTGGTCGCACCATCGGTCACCTGAACGTGGATATTTCCCGGAACCCTGCCGATATCCATCGAATCGAGAAAAAGGAATCCGGTGTTATAGTCGCCGAACGCCACGCGGCCGGGCAGTTCGGCTTGGGCCGCTAACGGCGCATTGCTCTCAAAGCCGAATTTGCCTGAGATCCTCGGTAGGGTCCCAGCTTCCGCTGCCAACGAGCCTTCGGGTGGAGGGATCGGTACGCCTGACTGCTCAGCGTCGAAGCGAAAGACGACGGGCTCCGCAGACGCGCTGTCAAATAGGCCGACGCTACATGCGAAGGCGCCAATTGTTATCGTCCAGGAGACAGCGAAAATGGTATTCCTCATTGGTGTCTGCCAATATCGTATGCTGCTTAAATACGACGCTACTCGTATCAGGTTATTCAGGAAACGTCCGATCTATCTGATGAGGAGACGAGACTATTGAAGCTCCGGCATCGCTACTTGATTGCAGGCGTCGCATGGGCTCTGGTCCTTGGCCCCGTCGCTACTTACTCCGTGCTGGGTGCCGCTCTGGGTGCCACTTGGATTTGGCTCTATGGGGATAATCCTTGGCCGTCAGAAACTGGATGGATAATCCCGGCCATCGGAATTTCAGCGGGTGCAATTACTTCGACATGCTGTATCATTTTCGCATACCGCCACGGGCAGGAGACAGAGGCGCGCCGTGGGCAGAACAGCAAGCTCGAAAGGCGAAAAGCGGTTTGGGTCACGATTACCCCGCTGGGAATGATCCTCGGGCTGTGCCTCGTGCTGTTTCAGGGCAAGCTGGATCGAGAGAGTGCAGCCGAAATCCACGCTCAGCGTAATGCCTTTTTCGCTGGGCTACTGGACACACGCCACCGGCCCACTCAGATCGAGATAATCCGCGGTGACGAGGGACAATTCCGAGCCGGTGTTCAGATCATTGGGCGCCGCGTCGGTCCCTACAAACTGATCTGGCAAGTGCAAAGCTCAAGTTACGATCGCGTCCTTTTGGCTGGGGAACAGATCTTGAATCTTAGCGCAGGGCGCGACGAGGTGGCCGTTGCCTTTTCCCTCGATGAACTCGCCCAAAGCTATAGAGATATGCATCTGACGGGTGGTGGCGTGATAG
The DNA here is from genome assembly GCA_913063035.1 of uncultured Maritimibacter sp. Classification (GTDB taxonomy): domain Bacteria; phylum Pseudomonadota; class Alphaproteobacteria; order Rhodobacterales; family Rhodobacteraceae; genus CAJXYS01. The sequence goes on along the minus strand of CAJXYS010000033.1, from coordinate 20,915 downwards.
TGGACGAACCGTTTGAAATCCGTGTTAAGCTTGCTCCCCAGTTCAGCGAAAAGGATCTCGCAATGCTGCCGGAGGCTGAGCGCAGCCTGCTGGCACGCGGAGACTCCCAGTTTCTTGTTCGCAATGCCGCGCCCTTCACGGTTCGCTTCAGAATCGGACCGGATGGAGCGATCCATTACTGAGGATTCTGGTGACTCGATTGCATCTAAGCGCTCGCCAGTCGTACCCGGCCAAAAGCGTACCGCGTCGAACGCAAAAAAGCCGATTGGCCCATCACAAAGGAAAGACGGTGAAGAACGGTATCGAGCGCGGGACGGATTTGAGCCTCGTCCGGGGGGCTCTGACTATAGGGGCGCTTCCGTTGCTTATTTTGCTTGTCTGCGGAGGCTGGGGGCTATTGGCCCAGAACCCAGAAAGCATTTCAGTTGTTCCGGAAAACTTGGCTTTCACGACCGGTCTTTACCTGTCACTTCCGGCCGGCTTGCTTTGTCTGGGCGTTACCTTCCGAGCCTATTTCGTAACTGGCGTAAACAAGAAGAGATTGGCGATCACAGCATCTCTCGGAGTCCTGAACGTGGCCATCGGGCTGGTTTCATGGAGCTGGTTTCTCATGGTCTCGGCCTTCGTCGCGCACCATTGATCGTTCAGTGTAGAAACTGGGAAGGGCCTTCACCCTGTTCCAAGATATCGGCGTTGCGCCATGCCTGTCAGGCTAAGGGATGGCAGACGAAGCGCCCAACAGTTTTTTGTCGCAAGAGCCACCATCCGCACTTAGGATTCCCATATGGGGGCTCGTAGGATCAAGTATAATTCGAGATCTGATCGGTGGAAGAATGGTTCGGGTGCGCCGATTGGAAAGCCCTCCGGGTCTTTGTCGCAGGTGAACGTTTTTCTGGCGTGGCGTTCAAGACCACTCAAACATTGCATTTGGCCATACATGGAAGAAACTGATGACCAAGAAAGACTTGACGGAGATGTCGGTGCAGGAGTTGGAAGCTCACGCACGCGATGTGGCCAGGGAACTCGCCAGGAAAGAAGCCCAAAGGCTGAATGAATTGCGGAAAAAGGTCGAGGACTATGCGGTGTCCCTCGGCACCAGTATTTCCGAACTCTTTGGCAAACGTACGAAATCTGAGGCACAGCCCAAGTCATCAAAGCAAAGGGCGCCCTTGTACAAAGACGACGCGGGGAAAGAGTATTTCCGGGCATCACCCAAATGGACAGAGGCTCAGAAGGAAAAGTTTCGGATAAGGACTGAAGAGGGGTGACGCTCTGCCCACCCAGGATGAATTGATGCATAGTTGCTACAAGTGGGGCTGTCTCGTACGGAAAAGATCCTCCTCAGGGAGAGACCGGGATGCTGTCAAGCCGAAGCCCTGAAGACGACACTTCGAGATGGAACGGCATTCCTATCTGGCAGCGGCAACTCTGGTGGTCTTTCTGGCCTACTTGATCGGTTTTCTTCGCGGCCGCCGTAGAGACAGACGCCAAGCCCTCGACGGGCTGGTCGCCACTGACACAAACCATCCAGTGAACGCCGATATCGATTGCGCCGAGACCAACGACGCTATCGCGACACTTGAGGGGATCATCAACCGAGCCGATCTTACGGATGACGAGCGAGACCAAGCCTGGCAGCCACTTGATGTTCTCGACGAAAATGTATCACTTCCCGACGTGAAGGATCACGTGCTGTAGGCGAACCGTTGCCTGCTCTCCCGAATCGCGGGCCGTAGCTTGACTCCTGCGTCTCGCTGCTGTCGTAATTCTGTGATCTTGGCTGGGGGCGGCAGGGGATGAGCACGACAATCTACATTGCCGAAACAGATGGCGACGGTTTCATCGAGCATGTCTGGGTCGCGCGTCCAAAGGACATTCCGAGACCCTTCGATCCTCATAGAGACCGTTTGGATCCGAAGGCCAATGTCCAATACTCTGGCGCACGGCCGGCTGTCATCATGTCATGGATCGCGGCGCGTCAGAATGCGCAAACAGGGCTCAGCACCGATACCTGAAACGCCCGTGCTCGACGTGGACCGCACGGGGTTGAAGCGACCTGCCTAATTCGGGTCCGCCGGGGTCCGAACCCTCGGCGGTAGCACGCAATGTCGACATGGCCCGGGATTTCTTGACACGCATCAAGGCCGGCCGGTGCGCGGCCTGCCATGGTCGCCCTGTCAGTGATCACCGAGCCTGCCGTGAAGCGCACCAAGTCCAGGATCACCCTTGCGCACCGCACGCGTGGCGGTCGGCTGCGCTTGGCCTGCCCGGAGCTGCGCGATCGGCCCGACCGCGCCGAGGCCGTGGCGCAGCGCCTTGGCGCCCTTGGCTGGGTGCGCGGAGCATCGGCGCGGCCGCTCTCCGGGAGCCTGATCCTTCACGCCCTGCCGGAGATCACCGAACGTGAAATCCTCGCGGCCGCGCGCGCGGCGCTCGATGCTTCGGGCGATGTCGTGGCGCCAACGGTTCCGCGAGACCCCGGCGCCATGTCGGATGGGCCGGCGTGGCACAGCATTCCCGCGGATACCGTGCTCGCCGAGATGGGCAGCGATGCGGACGGGGGGCTGTCCGCGGCAGAGGCCGCGCGTCGTCTCGACCGGCACGGGCCCAACATGCTGCCCCAGGACCGGCGCCGGTCCCAGGTCGCGCTCCTGGGCGAGCAATTCCAAAGCCTGCCCGTTGCCATGCTGGGGGGCTCGGCTGTGGTCTCTCTGGCGACGGGCGGCGTGGCGGATGCCGTCGCCACGCTGTCGGTCGTGGCCGCGAATGCTGTCTTCGGTTACGTCACTGAGGGGCAGGCCGAAGCCGCCATCCACAAGCTGATGGACAGTTCCGGCGAGCGCGTGACCGTGATCCGCGACGGGCGCGATGTCACGATTGCGGCGGTCGAGATGACGCCTGGCGAGGTCTACGCGCTGCATCCCGGCGCGCAGGTGGCGGCGGATGCCCGCGTGATCCGGGCCGACCGCCTGAAGCTCGACGAATCTGCGCTGACCGGGGAAACCCTGCCGGTCCGAAAACACCCCGACGCCGAGGTCGACGAGGCGGCGCCCATCGGTGACAGGCCGACCATGGTTCATGCCGGGACGCTCGTGGCCGAGGGCCGCGGCAGGGCCGTGGTGGTTGCGACCGGGCGGGACACGGCCGCGGCCCGGATTGCCCTGCTGAGCCAGACCGCCAGTCGCCCGAAGGCCCCGGTCGAAGCCGAGCTCGACCGTCTGGGAAGCCTGCTGGCCAAGGTCTCGCTCGCGGCCTGCGGCGTTTTTTTCGGGATCGGCTGGATGCGTGGCGTGGGGCTTGCCGCGATCCTCAAGGACGCGCTCGCTCTTGCCGTCGCGGCCGTGCCCGAAGGGTTGCCGGTGGTGGCCACCACCACCATGTCGCTTGGTCTGAAACGGATGGAACGACGCGGTATCCTCGTCCGCCGGATCGATGCCGTGGAAAGCCTCGGCGCATTGCAGGTGATCTGCCTCGACAAGACCGGGACGCTGACCCACAACCGGCTGCAGGTCGTCGAGGCGCTGACCGGCCCGGACCCGGAAGCGCCGGGGGATCCCGGGGCACTGGCGTCTCTCGCCGAAGTCGCGGCCCTCAACAACGACGCCGTGCCCGCGCCCGATGGGCCGGCGGGATCCTCGGCCACCGAACGCGCGTTGATGGACTATGCTGCCGGGCAGGGCATCGACGTGCAGGGTCTGCGGGCGGCGCGGCCGCGCCGGTCCACCATCGAGCGCAGCGCGAGCCGCCCCTGGATGGCCACCATCCACGGCGGCGACGGGCCGCCCGTGCTGGTGAAGGGGGCACCGGAAGAGGTCCTCGCACGCTGCAGCCATCGCCGCACCGGCGCAGGCGACGTGGCGCTCGACGCCGAAACGCGGGACCGGATTCTCGCGCTCAACGACAGGCTTGCGGCGCGTCCGGCGCGGGTGCTGGCCTTCGCCTGCGGCGACGTAGCCCCGGCCGAGGGCGCGGAGGAGGTCGAGGCGCTGACCTGGCTCGGCCTGGCCGCGCTGGTCGATCCGCTCCGGCCCGGCGCGAAGGATTTCGTCGCGGCGCTGCACCGCGCGGGACTCGATACCGTAATGATCACGGGCGACCAGTCCGCCACCGCGGGTGCGATCGCTCAGGAGCTGGACCTCGCCGGGGGCGGCTCGCTTCGGATCGTGGACTCGCCCGAGGTTGCCAGCCTCGACACCGCGCTCCTCGGCGAGGTCGCGCGGCGCAGCCATGTTTTCTCGCGGGTCAGCGCGCACCAGAAACTGGCGATCGTCCAGGCGCTGCAGTCCCAGGGCCGCGTGGTGGCCATGACGGGCGACGGGGTCAATGACGGCCCGGCGCTCAAGGCCGCCGATGTCGGGATCGCCATGGGGGCGAGCGGCACTGATCTCGCCCGCGACGTGGCCAATGTGGTGATCCGCGACGACCGGCTGCCGACGCTGGTCGACGCCATCGGCCAGGGCCGCGCGGTCTATCGCAACATCCGCCGGGCGCTCGAGTTCCTGATCACCACCAATATGAGCGAGATCATGGTGGGCATCGCCGAGGCCGCCCACGGGCCGGGCGAACTGGAGACGCCGATGGAGCTTCTCTGGATCAACCTGGTCAGCGACGTTCTGCCCGGCCTGGGCCTTGCCCTCGCCGACCCGGACCCGGACGCGATGGCGCGCCCGCCGCGTGACCGCGATGCGCCCATCATCCCGCCGCGGGACTTCCGGCGCATGACGCTGGACGGTGGCACGATCGCGGCGGCGGCGCTGGCGGCGCACTTCACCGGGCTGGCCCGTTTCGGGCCGGGCCCCGAGACGCGCGGCATGACCTACCTGTCGCTGTCCCTCGGTCAGCTGCTCTACACGCTCATGTGCCAGCGGACCGATGTGCGGCACCTGCAGCCGGGCAGGCTGCTGGAAAACAGGGCACTGGACGGCGCGGTGCTGGCCTCTGCCGGGATGGCCGTGCTGCCCTTCTTCGTGCCGCCGCTGCGGCGGCTTCTCGGAATCGCACCGCTCGGCCCGGGCAGCGCGGCGGTCTCGCTCGGCGCGGCGGTGACGCCGGCGGCGCTGGTCCTCGCCCGGCGCGGCGTGCGCCTCGAACTTGAAACAGTGGAGGGTCGGCCATGCGAAACTTCGTGATGACCTCGGAATCGGTGACGGTGGGGCACCCCGACAAGCTGTGTGACCAGATCAGTGACGCGGTGGTCGACGCCTACCTGGCGACCGGCCACAGGGCCGGCGTGATCGCGGAATGCGCGATTGCGTCCGGCGTGGTCTTCCTCTCCATCCGCGCCGGGGCACCGGCGCCGGTGGACCCGGCCGCCATCGCCCGGCGTGTCCTGGCCGAGGCCGGCTATGCCCCGGGCGACCAGGCGCGACCGCCCACGGTGATGCTGGATCTTTCTCACGGGGCGGAACTGACCGAAGCCGCCTTGGCGCGGGGCGAGGCGCGCCACATGGTGACCGCCTTCGGATATGCCTGCGACCACGCCGCCACTGCGATGCCCTATCCGATCCATGCCGCCCATCGCATGGCGCAGGCGCTGGATGCGGCACGCCGTGAGGACCGGCTCTCGTGGTTGTCGCCGGACGCGCAGGTTCAGATCGCGGTCGCCTTCGCGGATCGTCGGCCGGTCGCGATCAAGGCGGTGGCCCTGACCTTCGGCATCACCGGCGATCCCGGACAGACCGCGATGGAGGACGCGCTGCGCGACGTCGTGGTGGTCCCCGCGCTGACAGGCCAGGGGCTGGAGATCGATGCCGACACCCGCCTGCTGGTCTATCCCGCGACGGGTCCGGCCGGTCCCGACGTGCATTCCGGGCTGACCGGCCGCAAATCCGCCGACGACGCCTATGGCAGCTTCATTCGCCGCAGCGGCCCAGCGCTGAGCGGCAAGGATCCCTCGCGCATCGACCGGATCGCCGTCTACGCCGCCCGCCAGGCCGCGCGCGCCGCGGTGACCGCCGGGCTTGCCCGGGAGTGCGAGGTCCAGCTGTCATACGTCGTGGGCGACAGCGAGCCGGTCAGCGTCGAGGTCGACACCTACGGCAGCGGAACGGTCGCGGACGCGACAATCTCGGCGCGTATCGCGGAGGTTTTCGACCTGCGCGTGGCGGCCATCGCAGAGCGCATGGGGCTGTGGGGCCTGCCGGCTGCGCGCGGCGGGCGCTTTTATCGCGGGCTCGCCAGCTACGGGCATATGGGCCGGGACGAGTTGTACCCGCCCTGGGAGGATGTCAGCCTCGCCGCTCGGCTCGCCTGACGGCGCCCAGCGTCACTTGCCTCGGTCCAAGAGCGTCAGCGCACTCATCGCCAGGGTGGTCGCCGGCCCCGCGAAACGCCCGCGAGTCAGCTGCACGACCGACCCGAACAGCAGTGCCAGCGCGATCGCGGTGCGAAAGTCCAGCGCGTCGCCCGTCCGGGCCTTTACGCCCATGTCGGCGCGCATCAGGCCCAGCTTGATCACCTGGTCGACCGGCGGCGGCTTGGGCGCCGCCTTGATCCGGGCGATGCCTTCGGCCACGATGGTTTCAAGCACGGCCTCCGCCTCGTCAAAGGTTTCGAGGATGACGCTGCGCGTCGACGGGCGCACGAGTGCGCGCCGCACATTGGGCACGCCGGCCAGCTTGTCCGCGAGGCCGATCAAAACGTCCCGGTCGATCCCGTCGGCAGCGCGCAAACGGGCGCGGTGGCGCAACAAATGCGCCCGGTAGAGCAGCGGCGGCCGGGCCGCTGCGGTCGCGCTACCGTCGGCTGCCATCGTCCTCGCCCGTCGTGGCATCCTCCGGCGCTGCGGCGCCGGCCTCTTCGGCGGCGCGTTCGGCGGCCATCTCTTCGCGGACCTCGGCCATGATGTCTTCCATGTGCTCATAGGCCTCGGCGCCGGCCTTGCGGAACTCGTCATAGGCCACTGCGCCGGTGCGCGTCGCCGCGCGGACGAGCGGCCGGCCGGCCCGTCCGAAAGCCATCGCGACCCCGGGCACGAGCATCATCGCCCCGACCGCCACGGTGGCCCCAAGCAGAAAGCTCTTGTTCATTCGACCTGCTCCCCGATATCGGCGTCGCGCGTTCCCTCGTCAGGCTAAGGGAAGGGACGCGAATCTCTCAACGGTTTTCTTGTCGCAAGGGCCGGCATCCCCGCAGCCGCGCGACGCACCGGGGCGCGCGCCGCGCCGTGGCAAGGGGCCGGACGCGCTCAGTGCGCGTGGCCGGCATGGCTGTGCCGCGTGGCGTTCGCGGCTTCGATCTGGACGATCACCTCGGCGTGGCCGCGGGCGAATTCGACCTCCATGCCGAAGCTCTTGTCTTCGACGAGCGGCGCGTCCAGCCCGGTCAGAAGGAGCGCGACCCCTTCGGGCCGCAGCACCATTTCCGTGCCGGGGGCGATGGTCAGGTCCGGCAACGCCACGTAGCCGGCGGCGCCGTCCCTGGACTGGAACGCCACGAGGGTGACGCCATCGGCGATGTCGGTCGCACCGCCGGTCAGCGTGGCGGCCTCGGCGCCCATGTGCTCGATCTCCATGAAGATGAGTGCCTCGCCGCGGTCGGTGGCGCGGGTCCAGGCGTGCACGAGGCGGATATCGCCCAGCGTGGCGAGGTGGGTGTCGCCGCCGGAGTCATGGGCATGGCCGTGATCCTCGCCGGCGTGGACCGGACCGGCGATCAGCAGCAGGGCGGGCAGTATCAGGTAACGGATCATGTCTGTCTCCTCGTGGATCAGCCTCTAAGGTCGGTGATGACCGGGCGGGTCATGGTCAGGTAAGCGGGCAAGAGTGCGAGCAGTCCGGTCAGGCTGACGAACCCTGCCACCAGGTGGATCTCAGGCCAGCCGAGCGTTGCCGCGACGACGATATCGGTCCGTGCGGTAATGGCCGCCGCGATCGCGAAGCTCGCCGCGATGCCGAGCAAAAGGCCGATCGCGGCGCCGGTCAGGATCAGCGTGGCGGCGTAGCTCCAGGTCAGGGCGAAGACGAAGCGCCGCGGCGCCCCGAGCGCGCGAAGAAGCGCCAGGCGCCGGGCGAGCAGGCGGGTCAGCATCATCAGCCCCGCCAGCACGCCGGCCGTGACGAGCACCTGGGTGATGACCGCGAGGACCGACATCACCTGGCGGATATCGCCCATCAGCGCATGGAGCCGTGCCAGGACAGAGCCGGGAAAGAAGGCCATGGTCTGTGCGGTCGAGAACTCGGCCTGAAGGCTGTAGGTTGCGCCCAGGGACTCGGCCCGAACGAGCGCGGCCGGCGTGCCGGGGAAATGCGCCGGAGAGAACGGCGGACCGATGTCTCCGTCCCAGTCCGGACCGTGGCCGTTGGCCAGGCCGTGGACCGACCAGACCGACTCGATCGGCACCATAAGCGCCCGGTCCCAGGGCGATCCGGTCATTGGCATCTTGCCCACGACGCGATAGGCGAAGTCGCCATGCGCCCCATGTTCCGCCGCGTCGCCCACGCCGTGTGCCGGCGCGAAACTGTCGCCGATCTCCAGCGCCACCCTTGCCCCGGCAATGGCTTCGTCTTCCGCCGTGAAGGGGCGGCCTGCCGCGAGACCCTCGCTCAGGTGGTCGACGAAGCCGGCGGTCGTGCCGACAACCGGCGCATCGCGCCAGCTGTCGCCGAAGCCGAGCGGCGCGACCAGCGACACGCGCGGATGTGCCGCGATTTCGGCATAGGTTGCCCCGTCCAGAAGCGGAAGGTCCGAGGGTTGCAGGTAAACGGCGGCGAGCATGGCCGTGATCTCGCTGCCCGGCGCGGCGATGACGAGATCGAATTTGTCGGCGGCGCGCGCGGTACCCTGACGCAGCCCGCGTTCCTGGGCAATAAGCCCGGTGCCGAGCGCCACGGATACGGCGATCAGCGCGGTGAAGACGGCGCTGATCCAGACCTGCCGGCGCAGCAGCCCGAGCAGAAGCGGGCCGACATGGAACCCCCTCAGCACGATCAGCCCAACCACCAGGAGCGGCGTGAGCAGGCCGAGCGTGACCAGTACGTCCTGGGCCCAGTTCGGAAGAGCGTGGTAGATTTCATCCATCCGCCGCCTCCAGCAGCCGGCCGTCCACGATATCGATCAGCCGGTCCGCCCGCTCATGCAGGGCTGGATCGTGGCTGACTGCGATCAGGGTGCGGCCTTCGGTCCGGGCCAGCGTCACCAGGTCCCTGGCCAGCCGGTCGGCATTGTCGCGATCGAGGCTCGCCGTCGGCTCGTCGGCCAGGATGATGCCAGGGCCGCCCGCCAGGGCGCGCGCCACAGCGATCCGTTGGCGTTCGCCGCCTGAAAAGGTGTCGGAGCGCCGCGTGCCCACGCCGTCGAGGCCCAGACGCGCCAGCTCGGCGGCGGCCCGGTCACGAATGCGTCCCCGATCCGCGCGCCCGGAATAGAGCGCCGCGATCGCTGCGTTTTCCGGTGCCGACAGCTCCTCGAAGACAAGGTGTTCCTGGAAGACGAACCCCATGTTACGACGCCGGAAGGCTGCGCGAGCGGGCTCGGGCAGGGGTGCGATATCCGTCTCGCCCCAGCGGATCTGACCCGTCTCCGGCGCGATCATCCCGGCCAGCGCATAGAGGAACGTCGACTTGCCCGCACCCGAGGGCCCGCGCACCACCACGGCGCTGCCAGCTGCGATCGTGAGGCTGTCCACGCAGAGCAGGCGGCGTCCGCCGTCGCCGGTCACCGTAAGGCTCGAGACCTCCAGCTTCTGCGCGTGTCCGGTCATGCGTAGCTGTATCGCGCCTGTTCGATCCGCACGAGGCTCAGGAAACCGGTGTCGGGATCGCGGTAGCTGCCCAGGGACAGGGTCCCGCTGACATTGATGCGGCGGTTGAAGGGCGCGACCTTGTAGACGCGCCGGGTATAGACGGCGAGGATGTCGTCGGGCCATTCGGCCTCCGTCTCGCAGAAGGGGCAGACGGACATCGGAATCTTGGTGAGCACGAAAAACGTCGAATCCGCCTTGAGCGGCGGGGCCATGTAGCCCTCGACGGTGAGGCCCTTTCCCTCCAGATCGCGGGCCAGATCGGAGAAACCGCCGTCCTTGGCGTAAAGCGCGCGCAGCTTCAGCGTGTCGTCCTCGGCAGCGCGCAACACGGACGGCGCGCCCAGCAGGCCGGTGGTCAGGGTCAGGAAGCGGCGACGGTGCATGGTGGTCTCCTCTCGTGGTCTTTCGGCGGCGCCCGCTTGGCCGTAGCCGGAACGGGATCCGCCCCGGGGATGCCGGGGCGGCGGAGGGGGCCGGTCCGCCCCCCCCTGTCTTCCGGGTGGCGTTACTCGGCCGTGGCGGCGTGATGCATCACGTGGAAAATCACGTTCTGCTCGATCGTCCCGTCGAAGAGATGCGCCCAGGGGCCCTTGGCGTAGACGGCGACGTCCTCGCCCGAGTGGGTTTCGGACGACTTCGGCACCAGCGCCTGCTGGGGGTAGTCGATGTCGGTGGCGTCTTCCTCGGTCACGTTCGGGCGCGTGCCGAAGTAGCTGCCGTCGGGCTGCTCGATCAGGACCGATCCGGCGCCGTTCAGGTAGCCGGCGACGGTGTAGGTCTTACCATCCGAGGCCAGTTCTGGCTCGCCGGTATGCGCAACGCCGGCGCCATCGATGCCCATGCAGAGGCCGAGGATGTTGGAGCCGCGTCCGCAGTAGCCGTTGAAGGCCAGCGCGTGTTCGTGGTCGGCGGTGACGACGATCAGGGTTTCGCTGTCATCGGTCAGCTCGTCGGCCATGGCAACTGCATCGGCGAAGGCTTTCTGGTCGCGCACCACGCGTGCCAGGTTGCCGGCATGGTTGGCGTGGTCGACGCGGCCGGCCTCGACCTGCAGGAAGAAGCCGTTGTCGCCCGATTTCGCCGCGAGCGCCTTGATGGCGGCCTCGGTCATCTCGGCCAGGGACGGCTCTCCGTCACGATCGGCCTCGTACTGCATGTGGCTCGATTCGAAGAGACCGAGGATCGGCGTGCCGTCGAGCGCGGCCGCGGCGAAGCTGTCGCTGTCCCAGACGTACTGGGCACCGAGCTCCTCGGCGCGCTCGATCAGGTTCTCGCCGGCCGCGCGGCGGCCCTTGGTGCCTTCCTCGACGGTGATGTCCTCGCCGATGAAGTTGCGGCGACCGCCGCCCATGGCGACGTCGATCGTGCCGGCTTCCATCGCATCGATCAGCTGGGTCGCGATATCGGTCTGGGTCTCGCAGCCTTCCGGCACGCTGGCCTCGAAGTTGCGGTCGACGGTCTTGGCGTAGGCCGAGGCCGGCGTGGCGTGGGTGATGCGCGCAGTCGAGACGATGCCGGTTTCCTTGCCCATCTCGGTCATGATCTCGTTCATCGAGGCCACGGTGTTGCCGGGCAGGGTGGTGCAGTCGCCGCGGTTGACGGCTTCGGTCACGCCGATGATCCCGGCCTTGGTCTTGACGCCGGCCATCATGGCGGTGCCGGTGCCCGCCGAGTCCGGCGTCTGGGCGTTGACGTTGTAGGTCTTGACCAGCGCGAGGTTCGGGAAGGTTTCGTGCGGCTGCATGTAGTCGTCACCGAAGCCGCCTTCCTGCTGGCCGGCGAAAAGGCGCGAGGCGTAGTTGGTGCCCACGCCGTTGCCATCCGAAATCAGGATGATGATGTTCTTGGCGCGGGTGGTATTCGGTTCCTTGGCGAGTTCCGCCTGGATCCGTTCCTGGGCCGCCTGGAACCAGGCGTTTTCGGCCTGTGGCAGGTCTTGGGCGGCTGCCGCGGTTGCGGTCAGGGCCGCGGCGATGGCGGTGAGCGAGGTTTTCATGGGAGTCTCCCGTGTGGATTTCGAGTAGCGACGATCATGGCCTGCGCCAGCAAGCAGGCCCTTCCGGCCCGTGCAGGGGTAGGCCGTCCAAGTAACGGCAAGACAAAAGATCCGTATCGCTTTCGTGACAGTCGGGCCTGTGGCCTTGCGCTCAAAACCGTCATATCGGATTGCTGCGCCAGATGAGGCTTAGCTGAATTGCACCTGCGCTAACGGGCCAGAGCCGGCCTTGGTGCCGGATGCAGCCAACGGCCGGGTCCCGCCCAACGTGTTGGATGTTGAACTCGCGAGCACGATGGACCCAACCGTCAGAAGTTACTGCATCTGGCCCTTAGTAAAACAAGGTATGGTACGCACAGCCCTCGACGTAATGGGGCGGGGTCGCCGATCAGTGGCCCCGCATTTTTTAAGCGGCCTCCTCATCGAGGCATGCTTCGAAGATCTTGATCGAAGCTAACAGCAGGCAGGCGATGGTCTCAAGCGTTGCGCCGTGACGCGTAGTGCGCCAGCGCAAGCCGTAGGGATCGACAGGGCGGACGCGCGCATGGGTGGCCTCGCCCTCCAGACGTTCTACCTCTACGCGACGGCACACTTGTTGATGCATGCCACGGCAGGCTGCAAGCCGCGCGGCATCAGTGGCGGCGGGGTCCAGCATGTCGTGATAGGTCGACATGCTTGGCGAGAAGGCCTCTGCCGCAGCATGTGCGCGGAAGTCGATCAAGTCGAGCCATTGGGCGGCACGGCGCGTAAGGTCGCGCGCCTGAAAAAGCCTCGAAGTTTGCGTTTCGCGCATCATGCGGCCTCCCGTATGCCAACAGTACCGGCGAGGTGAAGCGCCTCGAGGGCGCGCACTCCGCGGCCGAGTGCCTCCGCGCAGCGCCGCGCGATATCCGCCCGGGGATCATCCGGGTGGACGGCTGCAAAGCGCCGGGTCACGACGCTCTTGGTGTCGGTGGTGAATTCGAGACGCAGCAGACGGTTTAGCTCATGAAGCTCGCCACGGCGCGCAGCCAGGTCGTTGCCAGCCTTCGCTGCCTCGACGACAGCTTGGGCGCGTGCGGCCCATTTTCGCCCGCCCAGCAGGTCGGCCGAGGCGACAAGGCTATCACCCTCTGCGCGCAGCCAGCGCATGAAATCGCTGGCCTTGTTCATGTGCCGAAGCAGGGTACGGATATCGGGAATGTGTTTCATGGGATCACCTTTCCTGGTGGAATGCGCGGGCCCGCCGTGGGCCGCGGCAGAAGATCCCTGCTCCGGTCAAATGATTTCGTTTCCGGGGTCCGCGTTACCGCCGGCACGGGGTTGCACGGCGCGGCCTCATCACGACGGCCGTGCCGGGCAATCCGTGCTGGCATAAGCGCACAAACTCATTCTGAAGAGCACGATTTCGGGACCCAAAACCTGCTTCTGAAAAGAATATATTTTACAAAGCCTTACAGACGCAGGCAAAACTTTCGCCGACGCGTGGCAGAAAAATCCGCCGATTTGGCATAACTACGCCCGTGTTCCGCCGGCCAAAATTTGTCCTCTCAAAAAACCTAAAACATTGATTCCAAACAAAATTAGTGATTTTCACCAATAATCTTGTCCATCCACCAGCCATAATTTGGCCAGCAAAACCGGACCTTTAAGCACAAAAAAGCCGCCAGAAGGCGGCTTTTCTCTACGGCGATCCCAGGATCAGTCGAGCAGATCCGGCGGGATATCGGCGCGGCGATAGAGCGTTACTTTGACCAGCGCCGGATCGATCATAGGTGCAACCCCGCGATCCAGAAGCCTCCTCTTGATCCTGCCGCGATTGAATTTCCCTCCAGAGCTGAGCGCATTCAGTGTAACGTAGGTCTCAACGAAGTGTTTAATGGCATCAGGCGTCACGTGGACTGGACCACCAGGAGAAAAACTCACGCCGGGAAAGAGCTCAGGTCCCCAACCCGCCGCCAACAGTCTGCCGAGCGCGCCGCGGTACATTCCAATTTCCTCCGCGAGTTCGATCCTCGTCAGGCAGGTTTCTGGACGCCTATATTCATGAATACGCGAAACTTCTACCGGATCGAGGTGAAGAGCGAGATAGCCCTGTTGACCCCGCTTCTTGACGATGCGTTCAACCTCGCGCTGCCGCACCATCTCGACAATAACGTCTGTGGTCACTCGAGATTTCTGCGCCGTCCCAGGAATATCTTTCATTCCTTCGGGAATTTCATCAACCTCTACTGCATTCCGATGAAGGTCTTCTAAAAACCTGTCGACGACGGATTTGGCGACGCCTCGAACCATCTTGACTTCAACACTTTTACCAACGTCGATCGTCGGAAGAAGCCCTGTCTCAATAAGGATTGAGACCTGCCCACGCGTCGCATCCATATATTGAGGCAGCCGATTTCTCGGAATGACATCTTTCCAGCTGCGAATGGCCTCTTCGGCAGCTTTGACATCGAACGAACCAGGACGAACCACTGATGAACCTTCAGGAATGATTCCTTGAGCGGCAAGGATTTTCCGCAATGTGAGGTAGTGAACGCCATGCTCTCGAGAGAGATCCTGAATGCCCTTCGGCCCCCTGACCTTTGGGATTGCTCTCTTTGAGTTACGGCCGAAATCGGTTCTCATGTGCTCGACAGAAAACTGCCGAAGCAATGTTTTAATTGGCCCCGGATCTTTCTTATTTTTCTTGAATTCAGCCCAATGATAAAGCTGCCGGAATACGAATTGGGGGCCATATCCATAGACCTTTTCTGATCTGCGGAGAGCATTTTCCAGGATCTCGAAGAAGGCCTCCTGAATTCCGGTTTCACCTCTTGATGTGAATTGGAAGCCTGTCTGGGCTGCGACGTCCCAGTCGGCTGACGTCAGGCTCCCCAACGCAATCTCAGGCGGGTATTCCAGCACGACGCCCAGCATCTCGGTTGCGCGCACCGCTTGCTCCAGTTCCTGGTTATCCAGCCATTCAGGGCCGCGTGCACCTTGCAGGCGCGCCTCGATGTATCCTTGAAGATCAGACGGGGTGCGGTGCGTTTGCTGCCGAATGAGTTGTTCCAGCGCGGCGCCACGCTCTGGCACGATAAGGTTCATTTGGCGTGTGCGATCCAGCCATGTTTCCTGCTTTCGATCAATCAACTCGATGCTGTGCTTTCGACAGGTGCGCACAGGATCAAAGATCCACAACAACCGTCCGCGGCGATGAGATGATGGGTCGCCGCGCTCATCATCCTCGAGGAGGCATGCAGGGCAGAATCCTGTGCGCGTTCCACGAAAGATTTCCACGGCGACCTCTTCATTTCGAAGCCTGTAACGCCGGATCCCGATCTGTTGGGGTGCCTGCCAGCGCAGTCTTGATGGGTCCATCCCCGTGATATCCGAGAGTTGCTGCACCACGCTGTCCTTGCCTTGGACCAGATCGGCCAGAACGATCTGATAATCGTTCAGGAACGGAACGAGCATGTCCCCGGTATGGAGCCCCGCCAGACGCGTCACCCAGGACATCAGGGTTTCATCAGTGTGGATCGGCAGGATCGGTTTCAGTCTCTGTCTCATTTCCGCCTCCATGCCATCGGGTTGAATTCAGGCTCGAGACGGATCGTTGAAAACCGGTCCGCCAGGAACGGGTTCTCATGATCGGGCCGCTGGTTCGTCATCGCCCAGGATTCAGCGAAGTGCAGAAGCTCGAGCTTGTCATCGCCAACCCGCAGCGCCGCCTCGATCGCATTGATCAGGTTTTCGATGCACATCCCGAACATCCCGCGGCTGGCATGAACGAGCCGAGGCACCACGGCGACATCGGGCGGCGCGATTCCTGCGATCCGGCAGAATTCATTGATCGCACGAGACAGGTTCTCCTCCTCCCGCAGACCAGAAACAGTCGGGAGCGCGATCTTCGCATAGCGTCGCTGAGTCTGCCCTTCGACGGAGATGAGCTCTTGCAGAACCGGGACGCCCGACAGAATCACGATGATCGGAGGATCCGCTTTCAGCAGCGATTTGAATGCCGAAAAGATGTCGAGAGTTTCTCTCAGTGATCCCGCGGAATTCAGATCATGTGCCTCATCGATCACCAGGCAGACGATGCCGAGCATGGCCAGGCGATGGCGTACGAGACCCCAGATGCTCCACCGTTCCCTCCGCTCGGAAACCTCCGGATAATCCGTCATCCGAAGGATTTCGCAGCCGAGGCTCTTCAGGGTCGCCGGGCTTGGCACGCCGAGCGACAGATAACGCGGCGGCGCCCCGTCCTGCGCTCCGAGAGCGGGGTGATTTGAGAGGACATTGTTCAGAATGGTCGTCTTGCCGCTGCCCGGCCCGCCCGTGACGACGATACCCCTGGTCTCGATGCCGCCGCTGAAGCGCCTCGGCTCCGGGATGAGGTTCCCCTCCGGATCCCGGCGCAGCAGCCGGTCGATTTCAGCGCGGATCATTTGATCACGCGAGGTGCTGATATGCCTGCCGCGCAGATTCGCGATGATCTGGTCGATCTCGTATTCAGTCTTCCGCATAGCTGTATCCTTGTTGCTACGGTTCAAAAAGCGCGGCCGAAGCCGGCCGCGCGGAGCAGCATCAATTGCCGAGATCCCAGTCATCAGCGTCCTCGCCAAGGCTGCGGCGCTGCGGGGTGATGACGGGCGGAGGTGTTGGAGCCGTGGGATCGATCGGCGTGACCGCGACACCGATCCCATCCCCGGTCGCGCGGGTCTCGGGCGCCTCTTCGTGATCCGCTACGCCGAAGCCGATGAAGATCTGCTCCTCGATCCGCGCCAGGACTTCTCCATCCAGGGATTCTGTCACGAGGCCTGCGCGCCGGCGGGCCGCATCATTGAGGGTCTCGATCTCCTTGATCGCTGCCCGAATAATAGTGCGCGAGATCTTCTGCCGCTCCCTCTGGTTCATGCGCAGGCGACGCGCCGCCGCCACCCAGTCGGAGGCCGTGACGCCTTTGAAGCGGTCGAAGACGGCCGGCACCCGGATCCAGCCATCGCATTTGACCCAGATCGCCCCGAGATCTGCAGGCGACCAGCGGATGTTCATCGCCTTGCCTCTCCGGTGCAGGCCGAATTGGGCCAGCTCATCGCTGTGATAGCGAATGCCGAGCACGGTGATCCCGTCCCCCTCGAGATTGCGGACCATGGGCCTGGCGAAGATCGCCGCCTGTTCTTCTGGCCCTGGCGCCGGGCGAACGCCCCATTCCGCGACGAGGCGGTCCCAGGTCTCCAGGGGTGTGTCGCCTCCGAGACCTTCGTGAGGGGTGTTGTGATAGATGTCGACGACCCAGCGCGTCAGGGCGAAGGTGAGATCACGGACGCTCAGCGCCGCCTCTGCTTCGCCATCATGATCCCCCCGCGCGGCGATACTTTCGAAGGACCGGCCGCTGAGGCGCGGCATGAGGTTCACCCCCATGGTCCGAAAGACCCGTTCGATCCGGGCCCGCATCTGCGGGAGGCCGTTCACGGCGATCTCGAAGGGGATCTTGAGATCGGCGCAGGCGGCGCGGAAATCGGCGGCTTTGAAGGCAGAGCCGCCATCTGTCACCAGAAGGGTTGGCCGGCCAGCCATGTTCCAGGGCGAGAGCGCCCCCACGGCGTCGGCGTATTGCCCCTTGTCGTTCAGGATCATCTGCAGGCAGTCGAGAGAGCTGTATTGGCTCGGCGACAGGGATAAGCGCATCCCGACGATGACACGGGTTGTGGCGCAGATCGCGACGGTCGCCCACCACCGGGTTTTTTTGCCATTGAGGCCGAGGCGTTTGCGGTCTTCTTCATCGATGAAATCGAGCAGCCCGTTTTCCTCGAAGATCGAGAAGAGGTCGATCCGCCATTCATCCATTTCGACACGGGTGAGCGGCGCGACCAGATTCTCAGTCAGGCCGGCGCGCGTCTGTCGCATCTTGCGCAGCGCCTTATCCCGGCCCTCCCGCGCCACCGCGACGGTGAAGGGATCGAGCGCATCGATGGCTGTGGCGACAGCGTTGCGCGAGGGCACAGGGAGCGGCTGTTGGCCGAGAGCCTCGCGTTCGATGTTGAGCTCTTCGACCCGGTCGCGGACGTGATCTGCGATTTGCTTTTTCGTCGGCTTGTTCGACGAGAGGTAGCTCTTGACCTCCTCCGCCATGATCACCCGGACCTCAGATGGAAACCGGGTCTCCCGATTGCCGGAATGGGAGTAATTATCGACCAGGCCGCGGCGCCCGAGGTTCGTATAGGCCGAGATCCAGCGCCGCAGACTGCGGGCTGAGAATTTCGTTGGCAGCACGGCCGTCTTGGAGGCCGCGGCACCACCGCTTTTCATGTAATAATCCTTGGCGATCAGCCGGATCTGATCGGCATGGGCCGTGATTGCCTCATCCGTCCGCTTCAGCGGGCGCTGGCCATCCCGGCGCAGGCGCCTTTCGAGCTCGAAGAAGGCCAGGACCAGCGCCTCGCGGAAACGCACGCGCTCCTCCATCGGGCCGTCGAGGCGGGTCATCAGATCGCCGCTATCGGGGCAGTCATTCAGGACATTGCCTGCTTTGAAATGCCCGACTTCGACTTTGAGGCGGTTCTGGCGCAGCAGATCCCGGAGTTCAGCGTGGCTGAAATGCTGGGATGGCCCCTGCCCGACCGGTGTCAGGATGATGCCTTCGCTGTTGCGATAGCCTGCACGCATCTCGAGCCCATCGAGCTTGATGAGGTCATGCTCGTCGAAAGAATATTGGGGGACGGCGCCCTTACCAGGTTTATCGAGTCTCAACATGGCTCAGGCCTCCCGCCGAACGAGAGCGGAATGGGAGATCCGCTCATGGTGGCAGAGCGCCAGACGGCGGGCACCGATCAGGCGCACGAGGGCCCGAAAGCCGCGCGCTCCGATCCCGAGAACTGTGGTCAGCTCCCCGAGCGCGGCGCTGCCGGCCAGGGTCTCGATCAGGGCGATGGCGGCTTCATCTGCGTCCGGGTCGGCATCAGCCATGCCGAAGAGGATCTCGGCATTGAAGAGCGTGATCCGGTCGAGGCCCTTTTCCGTCAGAAGCCGGACTTCATCGAAATGCCCTTCGATCTGGCCCGAGATCTGGCGCAGCTCCTTGAGCACCCGGCCGCTTTTCAGACGAACCGTGGGTTTCACCTCGCAGGCGAGCTTGCGGCCGTCCTTGAGGATGGCGACGATGTCGAAATACTTCAGCTGGGCCTTGCCCGTATGATCGGTCCAGGCGAAGCGGACCTGCTCCACCACGGTTTTCACCGTCGGTTGGGCGAGCAGGTAGATGATCCAGCAGAATTCCAGATGGCTTTCGGCCAGCACGACGCGACCGTCATCGCCGTCTGGGATGACCAGCTGACCGGCGAAATGGGCTTTCGATGCCAGGGCGACCGAGCGCGCGGCGAGAGATGGGGCGGGCGGAGCATAGGCTCCGATAGTGGACGTCAATTCCATGGCACATACCTCGGCAAGGCCATGCCGGATCAGCCCGTCTCAAGGGCGATCGTCGGCGATGGCGATGTCATTGAACCGCGAATGCGGGGATGGCTGAGCTCCGACCCGGGCGAACCCTTGGGTGGAGCAATCAGCTCGGTATGAGCCCTGCTTGACGTGGCGTGGCGGCAGGCGCCGCTGGAGTGCGTTCAGAGAGCGATCGGCGCGTTCGATCCGCGCGCCAGGCCATTGCGCATGCGAAAGCCACGCCGCGGACGGCCTGGGGACACAGGTGCTGAGCTGGCGTTAAACGTCTCATGATCGCAGTCCATCGCTACGGCAGAGCTTGCGCTCTTCTTCTGTGATGAACTGCGAGCTGACTGCACGAGGCCTGATCGCAGGATGGAAGCCCGATGCCCGAGGGCGCTTCCTGAACTGAAGGTCTCTGATGTCCGGCCGCCATGTCTTTCGAAAGAACATGGTCGGTGAGGTCGTGCGTCCTCTTGACAGCATTAAGGGTGATAACTTTCGAGGTGGGAGTCAATGTTTGGCCATTAAAATCTTTGGTATAGGGAATTCTCAAAAGATTATTGTTTTATTACAGATGCTTAAGTCTGGACAGAGAGCCTGGGCGCGGACTGAGGCGCTTTAGAGGGCTCCAATGACCCGGATCGCGCTCCCTATTTGCTCCCAGACAGGGAGGCGGGGCGCGCCTGGAAGGGCGTTAAACATGTGGACAAGTGATCTTAATGCTTCACGGAGAATCCGGGGATTCTTATGATTCAAGGCGCTCGCATCATCGAAGGTCGCGCCGTCATGAAGTATTTTCAAAAGACTGCAATTTCACTCCTTGCATGTGCCCTGTTTTTTCAGACGCACACGATTGTTCATGCTCAAGATTGGAATACCGCGATATCTGCCTTCAGAGAAAACAACTATGATCGAGCAATACAAAATTTGGAGTTATTATCAGAACAGGGAGACGCTATAGCCCAATATAGTCTTGGGATTATCTACCTTAACGGCGAATTCGTCCCGCAGGATTTGAGTAAAGCATTTGGTTGGTTCAACATGGCCGCTGAAGAAGGACTTGCGCAAGCGCAACACAATCTCGCCTTCATGTACGCAAATGGCCAAGGCACCTTGCAGGATTATGCTGAAGCACTTCGTTGGTATCGCATGGCTGCCGAACAGGGACTTTCAGCTGCACAATACAATCTTGCGCTCATGTACGACAATGGCGAAGGCACCCCGAGGGATTACGTTGAAGCACTTCGCTGGTATCGCATGGCTGCCGAAAAGGGATTAGCGGAGGCCCAACACAATCTCGCCTTCATGTACGCAAATGGCCAAGGCACCCCGCAGGATTACGCTGAAGCACTTCGCTGGCTTCGCATGGCTGCTGAACAAGGAATTGCATCTGCACAATACAATCTCGCGCTCATGTACTACCTTGGCCAAGGCACCCCGCAGGATTATGCTGAATCGCTTCGCTGGTATCGTATGGCTGCCGAAAAAGGATTAGCAGAGGCGCAACACATTCTCGGCCTAATGTATGGAACGGGCCAGGGTGTTCTTCAGAACAATATTCTAGCGCATATGTGGTCCAACATTTCTGCGGCTAATGGATTTAATGATGCCGCAACCAGTCGAGACATCGCTGCACAGCGCATGACACCAGCTGATCTTTCCGAAGCCCAGCGACGCGCACGCATCTGCATGGAATCAGGGGATCGTCTGATCTACTGCTTCGGCTTCGCCGATTTCAGGTCGAGGGCGGTCTGACGAGGACCAGTCGGCCGGTGA
>CAJXYS010000032.1 GCA_913063035.1 uncultured Maritimibacter sp. | reverse complement strand
ATCCTCAAGCGTGACACGCTGGTGATCACGAAGGCGGGTGTCGAAGCACTGGAGGCTCGACTGAAATGAGCGCGAAACCCCAGCACTACGACGTGATCCGCAAGCCGGTCATCACCGAGAAGGCCACGATGGCGTCCGAACAGAACGCCGTCGTCTTCGAGGTGGCCATGGACGCGACGAAACCCGCGATCAAGGAAGCGATCGAGGGGCTCTTCAACGTCAAGGTGAAGGCGGTCAACACCACCGTCACCAAGGGCAAGACCAAGCGGTTCCGCGGCATCAGCGGCCGCCGCAAGGACGTCAAGAAAGCCTATGTCACGCTCGAGGAAGGCAACACCATCGACGTGACAACCGGCCTCTGATAGAAGACCGCGAATCGCGGCCCCCCGGGGCCGCGTTCCCTTTTTGAACCAGGGTCCTCAAGACCCAAAGCAACGGAAGACAGAAAGCATGGCACTGAAGTCGTACAAACCGACCACGCCAGGCCAGCGCGGGCTGGTTCTGATCGACCGTTCGGAGCTTTGGAAAGGACGCCCGGTCAAGGCCCTCACCGAGGGTCTGACCAAGAAAGGCGGCCGGAACAATACCGGACGGATCACGCAGCGACGTCGCGGCGGCGGGGCGAAGCGCCTCTACCGCGTGGTGGATTTCAAGCGTCGCAAGATGGATGTCCCGGCGACCGTGGAGCGGATCGAATACGATCCGAACCGGACCGCCTTCATCGCGCTCATCCGCTACCAGGACGGCGAACAGGCCTATATCCTGGCGCCGCAGCGGCTTGCGGTGGGCGACACCGTCATCGCGGCGGCGAAGGCCGACGTGAAACCCGGCAACACGATGCCGTTCGTCGGCATGCCGATCGGCACGATCGTGCACAACATCGAGTTGAAGCCGGGCAAGGGCGGCCAGCTGGCCCGCGCCGCGGGCACCTACGCACAGTTCGTGGGGCGCGACGGTGGCTATGCCCAGATCCGCCTGTCCTCGGGCGAGCTGCGGATGGTTCGCCAGGAATGCCTGGCAACCGTCGGCGCCGTGTCGAATCCGGATCACTCGAACGAGAATTACGGCAAGGCCGGGCGCAACCGTCACTTCGGCAAGCGTCCCTCGGTTCGTGGCGTGGTGATGAACCCGATCGATCACCCGCATGGCGGCGGCGAAGGCCGCACCTCGGGCGGCCGTCACCCGGTGACGCCCTGGGGCCGTCCCACCAAGGGTATGCGCACGCGCAAGAACAAGGCGACGGACAAGTACATCATCCGCTCGCGCCACGCACGCAAGAAGGGACGCTAAGCCATGGCACGTTCTGTTTGGAAGGGCCCCTTCGTTGACGCCCACGTCCTGAAGAAGGCCGAAAAGTCGCGTGAATCCGGCCGCAAAGAGGTCATCAAGATCTGGTCGCGCCGCTCCACCATCCTGCCGCAGTTCGTCGGCCTCACCTTCGGGGTCTACAACGGGCGCAAACACATTCCCGTCCTCGTCACCGAGGACATGATCGGCCAGAAGTTCGGGGAATACTCGCCGAGCCGCACCTATTACGGGCACATGGCCGACAAGAAGGCGAAAAGGAAGTAATCGTCATGGGTAAGGACAAGAATCCGCGCCGCGTGGCGGAGAACGAGGCGATGGCCAAGACGCGCATGCTCCGGACGTCGCCGCAGAAACTGAACCTGGTCGCCGCGATGATCCGCGGCAAGAAGGTGGACAAGGCGCTTGCCGATCTCACCTTCTCGAAGAAGCGGATCGCGCAGGATGTGCGCAAGTGCCTCCAGTCGGCCATCGCGAACGCCGAGAACAACCACAACCTTGACGTGGACGAGCTGGTCGTCGCCGAGGCCTTCGTGGGCAAGAACCTGGTCATGAAGCGCGGCCGTCCGCGCGCCCGTGGCCGCTTCGGCCGGATCATGAAGCCGTTTTCCGAGCTGACCATCAAGGTGCGGCAAGTCGAGGAGCAAGCATAATGGGTCAGAAGGTCAATCCGATCGGCATGCGCCTCCAGGTCAACCGCACCTGGGACAGCCGCTGGTACGCCGACACCAAGGAATACGGCGATCTCCTGCTTGAGGACATCAAGATCAAGGAGTTCATCAAGGACGAGTGCAAGCAGGCCGGCGTCAGCCGCGTGATCATCGAGCGCCCGCACCGCAAGTGCCGCGTCACGATCCACACCGCGCGCCCGGGCGTGATCATCGGCAAGAAAGGCGCCGATATCGAGAGCCTGCGCCGCAAGCTGGCGAACCTGACCGACAGCGAGCTGCACCTCAACATCGTCGAGGTTCGCAAGCCCGAGCTGGACGCCGCGCTCGTGGGCGAGTCCATCGCCCAGCAGCTCGAGCGCCGGGTGTCGTTCCGCCGCGCGATGAAGCGGGCGGTGCAGAACGCCATGCGCATGGGCGCCCAGGGTATCCGGGTGAACCTCGCCGGCCGTCTCGGCGGTGCCGAGATCGCCCGCACCGAGTGGTATCGCGAGGGCCGCGTCCCGCTGCACACGCTGCGCGCGGATATCGACTACGCCAATGTCGAGGCGTCGACCCCCTACGGCATCATCGGGATCAAGGTCTGGATCTTCAAAGGCGAGATCATGGAACACGACCCGTCCGCCCGCGATCGCCGCCAACAGGAATTGCAGGAAGGCGGCGGCCCGCGTCCGCGCCGCTGATCCTTCCCAGGGAGAAGAGAGATGCTTCAACCCAAGCGTACGAAGTTCCGCAAGATGCACAAAGGCCGTATCCACGGCCAGGCAAAGGGCGGTACCGAACTGAATTTCGGCAGCTACGGGCTCAAGGCGGCGACGCCCGAGCGTGTGACCGCGCGCCAGATCGAGGCCGCGCGCCGCGCGCTCACCCGTCACATGAAACGCCAGGGCCGGGTCTGGATCCGGATCTTCCCCGACGTTCCGGTGTCGAAGAAGCCGACGGAAGTCCGGATGGGCAAGGGCAAGGGCTCGGTCGAGTACTGGGCCGCCAAGGTCAAGCCCGGCCGGGTGATGTTTGAGATTGACGGCGTGTCCGAATCTGTGGCAAGGGAAGCGCTCCGCCTCGCAGCGATGAAGCTTCCGCTCCAGACACGGATCGTTGTCCGCGAGGATTGGTAAAAATCCGGACCCCCGCGATACGCGGGGGTTTGGGTTTTTTGTTGGAAAAGCACCGGCACGCCGTCCGGTGACTTCTGATGAAAGGAAGAGTGGCGATGAACGCTGCTGAGCTGAGAGACAAGACGCCCGACCAGCTTCGCGAGGAGCTGTCGAACCTGAAGAAGGAAGCCTTCAATCTGCGCTTCCAGCAGGCGACCGGGCAGATGGAAAACACCGCGCGGATGAAGACCGTCCGCCGCGACGTCGCGCGCGTGAAAACCGTTCTGAACGAAAAGGCCGCGCAAGCGGCCACGGAATAAGGGAGCGCGTGAGATGCCGAAGAGAATTCTGCAGGGCACCGTGACCAGCGACAAGAACGACCAGTCCGTCACCGTGCTGGTCGAGCGCCGCTTCACGCACCCGGTTCTGAAGAAGACCATCCGCAAGTCCAAGAAATACCGGGCGCATGACGCGGAGAACAGCTGCAAGGTGGGGGATGTCGTGCGCATCCAGGAATGCCCGCCGCGCTCGAAGATGAAACGCTGGGAGGTGGTGACGACCGCGTAAGGTCCGCCACATTCCGGTTTGATCGAAACCCTGGGGCCCGATGAACGGATCAGTCCCCAAAGGTCGGGAGAAACCACATGATCCAGATGCAGACCAATCTGGATGTCGCTGACAACTCCGGCGCGCGCCGGGTGCAGTGCATCAAGGTCCTGGGTGGTTCCAAGCGTAAATACGCCTCCGTGGGCGACATCATCGTCGTCTCGGTGAAGGAAGCCATCCCGCGTGGCCGCGTGAAGAAGGGCGACGTGCGCAAGGCCGTCGTGGTGCGCACCGCAAAGGAAGTGCGCCGCGAGGATGGCACCGCCATCCGCTTCGACCGCAACGCCGCCGTGATCCTCAACAACAACAACGAGCCGATCGGCACCCGGATCTTCGGACCCGTCGTGCGTGAACTGCGCGCAAAGCAGTTCATGAAGATCATTTCGCTGGCCCCGGAGGTGCTCTGATGGCTGCAAAGCTCAAGAAGGGCGACAAGGTGGTCGTGCTCGCCGGCAAGGACAAGGGCAAGGAAGGTGAGATCACCTCCGTCGACCCGAAGGCCGGCAAGGCGATCGTTCAGGGCGTGAACGTGGCGATCCGCCACCAGCGCCAGTCCCAGACCGCACAGGGCGGCCGCGTGCCGACCGAGATGCCGATCGACCTGTCGAACCTCGCCATGGTCGACCCCAAGGACGGCGGCCCGACCCGCGTCGGGTTCCGCGTCGAGGATGGCAAGAAGGTGCGTGTCGCCAAGAAATCGGGAGCGGTGATCGATGCTTGATACCACCACCTACACCCCGCGCCTGAAGGCCACCTTCCGCGAGACGATCCGTCCCGCGATGAAGGAGGAGTTCGGCTACAAGAACGACATGATGATCCCGCGCCTGGACAAGATCGTCCTGAACATCGGCGTCGGCGAAGCCGTCAAGGACACCAAGAAGATCAAGTCGGCCGAGAACGACCTTGCGCTGATCGCGGGCCAGAAGCCCGTCGTCAACCGCGCCAAGAAGTCGATCGCCGGGTTCCGCGTCCGCGAAGGCATGCCGCTCGGTGTGAAGGTCACGCTCCGCGGCGACCGCATGTACGAGTTCCTGGACCGGTTGATCACCATCGCCATGCCGCGTATCCGCGACTTCCGCGGCGTGTCCGGCAAGTCCTTCGACGGCTCCGGCAACTACGCCATGGGGCTCAAGGAACACATCGTGTTCCCCGAGATCGAGTACGACAAGGTCGACGAAGTCTGGGGAATGGACATCATCATCTGCACCACCGCGAAGTCCGACGCGGAAGCGAAGGCGCTGTTGAAGCATTTCAACATGCCGTTCAGCAGCTAAGCGCGGGAGGAGAGAGAAACATGGCTAAAGTCTCGATGGTCGAGCGCGAGAAGAAGCGTCAGCGCATGGTGGAGAAATACGCCGCCAAGCGTGCAGCGCTCAAGGAAATCGCGAACAACCAGGATCTGTCGATGGAAGAGCGTTTCAAGGCCCGCCTCAAGCTGGCGAAGCTGCCGCGCAATTCCTCGCCGACGCGCCTGCATAACCGCTGCCAGCTGACCGGCCGGCCGCACGCCTATTATCGCAAGCTCAAGATGTCGCGGATCGCGATGCGCGACCTTGGTTCCACCGGGCAGATCCCCGGCATGGTCAAGTCGAGCTGGTAAGGAGGGGAAGAGATGTCTGTGAACGATCCTCTCGGCGATATGCTCACCCGGATCCGCAACGCGCAGCTGCGCGGCAAGTCCACCGTCGTCACCCCGGCGTCCAAGCTTCGCGGCTGGGTGCTGGACGTGCTGATGGAAGAGGGCTTCATCCGCGGCTACGAGAACACCACCGATGCGCGTGGCCTGCCCGCGATCGAGATCAGCCTGAAGTATTTTGACGGCGCGCCCGTTATCCGCGATCTTCAGCGCGTCTCGACGCCCGGCCGCCGCGTCTATGCCGGCGTGAAAGAGCTGCCCTCGGTCCGCCAGGGTCTCGGCGTCGCGATCGTCTCCACGCCCAAGGGCGTGATGTCGGACGCGGCCGCGCGGTCGGCGAATGTCGGTGGCGAAGTGCTCTGCACCGTCTTCTAAGGAGGTCTGGAATGTCTCGTATTGGAAAAAGACCGGTCGAGCTTCCGTCGGGCGTCACCGCGTCCGTCTCGGGCCAGACCGTCGAAGTGAAGGGCCCGAAAGGCGCCCGGAACTTCACCGCAACCGACGATGTGACCATCACGCTGGATGACAATGTCATCACGGTGCGGCCGCGCGGCGAGTCCAAGCGCGCCCGCCAGCAGTGGGGCATGGCCCGCACGATGGTGGCCAACCTCGTCCAGGGTGTCACCGAAGGGTTCAAGAAGGAACTCGAGATCAACGGCGTCGGCTACCGGGCCCAGATGCAGGGGAACACCCTGAAGCTGAACCTCGGCCTCAGCCACGAAGTGAATTTCGAAGTGCCCGAGGGTGTCACCGTCACCGCGCCGAAGCCGACCGAAGTGGTCGTCGAGGGCGCCGATCAGCAGCTCGTCGGCCAGGTCGCGGCCAATATCCGCGAATGGCGCGTGCCAGAGCCCTACAAGGGCAAGGGCATCAAGTACAAGGACGAGTACATCTTCCGCAAGGAAGGCAAGAAGAAGTAAGGACGCGAGACGATGGCGAACAAGAAGAGAGCGATGTTCCTCAAGCGCCGCCTGCGCGTTCGGAACAAGCTGCGGAAGGAATCGAACGGGCGCCTGCGTCTTTCGGTCCACCGCTCTAACAAGAACATTCACGTCCAGCTCATCGACGATGCGAACGGCGTGACCCTGGCATCCGCCTCCTCCCTGGAGAAGGATCTCGGGATCGCCGGAAAGAACAACGTCGATGCCGCGGCGAAGGTCGGCGCCAAGATCGCCGAGCGTGCCAAGGAAAAGGGCGTGGAAGAGTGCTACTTCGATCGTGGCGGCTTCCTGTTCCACGGGAAGGTCAAGGCATTGGCCGACGCCGCGCGCGAAGGCGGCCTGAAGTTCTGAGGAGACGATAATGGCGAGAGAAGACAACCGTCGGAACCGCGACGAGGCGCCCGAATTCGCTGATCGTCTCGTGGCGATCAACCGGGTTTCCAAGACCGTGAAGGGCGGCAAACGCTTCGGCTTTGCAGCGCTCGTGGTCGTGGGCGACCAGAAGGGCCGCGTCGGCTTCGGCAAGGGCAAGGCCAAGGAAGTGCCCGAAGCCATCCGCAAGGCGACCGAACAGGCCAAGCGGAACCTGATCCGCGTGCCGCTCCGCGAGGGGCGCACCCTGCACCACGACGTCGAAGGGCGTCACGGCGCCGGCCGGGTCATCATGCGCTCGGCGCCGCAGGGGACCGGCATCATCGCCGGCGGCCCGATGCGCGCCGTGTTCGAGATGCTCGGCATCCAGGACGTGGTGGCCAAGTCGAACGGCAGCCAGAACCCCTACAACATGATCCGTGCGACGCTGGACGGGCTCCAGTCCGAATCCAGCCCGCGCCAGGTGGCCCAGCGCCGCGGCAAGAAGGTCGCAGAGATCCTTCACCGCGACGGCGCCGAGCAGCCGGCGGAAGCCTAAGGAGAGGGTCCCATGGCAAAAACCATCGTCGTCAAGCAGATCGGCAGCCCGATCCGCCGGCCCCAGAAGCAGCGCCAGACGCTGATCGGGCTCGGCCTCAACAAGATGCACAAGACCCGTGAGCTGGAAGACACCCCGGCGATCCGTGGCATGATCCGCAAGATCCCGCATCTGGTGGAAATCGTCGAGGAGCGCGGCTAAGCGCCCTCGATCCCCCGCGCGCGGCGCGGGGAAACGTGACAACAGGCCGTGGCCGTCCCCTCAGTCGCTCGGGGACGCGTCCGGCAGAGGAGAAGCGACATGAAACTGAACGAACTCCGCGATAACGCGGGCGCCACGCGCCCGAGGAAACGCATCGGCCGCGGCCCGGGCTCGGGCAAGGGCAAGACCGGCGGCCGTGGCATCAAGGGCCAGAAGTCGCGCTCGGGCGTGGCGATCAACGCCTACGAGGGCGGCCAGATGCCGCTGTACATGCGGCTGCCGAAGCGCGGTTTCAACAAGCCGAACCGCAAGAAATTCGCCGTGGTGAATCTCGGGCTGATCCAGAAGTTCATCGAGGCCGGCAAGATCGACACCAAGAAGCCGATCACCGAGGCGGCCCTGGTCGAATCGGGTCTCGTCCGGCGCAAGCGCGACGGCGTCCGGGTTCTGGCCAAGGGCGATTTCAGCGCCAAGGTCGAGCTGCAGGTTTCGGGCGCGTCCAAGTCGGCGGTCGAGGCGGTCGAAAAGGCCGGCGGCTCGCTGACGGTCACCTCTGCGGCAGCGGCGGAATAACGCTTGCAGGCGGCGGTCGCGCCGCCTAGGTACACGATAGTTTTCCCGCGCCGCGAGACCTGGAAAACGGTCCTCGCGGCGCTTTCGTGAAAAGGACAGGGCATGGCATCAGCAGCGGAACAGATGGCCCGGAACATGAGCTGGGGGGCTCTCGGCAAGGCCACGGAGCTGCGCCAGAGGATCTTCTTCGCGCTCGGGCTCCTGATCGTTTACCGGATCGGCACCTATATTCCCGTCCCCGGCATCGACGGCCAGGCGCTGCGCGAATTCGTCGACCAGGCCTCGGCCGGTCTCGGCGGGATCCTGAACATGTTCACCGGCGGCGCCATCGGGCGCATGGGCGTCTTCGCGCTGGGGATCATGCCCTATATCTCGGCGTCGATCATCGTGCAGCTTCTGGCCGCGATGGTGCCGAAGCTGCAGCAGCTCAAGAAAGAGGGCGAGCAGGGCCGCAAGAAGATCAACCAGTACACCCGCTACGGCACGGTGTTCCTGGCGACCTTCCAGGCCTATGGCCTCGCCGCCAGCCTCGAGGCCGGCGATCTCGTCACCGATCCGGGCTGGTTCTTCCGGGTTTCCTGCGTCATCACGCTGGTCGGCGGCACGATGTTCCTGATGTGGCTGGGCGAGCAGATCACCGCCCGCGGTATCGGCAACGGCATCTCGCTCATCATCTTCGTGGGCATCATCGCCGAGATCCCGGCCGCGCTGGCACAGTTCTTCAGCCAGGGCCGCACCGGCGCCCTGTCGCCGGCCGTCATCATCGGCGTGATGATCATGGTGGTCGTGGTGATCGCCTTCGTCGTCTTCATGGAGCGGGCGCTCCGGAAGATCCACATCCAGTATCCGCGTCGCCAGGTCGGCATGAAGATGTATGACGGCGGCTCGTCGCACCTGCCGGTCAAGGTGAACCCGGCCGGCGTCATCCCGGCGATCTTCGCCTCGTCGCTGCTGCTGCTGCCGACGACGGTCTCGACCTTCTCTGGCAGCCAGACCGGCCCGGTGATGTCCACCATCCTGGCCTATTTCGGCCCGGGCCAGCCGCTCTACCTGCTCTTCTTCGCGGCGATGATCGTCTTCTTCGCCTATTTCTACACGCTCAACGTGTCCTTCAAGGTGGATGACGTTGCCGAAAACCTGAAGAACCAGAACGGTTTCGTCCCCGGCATCCGGCCGGGCAAGCGCACCGAGGAATACCTTGAATACGTCGTCACGCGCGTACTGGTGCTCGGGTCGGCCTATCTTGCGGCAGTTTGTCTCCTTCCGGAGATTCTCCGTTCACAACTGGCCATCCCTTTCTATTTTGGCGGCACTTCGGTGCTGATCGTCGTGTCGGTCACGATGGATACGATCAGCCAGGTTCAGTCGCATCTGCTGGCACATCAGTATGAAGGGCTGATCGAAAAATCTCAGCTGCGCGGCAAGAAGCGCGGCAAGAAAGGGACAGCGAAACGATGAATATCATTCTCCTCGGCCCGCCGGGCGCTGGAAAGGGTACCCAGGCCAGACGACTGGTAGAGCAGAGGGGCATGATCCAGCTCTCCACCGGCGACATGCTCCGCGAGGCCCGCACCAGCGGCACCGAGATGGGCAAGAAAGTCGCCGAGATCATGGATCGCGGCGAGCTTGTCACCGACGAGATCGTCATCGGCCTGATCGAGGAAAAGCTGCGCGGGGAAAGCGCCTCGGGCTTCATCTTCGACGGCTTCCCCCGCACGCTGGGCCAGGCCGACGCGCTCGGCGCCCTGCTGGACAAGCTGGGCCAGTCGCTCGACGCGGTGATCGAGATGCAGGTCGACGACGAGGCGCTGGTGC
Source organism: uncultured Maritimibacter sp. (assembly GCA_913063035.1). GTDB lineage: Bacteria > Pseudomonadota > Alphaproteobacteria > Rhodobacterales > Rhodobacteraceae > CAJXYS01. The sequence continues at coordinate 27,604 of CAJXYS010000032.1, read as the reverse complement.
GCCGGATCACCGGCCGCTTCACCTGCGGCAATTGCGGCGAGGTCTATCACGACGAAACCAAGCCCACCAAGGTCGAGGGCGTCTGCGACGTCTGCGGGTCGACCGAACTCAAGCGCCGGGCCGACGACAACGAGGAAAGCCTGCGCACGCGGCTTCTCGAATACTACAAGAAGACCTCGCCGCTGCTGGGCTACTACTACGCCAAGGGCAAGCTTGACCGTGTCGACGGCCTCGCCGAGATCGAGGACGTGGCCGCCGCGATCAAGGATGCGCTTGACAAGGTGTGATGGGCGGCGGGCGCCCCTTGACCTTCGGTTGAAAACCCCTTATTCGGGCGCATCTCGCGACGAGAATCGCTTGATTTCATAAGCTTCGGCATTGTGGCAGGCGAAGATACAGGCCCGGCGGCATGCAGCCTCGGGCCTGCGTTGTGAAAAAAGGTTCTGGGGCTACGGAACCGCAACGGAAAGGTAGACGAAATTGGCACGTATTGCTGGCGTGAACATCCCGACCCATAAACGGGTCCCCATCGCACTGACCTACATCCACGGCATCGGTCACAGCTCGGCCCGCGAAATCTGCGAGGCCGCAGGCGTCGACCAGTCGCGCCGTGTCAACGAGCTCAGCGATTCCGAGCTGCTCGCGATCCGTGAGCACATCGACTCCAACTTCACCGTCGAGGGCGACCTGCGCCGCGAAGTTCAGATGAACATCAAGCGCCTCATGGACCTCGGCAGCTATCGCGGCTTGCGGCACCGCCGCAACCTCCCCGTCCGCGGACAGCGCACGCATACCAATGCGCGCACCCGCAAAGGCCCGGCGAAACCCATCGCCGGCAAGAAGAAGTAAGGGAGGCACAGGATAATGGCACGCGATCGTCAACGCACCACCCGCCGTAAGGAACGCAAGAACATCGCCGCCGGCGTGGCGCATGTGAACTCGTCCTTCAACAACACCAAGATCCTGATTTCCGACGTGCAGGGCAACGCGATCTCTTGGTCGTCCGCCGGCACGATGGGCTTCAAGGGCTCGCGCAAATCGACCCCCTACGCCGCGCAGATGGCCGCCGAAGACGCCGGCCGCAAGGCGCAGGAACATGGCGTCAAGACGCTCGAGGTCGAGGTGCAGGGCCCCGGGTCCGGCCGCGAGAGCGCGCTGCGCGCCCTGGCCGCCGTCGGGTTCCAGATTACCGCGATCCGGGACGTGACCCCCATCGCGCATAACGGCTGCCGTCCGCCGAAGCGTCGGCGCGTCTGACAAAGGCATTATCTCGGGCCGCGCAGACCCGCGCGGCCCGAATCCGTCATATTGATCCTCGGGCGTTCCCGGTCTCGGGTCAGACCGGCGAACAGGAATGGAGGCAACTCATGATCCATAAAAACTGGCAGGAACTCATCAAGCCCACGCAGCTGGACGTGCGTCCGGGTGCCGACCCGCACCGGCAGGCCATCGTCGTAGCAGAACCGCTCGAACGCGGCTTCGGTCTGACGTTGGGCAACGCGCTGCGCCGTGTGCTGCTGTCGTCGCTTCAGGGCGCGGCCATCACCAGCGTGCAGATCGACAACGTCCTGCACGAATTCTCGTCCATCGCGGGCGTGCGCGAGGACGTCACCGACGTGGTGCTGAACCTCAAGGGCGTCGCGCTCCGGATGGAAGTCGAGGGGCCGAAGCGCCTGTCGATCACCGCCAAGGGGCCGGGCGTCGTCACCGCCGCCGATATCTCGGAATCCGCGGGTATCGAGATCCTGAACAAGGATCACGTGATCTGCCACCTCGACGAGGGCGCGGAGCTTTTCATGGAGCTGACGGTGAACACCGGCAAGGGCTATGTCGCGGCGGACAAGAACCGCCCGGATGACGCGCCGATCGGCCTGATCCCGATCGACGCGATCTATTCGCCGGTCAAGAAGGTCTCCTACGACGTGACGCCCACCCGCGAGGGCCAGGTGCTGGATTACGACAAGCTGACGCTGAAGGTGGACACCGACGGGTCCGTCACGCCGGACGACGCCGTGGCCTATGCCGCGCGCATCCTGCAGGACCAGCTGTCGATCTTCGTCAACTTCGAAGAGCCCGAGGCCGCCGGCCGCGGCGAAGAGGAGGAGGAGCTGGAGTTCAACCCGCTTCTGCTCAAGAAGGTGGACGAACTCGAGCTCAGCGTCCGGTCGGCAAACTGCCTGAAGAACGACAACATCGTCTATATCGGCGACCTCATCCAGAAGACCGAGGCCGAGATGCTGCGGACCCCGAACTTCGGCCGGAAGTCGCTGAACGAGATCAAGGAAGTGCTTTCGTCCATGGGCCTGCACCTGGGCATGGACATCGTCGACTGGCCGCCCGACAACATCGAGGAACTGGCCAAGAAGTACGAAGAGCAGTTCTGATTGACAGGATGCGGGCCGTGGCTTAAGCGGCCCGCATTCCAATGCCCGCACTGGCGGGGAAGACCGGGCCAACGCCCCAAGGAGAGCGGTCGCCACGCACGGCCGCCGGACAAAGCACAAAGAGAGAAGGAACCAAGACATGCGTCACGCAAACGGCTATCGCCGCCTGAACCGCACCGCCGAGCACCGCAAGGCGCTCTTTGCGAACATGGCCGGCTCGCTCATCGAGCATGAGCAGATCAAGACCACGCTGCCCAAGGCCAAGGAACTGCGCCGGGTGGCCGAGAAACTCGTCACCCTCGCCAAGAAAGGCGATCTGCACGCGCGCCGCCAGGCGGCCTCGCGTCTCAAGCAGGACGCTCATGTGGCCAAGCTCTTCGACGTCCTCGGCCCGCGCTACAAGGATCGCCAGGGCGGCTATGTCCGCGTCCTCAAGGCCGGCTTCCGCTACGGCGACATGGCGCCGATGGCGATCATCGAGTTCGTCGACCGCGACCCGGACGCCAAGGGCCAGGCCGACCGCGCGCGTGTCGCCGAGGAAGAGGCCGCCGAGGAATAAATCGGTCTCCTGCCGGATCGCAGAAACCCCGCCCCTCGGCGGGGTTTTTCGTTTTCGGCGCGTCGGGGGCGTCGCGGTTGAAACCCGCCGCCCCAGTTTGCATATCCCGCTCCGGACACAGACTGACTGAACGGAGGCCCCGTCCCATGCGTGCCCTTGTCTCGCTGTTTCTTGCCCTTGCGCTCGCGCTGCCCGTCACCGCCGAGACCCGGGTGCCGGCAAGCGGCGCGGAGATGCAGCTCTCCTTCGCGCCGGTGGTGCGCAAGGCCGCGCCGGCCGTGGTCAACATCTACGCCAGACGGGTGGTGGAAGAGCGGCGCACGCCTTTCGCCGGCGATCCCTTCTTCGACGAGTTCTTCCGGAATTTCGGCCGCCCGACGCCGCGGGTGCAGAACTCGCTCGGCTCGGGGGTGATCCTGTCGCCCGACGGGATCGTGGTCTCGAACTACCACGTGGTGGGCCAGGCGACAGAGATCCGCGTCGTTCTGAAGGACCGGCGCGAATACGATGCCGAGGTTCTGTTGGCCGACGAGGAGTCCGATCTGGCCGTGCTGCGCCTCGAGGGCGCCGAGGGTCTTCCGGCGCTCGAGATCCGCGACTCCGACAGCCTCGAGGTGGGCGACCTTGTGCTGGCGATCGGCAACCCCTTCGGCATCGGGCAGACCGTTTCCTCGGGCATCGTGTCCGGCCTGGCGCGCTCGGGGCTCTTCGCGGGCAGCGCGCGGGGCTACTTCATCCAGACCGACGCGGCCATCAACCCGGGCAATTCCGGCGGTGCGCTGGTCGACGGGGCGGGCCGGCTCGTCGGCGTGAACACGGCGATCCTGTCGCGATCCGGCGGGTCCAACGGGATCGGCTTCGCGATCCCGTCCAATCTCGTCGCGCGCTTCGTCGAGCAGGCCCGGGAGGGAAAGGCCCGGTTCGAACGGCCCTGGGCCGGGCTGACGGGGCAGGCCGTGGATTCCGACCTGGCCGAGGGCTTCGGCCTGTCGCGCCCGGCGGGCATGGTGATCGCAGCGATGCACGCCGAAAGCCCCTTCCGGGCCGCGGGCCTGCGGCCGGGGGACGTGGTGGTGTCGCTCGACGGCCTGCCGGTGAACGGCCCGCAGGAAATGCTATACCACATGAGCGTGCGCGGGATCGGCGAGACGGTCGCCGTGGATTACGTGCGCGACGGGCAGCCGGGCTCCGCCGAGGTCAGCCTGATCGCGCCGCCGGAGATTCCGGCCCGTGATGCGCGCCGCATCGGCGGCGAGGTGCCGCTCAACGGGCTGAGCGTGTCGAACCTGAACCCGGCGGTGATCGACGAGATGGACCTGCCTTTCGACGCCGAGGGGGTCGTCGTCACGGCGGCCGAGGGCTTCGCGGCCCGCGCCGGGCTGCGGCCGGGCGACGTCCTGCTCGAGATCAATGGCCGCCCGATCGCCACCACCGCCGAAGTCGCGCGGGCCGCCCGCGACCGCACCCGGAACTGGGCGATCCGGCTTGTCCGCGAGGGGCGGCAGAGGCTGTTGCGGTTCCGTATCTGACCCGTTGCGCTTTCCCCGCGCCGTCCCGCGGCTTAAGGTTTGCCCATGACCGATCTCTTCGATCTTCCGGGCGCCGAGGCGCCCCCGCCCGATGCGCCGCGGCCGCTGGCCGACCGGCTGCGGCCCCGGCACCTGTCCGAGGTAATCGGCCAGGATCACCTGCTGGGACCGGAGGGATCGCTGACCACGATGCTCGCGGGCGGGCACATGTCTTCGCTGATCTTCTGGGGGCCGCCCGGTGTGGGCAAGACCACCATCGCGCGGCTGCTGGCCGACGAGACCGACATGGCCTTCGTCCAGATCAGCGCGATCTTTACCGGCGTCGCCGAGCTGAAGAAGGTCTTCGAGGCCGCCAAGATGCGCCATCGGAACGGGCAGGGGACGCTGCTCTTCGTCGACGAGATCCACCGCTTCAACAAGGCACAACAGGACGGCTTTCTGCCGCACATGGAAGACGGGACCATCCTGCTGGTCGGTGCGACGACCGAGAACCCGTCCTTCGAGCTGAACGCGGCGCTGTTGTCCCGCGCGCAGGTCCTGGTGCTGGAACGGCTGAGCCTCGCGGACATGGAGCTGATGCTCCAGCGCGCCGAGAAGGACCTGGGCCGCGCCCTGCCGCTGACCGGCGATGCGCGCGAGGCGCTGATGGAAATGGCCGACGGCGACGGGCGCGCGCTCTTGAACATGGTCGAACAGGTAGAGACGTGGTCGGTCGAGACGCCGCTCGACCGCGCGGCGCTTGCCCGGCGCCTGACCCGGCGGGCGGCTCAGTACGACAAGTCGGGCGATGCCCATTACAACCTGATCTCTGCGCTTCACAAGTCGGTGCGGGGGTCGGACCCCGACGCCGCGCTCTACTGGTTCGCGCGGATGCTCGAGGGCGGCGAGGATCCGCGCTACCTGGCGCGGCGGATCACCCGCATGGCGGTGGAGGATATCGGCCTGGCCGATGCCCAGGCGCAGACGCTCTGCCTGCACGCCTGGGAGACCTATGAACGCCTTGGCAGTCCCGAGGGCGAATTGGCCCTGGCAGAGGCGGTGATCTACCTGGCGCTGGCGCCGAAATCGAACGCGGCCTATGTCGCCTACAAGGCCGCCCGGCGCGCGGCCAGCGAGACCGGGTCGGAGCCGCCGCCCAAGCATATCCTGAACGCGCCCACGAAGCTGATGAAGGCGCAGGGCTACGGCGCCGGTTACGAATACGACCACGACGCCGAAGCGGGGTTCTCGGGGCAGGACTATTTCCCCGAAAAGATGAAGCGCCCGGTTCTCTACCAGCCGGTCGAACGCGGCTTCGAGCGGGAACTCAAGAAACGCGTCGACTACTTCGCGGGGCTCCGCGCCAAGCGGGGCAGGGGCTGAGCGCCCCTTGACATCCGCCGCGGGCTCGGGCCTACCCCGGGCGCATCTGGAAACGGGATAGCCATGACCTGGACCCTTCTGCAAGTCGCCCTGGGCGGCGCGATCGGCGCCGTCGGCCGGTACCTGATCGGGCTGGCCGCGCTGCGCCTCGGCGCGGGGGGCTTTCCCTACGGGACGCTGACCGTGAACGTGATCGGCTCGTTGGCGATGGGCGTCGTCTTCGTGGCGCTGACGGCGCGCGGGGCCGACCGGCTGGCGCCTTTCCTGATGGCGGGCGTTCTGGGCGGGTTCACGACCTTCTCGGCGTTTTCCCTGGACACGCTCGCCCTCTGGCAAGAGGGGCGCCTGATCGCGGCCATGGCCTACGTGGCGGCGTCGGTCGCGCTCTCGCTCGGGGCGGTGGCGGCAGGCGTCGCGCTTGGCCGCGGGATGTTCCCATGAGCGGCGTCCAACACCTGACCATCGCCGCCGAGGAGGCGGACCAGAGGCTCGATCGCTGGTTTCGCCGGCGCTTTCCGCATGTTCCCCAGGGACGCATCGAGAAGATGTGCCGCAAGGGCGAGATCCGGGTCGACGGCGGCCGGGTCAAGCCGGCCACGCGGGTCGCGGCCGGGCAGTCGGTTCGGGTGCCCCCCCTACCCGAGCCGGGCGAAACGCCCGAGCCGCCGCAGACACGGCGCGTCAGCGCCGCCGATGCCGAGATGATCCGCGCCGCGGTGATCTACCGCGACGACCACGTGATCGCCCTCGACAAGCCACCCGGCCTGCCGGTGCAGGGCGGCAGCGGCCAGACCCGCCACGTGGACGGCCTGGCGGAGGCGCTGCGCTTCGGTCTCGACGAGAAGCCCCGGCTGGTGCACCGGCTCGACAAGGATACCTCGGGCGTCCTGATCATGGCGCGGACCCAGCGCGTCGCCGGGGCGCTGACCAAGGCGTTCCGGGCCCGGGAGACGCGCAAGATCTACTGGGCCGCCGTCGCCGGCGTCCCGTCGCCGCGGATGGGCACGATCCGCTTCGGCCTGGTCAAGGCGCCGGGCCACGGGCCACATGGCGAGGGCGAGAAGATGATCTGCGTGTATCCCGACGAGATCGGCGCGACGCCCGGCGCCAAGCGGGCGACGACGGATTACGCCGTGCTCTCGGCGCTGGCCAAGCGCACCGCCTGGGTCGCTCTGGTGCCGGTGACCGGCCGGACCCACCAGCTGCGCGCGCACATGGCAGAGATCGGCCATCCCATCGTGGGCGACGGGAAATACGGACCCAACCGGCAGGACAACCTGGGCGACGGCTGGGGCGCGCAGCTGGGCGGCGAGGTTTCGCGCAAGCTGCACCTGCACGCGCGGTCGCTGCGCCTGACGCATCCGGTGACCGGGGCCGAGCTGCACCTGACGGCACCGCTTCCGTCCCATATGCGGCGAACATGGGAAAACCTCGGCTGGGCCGAGGACGACGTGCCCGAGGATCCGTTCGAGGAGGAGATGCCGTGAGCGATGCACCGCTGCGTCTCGTGGTCTTCGACATGGACGGGACGCTGATCGACAGCCAGAACGCGATCGTGCACTGCATGGGCGAGGCTTTCGGGGCCGCGGGGCTGGCGTGCCCGCCACGCGAGGCAGTTCTGTCCATCGTCGGCCTGTCGCTGCCGCAGGCGATGGAACGGCTGGCGCCGGACGCCGCGCCGCCGGTGCTGGCGCGCATGGTGGCCGATTACAAGCACGCCTTCGTGGCGCAGCGCCTGGCCGATGGCGGCGAAGCCTCGGCGCCGCTCTATCCCGGCGCGCGGGCTGCGCTGGACAGGCTGTCCGCGCGCGACGAACTGCTTATGGGCGTGGCGACCGGCAAGGCGCGCCGCGGGCTGGACCATACCTTCGATGCGCATGACCTGCGCGGGTATTTCGTGACCACCCAGACCGCCGACGATCACCCGTCGAAGCCGCACCCCTCAATGCTGGAGCGGGCCCTTGCCGAGACCGGGACCCGGCCCGACTCGGCGGTGATGATCGGTGACACGAGTTTCGATATCGAAATGGGACGCGCGGCCGGCTTCCGGACGATCGGGGTCGCGTGGGGATACCATCCGCCGCAGGCGCTCGGCGCTGCAGGGGCGGATGTCGTGATCCGCGATTTCTCTGCCCTCGACGCCGCCCTGGACGCATTATGGACCTGACGACATGACCGAGTGGAAACTGAAACGGTTCTGGACCGAGGCGCGCCCCGAGCCTGCCGAGGGCGGTTTCACCGTTACCCTGGACGGGCGTCCGGTGAAGACCCCCGCCAAGGCCGCGCTGACCGTTCCGACCCGCGCCATGGCCGAGGCGATGGCCGCCGAGTGGGACGCACAGCAAGACGCCGTCGATCCGCGGACCATGCCCGTCACCCGGGCGGCCAACGCCGCGATCGACAAGGTGGCGGTTCAGCACGGACGCGTCGCGGAGATGCTGGCCGAATACGGCGGAACGGACCTGCTCTGCTACAGGGCGGAGGCCCCTGCCGAGCTGGTGGCCCGCCAGGAGGCCGCCTGGGACCCGCTGCTGGCCTGGGCGCGGGATGCCCTGGACGCGCCGCTCGTGACAACGCGGGGCGTGATGCATGTGCCGCAGCCGGAACGCAGTCTGCAGGCCTTCGATGCGCAGGTCCGGGCGCTCGATCCGTTTGCGCTGACCGCCCTGCATGATCTCGTGACGCTCTCGGGCTCGCTGGTCATCGGGCTCGCGGCCATTCACGAACACCTGCCGGCCGGGGATCTCTGGCAGAGGTCGCGAATCGATGAAATCTGGCAGGAAGAGCAATGGGGTGCCGACGAGGAAGCGGCCGAGGCGGCGCGCCGTAAGGAAACCGCGTTTCATGATGCGGCGATCTTCTTCGGGTTGTGCGCGGGTACCGCGTCGCGCGCAGGGCCGGGGCCCAAAAGCGCCTAATCTGGTTAGCCTTTGTCCTCCTATACCGTTGAATTATTGAGCAGTATCAGAAAGCAGTCCCTGACGCTTGGTTAACGAGCCAGTGCGCCCTTGACGGGCTGTTGCGATTTTGCCCAAACTTCTTCGGGCTGTGGGGGATAACTCTCTCGCTCCGTTAGTCCCGGCCGCGTGGCCGGATGAACCGTCGTAAAGGCGGACCATCAGGAAGAGGTAGAAATGAAAAAATCGGTATTTCTTGGCGCGCTGACCGTTGCTGGCCTGGCAGCCGGCGCCGCGTCGGCCGCGACGCTCGATGACGTCAAGGCGAAGGGGTTCCTTCAGTGCGGTGTGACCACCGGCCTGACCGGGTTCGCCGCGCCGGACGCCAACGGCGAGTGGGAAGGCTTCGACGTCGGCGTCTGCCGTGCCGTCGCTGCCGCGATCTTCGGCGACCCGACCGCCGTCAAGTTCACCCCGACCACCGGCAAGACCCGTTTCACGGCGCTGGCATCGGGCGAGATCGACATGCTCGCGCGGAACACCACCTGGACCTTCACCCGCGACGTGGACCTGAAGTTCGAATTCACCGGCATCAACTACTATGACGGTCAGGGCTTCATGGTGCCGAAGGAACTTGGCGTGACGTCGGCCAAGGAACTGGACGGCGCCACGGTCTGCATCCAGACCGGCACCACGACCGAGCTCAACCTCGCGGACTACTTCCGCGCCAACAACATGAGCTACGAGCCGGTGCCGATCGAGACCAACTCCGAAGCGCAGCAGCAGTACCTCGCCAATGCCTGCGACGTGTACACCACGGACCGCTCCGGCCTGGCCGCGACGCGCGCCACCTTCGAGAACCCGGCCGATCACGTGATCCTGCCCGAGACCATCTCGAAAGAGCCGCTCGGGCCGCTCGTGCGCCACGGCGATCATGAGTGGGGCGACGTCGTGCGCTGGGTGCTGAACGCGCTGATCATCGCGGAAGAGAAGGGCGTCACCTCGGCCAATGTCGACGAGCTGGCCAAGGGCACCGACAACCCCGAGATCAACCGTCTGCTCGGCACCGAGGGCAGCTACGGCGAGATCCTGGGGCTCGACGCCGCATGGGCCGTCAACGCCATCAAGGCCGGCGGCAACTACGGCGAGCTCTTCGAGAAGCACATCGGGGAGAACACCCCGATCGGCCTCGCGCGCGGCCTGAACGCGCAGTGGACCGATGGCGGGCTGCTCTACGCACCGCCGTTCCGCTGATCACCATTCGGAAAGGGCGCGGCTTCGTCGCGCCCTTTTCATATCCTGAACAAGAATAAGAACCTCTCCGCAGCCGGGCGACAAAGAAACCGGCGCATGCAGGGACAAGCACCAACCGGGGAACGCGTCAATGTCCGCACTTTCGGAAACGCCGAAGGAGTCGTTCCGGCTGCGCATGTTGCTTTACGATACCCGTTACCGCGCGATCACCATCCAGATCGTGGCGCTGATGGGGTTCATGCTCTTCGCAGCCTGGCTCATCAACAACATGCTGACGAACCTTGCCGAACTCGGCAAGCCGCTCGGCTTCGGCTTCCTGACGGAGACGTCGGGCTACGATATCAACCAGTCTCTTATCGAGTATACCTCACAGAGTTCGCACCTGCGGGCCGCCTTCATCGGGCTGATGAACACGCTGATCGTCGCCGTCCTGGGCTGTGCGCTCGCGACGGTCGTGGGCCTGCTGATCGGCATCCTGCGCCTGTCGAAAAACTGGATCGTCGCGCGACTGATGACGATCTGGATCGAGGGCTTCCGCAACGTGCCGGTGCTGCTCTGGATCGTGTTCTTCATGGCCGTCCTGATAGAGACGCTGCCGGCGCCGAGCGCGTTCAGGGGCGACGACCCGGACGCGACCATGAACCTCTTCGGCAGCATCGCCGTCACGAACCGCGGGGTCTATATCCCCGAACCGCTCTTCGCGAGCGGGCTGGGGGATATCCCGGTCCTTGGCGGCCTGTTCTACGTCAGCGCGGACCTGATCGTCCTGCTCTTGTCGCTCTTTGCCGGGCTTCTCGTCTCGGGGCTGATCCGCAACCGCGCCGACCGCATCCAGGAGGCCACCGGCGACCGTCCCCGGACCTGGCACTGGCGCATCCTGAGCGTCTTCGCCCCGCCGCTGATCGTGCTCTGGATGCTTGGCTTCCATCTTGGCTACCCGGAACTCAAGGGCTTCAATTTCGGCGGCGGCATTCACATGCGGAACTCGCTGATCGCGCTGTGGCTGGCGCTGGGGCTCTATACGTCGGCCTTCGTGGCGGAGATCGTCCGCGCCGGGATCGAGTCGGTGTCCAAGGGCCAGACCGAGGCCGCCTTTGCGCTCGGCCTCCGGCCGAACCGGACGATGAACCTCGTCATCCTGCCGCAGGCGCTTCGGGTCATCATCCCGCCGCTGATCTCGCAATACCTGAACCTCACCAAGAACTCGTCGCTGGCGATCGCGGTGGGGTACATGGACATCACCGGCACGCTGGGCGGCATCACCATGAACCAGACCGGGCGCGAGCTTGAATGCGTTCTGCTGCTGATGATGTGCTATCTCGCTATCTCGCTGACGGTGTCGATGGTGATGAACTGGTACAACAACAGCGTTAAGCTGAAGGAGCGGTGAGATGAGCGATACCTCCTTTGTCCGCCGCGACATGCTCGAACCGCAGACGCCGCCGCCCTCGCAGGTGGGTGTCATCGGCTGGATCCGCGAGAATCTTTTCAGCGGGTGGTTCAACAGCATCCTGACGCTGGCCTCGATCTACGTAATCTACTGGGTCCTGGCCTCCGTCCTGCCCTGGGTGCTGCAATCCTCCTGGACGGCGACCTCGCTCAACGAATGCCGCGAACAGATCGCGGTTGCCTATGGCGAGGGCACCAGCGGTGCCTGCTGGGCCGTGATCCGCGAGCGTTACCTGCAGCTGATCTACGGCTTCTACCCGAGCGAGCTCTATTGGCGTCCGAACCTGGCCTTCATCCTGATGATCTTCGCGCTCGCGCCGGTTCTTTACCCGAACGTGCCGCGCAAGATGCTCTGGTTCTCGGGGCTCTACCCGTTCATCGCGGGCTGGCTGCTCTGGGGCGGCACCATCTGGACGCCGATCGCCATCGTCGCCGGGTTCGCCGTGGGCTACGGCCTGTTCCGCGTCCTGATCGATCGCTTCGGCAGCCTGGCCGCGGTGATCGCGGCGGTGCTGGGCACGGTGCTGTGGTGGCTCTTGCTGGCCGGGCCCGTGGCCGCGACGCTGGCCTCGGCGATCCCGATCGGGCTGACGCCGGTCGAAAGCCGCCAGTTCGGGGGCTTCATGCTGTCGATCATCATCGGGGTGACGGGCATCGGCGCCTCGCTGCCGCTCGGCATCGTGCTGGCGCTTGGCCGGCAGTCGGACCTGATGATCCTCAAGTCGCTCTCGGTCGGGTTCATCGAGTTCATCCGGGGCGTGCCGCTGATCACGCTGCTCTTCGTGGCGTCGACCCTTCTGAACATCTTCATGCCGCCGGGGACGAATTTCGACATCATCCTGCGGGTGGTCATCATGGTGACGCTCTTCGCCTCGGCCTATATCGCCGAAGTGGTCCGGGGCGGGCTCGCGGCGCTGCCGCGCGGCCAGTACGAGGCCGCCGACGCGCTGGGCCTCGACTACTGGAAGTCGATGCGCCTGATCATCCTGCCGCAGGCCCTGAAGATCTCGATCCCGGGGATCGTCTCGACCTTCATCGGGCTCTTCAAGGATACCACGCTGGTGTCGATCATCGGTCTGCTGGACCCGATCGGGTTCTCCAACGCGATCCGCGCCAATGCCGAATGGCAGGGCATCGTCTGGGAGCTTTACGCCTTCATCGCGCTGCTGTTCTTCATCTTCTGTTTCTTCATGTCCCAATACTCGATGAGTCTGGAGCGCCGCCTCCAGACCGGGCACAAATGAGAGGGCTGAAAAATGTCTGAAGTTGCCTTCGACCGCCAGATCGACCGGAGCCACATGCAGGTCTCCGACGAGGTCGCGATCCAGATCTCGTCCATGAACAAGTGGTTCGGGGAGTTTCACGTCCTCAGGGACATCAACCTCACCGTGAACCGGGGCGAACGGATCGTCATCTGCGGTCCCTCCGGTTCGGGCAAGTCGACGCTCATCCGCTGCATCAACCGCCTGGAGGAACACCAGGCCGGCGACATCGTGGTCGACGGCATCGAGCTGACGAGCGACCTGAAGAACATCGACAAGATCCGCTCAGAGGTCGGGATGGTGTTCCAGCACTTCAACCTGTTCCCGCACCTGACGATCCTCGAGAACTGCACGCTGGCCCCGATCTGGGTGCGCAAGACGCCCAGGAAGGAGGCCGAGGAAACCGCGATGCACTACCTCGAGCGGGTCAAGATCCCCGAGCAGGCGCACAAGTATCCCGGCCAGCTGTCGGGCGGGCAGCAGCAGCGCGTGGCGATCGCGCGCTCGCTCTGCATGAACCCGCGGATCATGCTTTTCGACGAGCCGACCTCCGCCCTCGACCCGGAAATGATCAAGGAAGTGCTCGACACCATGATCGGGTTGGCCGAGGAAGGCATGACGATGCTCTGCGTCACGCACGAGATGGGCTTCGCCCGGCAGGTGGCGAACCGGGTGATCTTCATGGACCAGGGCCAGATCGTCGAGCAGAACGAACCCGAAGAGTTCTTCAACAACCCGCAGAGCGACCGGACCAAGCTGTTCCTCAGCCAGATCCTCGGTCACTGAGGGTGCGGCGGCGCGGGCTGTCCCGCGCCGGTCAGTCCAGGTCTTTCGGCACGACGAAGTCTACCAGCGTGCCGGTGTCCGGCAGCACGCCGCGCCAGTCGTCGGTACGGAAATCCAGAACCAGCGTTGCGGCCGTCGGGTACTGGCCGAATTTCGGATGGTCCGGGGCCGTCGCCGCCAGCCGCCGGGCGACCTCGCCGACGGTTGGATTGTGCCCGATCATCGCCACCGACCGGCCCCGTGCCCGGTGCAGCGCCGCGATCATCTCGCGCGGACCCGCATGGTAGAGTTCCGGCAGAAGATGCAGCTCCGCGGCGTCGCCGGGCAGCCCCCCCGAGATCAGGTCCCAGGTTTCGCGGGCGCGGACGGCATCGCTGCACAGCACCTCGTCCGGCACGTGGCCCTTCTCCGCCAGCCAGCGCGCGATACGCGGGGCATCGTGGCGCCCGCGGTCGTTCAGCGTCCGGGCATGGTCGTCGATGTCGGGGTCGTCCCAGCTTGACTTGGCATGGCGGATCAGGATCAGGCGGCGCATGGCTCAGTCTCCGTGAAAGGCCCGCATATGGAAGGCCGATTGCACGGCAAGCCTGCCATAGCCCTGGCTGACCGGGCAACTCCGGCGCACGGCACAGCCGCGCTCCAGGCAGTCTGCACCGGCAGGCGTCCCGAGGAACCCGTGGCAGGCGGCGAGGTCGTAGCCTTCGCCGGTCAGCGCCCCGGCCGGGCAGGCGGCCAGGCAGGGCCGGTCCGGACAGGTGTCGCAGGGACAGGAGGCCGCGGCGGGCAGCTCGAGCCGCCGGGGCAGCGCCAGCGCGCCCCGGTACGAGACCATGAGCCCCGCGCGGTCATGCACCAGCAGCCCGACGGGCGATGGCCAGGCGCGTCCGCTGCGTGTGGCCCAGCGGATGAAGGGTTGGAAGGGCGGGCCGCCGAACGGGTAGAGCGCCGTGGCGCCGAGCTCTCGGGCCAGCGTCCCGATCACCCGTTCCGACCAGCGGTCCAGCGGGTCGGGGCGCCCGTCCGCGAATTCCGGGGCGTCCCGAACCGCCGGCCAGAAGCCTGGCTCGTCCGGGCCGAGCAAGAGCAGCGTCGCGGCCCCCGGTGGGACGCCGTCATCAGGGCCGGGGTGGAAGGCACCGAAAATGTCCAGATGGCGCGTGCGGAGCGCGGCGCGTATCGCGTCGTAGGACGCCGGGTCCGGCATCTCAGCCCTTGCGGATCAGCGTGCCGGCGCCGTGGTCCGTAAAAAGCTCCAGCAGGCAGGCATTGGGGGCCCGGCCATCCAGGATCACCACGGCGCGCACCCCACCCTCGATCGCGGCCAGCGCGGTCTCGGTCTTGGGGATCATGCCGCCCGCGATGACGCCGGCCGCCGTCAACTCGTGCACCTGTTCGGGGGTCAGGTCGGTCAGCACGTCGCCGGTCTCGTCCTTGACGCCGGCCACGTCGGTCAGCAGGAGCAGCCGGTCGGCCTTCAGCGCGCCGGCCACGGCGCCGGCCACCGTGTCGCCGTTGACGTTGTAGGTCTCGCCCCCGCGCCCCATGCCGAGCGGGGCCATCACCGGGATCATGCCCGCTTCGAACAGCTGGGTCAGAACCTCGGGGTTCACCTCTGCCGGGCGCCCGACGAAGCCGAGTTCCGGGTCGTCGGGTTCGCAGACCATGAGCCGCGCATCCTTGCCCGAAAGGCCGACCGCCTTGCCGCCCTGGTTGTTGATGGCCTGCACGATGCGCTTGTTCACCAGGCCCGAGAGCACCATTTCGACCACGTCGATCGTCGCGCCGTCCGTGACGCGCTTGCCGCGCACGAAATCGGACTCGATGCTCAGCTTTTCCAGCATCTCGTTGATCATCGGCCCGCCGCCATGGACGATCACCGGGTTCACGCCCACCTGGCGCATCAGGACGATGTCGCGGGCAAAGCTGTCCATCTCCGCGGCGTCGCCCATGGCGTGGCCGCCGAACTTGATGACGACGATCGCGCCGGTGTAGCGCTGAAGATAGGGCAGCGCCTCGCTCAGCGTGCGCGCGGTGGCGATCCAGTCCCGGTTCATGGTGCTCCGCTTTTTCATCGGCCTCGTCCTGCGTCCGGCCCGTGTTACGCGCTGCGGCGCGCCTTGCCAAGAGCGGGCGGCGCGGGCGTTCAGTCGAGACCGGCGATGATCGCGCGCAGCGTTTCGATCCCGGTGCCCTTTTCGGCCGAGGTGACGACGATCTCGGGAAAGGCCGTCGGGTGCGTGGCCAGCGACGCGCGCAGTTTTTCCAGCACCGCGTCGCGATCCTTTGCCTTGACCTTGTCGGCCTTGGTCAGCACCGCCTGGAAGGTGACGGCGGCGCGGTCGAGCAGCGTCATGATCTCCTCGTCCACGGGCTTGGGCCCGTGCCTTGCGTCGATCAGCACGAAGGCCCGGCGGAGCGAGACCCGCCCGCCGAGATAGGCCTTGAGCAGGCGCTGCCAGCTTTCGACCTTGGGCTTCGGGGCCTGGGCGTAGCCGTAGCCGGGCAGGTCCACCAGGTAATGGCTTTCGCCGAGGGCGAAGTAGTTGATCTCCTGGGTGCGGCCGGGCGTGTTCGAGGCCCGCGCCAGCGCCCGGCGACCGGTCAGCGCGTTCAGGAGCGTCGACTTGCCGACATTGGAGCGTCCCGCGAAACAGACCTCGGCCCGGTCGGCGGGCGGAAGGCCGTCCATCGCGACGACGCCCTTCACGAAATCGCAGGGGCCTGCGAAGAGCAGCCGGCCGGCCTCGGCGGCCCGGGCGTCGGGGGCGGCGGCCTCGGGGAAGGAGAGCTGCATCAGAGCACCTCGACCCGGTCGCCCAGGGCGACGGGGCCGCTCTCGATCACCTCCGCATAGACGCCGAAATCGCGGTGTCCCCAGCCCTCTTCCAGCACGCCCAGCGTGTCGGCGTCCCGGCGGCCGGTCTCGGGGTTCGCGGTGGTGGCCATGCAGCGGCCGATCCGTTCGCGCACCGCCAGCCGCGCGCCCCCGATGGCGATCTCGCGGTCGATCCAGTCGAACTCTTCCCACGGAGCAAGACCATCAAGGATCAGGTTGCCGCGCCAGCGCAGCACCGAGAGATCGCGGCCGAGCTTCTGCGACACGGCGCGGTGCGAGGAGAGGTTGTTGATCGACACGGACGGGAAATCGGTGTCGGTCATGCCCCGCTCGGGAACCGTGACGATGGCTGCGGGCCGGGCCCGGTCCGCCGGGCAGAGCGGCGCGACCCAGTCCAGGAAGCGCGCGGCGTCCGCCGGATCGTCGGGGTGGATGGTCACCTCGGGCCGGTCCGGGTGGGTCAGGGTCACAGATCGTGCGGACTCGTCCAGCCGGGCGTCGATCGCCATGAGCGCTGCCACCTTGGCCCCGCGCATGAAGTTCGCGCAGGGCATCCAGGCGGGATGATCCGGCAACCGCGCCGAGTCGTGGGCGACGGCCCAGACCCGGTCGCCGGGCAGTGTCCGGCCGGCCTCGAGCGTCACGCGATCCAGCGGCTCCCGCCCGTGGGACTTGATCGGGTGCCGCCAGATATGCGCGAGGCGGGCGGTCATTTCTCTTCCGAGGAATCCCGCTTGAAACCGGAGCGGATGTTGCCAAGCAGGTCGGGCTTGTAGCCCTGGCTGCGCATGATCAGGTACTGCTGCGTGAAGGTGATCACGTTGTTCGAGATCCAGTAGAGCACCAGCCCGCTGGCGAACTGCCCCAGCATGAACATGAAGACCCAGGGCATCCAGGCGAAGATCATCGCCTGGGTCTTGTCCGTCGGGGCCGGGTTCAGCTTTTGCTGGAGCCACATCGACACGCCGAGCAGGATCGGCAGGATGCCGAGCGACAGGATCTCGAGAATGCCGAGGTTCGGCACCGTGTAGGGCAGCAGCCCGAACAGGTTGAAGATCGAGGACGGGTCCGGCGCGCTGAGGTCGCGGATCCAGCCCAGCCAGGGCGCGTGGCGCAGTTCGATCGTGACGAAGATCACCTTGTAGAGCGAGAAGAAGATCGGGATCTGCAGCAGGATCGGCAGGCAGCCGGAGGCCGGGTTGACCTTCTTCTCCTTGTAGAGCTGCATCATCTCCTGCTGGAGCTTCTGGCGATCCTCGCCGGCGCGCTCCTTGATCTTTTCCATCTCGGGCTGGAGTTCCTTCATCTTCGCCATCGAGACATAGGACTTGTAGGCGAGCGGGAAGAGGATCGCCTTGATGATCAGCGTCAGCCCGATGATGGCCCAGCCCATGTTGCCGATCAGGGCATTGAGCCAGTGCAGCACCGCGAAGATCGGTTTCGTCAGGAAGAAGAACCAGCCCCAGTCGATGGAATCGACGAACCGGTCGATTCCGAAGGTTTCCTCGTAGTTGCGGATCTTTTCCCACTCCTTGGCGCCCGCGAAGAGGCGCGAGGAGATCTCTTGGCTTTCGCCGGGCGCCACGGTGACCGTCGGCAGCCGCATTTCCGTCTGGTAGATATCCGCGGCGCCGGTGTATTTCGCCACCGAGCTGAACGACTGGCCCGGCTCGGCGATCAGCGTGGTCATCCAGTACTTGTCGGTGAACCCGACCCAGCCGGTCTGCTCGACCGCCTGCAGGTTGACCCGGCCGGCCTCGCGCTCGTCGAAATCCATGTCCGGCATGTCGTTGTAGTCGATCTCTTCCAGCTCGCCGTCCGAGACCCGGACCACGCCTTCGTGCAGGATGAAGAAGCCGGTGACGTCGGGCTCGCCATGACGTGCCACGACGCCGTAGGGGGCCAGGCGCTGGGCGTCCGCGCCGGTGTTGATGACGCGCTGGGTGACGGAGAACATGTAGTCCTCGTCGACCGAGATCGTGCGTTCGAAGCGCAGGCCGCCGGCGTTCTCCCAGCTCAGCGTGACGGGGCTGTCGGGCGTCAGGCGGGCGCCTTCGGGCACCTGCCACTGGGTGTTGGCACCGGGCACGTCCTCGAGCGCGAGCGCGCCGCCGGGCGCCCAGCCGAAGAGTGCGTAGTAGGAATCCGGCCCGCCCACCGGCGAGAGCAGCGTGACCAGCGGCGATTCCGGGTCCAGATCCTCGTTGTAGGCCTTGAGCGCGAGATCGTCGATCCGCCCGCCGCGCACCGCGATGGAGCCAGTCAGGCTGGGGGTGTCGATCTCGATCCGGGGCGATTTGGACAGCGCGATCTCGCGCGACTCCTCGGCCGTGGTGGCCAGCGTCGGCGGCGTGCCGGTCTGCCCCGCGGTGCCGCCCGTGCTGGGCGTGGCGGCGATCGGGGCGCCGCCGTCGGTCTGCACCTGGCCCGCGGTTTCCTGCGGTGCTTGCTGGACGGGTTCCTCGGGCGGAAACAGGACGAACCAGACCAGGATGACGAGAAAGCTCAGGGCCGTCGCGAGGATGAGGTTCTTGTTCTGATCGTCCATCAGGGGCACACCGCCTGTCCGTGCAAGTTCAGGGCCGTTCAACAGATGTGGACCTGAAAGGTCAAGCGCTTTTCGGGCAAGGGCGCCGGGGGCGCGCCGGAGATCAGCCGGCCCGGCGCCCGATGTCGGGGCCGGGCGAGAGTTTCTCGTTGTGTTTGTGGATCCAGGCGATGGTGTCGCCGAAGGGCATCGGCCGCGCCAGCCCGTAGCCCTGGATATAGCGGCAGCCCAGCTGCGCCAGCATGGATTGCTCGGCCAGCGTCTCGACGCCCTCGGCCAGCGCGGAGATGTCGAGGCATTCTGCCATCCGCACGATGGCCGCGATCATCAGCTGCTGTTCGCTGTCCTGGTCGACACCCCGGACGAAGGACCGGTCGATCTTGATCCGGTTCACCCCGAAGCGGCGGATATTGGCGATGGCGGCATGGCCGGTGCCGAAATCGTCGAGATCGATCGCGGCGCCCATCGCCGCCAGCCCGTGAATGTTGCGGCTGATGCTGTCATCCTCGGGCTCGGCGACCACGGTCTCGAGGATCTCGATGGTCAGGCGTTCCGGCGCGAGGTCGAAGCGGTCGACCTCCCACTTGATCTTCTCGCAGAGCCGCGGGTTGCGCAGCTCGTCGGTGGCGAAATTGACGCCGACATTGGGCACGTCCAGCCCGGCCTTGTCCCAGGACCGCAACGCGGACAGCGAGTGGTAGAGCACCACCTCGCCCAGCCGTTCGGTCCGGCTGGCGGCCTCGACGATGGACAGGAAACGACCGGGGGCAAGCACGCCTTCCTCGGGGTGTTCCCAGCGCGCCAGGGCCTCGAACCCGGTGATCCGGCCGGTATCGGTGCAGATCTGGGGCTGGAACCAGGGCCGGATCTGCCCGTTCTCGAGCGCCGCGTCCAGCTCGGCGCTGAGCGTGCTGCGCTTGCGCTGCTCGCGCCGCATCCGGGGCGAGAAGCTGCGGATGGTGCCTTCGCCCGCCTGCCGGGCCTCGATCAGCGCGACCTCGGCCGATTGCAGCATTGACAGCGCGGTGTTCTCCGGCGCGCGCCCCATCAGGCAGATCCCGGCCGAACAGGTCAGGTGCAGCCTGTGCCCCCCGGCCTGCAGCGGTTGCGCGACGCCGGCCATGACCCGTTCCGCGACCGCCACCACGCTTTCCAGGTCCGCCCGTCGTACCGGGGCGAGGATCACCGCGAAGGAATCCCCGTCCATCCGCGCGACCAGATCCTTGCCCCGCACGGCCGCCGTCAGGCGCGTGGCCAGCGTCGCGAGCGCTGCGTCGCCGGCCTCGATCCCGAAACGCTCGTTGGCCTTGTGGAAATTGTCGATGTCGAAGAGCAGCACGGCCGTGATCCGGCCCGTGGTGCGTTCGGAGGTGATGTAGCCTTCGAGACGGGCAACGGCTTCCTGCCGGGTGGCGAGGCCGGTCAGGCTGTCGCGTTCCGGGACGTCTTCGGGCTCGGCCGCCGGCGGGGCCGCCACCGGCTGCGCGGGGCGGTTCAGATCCTGCAGCACGAAAAGGATCGGGAACAGGAAGGAGACCACGAAGAGGACCGCGTCGACATGGATCCAGTAGGCGATCAGGGTCAGGACCGGCAGAAAGCTGGCCAGCTGCAGCGTATCGAATTCCCGGCGCAGCCACGCGATCACGCCGGATCGCCCTGCGTCCTTCCCGTCCTGCATCGCCTGGCTCCTCCGCCTGTCGCGGGTCTTCGGTCCGCAGGCGCAGGCTAGGGGCGCGGCCTCTGATACTGGTTAAGACCGCGACGGAAAATCTGCTCGATTTTCAGAAAACTCACTCGACCGGCCGGGTGAGCCCGGCGAAGTCGAAAAGCGCAGAATCCAGCAGGTGCGAGGGCCGGGCGTTCATCAGCGCGCGGAACATGACCTGGCGGCGGCCCGGGCTGTTGGCTTCCCATTGATCGAGGATCTTCTTGACCTGCTGGCGCTGAAGGCCGTCCTGGCTGCCGCAGAGATCGCAGGGAATGATCGGGTAGTTCATCGCCTGCGCGAAGCGCGCGCAATCCTCCTCGGCCACGAAGGCGAGCGGGCGATAGACGAAGAGGTCGCCCTCTTCGTTGACGAGCTTCGGCGGCATGGTCGCCAGGCGCCCGCCGTGAAAGAGGTTCATGAAGAACGTCTCGAGAATGTCGTCGCGGTGATGGCCCAGCACCACCGCCGTGCAGCCTTCCTCGCGGGCGATCCGATACAGGTGCCCGCGCCGCAGACGCGAGCAGAGCGCGCAGTAGGTGCGCCCCGCCGGCACCTTGTCGGTAACGATGGAATAGGTGTCCTGGTACTCTATCCGGTGCGGCACGCCCATCCGCTCGAGGAAGGCCGGCAGAACGGTCGCCGGGAAGCCCGGCTGGCCCTGGTCGAGGTTGCAGGCGAGGATCTCGACCGGCAGCAGGCCGCGCCACTGCAACTCGTGGAGAACCGCGAGCAGGGTATAGCTGTCCTTGCCACCCGAGAGGCAGACGAGCCAGCGCGCACCGCGTTCGACCATGCCGAACTGCTCGATGGCCTCGCGGGCCTGGCGCACGACCCGCTTGCGAAGCTTCTTGAACTCCGTGGTCGTGGGCGCGCCGGCGAAAAGCGGATGGATGTCGTCGGTCTCGTCGAGCATGGCCGTGCCTTTACTGCACCGCCGGGTCCCGGGCAAGGGCGCGGCCGGTCACCGGGGCGCGGCGCCTGTCCCGGCCCGGGTTTCGGCCTCGGTTTCCGGCAGGCCCTCGCGCGAGAGCAGGATCGCGATCGGGCGCAGCCCCGGCACGTGGCTGCAGACGATCAGCAGCGCCACCATGATCGGCACCGACAGGAACATGCCCGGAATGCCCCAGACCGCGCCCCAGAACGCCAGCGAGATGATGATCCCGAAGGTCGAGACACGCAGCGCCCGGCCCATCAGGATCGGGTCGATCACGTTGCCGTTCAGGAACTGGATCACGCCCACCACGGCGAAGATCGCGATGGTTGCCGTCGGATCGGCCAGCTGGACATAGGTGACCAGCGCGACCAGCACCGTGGCCACGATCGAGCCGATATTCGGGATGTAGTTCAGGATGAACGTGATGACGCCGAGCGCACCGGCGAGGTCCAGCGCAAAGAGCTTGGCCACGAAATAGACCATGACGCCGGTCACCGCGCTGACGAAGGTCTTGACCAGCAGGTAGTAGTTCACCCGGTGGATGATCGAGCCCATGATCCGCCCGACCCGTTCGGCCTGGGCCTCGTCGCCGAAGAAATTGGTGAGCTTCGTCGAGAACCAGATCCGTTCGCCGAAGAGAAACCCGACGAAGAGGATCACCAGCACCGTGCCCTGCATCAGGTTGCCGGCCTGTCCCGCGATGGAGCGGAGATAACCCGAGACGTCCACCGTGCGCACCGCGTCGAAGACCGCAGTCTGGATGTCCGGGCCCAGGAAGGAGAAGAGCGCCGCGATGGCCGACGGCGCGCTCTCGGCATAGGTCAGGGTCGTCGTCAGGACCGTGTTGACCTGCGACAGGATGATCGAGGTCAGCGTCAGCAGGATCGCCGAGATCAGCGCCACCGCCGCGATACTTGCCAGCCAGTTCGGGATCCCGACCGGCCCCAGACGGAACCGCGCGATGAAGTTGATGGCGTCGCTCGTCAGGCTGAAGACAACGATGGCCGTGGCCAGGGAGATCAGCAGGAACTGTGCCTGCACAAGCAGGAAAAGCACGACCGCGAAGGCGATGATGACCAGCGCGCCGGTCTGCAGGGCGCCTCGGTCCGTCAGGGCCTTGCGGGCCGGTTCGGTGTCCCGCCTTTCGGATCTCGTCGGTGGCGCGTTCATCTCGGGGCGCTCGTTCCTGTTCTGACAGCCATGCCCTACTTTGGTGAATTGTGCGCCGGGACTCAATGTCTCGGGGGCAGGGACGCTTTGCGGCGCTTCCGGCCCGGTACCGGATCGTAGCCCGACCCGCCCAGCGGATGGCAGCGCGCGATGCGCCGCGCGGCCAGCCAGCCGCCCCGGACGGCACCATGTTTCTCGAGCGCTTCCAGCGCATAGGCCGAGCAGGTGGGCTGGTAGCGGCAGCCATGCCCCACCCAGGGGCTCAGCACGAGCCGGTAGGCGCGCACGGGCAGGGACAGGATCCAGGCGAGCGGGCTCATGACCGGGCCCCGTGGATGCGGCCGAGCGCCTTGACGAGGTCCGCCCGGAGCGCCGCGAAAGGGCGCGCGACGGTCGCGCCGGGCCGGCCGACCAGGACGTAATCCCAGCCGGGCTGCCCGGCCTCGGGCAGCACGTCGCGGGCCAGGGCGCGCAGGCGGCGCTTGGCGCGGTTGCGGGTGACGGCATTGCCGACTTTCCGGGAACAGGTGAAGCCCACGCGGATCGTGTCGCCGGGCGCCTCGTCGGGCGCGCGGCATCGCGCCTGCAACAGGAATCCCGGCATGGGCTGCCGGCGGGCCCGGGCCGTGCGCAGGAAATCGGCGCGCTTCTTCAGAATGTCCAGACGAACGGAAACCGCCGGGTCCGCTTGCGCGGCCCGGCCTGTCTGGCCTGCCACGTGCGTCACCGGCGGTGTCATCCGATAATCTCGGTCGGGCGCGTGCCTCAGGCGGACAGCTTCTTGCGGCCGCGCGCGCGACGCCGGTTCAGGACCTGGCGGCCGGCCTTCGTGGCCATGCGCGCGCGGAAACCGTGGCGGCGCTTGCGCACGAGGTTGCTCGGCTGAAAGGTGCGTTTCATGTCTCTTCTCCTGCGCGGTGCGGCCCGCCCTCCGGCGGATTCGCGGGCCGATGCTGTTCGGAAGCCGCTGTTTAGGGGGTGATCGGGGCGAAGTCAATTCGCCGGCTGTCCGAAAACTGCAACATTCGGCCGCGTCCTGCCGGAAATCGGGACCCGTGCTGACACAAACCGGCGCGAAGCCGTCATAAACGGGCGAAATCCATCACCCGTCATCAAGCGCGCGTGAACCCCCTATGCCGGGCGCGGCCCCGCGGTCCAGATAAGGGGAACGAAACGGGCTGAAACCGCGGGGCGGCAAGACATGGACAGAAGCATGGACCGGAACAAGAGCCAATGGATGCGACACCTGCCTTTGGGCGTGATCCTCGCGGTGGCGGTGACCGGCTACCTGGCGCTGGGCGACGTGCTCACCTTCGAGGCGCTGGCCGAGAACCGCGAAAGGCTGCTGGCCTTCCGCGATGCGCATTATGTCTCTACCGCGCTTGCCTTCATGGCCGCCTATGTCGTGATCGTGGCCTTCTCGCTGCCCGGCGCGACGGTGGCGACGCTGACGGGCGGCTTTCTGTTCGGGCTCTTTCCCGGGGTGCTCTTCAACGTGGTGGCCGCCACGGTCGGGGCGACCGCGATCTTCCTTGCCGCGCGCTGGGGGCTGGGCGACGCGCTGTCGCGCCGGATCGACGCCTCGGAGGGCCGGGTGAAGCGGATGCGCGCAGGTCTCCGGGACAACGAGCTGAGCTTTCTCTTCCTGATGCGGTTGGTTCCGGCGGTGCCGTTCTTCGTGGCCAACCTCGTGCCCGCGCTGGTCGGCGTCGGTACCGGGCGCTTCGTGTTCACGACCTTCTTCGGCATCATTCCCGGGGGGCTGGTCTATACCTGGGTCGGGGCCGGGCTCGGCCGGGTCTTCGCCCGGGGCGAGACGCCGAACCTCGGCATCATCTTCGAGCCGCACATCCTCGGCCCGATCCTCGGGCTCTGCGCCCTGGCGGCGCTGCCGATGGTGCTGCGGGCGCTGCGTGGCCGGAAAGGAGACTGACATGCCGGAACGGATCGAGACGGATCTCTGCGTGATCGGCGCCGGGTCGGGCGGGCTTTCGGTCGCGGCGGGCGCAGTGCAGATGGGCGCGCGGGTCGTGCTGGTCGAGGGCGGCAAGATGGGCGGCGACTGCCTGAATTACGGCTGCGTGCCGTCGAAATCGCTGATCGCCGCGTCCCGGCACGCCCATTCCATGACGACGGGCGCCCCCTTCGGCGTGGCCCCGGTGGTGCCGGAGGTGGACTACGCGGCCGCCAAGGATCACGTGGCCGACGTCATCGCCGGCATCGCGCCGCATGACAGCCAGGAGCGCTTCGAGGGCCTCGGCGTGCGGGTGATCCGTGCCTGGGGCCGGTTCACCTCGGACCGTGAACTCGAGGCCGGGGACGCGCTGATCCGCGCCCGCCGCTTCGTCATCGCGACCGGTTCGGCGCCGCTCGTGCCGCCGATCCCGGGCGTGGAGACCGTACCGGTCGAAACCAACGAAACCGTTTTCGAGCTGCGCGAAAGACCCGAACACCTGCTCGTCATCGGCGGCGGGCCGATCGGGATGGAGCTTGCGCAGGCCCATCTGCGGCTTGGATCGCGGGTGACGGTGCTGGAAGGCGACCGTGCGCTCGGCCGTGACGATCCGGACCTGTCCGCCATCGTGCTGGACCGGCTCAGGGCCGAGGGTGTCGAGATCCACGAGGGGGCCACGGCCGCCGAAATCCGCGGGACGGCCGGCGCGATCGAGGTCGTCACCAGGGAGGGGGACGTCCATGCCGGCACCCACCTGCTGATGGCCGTGGGGCGCAAGCCCAATATCGGCGCCCTGAACCTCGACGCCGCCGGGATCGCCCATGACCGGCGCGGCGTCACCGTCGATGACGGGCTGCGCAGCAGCAACCGCCGCGTCTACGCGATCGGCGACGTGGCGGGCGGGCTGCAATTCACCCATGTCGCGGGCTACCACGCCGGGATCGTGGTGCGCTCGGCGCTGTTCGGGCTGCCGTCCAGGGCCGCCACGGCGCATCTGCCCTGGGTGACCTATACCGACCCCGAACTGGCCCAGGTCGGCCTGACCGAGGCCGAGGCGCGCGCGCGGCACGGCGCCGCCCTCGAGGTCGTCGGCGCCGACTACGCCGAGAACGACCGGGCCCGGGCCGAGCGGCTCACCCGGGGCCGGGTCAAGGTCATGGTGGTCAAGGGCCGGCCGGTCGGGGCCAGCATCGCCGGCGCGCAGGCGGGCGAGCTGATCCAGATCTGGGCGCTCGCCATTGCCAACGGTCTCAAGATGAAGGCCGTGGCCGACATGGTGGCGCCCTATCCGACGCTGGGCGAGGTGAACAAGCGCGCGGCGAGCGCCTATTTCTCGCCGAAGCTATTTGATAATGCATGGGTGAAGCGGATCGTCAGGCTGGTGCAGAGATTCTGAGCCGGCCACCATTCGCGACGTCGGGAGATTGACCAGGCAGATGTTTCTCAACTCGCTTTCCGGGCGGTTCCTGCTCTTGACGATCGTCTTCGTCATGCTGGCCGAGGTGTTCATTTTCGTCCCGTCTGTCGCGCGCTTCCGCGAGGACTACCTGCTGGCCCGGCTGGAACGCGCGCAGATCGCCTCGCTGGCGCTGCTGGCCAGCGAGGACGACATGATCGAGCCGGACCTGGCCGAGGAGTTGCTGCGCAACGCCGGCGTCTACAACGTCGTGCTGCGGCGCAACGAGGTGCGCGAGCTGATCCTGTCCTCCGACATGCCGCGCCCCGTGGACAGCACCTTCGACCTGCGCGCGGCCTCCCCCTGGGCGCTGATCGGCGACGCGCTGTCGCGGCTCTGGGACACGGAGCCTCAGGTGATCCGCGTGATCGGCGAGCCGCTCCGCGATGCGGGGCTGCTGATCGAGGTGACGATGCCGACCCAGCCGCTGCGCGCGGCGATGATCGATTATGGCCTCCGCATCCTCGCGCTCTCGGCCGCGATTTCCATATTCACCGCGTTCCTGCTGTTCCTGGCGGTGCGCCGGTTCCTCGTCACGCCGATCTCCCGCGTGATCACCCATGTAAAGGCCTACGAGGCCGCACCCGACGACGCGCGCCAGATCATCACGCCCACCGCCTCGATCCGCGAACTGCGCGAGGCCGAGGAAGCGCTCCGCTCGATGCAGACGCAGCTGAGCCAGTCGCTGCGGCAGAAGGATCGGCTGGCGGCGCTGGGCGGCGCGGTGGCGCGGGTGAGCCACGACCTGCGCAACATGCTCAGCACGGCGCAGCTTCTGGCCGACCGCATGGAACAGAGCGCGGACCCGACCGTGCAGCGCACCGCGCCCAAGCTCGTCGGGTCGATCTCGCGGGCGGTGAACCTCTGCGAGAGCACGCTGGCCTTCGGCCGGGCCGAGGAGCCGGCCCCGCACCTGGGCGAGGTCGCGCTGGGGCCACTGGTGACCGACGCGATCGAGAACGAGAAGCTGGCGGCAGAGGGCGGGCGCGTCCGCTTCGAGACGGATCTGCCGGCCGGCGCGGTGATCCGCGGCGACGCGGAGCAGCTGCACCGTGTGCTGTCGAACCTGATGCGGAACGCGCGCGAGGCGATCGAGGGCGCCGGCAAGTCCGGCACCGTCCGGGTAAGCGCCGAGGCCGAAAGCGGCGGCTGGACCATCCGCGTCGCCGATACCGGGCCGGGCCTGCCGGCAAAGGCGCTCGACCATATTTTCGAGCCGTTCCACGCGACGACGCGGCGCGGCGGATCGGGGCTGGGCCTGGCCATCGCGGCCGAACTGGTCCGGGGACATGGCGGCACGCTCGAGCTGGTGCGAACCGACGAGACCGGTACCGAGTTCGCGATCCGCCTGCCGGCGGCGACGCTCGGGGAGTTCCGCAAAAATCCATGAAATCCGCTTGCATCCGCCCGGCGCCGGCGCTACATGCAGCCCTCACGCACCGGTAGCTCAGCTGGATAGAGCACGTGACTACGAATCACGGGGTCGGGGGTTCGAATCCTCCCCGGTGCGCCATCT
>CAJXYS010000031.1 GCA_913063035.1 uncultured Maritimibacter sp. | reverse complement strand
GCCGACGCCGGGGCCGCCGCGCCGCCCGGCTCGACGGCTCCGCGCAGCGGCCTCATGGCGTCCCGCGATCCCGGCGTCTTCGCGATGCCTCCTCCGGCGGGAACAGCTCCCCCGGCGCGATCCCGCGCTTCTCCGCGCTGGCGCGCACGGCGTCCTGCAGCGCCTTGCTGCGTTTCAGCAGGCGGCGGAAGCGCACTTCGCCCAGTTCAAGAAGCGTCGAGGGCGCGATGGCCCGGACCTCGGTGCGGCGCGCCTTCTTCATGAGAATGGCCATCTGGCCGAACATTTCGCCGCGCCCCAGCCGCCATGTCTGGCCGGCGGTCTCCACTTCCACGGCACCCGAGGCGATGAAGTACACGCTTTTCGCGGCGCTGTCCTTGCGCAGGAGGATTTCGCCGGGATTGGCATGGCGGGTCGTCAGGACCCGGGCCAGCCGGTCGCGGTGGGAGTGATGCAGCCGCTTCAAGCGTATGACGCGGGCGGGCGGGCTCGCGCCGCAGCCGGTATCATTCAGGCGCTCGCGCAAGCGAAAGAGGCGGGCGTCGATGCTTCGCTTGCTCTTGAGCTAGTGGGATGGGATGGTTCTTGACGGCAATGTGGAAGGAGTTGTTGCAGTGGAAATCGCCCTAATCGTCATCCTTATCGGAGCGGTTGTCTTTTTTCTTTTGAAGAAGCGAACCGCAAGCCGATCAACCGAACGTCGATCTGATGGTTCAGGTGGCTATTGGGATAGTTCAATGATCGAGAATAAGCACCCAGGAAAGGACTGGGTCTATTTGCCTAACGTCTCGAAAGAAAACGATTCTTACCTGATATTTGAGCCCAACCCCGAACATAAAAAAGCGGCTCAAAAACTCCTTAAACGCATCATCAAGCGCGACGACTACAGCTTAGAGCTGCAAAGGCAGTTCTCAGAATCTGGAGAGCTTGAAGATATTCTGGTGATCGACACGACAAATGAGCGACAAGTCGTTGTTGGGAGATTGGATCGTGATGCGATGATAGCGATTAAGGAACGATACAAAGAGGATATGCCCATCTCAGTCTTTGCTAAAAGCGTGTTTGAAGCTCCAGATGGTGCGCTTCACTTGACGATGGGAACCTTGATACCCAAGAAGTCGCTCAGGAAAGACTTCGAGCTTTGAGAAGGCGAGGCTGCACAAAGTTACCGCTTCCGGCGTTGGCGGGTAGGATGCGTTCACCTGCCAACCCAAATCTGCTAGTGCATTGAAATAAAATGATAACTTTGGATTTAGTGGCGGAGAGACAGGGATTCGAACCCTGGGAGCCCGTGAAGGCTCAACGGTTTTCGAGACCGCCCCGTTCGACCACTCCGGCACCTCTCCGCAAGCGCGTTCTGCGCGGTCGCGGGGCTGAGATAACCCTATGACACCGCGCGTGCAACCCCCCGTATGCGGCGTGCTCGGCCGCGGGCGAGGGTGATTGGATTCCGGGCCACCCGGTGCTAGGACTCGTCGTCATGCGGGGGCGGACGCGGCCCCGGTTTCCTCCGGACGGCTGACACATGGCACACCGATTCCTGTTTGCGCTTCTTCTTCTGGTCTGGACCCCGGCCATGGCCGCGACCCCCACGCCCGAGGAGCGGCGGCTGCTCGAGGCGCTCGGCATGAGCGACGTGCTCGAGGTGATGCGCGCCGAGGGCCTCGATTACGCCGGGGAGCTGGAGACGCAGTTCTTCCCCGGCTCGGGCGGCGCGGCCTGGGAGGCCACGGTCTCGGGCATCTACGCGACCGACGCGATGCGCGAGATCTTCATCACCGATTTCGCCGGCCGGCTGGAACCCGCCACCGTCGAGAAGGCGCTGGATTTCTTCGAGTCGGACCTCGGCGAGCGGGTCATCACGCTGGAGGTCAGCGCGCGCAGCGCGCTGCTCGACCCGGAGGTGGAGGACGAGAGCAAGGCGCTGCTGGAGGATCTGATCGCGGCCGACGGCCCGCGCATCGGGCGGCTGCGCGCCTTCGTGGACGCCAACGACCTGGTCGAATCGAACGTGGTCGGGGCGCTCAACGCCAACTACGCCTTCTACGTCGCGCTGAACGAAGGAGACGCTTTTCCCTACGCCATGAGCGAGGAGGAAATGCTGGCCGATGTCTGGTCGCAGGAACCCGAGATCCGCCGCGATACCGAGGAGTGGATCTATTCCTACCTTGCGCTGGCCTACCGTCCGCTGACGGGTGGGGAACTCGACGCCTATATCGCCTTCTCCGAAAGCGATGTCGGCCGGCGCTACAACCGGGCGCTTTTCGAAGCCTTCGACACGATGTTCACCGCGATCTCGCGCCGGCTGGGCGCGTCGGTGGCGCGCTTCATGTCCGGCCAGAAGATCTGAACCGGCCCCGTGCGCAGCGCTTGACAACAGGGCCGGATTGACCGATACAGCGGCCTCCACGCGGGGCCCTGGCTGCCGCGTGGTCCTGTTTTGACAACCGCCCGCAAGGGGCGCGCAGCCCGAGGCGCGGGAAAACCCGCGACGAACACCCGAACGGGGGCCGCAGGGCGCGGCAAGGAAAAGGAAGACGCAGATGTTCGCGGTGATGAAAACCGGCGGCAAGCAATACAAGGTCCAGAGCGGCGACGTGCTCCGGGTCGAGAAGCTGGCCGCCGATGCCGGCGAGACCGTTCAGTTCAACGAGGTCCTGATGGTCGGCGGCGACAAGGTGACGATGGGCACGCCCCTCGTCGACGGCGCGGCCGTGCAGGCCGAGGTCATCGACCAGATCAAGGGCGACAAGGTCATCCACTTCGTCAAGCGCCGCCGCAAGCACGGCTCGCAGCGCACCCGCGGTCATCGCCAGCAGCTGACGCTCCTGCGGGTGACCGACATTCTCGCGTCGGGCGCCGACAAGAGCGGCGTGAAGGCCGCGATCGGGGCCGGCTCGGTGTCGGGCGCCGCGGTCGAGGCCGCGGCACCGGCCAAGAAGACGGCCGCGCCGAAGAAGGCCGCCGCCAAGGCCGCGCCCGCCAAGGCCGAGGCGAAGCCCGCCGCCGCGGACGACCTGTCGGCGATCACCGGCGTCGGCCCGGCCGCCGTCAAGAAGCTGGCCGAGGCCGGCATCACCACCTACGCGCAGCTCGCGGCCATGAGCGAAGACGACATCGCCGCGGTCGAGACCGTGAAAATCAAGCCGGACTGGGTCGCGCAGGCGAAGACCCTGGCCGCAGACAAGGAGTAACGACCAATGGCACACAAGAAAGCAGGCGGTTCGTCCCGTAACGGTCGCGACTCCGCCGGACGCCGTCTCGGGGTCAAGAAATTCGGTGGCCAGGAAGTGATTCCGGGCAACATCATCCTGCGCCAGCGCGGCACCAAGTGGTGGCCGGGCGAGGGTGTCGGCATGGGCAAGGATCACACCATCTACGCGATCGACGAGGGGCGTGTGACCTTCCGCAAGGGGTTCAAGGGCCGTACCTTCGTATCCGTGCTTCCCGAAGCGGAGGCCGCCGAGTAAGCCGGACCTGAGAGTCGCAAGAGTTTCAAGGGGATCGGCACCGGCCGGTCCCCTTTTCCATTTCTTAACCGGAAAGTCATGATCGCCGTCTAAGCGGTCACGATCCGTCCCGGTTGCGTGACAGGACGCTTGCGCGACAGGGCAGCCGTCGCCATCTCGAGGGCGCGGGCGAGAGAACCGGAATGGCGCGCGCGGGGAGGCCGCGCCATAAGTCTAGGGAGGTAGTATTGGTGAAAATCGAGCAGATGGTCGTTCAACCCGTGGTCGAGGCGGAGCGCATTACCCTGCGCCCGCTCAGGAAATCCGACGAAGGGCTCATCACCTTCTATGCCGGCGACCGGCGCGTGGCCGAGATGACCACGACGGTTCCGCACCCGCTGCCGCCCGGCGCGACCGAGGCCTTCATCGCGCGCGCGATGGCCGACGCCCGGGACGAGCATGTCTGGGCCATGGACGGCAGCGCCGACGGCCAGTCCGAGGTGCTGGGGATCATCTCCCTCAAGGAACTCGACCGCGACCAGTCCGAGATCGGCTACTGGGTGGCGCCGGCGTTCTGGAACGCGGGCTACGCGTCGGAGGCCGTGCAGGCGCTGATCCGCGCCAACCCGCTGGGCAACAAGACCTATTTCGCCTCCGTCTTCCAGGAAAACGCGCCCTCGGCCCGGGTGCTGACGCGGGCGGGGTTCGAGTATCTCGGCGATGCCGAAGCCTATTCCGTGGCCCGGGGCGCGACCGTGCCCACCTGGACCTACCTGCGTAAACTCGATTGAGCCCGTCCGTCCCTTTTGCGATAGGGAGGAACGGCAAAGGACAAGATTCCCATGAAGTTCCTCGATCTCGCCAAGGTGACGATCCGTTCCGGTTCCGGCGGCAATGGCTGCGTCAGTTTCCGGCGTGAGAAATACATCGAGTTCGGCGGCCCCGACGGCGGCGACGGGGGCGATGGCGGCGACGTCTGGGCCGAGGCGGTGACGGGGCTCAACACCCTGATCGATTTCCGCTACCAGCAGCATTTCTTCGCCGAGAACGGCCGTCCGGGCATGGGCAAACAGCGCACCGGGCGCGACGGCGGCGATATCGTGCTGCGCGTGCCCGTGGGCACCGAGATCCTCGACGAGGACGAGGAGACCGTGATCGCGGACCTGACCGAGGTGGGCCAGCGCGTGCGGCTGGCCCGCGGCGGCAACGGCGGCTTCGGCAACCTGCATTTCAAGACCTCGACCAACCAGGCGCCGCGCCACGCCAACCCGGGCCAGCCCGGGGTGGAACGCGTGATCTGGCTGCGCCTGAAGCTGATCGCGGATGCGGGGCTCGTGGGTCTGCCCAATGCGGGCAAGTCGACCTTTCTCGCGGCGACCTCGAACGCGCGGCCGAAGATCGCGGATTATCCCTTCACGACGCTGCATCCGAACCTCGGCGTGGTCGGCGTGGACAACGCCGAATTCGTGATGGCCGATATCCCGGGGCTGATCGAGGGCGCGCATGAGGGCAAGGGGATCGGTGACCGCTTCCTCGGCCATGTCGAGCGCTGCGCGGTGCTCCTGCACCTGGTGGACGCGACGTCCGAGACGGTGGCCGAGGATTACGCCACCATCGTCCACGAGCTTGACGCCTATGCCCATGGCCTGTCCGACAAGCCGCGGGTGACCGCGCTCAACAAGATCGACGCTCTGGACGACGCCGAGCGCGACGCCCGGCGCGCCGCGCTGGAAGCGGCCCATGGCGGGCCGGTCATGATGCTCTCGGGTGTCAGCGGCGAAGGCGTGACCGAGGTTCTGCGCGCCCTCAAGGCCGAGATCGACCGCGCCCGCGGCGCCGAGGCTGCCGCCGAGGAGGAGGAGACGCCGTGGCGACCCTGAGGCCGCTCGACGCGGCGAAGCGCATCGTGGTCAAGATCGGCTCGGCGCTGCTGGTCGACCGCGCAAGCGGCGCGCTCCGGACCGAGTGGCTGGCCGGGCTCGCCGCCGACGTGGCTGCGGCGAAGGCTCGCGGGCAGGACGTCGTGCTGGTCTCCTCGGGCTCGATCGCGCTCGGCCGCGGGGTGCTGGGGCTCGGGGATGGCCCGCTCGCGCTCGAACAGAGCCAGGCCGCCGCGGCGGTCGGTCAGATCCGGCTCGCCCGCGCCTATGAAGAGGCGCTCGCGCCCCATGGCCTGACCACCGCGCAGGTTCTCGTCACGCTGGAGGACAGCGCGGATCGGCGGCGCTATCTGAACTCGCGCGCGACCATCGGCACGCTGCTCGGCTTCGGCGCGGTGCCCATCGTCAACGAGAACGACACCGTCGCGACCGACGAGATCCGCTTCGGCGACAACGACAGGCTGGCCGCGCAGGTCGCGCTGATGTGCGGGGCCGACGCGCTGGTGCTGCTTTCAGACGTGGACGGGTTCTATTCCGGCAATCCCAGGACCGATCCCGCGGCGCGGCGGTTCGACGTGATCGACGAGATCACGCCCGAGATCGAGGCGATGGCCGGCGATGCCGGATCGGGCCTGTCGCGGGGCGGCATGAAGACCAAGCTGATGGCGGCCAAGACCGCCACGGGCGCCGGTTGCGCCATGGCGATCACCGAGGGCTCGGTGGCGAACCCGCTGGCCAGGCTGGCGGCCGGCGCCGTGCCCTGCACATGGTTCAGCCCGCAAGGCGACCCGGGGGCCGCGCGCAAACACTGGATCGCCGGCATGAAGACCCGCGGCGCGCTCGCGGTCGATGCCGGCGCGGCCGGGGCGCTCGGCCGCGGCAAGTCGTTGCTGCCCGCCGGCGTGACGCGGGTCGTCGGCACGTTCGGCCGGGGCGAGCCGGTTGCGATCCTCGGCCCTTCGGGCGAGACTCTGGGCAAGGGGCTGGTGCGCTACACCGCCGAGGAAGCCCGGCTGATCGCCGGCCGCCAGAGCGGCGAGATCGAGGCCGTGCTGGGCTATCCGGGGCGGGCGGCGCTGATCCACAGGGACGACATGGTGCTATGACGGACACGCAGAACATTCCCGCGCTGATGCGCGATATCGGGACCGCTGCGCGCGCGGCCGCGGCGGAACTGGCCTATGCCGGCGCCGAGCAGAAGCGCCGGGCGCTTGAGGCGGCGGCCGACGCGGTCTGGCGGCGCCGCGCCGATATCGTCGCGGCCAACCGGCGCGACCTGGCGTTCGGCCGGGATAAGGGGCTCAGCCCCGCGATGATGGATCGGCTGATGCTGGACGAGGATCGGATCAGCGGGATCGTCGCCGGGCTGCGCGCCGTGGCCGCGCAGGACGACCCGGTGGGCCGGGTCATGGCCGAATGGGACATGCCGTCGGGGCTGCATATCCGGCGCGTGCGCACGCCGCTCGGCGTGGTCGGCGTGATCTATGAAAGCCGTCCGAACGTCACGGCGGATGCCGGGGCGCTCTGCCTCAAGGCCGGGAACGCCGTGATCCTGCGTGGCGGATCGGAAAGCTTCCACAGCTCAGGGCTGATCCATGAATGCCTGATCGAAGGCCTCGCCGCCGCGGGCCTGCCCGGGACGGCGATCCAGCTGGTGCCGACGCGCGACCGGGCGGCAGTCAGCGAAATGCTGAAGGCCACCGCGTTCATCGACGTGATCGTGCCGCGCGGCGGCAAGGGGCTTGTCGGGCTGGTGCAGCGCGAGGCGCGGGTGCCGGTCTTCGCCCATCTCGAAGGGATCTGCCACATCTATGTCGATCGGGACGCCGACATCGAGAAGGCGCGCCGCGTGATCCTGAACGCCAAGACCCGGCGCACCGGCATCTGCGGCGCCGCGGAATGCGTCCTGGTGGACCGGGCGTTCTTCGACGCGCACGGTGCGCCCTTCCTGGAGGATCTCGTCGCCGCCGGGGTCGAGGTGCGGGCCGACGAGACGCTCCGGGCTGTCGCCGGCACCGTGCCCGCGGGTGACGAGGATTACGGCCGCGAGTATCTCGACATGATCATCGCGGCGCGGGCGGTGGACGGCGTCGACGGGGCGATCGCCCATATCCGGCGGTTCGGCTCTCAGCACACGGATGCGATCATCACCGAGAACGACGCGACGGCGGATCGCTTCTTCTCCCGGCTCGACAGCGCGATCCTGATGCGCAACGCCTCGACCCAGTTCGCCGACGGGGGCGAGTTCGGCATGGGGGCCGAGATCGGCATCGCCACCGGAAAGATGCATGCCCGCGGCCCGGTCGGGGCCGAGCAGCTCACCAGCTTCAAGTATCTCGTCGAGGGCGACGGCACGATCCGGTCCTGAACGGGAAACGCCCGCCGGTCAGGGCGGGCGCGTCGGGGCAGCGGGGGATGGGGCGGCGGCCTACCGGCCCCAGCTGCGCACCGTGCCGCAATCCATATGCACGAAGTTCGAGCGCGAGTAGCGCCCGACGCCGCCGGCCCGGCAGGCCTCGGCGGCGCGGGCCATCTGGCTGACCGAGCGCGAGTTGAGCCGCAGGTCGGCCGCCTGGCCCTTGAGATGCAGCGAGTTCTTCGCGACGCCGCTGGACCGGCGGCGCAGCATCGCGTTCGTCTGCGGCGAGCGGTAGCCCGAAAGCAGCATGTAGGGTTCGTCCACCTCGAGCAGGCCGTGCGCCGCGGCCATGATGTCGATGGCGCGATTGTCGATGCTCGTGACGCCGTCGGTTCGCCAGTCACGCATGAAGTAGTTGATCTCGCGCAGCGCCTCGCGGATGTACTCGCCCTCGATCCAGTAGATGGTCTCGAGCGTTTCGCCCGTGCGCTGGGAATGCATGCGGAGCCGCCGGATGTCGCCGCCGCCGCGCAGGAAGCCGGCCGCGTTGGCGTAGTAGGGTGCCGCGGTGGCGGCGGTTGCGGCAAAGGCGCCCAGAAGCGCGCGCCTGGTCAACGTCGCGGAAGTGTCAGCTGCCATGAGTCGTGCCTGTCCCGTTTTTGCCCGCTGCTTGATGCAGCTTCGCGAAATGTCCCCCCAGACGAAGGTTTTATCGCACAAGACCCCCCGCCGCGCCAAGCCGGGCACGTCGAGAATATGCGGGCGGGGGCAAAATCGGCAAAGTTTCGCTCAACTTCACTGGTTCGGGGGCGGGCATCGCGTTTTCCGCAGGGCGTTGTAAACGCGCGACAGGGCAGGCCATTGGCTTAAACGTGAGTGGACAGGCGATGGGGAAACCGTAGCATTCAGCTAAGGATATGCCTGTGCCGCGGACAGAGATTTGGATCGGATACGATGACTGATGACGGAAAGACGCTGACTTTCGGCCTGCGCCTGCAGGCGGCGTTGATGCTGCTGGCGCTTCTGGTGGCCACGCCGCAGGGGGCGCTGGCCCAGATCACCGCGTTCAAGCAGGCGGTGGCCGAGACCGCCGCGGAGGATCCGGCCCTGTCGGCCTTTTACCGCGAGACGGAGTACGAGGCGCTTTGGACCGGGCGTGACGACGCCAAGCGCCGCACCGCCCTCGTCGCCGCGCTCGAGGCGGCCGGGGATCACGGCCTGCCCGCGGACCGCTACCGTCCGGCGGCCCTGCGCGAGCTGCTCGCCGGGGTGCGGAGCGCCGCGGATCGCGGGCGCGTCGAGGTCGAGATCAGCCGGCTTTTCCTGCGGTATGCCGAGGATATCCAGTCCGGCGTTCTCGACCCGGGGTCGGTGGATGCCGGGCTCGTGCTCGATCCGCCGCGCCGCGACCGCCTCGCGCAGATTCGCGCGTTTTCGCAATCGTCGCCGGCGGCCTATATGCGCGCGCTGCCGCCGCAGAGCCAGGGCTATGTGCGCCTGCTCAAGGAAAAGCGCCGGCTGGAACGCCTTGTCGGGCAGGGCGGCTGGGGCGCGCCGGTGCGCGCCGGAAAGCTCGAGCCGGGCGACAGCGGCCCGCAGGTCATCGCGCTGCGCGACAGGCTGATCCGGATGGGGTACATGGACCGCTCCGCCGCGGCCGGCTACGACGCCGCGCTTCAGCAGGCGGTGCAGCGCTTCCAGCGCCAGCACGGGCTGGCCGAGGACGGCGTGGCAGGCGACAACACCCTGGCCGCGATCAATACCCAGGCGCGGACGCGTCTGCAGCAGGTCATCGTGGGGCTCGAGCGCGAGCGCTGGCTCAACAAGCCGCTCGGGGCGCGGCATATCCTCGTCAACCAGGCGGATTTTCATGGCTATGTCGTCGATGACGGCAAGGTCAGCTTCGAGACCCGCGTGGTCGTGGGCCGGACCCGCTCTGACCTGCGCACGCCGGAATTCTCGGACGTGATGGAACACATGGTGATCAACCCGACCTGGAACGTGCCGCGTTCCATCGCGACGCAGGAATACTTGCCGCAGCTCAAGCAGAATCCCAACGCGGTCGGGCATCTCCGGTTGATCGATGCGCGCGGCCGGGTCGTGAACCGCCAGAACGTCGATTTCACCCAGTTCAACGAGCGGAACTTTCCCTTCGACATGAAGCAGCCGCCGTCGCCGTCGAACGCGCTGGGGCTGGTGAAGTTCATGTTTCCCAACCGCTACAACATCTACCTGCACGACACCCCGCAGAAATCGCTGTTCGGGCGGAACGTGCGCGCCTTCAGCCATGGCTGCGTCCGCGTCCAGCGGCCGTTCGAGCTGGCCTACCACCTGCTCGCGCCGCAAACCCCCGATCCGAAAGGCGTCTTTCACCGTGCGCTCGACAGTGGCCGCGAGACCCAGATCGATCTGCAGTCGCCGGTGCCGGTGCACCTGACCTACCGCACCGCCTGGGTCGATCCGAAAGGCGGCGTCAATTACCGGGCCGACATCTATGGCCGTGACGGGCGCATCTTCGACGCTCTCAGCCGCGCCGGGGTGGCGCTCCGCGCCATTCAAAGCTAAGCCTTCCGGCAGGGTTTCGGGCGGCCGCGCGGCGCGCGGCCGTCTTGTCTGCCAGACCGGAGGACGTTCATGGCTCACAGCATCCGCGAGATCGCCGAGGCGCTCGGGGCACGGCACGAGGGCGACGGCGCGCTGACCGTGACCGGCGCGGCCGAGCCCGCGCGGGCCGGACCCGATAACATCGCCATGGCGATGGAGCCGAAATACGCCGAGGCGCTGGCCGCGGGCGGCGCCCGTGCGGCGGTGCTCTGGGCGGGGGCGGACTGGCAGGCCATGGGGCTGGAGGCCGCGATTTTCGTCGACCGGCCGCGGTTTGCCATGGCCGGCGTCACCCGGATGTTCTCGCCCGACCTGCAGATCGCCGACGGCATCCACCCGAGCGCGGTCATCGATCCCTCCGCCGATATCGCCGCGGGCGCCGCCATCGGACCCTTTTGCTGGGTCGGACCGGACGCGGTCCTCGGCGCGCATGCGCGGCTCGTCTCGCATGTCAGCATCGGCGCCGGGGCCCGGATCGGGCCGGACGCGCTGATCCATTCCGGCGCGCGGATCGGCGCGCGCGTGACCATCGGGGCGCGGTTCATCGCGCAGCCGGGCGCGGTGATCGGCGGCGACGGGTTTTCCTTCGTCACCCCCGAGGAAGGCGCGGTGGAACAGGTGCGCAAGACGCTGGGCCAGCGCGGGGCGGCGCGACAGGGCAAGTATGTGCGCATCGACTCGCTCGGCGCGGTGCGGATCGGCGACGACGTCGAGGTCGGCGCCAACGTCGCCATCGATCGCGGCACGCTCAGCGACACGGTGATCGGCAACGGCACGAAGATCGACAACCTCGTGCAGATCGGCCACAACGTGCGGATCGGCGAGGATTGCCTGCTCTGCGGGCAGACCGGTATCGCGGGCTCGACCGTCATCGGCGACCGGGTCGTCTTCGCGGGGCAGGTCGGTGTCGGCGATCATCTCGAGATCGGCGACGACGTGATCGCCGGCGGTGGCAGCGGCATCCTGTCCAGCGTGCCGAGCGGCCGTGTCCTGCTGGGCTACCCGGCGATGAAAATGGACCAGAGCATCGAGAGCTACAAGGCGATCCGGCGTCTGCCACGGCTTATGAAGCAGGTCGCCGCGCTTCAGAAACGGGTTTCAAAAGGACCGCAAAGCGACTAAGTCAGATGCAGTCGTTCGGGGGAGTTGAGATGTCGTCAAGCGTCGCCGAAAAGGTCAGGGAAATCATCGCCGAGCAGGCCGTCCTCGATACGGAAGACGTGAAGCCCGAGGCGACGCTCGAGGAGCTGGGCATCGACTCGCTCGGCCTGGTGGAGTCGATTTTCGCGATCGAGGAAGCTTTCGACATCCAGGTGCCCTTCAACGCCAACGATCCCTCGGAAAGCGATTTCGA
This sequence comes from uncultured Maritimibacter sp., assembly GCA_913063035.1. GTDB lineage: Bacteria > Pseudomonadota > Alphaproteobacteria > Rhodobacterales > Rhodobacteraceae > CAJXYS01. The sequence goes on along the minus strand of CAJXYS010000031.1, from coordinate 25,960 downwards.
CATCTCGAACGTCGCCGCCATCATCGGCGCCGTCGAAAAGCTCGTGGCCGAGCAGGAGCGCGCGGCCGGCGGATGAAGCGGGTCGTTATCACGGGGCAGGGCACGATCAACGCCCTGGGCCATAGCGCCGCCGACACCTGTGCCGCCATGCGCGCCGGCACCCTTGGCATCGGCGAACTGGACATCCGCGACGTCGAGCGCCTCGCCATACGGATCGGGGGGCAGGTGCGGGGCTATGTTCCCGAGGACCATTTCAATCGCCAGCAAATCGCGCTCTACGACCGTTTCACGCAATTCGCGCTGCTGGCGGCGGACGAAGCGATCCGCCAGTCGGGCCTGCGCTTCGACGGTGACCTGGCGCTGCGCTCGGGCGTTGTGCTGGGCACCTCGGGCGGGGGCATGACCACGCTCGACGAGAATTACCGCTCGGTCTACGAGGAGGGCAAGAACCGCGTCCATCCCTTCGTGGTGCCGAAGCTGATGAACAACGCGGCCGCCAGCCATATCTCGATGACCCATAACCTGATGGGGCCGAGCTTCACGGTGGCGACCGCCTGCGCCTCGTCGAACCACGCGATGGGCCAGGCCTTCCAGATGGTACGGACCGGGGCGAGCCCGGTGATGATCACCGGCGGGACCGAGTCCATGCTGTGCTTCGGCGGGGTGAAGGCCTGGGAAGGTCTGCGTGTGATGTCGCGCGACGCCTGCCGTCCCTTCAGTGCCAACCGCAACGGCATGGTCCAGGGCGAGGGCGCGGCGGTCTTCGTCTTCGAGGAATACGAACACGCGAAGAAACGCGGCGCCGACATCCTGGCGGAGGTGGTGGGCTTCGCCATGACCTCGGACGCGTCCGACATCGTGATGCCCTCCAAGCAGGGCGCGGCGCGCGCCATGCGGGGGGCGTTGGCCGATGCCGCGCTGTCGCCCGAGGATATCGGCTACATCAACGCCCACGGGACGGGCACCGCGGCCAACGACAAGACCGAATGCGCCGCGGTGGCCGAGGTGTTCGGCGCCCATGCCGACCGGCTGATGATCTCGTCGACCAAGTCGATGCATGGCCACCTGATCGGCGGCACCGGCGCGGTGGAACTGCTGGCCTGCATCATGGCGCTGCGGGACGGGGTGATCGCGCCCACGATCGGCTACGAGGAACCCGACCCGGAATGCACGCTGGACGTGGTTCCGAACACCGCGCGCGAGGCGACGGTGACGGCGGTGCTGTCCAACGCCTTCGCTTTCGGCGGCCTGAACGCCGTGCTGGCGCTCAGGTCCGTCTGAGGGGGATCAGCGGGAAATATCGTCGAAGGCCGCTGTGAATCCGGAGAGCGACACCTCGAGCCGCACGGGCTGGTCCGGCGCCTGGAACGAGGCGATGGCCATGTCGGCCTTCACGCCGCGCTTGAGCGCGTCGAGCTCGGCCGCGGTGAAGCCGATCCGGGCGAAGCAGCCCTGCTGGACGCACCAGGAAAACGGGTAGCGCTTGGGCTGGTTCTCGTCGATGGACAGCGAGAGCTGCGCCGTCAGCAGCGTGCCGAGCGGCGTCACGATGGTTGCGCCCGCGGCGGCCTGGCGCCCCGGCGGCACGTCGAAGATCGAGACCTCGGCCACGGGGTTGCCCTCGGGATCCGCGACGACCTGGTTCATCTGGCAGGGATCGTTTTCCCCGTCGGTGCGGACGCAGCGCACCTCCCAGTCGCCATGGGTGGCGGCGACATAGGTTTCGCCGGGTTGCGAGCCCTGTTCCGATCCGAGGGAGAGGTCGCCATCGGCGGTGCCGGTGTCCTGGGCCGGCGCGGCGGAGGCGAGCGTCATCGCGAGAAACGCGGCGAGGGGCGTGGCTGATCTGAACATCACTGATCCGTTGCTTGTCGTGTCACATCCCCCTGTGTCCTAGCATGGCCGGGCGGGGGTGTCAGGAGGAATTCCGCGGTGCGGCCCGAACGCGCCGACCGGCCGCACACAAAGAAAAAAGGGTCCCGAAGGGCCCTTTTTCCATTGTGCTTTCTCCCTGCCGGACTGGCCGACATCGTCATTGAAGCAAACGCTACGGCAGTTGGTCGCAGGGGTCAACAGCCGAATTTTGCCATGCGTCACCCGCAGGCAACGAAAAAAATGCCGCGCCTGAGGGCGCGGCCAGTCGACAGGGAGGAAGTTAAGATCCGGGCACCGGGAGGAGCCCGGACCGTCCTGCAGACTGCCACGGCGTCGTTAAGATTCCCTTTTCGGGGACGGGGCCGCTCAGAGCCGCCCGATCTTGAGCTTGGTGATCCGGTTGTCCTTGCGCGACAGCACCTCGAAGCGGAACCCGTGGAAGCTGAAGACCTGTCCCGTGCTCGGGATCATCTGCGCCTCGTGGATCACCAGCCCCGCGATGGTGTTGGCCTCCTCGTCGGGCAGGTTCCAGTCGGTCGCCCGGTTCAGGTCGCGGATCGTCATGCCGCCCTCGACGATGCACTGGCCGTCCTCGGTCTCGCGCAGGGGATGCTCGGCATCGACGTCGAACTCGTCGGTGATCTCGCCGACGATCTCCTCGAGGATGTCCTCAAGCGTGATCAGCCCGCGCAGGGCGCCGTATTCATCCACGACCAGGGCGAAATGCGTCTTGCGGCGCAGGAACTCGCGCATCTGGTCGTCGAGCGTCGTGGTCTCGGGCACGAAATAGGGCTCCATCGCCACGTCGAGCACGCGGAAATTCTGCAGCTTCGTCTCGCTGGCCTCGGGGCCGCGCATCAGCTTGTCGACCGCCCGCAGCAGATCCTTGGCATGGACCACGCCGACGATATTTTCGGGCTGATCCTTGAAGACCGGCAGCCGGGTATGGGGCGAGTCGAGACATTGCGAGAGGATCTGCTCGGAATCTGCATCCGCGTCGATCATCTCGATCGACGAGCGGTGCAGCATGATCTCCTCGACGGTGCGGTCGGACAGGTCCAGCGCGCCGAGCAGGCGGTCGCGGTCCTCCTTTTCCATCACGCCCTCGGAGTGGCCGAGCGCGATGGCCCCGGCGATTTCCTCGCGCGCCGAAAGCACGAGGCTGTCGGGGTCGGTCTGCACCCCGAACAGCCGCAGAAGCTGGCGTACGAACCAGCGCACCGCGGTCACCACGGGCGAGAAGAGCAGGATGACCACCTGGATCACCGGCGAGACCTTGGCCGCCGCGGTTTCGGCGTTGGTGATGGCATAGGTCTTGGGCAGCACCTCGGCGAAGACGAGCACGAGCAGCGTCATCACCAGCGTGGCCAGCGCCACGCCCGAATCCCCGAAGAGCCGGGTAAACAGGCTGGTCGCCAGCGAGGCGGCCAGGATGTTGACGAGGTTGTTGCCGAGCAGAACCGCCCCGATCAGCCGTTCGCTGTCCTGGGTGATGATCAGCGCCTTGAGCGCGCCGGCCGAGCCGCGGTCGGCCTGCGCGCGCAGCTTGCCGCGGCTGGCCGCCGTCAGGGCTGTTTCCGAGCCCGAGAAGAACCCCGAGAGCAGCAACAGGCAGAGAATTGCGCCGGCGGTGCCGAACAGGGCGATATCGAAGGCGGTGGCGGTCGTGGACACGGCGTCTGGCGTGGGATCCATGGCTTGGCTGTTATGAGGGACGTTCAGACCCTTATGGGGGCGAAGGGGCGGCGCTTCAAGGGCTGGCGGTTCCGGGTCGCCGGCTAGTCGCCGGCCGAGAGCGGGTGCTTTTCCAGCACCAGCGCCTTCAGCCGCTCGTCCAGCACATGCGTGTAGATCTCCGTGGTCGAAACATCGGCATGGCCGAGCATGGTCTGGATCGCCCGCAGATCCGCACCGCCGGCCAGCAGATGGGTCGCGAAGGCGTGGCGCAGCGTGTGCGGGGTCACCTTGGCGGGGCTGACCCCGGCGGCGACCGCGATTTCCTTGATGAGGCCATGAAAGCGATGCCGCGTCAGATGCCCGGCCTTGCCGCTGGACGGGAAGAGAAAGCGCGACGCCGGCCGGCCGTCGGCCCGCGCGGCATCCTCGGCGGCGTCGCGGGCTTCGAGCCAGGCCGCGAGCGCCGCGCGGGCGGGATCGGAAAGCGGGACCATCCGCTCGCGCCCGCCCTTGCCGCGCACCAGCAGCATCCGCGGATCGCCCCGCGCCGCGCTCACCGGCAGCGAGACCAGCTCGGAGACGCGCATCCCGGTGGCATAGAGCAGCTCCACCAGGCAGGTGTTTCGCAGGCGGTCGGGCGGCGTCCGGCCGGTGTCGCGCGCGGCCGCCAGCAGCCGGTCGACCTCGGCCTCGCCAAGCGTCTTGGGCAGGCGCCGTGCCTTGCCGGGCCCCTTGATCTGGATCGCCGGGTTGTCGCCGCGCCAGCCCTCGTCATAGGCGAAGCGGTAAAGCTGGCGGATCGCCGACAGGCGCCGCGCCCGCGTCGATCGGGCCATGCCGAGCGTCTCGAGCTCGATCAGGTAGGATTCGACGGCGTCGCGGTCGGCCGTGGCCAGATCCCGCCCCGCCGCCGCGAGCCAGTCGCGGAAATGGCCAAGGTCGCGGGCATAGGCCAGGATCGTGTTGTCCGCGGCATCAAGCTCGGCGCGTTGTGCCTCGAGGAAGGTGCCGATCCAGTCCGCCACCCGTCACCCCCGCCGGTCGAGAAGCATGAGCTGCAGCGCGGTGCGCCGCGCCAGGTCCTCGAGCCCCACCTGCCGGAAGAGCGCGAGCGTCGCCTGGATGTCGCGGGGGTCGGCATGGGCGCCGTCCTCCACGCGCAGCATGGCGCGCAACACGGCCTCGCCCAGACGGCCTTCCTGCAGCAGGCCCTTGAGGATCCCCGACGGAAGCGGGCGGGTGAAGCCGTCGGCGATGGCCGTGCCCAGCCGCCCCGTCGGCGTCACGCCGGAGAGTGCGCCGCGCGCGATCCCGCGCAGGAACGCCTCTTCGGGACCGCCGCCGTCATGGGCCGCCGCCGCGCGTTCGTACCCGTCCGAGAGCAGCGCGACCCGGAAGGCCAGGTCGCCCGTGGGCCCGTCGAGGCGCATGCGCTCGAGCCGTTCGCCGTACATGCGCGCGAAGGGCACCTCGAGTCCGACCGCCTGCATGGCGGCCAGGGCCTCGGGCAGGTGGCGGGCGACCGCCGCCCGGTCGAAGGCCAGCAGCGCCACGTCGAGCGCCTGAACCGCCGCGACCCGGTCCCAGATCCCCCCCGAGGCCGCCGGGCGCCGCTCGGTGTAGAGGGCGAAAAGCTGGCTGGGCGGAATCGCCTGGCTGCGTGCGAGGCGTTCGGCCGCTTCGAGCTGCGTCTTCCACCCGGCGACGGGGGACAGGTCCGCCTGGGCGAAGGCCAGCGGCAGCGGGCCCGGCGGGCGCGGCAGGGCGATGGCCTCGCGGATGCGGAAGACCAGCGGCGTCATGCGCTCGGGCGATGGCGGGGCGGGCATCCCCTCGAACAGATCCGGGTCGAGAAAGCGTGCCAGGAGCACGGCCTCGCCTTCCGATATCCGGCCGAGCGTCTCGCCGGTCTCGAGCGTCAATACCGCGGCGTTCCAGTCGCCGCCGCGCGCCAGGCAGAAGACCCGCGCCGGCAGGGTCGGGGCGATGTCCGGGGTGGCGCGCATCGTGGCGCAGGCCCGTTCTTCGTGCCCTGTCAGCAGGCTGACGTCGAACCAGCGGCGAAAGAACTCGGGCTCGGTCGGCCCGGCGCGTTCCAGCAGCGCCTGCGCCTGGTCGAGCGCGCCCAGGTCCAGCAGCTTGTCGAGCCGCGCCAGCAGGAGCCGGGCCTCCTCGCCGGCGCCGGCGGGCGGGTCGGCCTCGGCCAGCATCAGGCGATAGAGCATGTCGAGAATCGCCGGCAACGCGTCCGGGCGCTGGCGCGCGATCAGGCTCTCGAGGGTGGCGCTTTCGGACGCGGACCAGAGCCCGGCGGGCAGCCCCGTCACCGCGGGCGGCAACAGGCCGACCGCGTCCTTGCGCACGGCGCCGAGCGGCGTTGTGGTCACGTCCTCGACGGCGGCGGAATCGGCCACGTCCGGCGGCGCGGGGGCGATCACCGGGCGCGCGCGCACCGTGTCCGACAGCCAGTCGATCGCCGAGAGTGGCGCCTCCTGCGCCGCGGCGGGCGCCGCGCCGGCCAGCGCCAGCCCGGCGATGACACCCCTAATCCACATCGAGCGTCACCGGCTCGTTCACCTCCTGGCGGTCGGGGGCCATGTCGCCGAGATACGCGAATCCCACGAGCGCCACGAACCCTATGACGATCAGGAAGAAAACCAGTTTCAGAACCCGCCCCATCACTGCCTCTTTTATCGTTGTGTGTGCCGCCGGCCCGGTGATCGGTCCGAAACGGTGGCCATTGCGCTCGTCAGTATATATGCCATTTTTTGCGGCTCCATGCCAACGGGCCGTAATCGGAAGAGGATAAGCAGGACCATGCCGAGACACGCCCGCCAACTGACCCGGACCGTCGCGCTGGTTGGCATGATGGGGTCCGGCAAGACCGCCGTGGGGACGGCGGTGGCGCGCGCGCTCGGCGTGGCGTTCAAGGATTCCGACCACGAGATCGAGCGCGCCGCGAACATGAGCGTGGCCGAGATCTTCGAGCGCTACGGCGAGCCGTTTTTCCGGGAAAAGGAAACGCAGGTTCTGACACGGTTGCTGGACGGTCCGCCCGCGATCCTGTCGACCGGCGGCGGCGCCTTCCTGTCCGAGACGAACCGGAGGCTGATCGGCGAAAAGGGCGTGGCGCTCTGGCTCAAGGCGGATCTCGAGCTGCTCTGGTCGCGGGTGCGCCACAAGACCACGCGCCCCCTGCTGCGCGTGCCCGATCCCTATGCTAAGCTGAAATCACTGCTCGAGGCGCGTGCGCCCTTCTACGCCGAGGCCGGGATCGTGGTCGAGGCCGAACGCGGGCTGTCGGTGCAGCAGATGGCCGAAAAGGTCGTCGCGGCGCTGGCCGCCGATCCGGCCGGACTTCTGGAAGAGAAAGAGTGACATGACCATCGAGACCGTTCATGTGCCGCTTGGCGACCGGGCCTATGACGTGCGGATCGGGCCGGGCCTGCTGGCGCGCGCCGGGGCCGAGATTGCGCCGCTTCTGCAAGGGCAGAAGGCCGCCATCCTGACCGACGAGACCGTGGCCGAGATCCATCTCGCGACGTTCGAGCAGGGGCTCGGCGCGGCCGGGATCGATTCCGTGTCGCTGGCGCTGCCCCCCGGCGAGGCCACCAAGTCCTGGGACTGGCTGCGCCGCGCGGTCGACTGGCTGCTGGAAAAGCAGATCGAGCGGGGCGATCTGGTGATCGCGCTCGGCGGGGGCGTGATCGGCGATCTGGCGGGCTTCGCCGCGGCGGTCACCCGGCGCGGGGTGCGGTTCGTGCAGGTGCCGACCTCGTTGCTGGCGCAGGTCGACAGCTCGGTCGGGGGCAAGACGGGGATCAATTCCGAGCACGGCAAGAACCTCGTGGGCGCCTTCCACCAGCCGGCGCTGGTGCTGGCGGATACCGGTGTTCTCGATACCCTGACCGATCGCGATTTCCGCGCGGGATACGGCGAGGTCGTGAAGTACGGGCTTCTCGGCGACGCGTCCTTCTTTGCCTGGCTCGAGGAAAACGGCCCCGCGCTGGCCCGCGGCGACGCGGCTGCGCGGGCGCATGCGGTGCGGCGGTCGGTCGAGATGAAGGCCGATATCGTGGTGCGCGACGAGACCGAGCAGGGCGACCGCGCATTGCTGAACCTGGGCCATACCTTCGGCCATGCGCTGGAAGCCGCGACCGGCTATTCCGACCGGCTGCTGCACGGCGAGGCGGTGGCGGTCGGCTGCGCGCTGGCCTTCGAGTTCTCGGCGCGGCTCGGGCTTTGCGCGCAGGAGGCGCCGAGCCGCGTGCGGGCGCATCTTGGCCAGATGGGCATGGTCACCGACATCGCCGATATCCCGGGCGAGCTGCCCGATACCGCCGGGCTGATCCAGCTCATGATGCAGGACAAGAAGGTGCGGGGCGGGCGTCTGCGATTCGTGCTGGCCCGCGACATCGGCGCGGCCTTCGTGGCAGAGGAGGTCGATGGCGACGTGCTGCAGGAGATGCTGTCAGAGGCGCTGTCGGCGCGGCGCTAGCGCCCCCGAGGCCAGCGCCACCCCCAGCGAGACCACCGCCAGCCCGGCAAGTTTCACCGCGCCGACGGGCTCGTCCAGGATCGCCCAGGCCCCCAGCGCGGCGAGCCCGGGCACCAGCGCGGCGAAGGGCGCGACCGTGCCGGGGCCGAGCCGGGTGATCGCGACGAAGAAGCTGAGCGTGGCGAGAAACCCGGAAAAGAGCCCCTGCAAGGTGCCGTGCAGGGCCAGAGGGCCCCAGCCCCCGCGCAGGAAATCCACGCCGGTGATCAGCGCCAGCGGCAGGAAGGCGAGCGACGTCCAGAAGCACATGATGGCCGCGCTGTCGGTCGCGCCCAGCCCCGAGCGGCGATAGGCCAGCGTGTAGACCGCCCAGGAAAAAGATGCCCCGAGAAACAGCAGGTGGCCCCGCCAGGCACCGCCGCCGCGGGCGAGCGCCTCCCAGCCGCCGACCGCCATCGCCCCGGCCAGGATCAGCCCGAGCCCGGCAAGGCGGCGGCCCGTGATCCGGTCCCCGTCGATCAGCCGCGCGAGGCCCGCGACGAAAACCGGCAGCATCGCGGGGGTGAAGATCACGCTGTCGGCCACCGGCGCGAAGCGCAGCCCGGATGTCAGCAGCAGCACGAACAGGACACCGCCGAAGCCCGCGATCAGCCCCACGTCGCGCCAGCGCGCCCCGCCGGGCCGGAGTCCGCGCCGCCAGAGCAGGGGCACGAAGAGCACCGCACCCGGCAAGAAGCGCATCAGCCCCAGCTCGACGGGTGTGAAGCTGGTCGTGACGGCGGCGCGCGCGGCGACGAGATAGCTGGCCCAGACCGCGATGGTAAAGGCCAGCGCCGCCCATCCGGCACGCGGATCGGCGCTCAGGCGCATGGGAAAGGCGGCACAGCGACACGCATGGCTCAGGGCTACCCGAGACGGGCCGGAAACGGAAGCGGCCTGGCGCGACCCCGTCGCGGTGGTTGTGAGACCGGGGGGCGGGGGCCTATGCTGGGCGCGGACTGGACATGGCGCGGGAACGGCGGTAGGGATGCGCCTGTTAGCGCTAACACAAGCGGAGTGCAGGATGGTCTCGCGAGTCATTCCCGTCGATCCCTTCGACCTCGTCATCTTCGGGGGCACCGGGGACCTGGCCCGGCGGAAGATCCTGCCCGGCCTCTACCGGCGCTTCTGGGACGGCCAGATGCCCAGGGACGCGCATGTGATCGGCGCGGCGCGGACCGCGCAGGACGACGCCGGCTATCGCCAGTTCGTCCGCGAGGCGATCGAGACCTTCGTCGCGCCCGACAAGCGCGACGCCGAGACGATCGAGGCCTTCCTGGCCATGGTGCGCTACGTGGCGGTCGACGCGACCGGCACCGAGGGATGGGACACGCTCGCCGCTATGGTGCGGCCCGACACCATCCATGCCTTCTACTTCTCCGTCAGCCCGTCGCTGTTCGGGGGCATCGCCGAGCGGCTTCACGGCCACGGAATCGCGACGCCCGACGCGCGGATCGTGGTCGAGAAGCCCTTTGGCCACGACCTCGCCTCGGCGCGCGAACTCAACGCGACGCTGGCGCATTCCTTCGACGAGCACCAGATCTACCGGATCGACCACTATCTCGGGAAGGAGACGGTCCAGAACCTCATGGCGGTCCGCTTCGCCAACGTGCTCTTCGAGCCGCTCTGGAACGCGCAGTATGTCGACCATGTCCAGATCACCGTGGCCGAGACCGTCGGCGTCGAGGGACGGGGCGCCTATTACGACAAGTCTGGCGCGATGCGGGACATGGTGCAGAATCACCTGATGCAACTGCTTTGCCTGATCGCGATGGAACCGCCGAGCCGCTTCGAACCCGACGCGGTGCGCGACGAGAAGCTCAAGGTCATCCGCGCGCTCGACCCGGTGGCGCCGGGCGACATCGTGCGCGGCCAGTATCGCGGCCGCGACGACGAGCCCGGCTACCTGGAGGCGGCGGAAAACCCCGACAGCACCACCGAGAGCTTCGTCGCGATGAAGGTGCATGTCTCGAACTGGCGATGGGCCGGCACACCCTTCTACATGCGGACGGGCAAGCGCCTGCGCGCGCGGGTCTCGGAAATCGCGGTGGTCTTCAAGGACCCGCCACATTCGATCTTCGGCGAGGATGGCAAGCGGCGCGGCAACGTCCTGGCGATCCGTCTGCAGCCGGACGAGGGCATGACCATGCGGGTGACCATCAAGGAGCCGGGGCCGGGTGGCATGCGCCTGGTCGAGGTGCCGCTGGACATGAGCTTCGCCGAGGCGCTTGGCGCGCATGCCGCCGACATGCCGGATGCCTATGAACGCCTGATCATGGACGTGATCCGGGGCAACCAGACGCTGTTCATGCGCGGCGACGAGGTCGAGGCCGCCTGGGCCTGGACGGATCCCGTGATCGCCGGCTGGGAGTCGCGCGGGGATCGCCCCTTGCCGTATGATCCCGGTGCCGCCGGGCCCGAGGACGCGCTGATGCTGTTGCACCGCGACGGGCGCCGCTGGCGCGAGATCGAGGGCTAGAGATGGAACTGATCGAATATCCCGACCGCGAGATGATGATGGTCGACGTGGCCCAGCGTATCGCGGGCGACCTGAACAGTGCGCTGATGAGCCGGGGCCAGGCCACGCTGGCGGTGCCCGGCGGCACCACGCCGGGACCGGTCTTCGACGTGCTGTCGGCGGCCGATCTGGACTGGGCCGGTGTTTCGGTTCTGCTGACCGACGAACGCTGGGTGCCCGAGGACTCGCCGCGCTCCAACACGCGGCTGCTGCGCGAGCGCCTGCTGACGGGCCGGGCCGCCGCCGCGCGTCTCGTGCCGCTCTATGCGCAGGCCGAGACGCCGGAAGAGCGGCTGGCGGAGCTGTCCGCCGGGGTGGCGGCGGCGTTGCCGCTGTCGGTCTGCCTGCTCGGCATGGGCGCGGACATGCACACCGCCTCGCTCTTTCCGGGCGCAGACCGGCTGGAGGAGGCGCTCGCGCCGGAGGCGCCGCCGCTCCTGTCGATGCGGGCGCCCGGCGCGACGGAGCCGCGGATCACGCTGACCGCGCCCGTGCTGAAGGGCGCGATGCATGTCCACCTGCTGATCGCGGGCGCCGAGAAACGCGCGGCGCTCGAGAGGGCGGCGCAGGCCGGGCCGGTGGCCGAGGCCCCGATCCGCTGCGTTCTGCCGGATGCGACCGTTCATTACGCGGAGTAGCGCCATGACCGCCTGGAAGACGCTTCACACGCTCAGGGACAGGGCGGCCGGGCGCAGCATCCTGTCGCTGTTCGACGCCGATCCGGGCCGCGCCACGGGGTTCTCGGCCGAGGCCGACGGGCTGCTCTTCGACTATTCCAAGACCGCCATCGACGCCGAGACCCGCGCGGCGCTGCTGCAGCTGGCCGAGGAAGCGGACGTCGCCGGGCGGCGCGCGGCGATGTTCGCGGGCGCGCGGATCAACGAAACGGAGGGGCGCGCGGTGCTCCACACCGCGCTGCGCAACCCCGACGCCGCGATCAAGGTGGACGGCGCGGACGTCATGCCGGAGCTGCGCGAGACGCTCGGGCGGATGACCGCCTTCGCCGAGGGCGTGCGCGCGGGCCATATCGCGCCGCCGGGCGGCGGGCGCTTCAGCCACGTGGTGAATATCGGGATCGGCGGGTCGGACCTGGGGCCGGCGATGGCCACGCGGGCGCTGGCGCCCTATTGCGACGGGCCCGAGGTGCATTTCGTCTCCAACGTGGACGGGGCGCATATCCACGACGTGCTGGACCGGGTGCAGCTGACCGCGACGCTGTTCATCGTGGCGTCCAAGACCTTCACCACCATCGAGACGATGACCAACGCCGAAACGGCGCGCGAACGTCTCGCGGCCCGGGTCGGGGCGGACAAGGCGCCCGGTCATTTCGTGGCGCTGTCCAGCGCGCCGGACCGCACCGCCGCCTTCGGCATTCCGCCCGAGCGCGTGTTCGGGTTCGCCGACTGGGTCGGGGGGCGCTACTCGGTCTGGGGGCCGATCGGGCTGAGCCTGATGCTCGCGGTGGGCCCCGAGAATTTCCGCGCCTTCCTCGACGGCGGACGCGCCATGGACCGGCATTTCCAGGAGGCCCCGCCGTCCGGAAACCTGCCGATGCTGCTGGCCCTGACCGGCATCTGGCACAACCAGCTCTGCGGTCACGCGACCCGCGCGGTGCTGCCCTACGAACAACGGCTGGAACTGCTGCCGGCCTATCTCCAGCAGCTCGAGATGGAGAGCAACGGCAAATCCGTGGCGATGGACGGCACGGCGCTCGATCGCCAGTCGGGGCCGATCGTCTGGGGCGCGCCGGGCACGAACGGGCAGCATGCCTTCTACCAGCTCATTCACCAGGGCACGCGCGTCGTGCCGTGCGAGTTCATGGCTGGCGCCGCGGGCCACGAGCCCGACCTGGCCGGCCATCACCAGCTGCTGCTGGCCAATTGCCTGGCCCAGTCGGAGGCGCTGATGCGCGGGCGGTCGCTCGACGCGGCGCGCGCGTTGATGGAAAGCGCGGGATATGCCGGCGCGGAGCTGGAGCGCCAGGCGCGCCACCGGGTTTTCCCGGGCAACCGGCCCTCCACCACGCTGCTCTACCCGATGCTGACGCCCTATGTGCTGGGCCAGATCATCGCGCTCTACGAGCATCGCGTCTTCGTCGAGGGGGTGATCCTGGGGATCAACAGCTTCGACCAGTGGGGCGTCGAACTCGGCAAGGAGCTTGCGAAGAGCCTCGCTCCGGTCGTCGCCGGCACCGAGACGGCCGAGGGGCGCGACGGCTCCACGCGGAACCTTCTCGCCTACCTCGCGCGGCACCGCGGCTGAGCGGTCACTCCTGCACGGCGCCGTCCCGCGCGGCCAGTGTCTGCCGGATCGCGTCGGGGATCTCGCGGCGCGTGCGCAGGTCGTCCTCGAGCATCACGATCACCGCGTGCCCGCTCGCGGCCATCCGCCCGCCCGAGAAGACACCGTAAGCCATCTGGAAACTGCTGCGCCGCATGCGCGTGCTGCGGGCCGTGACGATATACTCGTCGTCAAGATGCAGCGGCGCGTGGAACTCGGCGCCCGTGGCACGCAGCACCATCCTGGGATCCTCGGGACGGTAGCGGGAGATCCCGTAATCCCGCACATAGGCGACACGGACGGTTTCGAACCAGGTCAGGTAGACCGCGTTGTTGACGTGGTCGAGCACGTCGAGTTCGCGAAACCGGACGCGGTCGGCCATGCCATAGCGCCAGTCGGCCGGCACGCCATGGGCGGCGAGCGTTTCCGGGGGCAGGGGGGTGCGGTAAGCCAGCGTCATCCCGGCTCCACTACCCCGTGGCCCGCGCGCATGCAATCCGGAACCCGGCCGGGCCCGGCGCGTTTCCCTGCCGAGGCCTCGCATGGAACGAAACGATGCTTTGAGGAGGACGGATCATGAGAACGCTGACGACGACCGCGCTGGCCTGTGCGCTGACCCTTCCGGGCGTCGCGGCGGCGCAGACGCAGGTCGACAAGGGAGACATCATCCCGATGGCGGGATGGACTTACGAAAACATCTATGCCGGCGGCGGCTGGAGCGTCGACCGCCTGATCGGTACCAGGGTCCGCAGCGCCGGTGGCGAAGACCTGGGCGAGGTCGAGGACGTGATCTTCGGCCCCGATGCGCGGGTGATCTCGATCATCGCGGAAATCGGCGGTGTCTGGGATCTCGGCGACCATCACGTGGGCGTGCCCTGGGGCGAGGTGACCGTCGATCACGCCGAGGACGTGGTGACGGTGCCGATCACCGAAGACACGGTTTCCGACTACGACGCCTTCGAGGTGTCGGGCCTGCCGGGCAGCCGCCTCGGCGACGCGATCCAGCCCGGCCTCGACGACGCGGAGATCGAGGGCCGCGCCTGGCGGGCCACGGAACTTGTCGGCGACTACGCACGGCTGCGCGGCGCGGACGGCGTGCCGCTCGACTACGGCTATGTCAGCGACATGCTGATCCGTGACGGCCGGATCGCGGCCACGGTGGTCGATGTGAGCGGCGGTTTCGGAACCGGCAACTACGCCTATCCCCATTACGGGTACTACAAGTACGGCTGGGCGCCGGGAGACCAGTATTACGACCTGCCCTATGGCCCGGGCGAGGTGCACGAGATCGATCCGTTCAACTACGACCAGATGCGGGACGGATCGTCCTGATCCCCTCGCGGAGCGAACGGAACGGCCTTCGCCTGCCGGGTGGAGGCCGTTTTCGTCTGCGCGTCGGGAAGGCTGGAGCGGGTGAAGGGAATCGAACCCTCGTCGTCAGCTTGGGAAGCTGCTGCTCTACCATTGAGCTACACCCGCTCGGGTGGAAAAGAGCTAGGCGAAGCCGTGGCAGAGGTCAAGACGGGAATACGCGCCGCGCGCCAGCCGGGACGCGGCGCGGCCCGGCGGGGCGGTGTCCGGCGGCCCGGGGGCGACCTCAAGGGCGGCGTCAGGCGCGCCGCCGGCGCCGCCGGCGCCCGCCGTCGGCGCCGTCGTCCCCCGCGCCGGTGTTGAAGCCGACACGCGGCAGGGGCACCGCCGCCGAGAGATGCGGGAAGGGGGCGGTCGCGTGCGGGATCGCGTTGGCGGCGACGAAGTGTTCCTGGAAGCGGGGCTCGACGGCGGTCTCCACCTTGTGGATCCGGCGCACGATCTGTTCGATCTCGGCCCGCGCGGTGACGTTGCAGAGCGCGATGCGCGCGCCGGTCCCGGCCGCGTTCCCGGCGGAGCTGACCTTGTCGAGCGGGGCATCGGGGATCATGCCGAGAACCATGGCGTGTTTCGGGCTGATATGCGCGCCGAAGGCGCCGGCCAGAACCACGCGGTCGACCGCGTCGACCCCGAGCTCGTCCATCAGCAGCCGCGCGCCCGCATAAAGCGCGGATTTCGCCAGCTGGATCGCGCGGATGTCGCCCTGCGTGACCGAGATCAGCGGCCCGCCCTCGGCGCGGCCGTCATGCAGCACATAGGCATGGGTGCGCCCGTCGGCGACGCACCGGTCGGTGCCGGTCTGCGCCGCCGAGCCGATCAGGCCCGAGGGGTCGAGCAGCCCGGCCATCCGCATCTCGGCCACGGCCTCGATGATGCCCGAGCCGCAGATGCCGGTGATCCCGGTCGCGGCGGTGGCCTCCGGGAAGGCCGGGTCATCGGACCAGAGATCCGAGCCAATCACCTTGAACCGCGGCGTCTTCGTCGCCGGGTCGATCTCGACCCGCTCGATCGCCCCGGGCGCGGCACGCTGGCCGGCACTGATCTGCGCGCCCTCGAAGGCCGGGCCCGTGGGCGACGAGCAGGCCAGGACCCGCTCGCGGTTGCCGAGCAGGATCTCGGCATTCGTGCCCACGTCGACGATCAGCACCAGATCCTCGGATTTGTGCGGCTCTTCCGAGAGCGCCACGGCGGCGGCATCGGCGCCCACATGACCGGCGATGCAGGGCAGCACGAAGACCCGCGCCGCGTCGTTCATGGCGGTGAGGTCCATCTCGCGCGCGTTCAGCGTCAGCGAATCCGCCGTGGCCAGCGCGAAGGGCGCCTGGCCCAGCTCCACCGGGTCGATGCCCAGCAGCAGGTGATGCATCACCGGGTTGCAGACGAAGCTCGCCTCCATGATCAGCGCGGGGGCGATCCCGGCTTCCTCGGTGATCTCGACCGTCAGCCGGTTGATCGCGTCGCGGACGGCTGTCGTCATTTCCCGGTCGCCGCCGGGGTTCATCATGGCGTAGCTGACCCGGCTCATCAGGTCCTCGCCGAACCGGATCTGCGGGTTCATCACGCCCGCCGAGGCCAGCACGCGGCCGTCCGCGAGATCGCAGAGATGGGCCGCGACGGTGGTTGAGCCCAGGTCGATGGCGAGCCCGTAGATGCCGCCCTCGTGGAAGCCGGGCCAGATTTCCATGATGCGGGGGCGATGGTCGTGGCTGCCGCGATGGACGGCCACGGTGACCGTCCAGCCCCCCTTGCGGAGCACCGGCTGCACTTCGCGGAGGATGTGCAGGTCGGCGGTCACGTCGGCGAGGCCCCACTGGTCATGCAGCGCCCGCGCCAGCCGTTCCAGGTCGCCCGAGGGCTCGTGCATGTCCGGCTCTTCGACCTCGACGTAGTAGAGCTTGGTGGCCGGGTCCATGACGATGTCGCGGGCGGTCGCGGCCTTGCGCACCACCTGCTTGTGGACCTGGCTCTCGGGGGGGACGTCGATCACGACGTCCTTGACGATCTGGGCCTGGCAGCCGAGCCGGCGGCCCTCCTTCAGGCCACGCTTGCTGTCGTAGCGCTCCTCGACCGCGTTCCAGGGCGAGAGCGCGTCCCCGGCCACGGTGACGCCGTGCTTGGAGAATTCGCCATAGGCCGGGGCGACCTGGCATTTGGAGCAGATCCCGCGCCCGCCGCAGACCGAGTCGAGATCGACGCCGAGCTGGCGCGCGGCGGCCAGAACCGTCGTGCCCGGGGCCACGCGGCCGCGCTTGCCGGACGGGGTGAAGACGACGAGGGGATCCTGTGCCATGTGTGTCCTTGGTCGCTGGCCGTGGCCGCCCCGGCGAATGGCCCGCCGGGGCTGGCCCTGTCGCGTCAGGCGCTGCGCCGGCGTCCGCCGCGCCGCCCGCCACGCTGGCCGGCAGCGGCGGCGGCGCTTTCCCGAGAGGCCTCGGCGAAGTCCTTGCCTTCCTTCACCTGGTCGAGAACGCGCGAGAACTTGATCCACGCGCCCCCGTTGGGATCATTGGCCATCAGGAAATTGGCCGCGCGGATCGCCTCCATCTCGACGGGGCGGACCGGGTTCATGATCGCGCTGGTCATGCCCGCGCCGATCGCCATCGGCAGGAAGGCGGCGTTGATCCCGTGCCGGTTGGGCAGCCCGAAGGAGATGTTCGAGGCGCCGCAGGTGGTGTTGACGCCCAACTCCTCGCGCAGGCGGCGGACCAGGGTGAAGACCTGCCGCCCCGCCGTCGCCATCGCGCCGACCGGCATCACCAGCGGATCGACGACGATGTCATGGGCCGGGATGCCGAAATCGGCGGCGCGTTCCACGATCTTCTTGGCCACGGCGAAGCGCACGTCGGGATCTTCCGAGATCCCGGTGTCGTCGTTCGAGATCGCCACCACGGGCACGTCGTATTTCTTGACGAGCGGCAGGATCGCCTCGAGCCGCTCCTCCTCGCCGGTCACCGAGTTCAGGAGCGGCCGGCCATGGGCCGCCGCCAGCCCCGCCTCGAGCGCCGCCGGCACCGAGCTGTCGATGCAGAGCGGGATGTCCACCAGCCCCTGCACCAGCTCGATCATCTTGGTCATGAGCGGCGGCTCGGTCTCGTTCGGGTTGGGGTTGGAGTTGTAGACCACGCCCGCGTTCACATCGAGCACCATCGCCCCGCAGGCGGCCTGTTCCAGCGCGTCCTTCTCGACGGTGGAGAAATCGCCGGCCTCCAGCTCGGCGGCCAGCTTCTTGCGGCCGGTCGGGTTGATGCGTTCACCGATCACGCAGAACGGCTCGTCAAAGCCGATGGTGACGGATTTGGTCTTCGATTCGACGACGGTGCGGGTCATGTCCCTGTCCTTATGTCTTGGCGTCGGCCGGCACGGTGGCGGTGCCGCCATGCTCGATCGCCCAGGTCGCGTTGGCCTTGATCCCGCCAAGCGGGAAGAAGTGCACATTGGTGATGTTGAAGTCCGGGTTGGCGGCCTTGTGCGCGGCCAGCGCGCCCACGAACTCGTCCGGCTCGAACGGCATCAGCAGCTTGGTGACGTCCTTGGCGCGGCGCTGCAGCACGCGCAGCGACGCGCCCACCCCGCAGGCGATCGAGAACTTGATCAGCGTCTGCAACTTGGCCGGGCCGGCCACGCCGATATGGATCGGCAGGGTGATCCCGGCCGCGCGCAGCCGGTCGGCCCAGGCGATCACCGGCCCGGACTCGAAGGCGAACTGGGTCACGATGGCCATCTCGGCGGCGGTGTGGGCGCTGAAGGCCTGCTTCCAGCGCAGCGCCTCGTCGACCACGCGGTTGCCGCCCTCGGGGTCGATGTCCCGGTTGCCCTCGGGGTGGCCGGCGACGTGCAGCCTCTCGAAGCCGGCGGCATCGAACAGCCCGGTTTCAAGGAGTTGCATGGAGGAGTGAAAGTCGCCATGCGGGTTTGAAACACCCCCGGCGAGCACCAGCGCCTGGCGGACGTCGGCCTCGCCCTGGTAGCGCGCGATCCAGTCCCCGAGCGTCGCCTTGTCCTTGATGATGCGGGCTGGGAAATGAGGCATCACCGTGTAGCCCTCGGCGTTCAACCGGCGGGCGGTGGCGACCATGTCGTCGATGGGCGTGCCCTCGATATGGGCGATGTAGACGCGGGTGCCGGCCGGCAGAAGGGCGCGGAAATCCTCGACCTTCTCGGCGGTGCGCGGCATGACCTCGATCGAGTAATCCTGCAGGAACGCCTCGACCTCGGGCTTGACCGGGGGCGGGGCCGTCTCGGACCTGGAGCGGAAATTCAGCAGCGCCATGGCGCGTCTCCTTCAGTTCTGGGCCTCGGCCCACCCGTCATTGGTGATCAGTGCCTTCACTCGTTCGCTGTCGTACTCGGCCTCGATCCGCGCGGCTTCGGTTTTTGCGACCTCCTGTGGGTCACCCTCGACAGAGTAGGGCGGCGCCTTGCGCCATTCCTCCAGATAGGCATCCGCGTCCCCCGCGCCTACCTTCATCGCGCATCTGTCAATGGCCTGCTCGAAGCGTTCGGGCAGCGGATGCTTGGCGCCGCGACGGCCCTTGCCGACGATGACCTGGGCCGGGATGTCGCGCCAGTAGACGATGGTGACGTCGGGCATATCCGATTCCTCGTTGCGTTTCGGTGTCTTCTAGGAGCCTCCGCGCCGGGTGCCGCGACGGATTTCGACAATGCGGCCCTTGGAAACGACAAGCCGACGGCGCTTGAACAGGACGCACGCAAAGAGTAACTTCAAGGCAACACGAATTGGAGGCACCATGACATGGCGCCTAAGCGCCCCGCACATGCGGGCGCGTTCCCGAAACCGGTAGAGCGCCCCGCGCCCGACAGGCCGGATCCGGCGGAGCTATATGCCGCGCTGGATCTCGGCACCAACAGCTGCCGCATGCTCATCGCTCAGCCGAAGGGCAGCCAGTTCCACGTGGTCGACAGCTTTTCCAAATCGGTGCAGCTGGGCCACGGGCTGGAAGCGCATGGCCGGCTGTCGCGCGCGTCGATCGGGCGGGCGGTGGGAGCATTGCGCATCTGTCAGCGCAAGCTGCGGAAACACGACGTGCGCCGCATGCGGCTCGTCGCGACCGAGGCGTGCCGGCGCGCGCGCAACGGCGGCGATTTCCTGAACCTGGTAAAGCGCGAGACCGGGCTCGAGCTGCAGGTCATCGAGGCCGAGGAAGAGGCGCGGCTTGCCGTGGTCAGCTGCGCGCCGCTGGTGTCGACCCGCACCGAGCAGTTGCTGGTGGTCGATATCGGCGGCGGGTCGACCGAACTGGTCTGGATCGATCTCTCGGCGGTGGCCCCGCTGGACCGACAGCGCGCGCTGATGCGGCTCCATACCGGGTTCGACCGCACCGACTCGCCCTTCCCGGCGGCCAAGGTGGTGGACTGGATCTCGGTCCCGCTCGGGGTGGCGACGCTCAAGGATCAGTTCGACGACGTCGAGGACGACGCGGCGCGTTTCGCGCTGATGTCCTGCTATTTCGAGGAAAAGCTGGCGGCCTTCTCGCCCTATCACGACGCCGCCGACCAGGCGCGCGACGGCTTCCAGATCATCGGCACCAGCGGCACCGTGACCACCGTGGCGGCGAGTCACCTAGGGCTGAAACGCTATGACCGGAACAAGGTGGACGGGCTGCGCATGACTTCCGACCAGATCGACGCGGTGATCCGCGATTACCTCGCGCTCGGCCCGGTGGGGCGGCGGCTCGACCCGCGGATCGGGCGCGACCGCCATTCGCTGATCATGTCGGGCGCGGCGATCCTGCAGGCGCTGCTGCGTGCCTGGCCGACGGACCGTCTGTCGGTGGCCGACCGCGGGCTTCGCGAGGGCCTGCTCTATGCCCAGATGAACGCCGACGGCGTTCTGGAAAGCGGGGCGTTCTGAACATGGCGCGATCCGGCAAGACCTCGGGGCGCGGGCAGCGCGAATTGCGCGTGCGGGTCAAGACGGCCCGCGGGCGCAAATCCTCGTCCACGCGCTGGCTGGAACGGCAGCTGAACGATCCCTACGTCCAGCGCGCCCGGAAAGAGGGCTATCGCGGCCGTGCCGCCTACAAGATCCTCGAGCTTGACGACAAGTATCGCTTCCTCGTGCCCGGCGCGCGGGTCGTCGACCTGGGCTGCGCGCCCGGCGGCTGGAGCCAGGTCGCCGTCCGGCGCGTGAACGCGCTCGGCGAGAAGACGGGCAAGGCGGTCGGCCGCGTCATCGGCATCGACCTGCAGGAGGTCGAGCCGATCCCGGGGGCCGAGCTGCACGTGCTCGATTTCCTCGAGGACGGCGCCGACGAGAAGGTCAAGGCCTGGCTGGGCGGCCGCGCGGACGTGGTGATGTCGGACATGGCCGCCGCGTCCTCCGGCCACAAGCAGACCGATCACCTGCGCATCGTGGCACTGTGCGAGGCGGCCGCGGCATTCGCCTTCGACGTGCTCGAAGAGGGCGGCACCTTCGTCGCGAAGGTGCTTGCGGGGGGCGCCGAGTCGGAGTTGCAGGCGCTTCTGAAAAAGCGCTTCGCCAAGGTCGCCAACGTCAAGCCGCCGGCCAGCCGGCAGGATTCCTCTGAGAAATTCGTGGTCGCGACCGGGTATCGCGGCCCGGCGGACACGGCGCCCGACGACGGCTGACGGGCGGTGCGACGCTGCGGCGCCTCCCGTTCCGCGGCAGGGCGGGTCAGGATCGCGGCGCACGCAGACGACGCACGGAACGGAGCAGGACACATGCAGGCGACCCCCGGGCTCTGGCGGCGGACACCGCCCGCGATCTTTCCGCCGATCTTCGGCCTTCTCGCGCTGGGGCTCGCCTGGCGTCGCGCGGTGCCGGTCTTCGACGTGCCGGCCGCGGTCGGCGAGGCAATTCTCGGCGCGGTGACTCTGCTTTTCCTGTTCGCGGCTCTGGCCTATGGCGCCAAGGCCGTCCGCCGCCCCGCCGTCGTGGCCGAGGATCTGCGCATCCTGCCGGGCCGGGCGGGGCTGTCGACCATGATGCTCTCGCTCTACCTGCTGGCGGCCGTCCTGGTTCCCTACGGCGGGGGCGCCGCGACCGCGGTGCTCTATGCCGGGCTGGCGGCGCATGCGGGGCTGGTGGTGCTGATCCTCTATGTCCTGGCCACCGGGCCAGCCGAGCAGCGGGTGGTCACGCCCGTCTTCCACCTCAGCTTCGTCGGTTTCATCGTCGCCGCGGTGCCGGCCGTGCCGCTCGGCCTGCACGGGTTGGCGCAGGCGATCCTCTGGGGCACCGGGGCGCTGGCCATAGCGATCTGGGCCGAGAGCCTGCGCCAGTTCACGCTGCGCGGGGTGCCGGCGCCGCTGCGCCCGCTGCTCGCGATCCACCTGGCCCCGGTGG
Organism: uncultured Maritimibacter sp.; assembly: GCA_913063035.1. GTDB lineage: Bacteria > Pseudomonadota > Alphaproteobacteria > Rhodobacterales > Rhodobacteraceae > CAJXYS01. The sequence goes on along the minus strand of CAJXYS010000031.1, from coordinate 4,375 downwards.
CGCTGCTCGGCACCGTCTCGCTGATGCTGGGACAGGGCGGGCTCGCGACCGGGCTCGCCTGGGCCGCGGTGGCGCTGCTCTTGCTGCTGGCGATTCGCGTTCGCTGGCTGACCGAGGCGGGCTTCAGCCCGTTCTGGGGGGCGTTCACCTTTCCGCTTGCCGCCACCGCCGGCCTGATGGCGCTGATGGCCGGCTACGTCGCGGCTCAGCCCTTCCGGCTGATCGCGGCCGGCGCGCTCGTGGCGGCGACGCTGGTCGTGCCGCCCATCGCCTGGAAGGTGATGCAGATGTGGGCCAAGGGCCAGCTCGCAGCCAAGACCAATGCGGCGACCGCCTGAACCCGCGCGGAAATTGCGGCTTTCCTTTCCCCCGTCCCCGTGAGATAGGGAAGCGCCAAACGAAACTCCCCAAGGAGACTCCCAATGGAGATTCGCGAGGCGCTCACCTTCGACGACGTGCTGCTGGTTCCCGGTGCATCCAGCGTGCTGCCCAACGAGGCGGATACGCGCACCCTGGTTACCAGGTCCATCCGGATGAACATCCCGCTCCTGTCCTCGGCCATGGACACCGTCACCGAGGGGCCGATGGCGATCACCATGGCGCAGGCGGGCGGCATCGGGGTGATTCACCGAAATCTCAACATCGAGGACCAGGCCCGCGAGGTGCGGCGGGTGAAGCGGTTCGAGTCGGGGGTGGTCTACAACCCGGTCACGCTGCGCCCCGACCAGACGCTGGCCGACGCCAAGGCCCTGCAGGAGCGTTACAAGATCACCGGCTTCCCGGTGGTGGACGCCGAGGGCCGCGTGCTGGGCATCGTCACCAACCGCGACATGCGCTTCGCCGAGGATGACCGGACGCCGGTCAGCGCGATGATGACCTCGGAGAACCTCGCCATGCTCGAGGAACCGGCGGATCTCGCCGCGGCAAAGGCGATGATGCACGAACGCCGGATCGAGAAGCTGCTGGTCGCCGACAAGCAGGGCCGGCTGACCGGGCTGCTGACGATCAAGGATATCGAGAAGGCGGTGTTGAACCCGGCGGCCTGCAAGGACGAGTTGGGCCGGCTGCGCGTGGCCGCGGCGACCACCGTCGGCGATGCCGGCTTCGAACGGTCCGAGGCGCTGATCGACGCCGGCTGCGACCTGATCGTGGTCGACACCGCCCACGGCCATTCCGAAGGCGTCGCCAGGGCCGTGGAACGCATCAAGAAACACTCCAACGCCGCGCAGGTCATCGCCGGCAACGTGGCCACCGCCGAGGCCACGCGCGCGCTGATCGACGCGGGCGCGGACGGGATCAAGGTCGGCATCGGCCCGGGGTCGATCTGCACGACACGGGTCGTGGCCGGGGTCGGCATGCCGCAGCTGACGGCCATCATGGATTGCGCCCGCGCCGCCGCCGAGAGCGGCACGCCGATCATCGCCGATGGCGGCATCAAGTTCTCGGGCGATTTCGCCAAGGCGATCGCCGCGGGGGCCCATTGCGCGATGGTGGGCAGCATGATCGCCGGCACCGACGAGAGCCCGGGCGAGGTAATCCTCTACCAGGGCCGCAGCTTCAAGTCGTATCGGGGCATGGGCAGCCTCGGCGCGATGGCGCGCGGCTCGGCCGATCGCTATTTCCAGAAGGACGCGGCCAGCGACAAGCTGGTGCCCGAGGGGATCGAGGGGCAGGTGCCCTACAAGGGCTCGGCCGGCGCGGTGGTCCACCAGCTCGTGGGCGGCCTGCGCGCGGCGATGGGCTATACCGGCTCGGCCACCGTCGACGAGATGCGCGGCGGCTGCAACTTCGTGCGGATCACCGGCGCGGGGCTGAAGGAAAGCCATGTCCACGACGTACAGATCACACGGGAGTCTCCAAATTATAGATCCTAAATATCAATGAGTTGGCCTGTGTAAGCTTGTTAGGAAAGCGGCGGAACGTAGCCAGAACAGGACGGAACATAACCAGAACAGGACGCAAATCACTGATGCAAACTGATGCAAGAAAGGATAGTGGCGGTCTCTGACTGATGTCGGAAGGTTGGTCACTCGGTCGTCCCTGTCAGATCACTGTTCCTCCGCGGTGTAGTGCACGGCGCATCGCTTCCCGTTCCTTGGTGCCCGGCTCTCCGCTCTCCGGCTATCAGAGGCGGCGTGACCTGCGCTGGAATTTCCCGTGCGAGCCAAGAAGGAATTCCTTCTGATCATATCGCTTGATCGGCAACGGTTGGTTGTTGGGGCTAATTATCGATATCGATGAGGACGCGCCGGAGAACGTCCTGTAGGTTTCGCATGTGGAACCCTCCGATCGGTGCGCAGGCGGACTGCGAACTGCGGGTCGTGCATGGTTTAGATGGGTGGCAGAACAGGGTCGAGGATATCTTCTACTGGCAGCCAGACTACATCCGAAAGACATCAAAGACCTGACCCTGGGATCGGCCAACCGCTCCCGTCCAGAGCTGTGGCAAGGCCGGGGATGACGCCGGCGCGCCACCTCCAATACCCTTCCCTTCCACCTTTGCAATCTATCGGTGTGGCAGATATCGTTTCGCGAAATGCCTTTGAATTCGCGTGTTTTCGGGTTCGAGACTATCTCGTGAAAACCGACCGATCAGGAAAAGCCGCCCATGAACCCGACAGAAATCTCCGACGCCCTCGAAGAGCTTGTCGCTACACCATTCGATCCAGACGAGTTCCCCTATGGCTTGGCTGCCGCAACGGGGAACGCGAAGGCGACGGTGTCGAAGCTAAGGCCCGGGAAGCGCTCGCTGAACCGCTCCAGGCTGCCGCGGGCGGTGCTGCTGGGCAAGAAGTTCTACTATGCCCCGGCAGAGCTCGGAGACGTCGATGATGTTCTGGCCCAGCTTCGCGCGGACAAGAACACCGCCAAGCACAAGCCGGCCGTCCTGATCGCGACGGATGGCGTGGACCTGGCGGCCGAGCACCTGGCCTCTGGAGAGACGCTGCGGTGCCCGTACAGCGAGATGCATCGTCATTTCGGGTTCTTCCTGCCGGCCGCCGGCATGACCCGCTACAAGGCCGCCGAAGAGAACGAGGTCGATATCAATGCGACCGGCAAGCTCGCCAAGCTCTACGATGCTATTCTCAAGACGAATCCGGACTGGGCGGACGAGGCGCGCCGCCATGACCTGAACCAGTTCATGACCAGGCTGGTATTCTGCTTCTTCGCCGAGGATGTCGGGATCTTCTCGAAGGACCAGTTCACGCGCCTGGTGGTCAACCACGCCGGCGAGAAGGGTGCAGAGGCGCATATCGCGATCGTCCATGCCTTCGAGGCAATGAACCGACCCCGCGACGCCCGCGAAGACCTGCCGACCTGGACCCACGAGCTGGAGTATGTGAACGGCGGGCTGTTCTCCGATCACATCGACTGTCCCGAGTTCGACAAGATCGCATGGGGATATTTCCAGGACGCCGCACGGCTCGACTGGCAGGAGATCAACCCGGACATCTTCGGGTCCATGATCCAGTCAATCGCGGACCCGAAGGCCCGCGGCGAGCTCGGGATGCATTACACCTCCGTGCCGAACATTCTGAAGGTGCTCGGTCCGCTATTCCTCGACGATGTCGATGCCTCCATCGAGAAGGCCTGGGACAAGCCGAACGCCCTGAAACGCGTCCTCGACAGGCTCGGCCGGATTCATGTTTTCGACCCCGCCTGTGGATCCGGCAACTTCCTCGTCGTCGCCTACCGCCAGCTGCGCGAACGGGAGATGAAAATCCTGGCTCGGCTGGGAGAGTTGAGCGGTCAAACGCAGGTGCAGATGTGGTCGTCCATCTCTCTCGCAAACTTCCACGGGATCGAACTGACCGACTTCGGCGCCGAGACCGCAAAGCTTGCGCTCTTCATCGCGGAGTATCAATCCAATGCAGCAATGGCGGAGCTCTTCGGAGCATCGGCCGAAGCGCTCCCACTCCGCGATGGCGGTCATATCATCTGCGGGAATGCCCTTCGTCTCAACTGGGATGCAGTGTGTCCGCCGCCGAAAGCGAATGAAGAAGTATACATTGCAGGGAATCCTCCATTTCTCGGGGATGGTTCACGCTCGCCGCAACAGAATGCGGATATGGACCATGTCTTGGCCGGGCACTTGAACGCTCACCGTCGAATAGACTTTGTCTCATGCTGGATTTTCAAGGCCTCGAGCTACATCAGAGGACGCAGCGCTCAATCGGCTCTGGTGTCGACCAACTCGGTCTGCCAAGGGCAGAGCGTTGGAGCTCTTTGGCCTAATGTTCTCAAGAACGGCATCGAGATTGGCTTCGCACATCGCACCTTCAAATGGCGAAACAATGCTGCAGCTAATGCGGCTGTTATGTGCGTGATCGTTGGAATTCGAAATACATCAAAGGCCGATAAATTCATTTTTGAC
>CAJXYS010000030.1 GCA_913063035.1 uncultured Maritimibacter sp. | reverse complement strand
TTGCCAAGCCCCACCCCGCCATAGAGGAACAGCGGGTTGAAGGTGACCGACCCGCCCTCGGCCACGCGGCGGGCGGCGGCATGGGCCAGCTCGTTCGGCTTGCCGACCACGAAGGTCTCGAAGGTGAAGCGGACATCGAGCGGCGCGCCCGGCAGGTCGATGTCGTCGCGGCCGGGCGCATCCGGCGCGACCATGGTCTCGTCTGCCGGCGCCTCCGCCGGTGCCGCCCGGTCGGCCTCGGGGGTCTCGACGGCGGCGCCGCCCGATTTCACGCAGAAGTCGAGCCGGTGCACGTCCATGTCGTTGCGCCCGAGGGTGCGCAGGATCTCGTCGCCGAAGTTCCGCGACACCCAGGTCCCCATGAAGGAGGTCGGCACGAAGAACCGCGCCACCCCGTCGGAGATCTCTCCGAACTCGAGGGGCTCTATCCAGTTCTTGAAGGCATCGTTTCCAACCGATTGCAAAAGCTCAGAGCGTACACGTCCCCAGGTGTCGTGCGTCATTTCCAACCCGTCATTTTATTCGTTCAAGACTGCCGCCAGGGCAGCCCCCGGGCCTTCCAACCATTGGTCGTGCCCCGGTGTTTATTTGCATCCAAATCGCCCTCGAAGCCCTCGGCCACGTTAATGCACTCGGCCCTTTGCCCGCGCGCCTGGAGTTCCGCAGCGAAAGCGGTGGCAGCCTCCATGGAACGCGCCCCGGACCGGCAGATGAAGAAGACCTTGGACGGCAGCGTGTCCCCGAACTCTTCCATCAGCGCCGCGGAGAATGACGGGTTGACCGCCATGTCGGGGAACTGGCGCCACTCGTGCAGGATCACCGAGCGGCTCAGCGTCGACAGGTCGGGCACACCGACAAACCCCCATTCCGGCCGGGTTCTGACATCGATCAGCACGGCATCCGGAGTATCTTGCAGCTCTTTCCAGGTTTCGTCAGGCAATACCTCGGAAACGCTCGGACTCCGGTCCGCGCTCATCGCAGCTTCCCCCAAAGGCGGTTTGAATCGCCTGTCGAAGCTAGCAACAGGCTCACATGGGCGGCAACTTATCTTCGCGCTTGACTCTAAGCTTGCTGATTCCGAATCCCCGAAACTGTTACAGAAACGTCGCAGCCGGCAACCGACGCGGGTTCAGGACGCCCATTCGATGGGCAATCGACCACCCGAAACGCAAAAGGCGCGCCCGGAGGCGCGCCTTGCTGTCATCAAACCGTCAATGGAGCGGACGGCTCAGGCGCCGAGCGCCTTCACCCGGGCCGACAGGCGCGAAAGTTTGCGCGACGCGGTGTTCTTGTGCATCACGCCCTTGGTGACGCCGCGCATCAGTTCGGGCTGAGCCTTGCGCAGCGCCTCGGCCGCGGCTTCCTTGTTGCCGCCGGCGATCGCTTCCTCGACCTGGCGCAGATAGGTGCGGATGCGCGACCGGCGCGCCTTGTTGACGGCATAGCGGCGCTCGTTCTGGCGGGCGCGCTTCTTGGACTGGGGCGTATTGGCCATATGCGTGTTCCCTTCGTGGGTCGGTGTCAAATTGCATGTGCGCGGGATGACCCGACCCCGGGTTCGCTACCGGGCGATTCCGGCCAAGGCGGGCCTCACGCGCATGTCTGGTCCGGGCGTATAGAGGAAACGGCCCGGAATGCAAATACCCTTTTGAACCGCCACGCGCCCCGGCCGGCATGGGTCTGGACCGCCCCACGGGACGGACGCCACGCTCCACGGCAGGGGCCAATCGTGCGAGACTGCGGCAAACGGAATCGCACGCCCCGGTGCGGCGCGGATCCGCAAAGCCCCGCGGAAGGAAAGAGACGGAGTTGCCCATGCGATGGATCATCTGCATTCTGATCGCTCTTGTCCCACCGGCGGCCACTGCCGCGGAGCTATTCGGCAGCAGCCCCGGGGCGCGCACGATCCCGCTGACGCTGCGCGATGGCAAACCGATGCTCTCGGCCCGTGTTGGGGCGCGATCCGGCGTGATGATGTTCGACACCGGGTCCGCCTATCCGGTCATGCTGAACCGCGATGCGCTCGCGCTCGCACCCGGCCATGAACTGGCACGCGGGAAAACCGCATCCGGCCAGGACATCATCGTGCAGGGCCATTCCGAAGATGTCCCCTCGGTCATGATCGCCGAGATGCCCATGGAGTTGCCCGCGCCGGTGCTGTCGGGAAATTTCGGCTTCACCCGCGATGGGCTCGGGGCGGATTTTCTCGGCTTCGTGGGGCTGCCCGCGGTGTCGCGGCACGCCTTCCTTCTGGATCTCGGGCGCCTGAAACTGGTGCTTTCGGATGCGGGGCAGACCGGCGATCGGGCATTCCCGCGCCTCGACCAGGGCGCCATCCGGACCGATATCGATTTCGCTCTGTCCGAAGGCAGTCTGCCGACATGGGCCGGGCGGGTCGGCAGCCTGCCGGTATCCATCGACGTCGACACCGGCGATGGCGGCACGTTCTACCTCGACGCAGAGACGCGGTCCGGGCTGATGGCCGCTGGACATTTGCACACGGACGGAGACGGAACCGGGCGGGTGGCGGGCCTTGTCTTTGGCAATGCCACCTTCGATGGGGTTTGGCTGCGCCTGGTAGAAGCGGGCGGCGTCGAGGACATTCGCGGCCCCGGCGCGCCAGTTCTCTTGCGACTGGGTGCCAGGTTCCTGGCCGATCATCCCAGTGTCTGGAACATGCCGGCGGGTCGGATCACCTTCCTGCGCGAAACCGCGTCCCATCCGCGTCCGGCTTCCGGCGCGGACTGAACACGGCCTACTTGTCGCGGAACTGCGGCTCGCGCTTCTCGAGGAAGGCGGACATGCCCTCTTTCTGGTCTTCCGTTGCGAAGAGCGAGTGGAAGAGGCGGCGCTCGAAGAGCAGCCCCTCGCGTAGCGTCGTCTCGTAGGACCGGTTCACCGCTTCCTTCACCGCCAGCGTCGTGATCTGCGATTTCTCGGCGATCTTCTGGGCGGCGGCCATCGCCTCGTCCATGAGCTTCTTGGCGGGCACCACGCGGCTCACGAGCCCGGCGCGTTCAGCCTCTTCGGCATCCATGAAGCGCCCGGTCAGATGCATGTCCATCGACTTCGACTTGCCGACGAACTTGGTCAGGCGCTGGGTTCCGCCGATGCCGGCGACCACGCCGAGATTGATCTCGGGCTGGCCGAACTTCGCCGTGTCGGCCGCGATGATGAAGTCGCACATCATCGCCAGTTCGCAGCCCCCGCCCAGCGCGTAGCCGGCCACCGCCGCGATGATCGGCTTGCGACAGCGAAGCATCTGCTCGACCTCGGCGCCGAACAGATCCTCGGTGAAAACCTCGACGAAGCTCTTCTCGGACATCTCCTTGATATCCGCCCCGGCCGCGAAGGCCTTGGACGACCCGGTCAGCACGATCGCGCGGACCTTGTCGTTGTCTTCGGCTGCCTTCAGCGCCTTGGCGAGCTCGGACAGCAGCGTGCTGTTGAGCGCGTTCAGCGCGTCCGGTCTGTTGAGCTTTATCAGCGCGACGTGGTCCTCGACCTCGACGATCAGCGTCTCGTAAGCCATCCGGGAACCCTTTTGATGATCTCGGCCAGATTCCTTACCAGCTATCGGCCCGCGTTCAACCTATCTCTGGCATCCCGGACAATAGAAAGTCGACCGTCCCGATTGAACGATCCGCGCAATCGTTCCGCCGCAGGCGTCGCGGCGGCATGTCTCGCCCTCGCGCCCATATACGGCGAACGCGTGCTGGAAATAGCCGAGCTCGCCGTCGGCCTGCCGGTAATCGCGCAGCGAGGATCCCCCGGCCGCAATCGCGTCCTGCAGGACGGCCCGGATGGCCGGCACCAGGCTCTGCAGCCTTTTTTGGCCGAGATTCCCGGCCTTTCGCCGCGGCGAGATGCGCGCCCGCCAAAGCGCCTCGCAGACATAGATGTTGCCGAGCCCCGCCACGACCCGCTGATCGAGCAACGCCGCCTTCATGGGCGTGCGGCGCCCGGCAAGCCGCGCCGCCAGGTACGACTCGTCGAAGGCGTTGCCCAGCGGCTCCGGCCCGAGGCCGGCCAGCAGCCAGTGTTCCGCCGCGGTCGCGGTCGCCACCAGGTCCATCGCCCCGAAACGCCGCGCGTCGTTGAACGTGATTCGCGCGCCTCCCTCCATGTCGAGCACGACATGGTCATGCTTATCGGGCGCCGGATGATCGTGGTGGAACTGCGCCACGGCGTGGCGCGCCGCATCGGGCAGGCTGACCAGCAGCCGCCCCGACATGCCCAGATGCACGATCAGTGTCTCGCCCGAGGACAGCGCCAACAGCAGGTATTTCGACCGCCGCCCCAGGTGCAGGACGCGTTGACCGGTCAGCCGCGCGGCAAGCCGGTCGGGCAGCGGCCAGCGCAGATCGGGGCGCCGCACATCGGCACGCGCGATCCGTTTTCCAGCCATCACCGGCTCCAGTCCCCGGCGCACGGTTTCGACTTCGGGCAGTTCGGGCACAATCGCCTCCGTTCGGAAAGGACGCATTGCTCCGCCCCTCTGGCGCCCTATAAGGAGGGGGAGTTTCAGCCGAGTGCAAGACCCATGACCGACGCGCCCAAAACGACCCATTTCGGCCGCCAGACCGTGCCCGAGGACCAGAAGGCCGGGATGGTCCACGGCGTCTTTACCAACGTCGCCTCGAAATACGACGTGATGAACGATGTCATGTCCATGGGCATCCACCGCGTCTGGAAGGATGCGATGATGGACTGGCTCGCCCCCCGGAACGGCCAGCGCCTGCTGGACGTGGCCGGCGGCACCGGCGACATCGCCTTCCGCTTCCTCGATCGCGCGCCCGGCGCCACCGCGACCGTTCTGGACATGACCGAGAGCATGCTGGTGGAGGGCCGAAAGCGCGCCGAGGCCGCGCAGCTTGCCGACCGGCTGGACTGGGTGGTGGGCGACGCGATGGCCCTGCCCTTCGAGGATAACAGCTTCGACGTCTACACGATCTCCTTCGGCATTCGAAACGTGACCCGGATCGAGGATGCGCTGACCGAGGCGTTCCGCGTGCTGCGGCCGGGCGGCCGGCTGATGGTCCTGGAATTCAGCCAGCTGCCGAACCACGGGCTGCAATGGCTCTACGACCGCTACTCTTACAACGTCATCCCGGAAATGGGCCGCCTGATCGCGAATGACCGCGAGAGCTACCAGTATCTTGTCGAAAGCATTCGCCGCTTCCCCGATCAGGAGAGCTTTGCGGCGATGATCCGCGCGGCGGGCTTCGAGAACGTCAAGTTCCGCAACCTGACCTTCGGTGTCGCCGCGCTTCATTCCGGCTGGAAAATCTAGGCCATGCGCGGACCCCACAATATCTGGAGCCTGATCCGCACCGGCGCCACCTTCGAGCGCACGGGCGCCATGGGGGTCGCGCTCAAGGCCGTGAACGCGCCGCCCCAGATGCGGCTCGCCGCGCGGGTGGTCGGCTGGCCGTTCAAGTGGCTCGGCGCCAAGGGCGACCCGACCATGCCCCCGGTGACCCGTGCGCTGACCGCCATGGGCCCGGCCTACATCAAGTTCGGCCAGATCCTGTCGACACGTCCCGACGTGGTGGGCGACGAGCTTGCCCAGCAGCTTCGGGTTCTGCAGGACAAGCTGCCGCCTTTCGACACCGCCACCGCCAAGGCCTCCTTCGAGCGGGAAATCGAGATCGCCGCCGACGCCGCCTTCAGCGAATTCAGCGAACCGGTCGCGGCCGCGTCGATCGCGCAGGTTCATCGGGCGCGGCTGCGCAGCACCGGCCGCGACGTCGCGGTGAAGATCCTGCGCCCGGGCATCGAACGCGCCTTCCGCCGGGACATCGACGCCTTCTACTTCGTCGCCAACATGATCGAACGGCTCTCTCCCGCCTCGCGCCGGCTGAAGCCGACGGACGTGATCGCCCATTTCGAAGGCGTGGTGATGAAGGAGCTGGACCTGCGTCTCGAGGGCGCGGCGGCGGCGGAATTCGCGGCCTCGACCGCCGACGATCCGGGTTTCACCGTACCGGAAAACCACTGGCCGCTGTCAGGTCGCCGGGTGCTGGTGCTGGACTGGGTGGGCGGTATTCCCATGGGGGACGTGCCCGCGCTGCGGGCCGCCGGGCACGACCTGACGTCGCTGGGCGAACGCGTGCTGCAGATGTTCCTTCGCCACGCGCTCCGGGACGGATACTTCCACGCGGACATGCATCAGGGCAATCTCAAGGTGTCCGACAGCGGCGACATCGTGGCGCTGGATTTCGGGATCATGGGGCGGATCGACGAATACACGCGCCGGGTCTACGCAGAGATCCTGATGGGCTTCATCCGCAAGGACTACCGCCGCGTGGCCGAGGTGCATTTCGAGGCCGGCTACGTGCCCGCCGACCGCGACATCGACGCCTTTGCCCAGGCGCTAAGATCGGTGGGCGAGCCCATCTTCGGCATGGACGCGAGCCAGATCTCGATGGCAAAGCTCTTGGCCTACCTGTTCGAGGTGACCGAACGCTTCGGCATGGAAACCCGGACGGAGCTGATCCTGCTTCAGCGTACCATGGTGGTGGTCGAGGGCGTGGCGCGGTCGCTTCATCCGAACATCAACATCTGGGAAGTCGCGCAGCCCGTTGTCGAGGATTACATCCGCACCAATGTCGGCCCGCGCGCCTTTGCCCGCGACCTCGCCGAGACGGCGAAGGTCCTGGCCCGGTTCGGGCCGCGTCTGCCCAAGCTCGCCGAAGCCGCGATCATGGCGCAAGTCGACCCGCCGCAGCCGGACCCGCCGCGCCGGGGATGGCACCCGGTGGCCTGGGCCGCGCTGGGCGCCGCCGCGTCGGCCGCGGGTTTCGCCGCCTATCTCGGCCTGTGAACGCCGGGGGCCGATCAGTCGTCGGCGGCGCGCACCGCGCTGATCTCGGAGGCCGGCACCTCCGCCCCGCCTGCCAGGACGAGAAGCGTGCGCTCGCCGTCCAGCCGGGCCTCCCGCACCGCGGCGTAGACCTCGGCGGGGTGTGTCTCCGTCTCGCCACCGGAGGTCTCGCTCTCTACCGTGAAGCTGTAGCGCCCGGCCGGCAGGATCGCGCCGGCCGCATCGGCGCCCGTCCAGACGACGGGACCGTCCGCGACGGTCAGCGGCAGCGACTGCACGATGCGCCCCGCCGGATCCTGGACCACGAGCCGCGCGCTCTCGGCGCCGGTGGCGAAGCGCGGCACCAGTTCCAGCGGTGTTCCGTCGAAATCGGCCGGCACCGCGGCGCGGGCTTCCAGCCCGACCCACCCCGCCAGCGCCGTCGCGTCGGCGGCGCCAAGCTGGCTTTGGATGGCGGTCAGCAGCGAGTTGGTCTGCACCTGCTGTTCGACCCCCGAAAACGTCGCCAATTGCATCGCGAAGTCGTTGCTGTCGAGCGGGTTGAGCGGATCCTGATGCTTGAGCTGCTCGGTCATCATTTTCAGGAACGTCTCGAAATCCGAGGTCACCATCTCGGCAGCGCCGAGCTGCTGGGGTGACGATGCCGCGGATCCGGCTCCGGCCGTTGCGGGATTGATCGGGTCCATCTCCTGTCCTTTCAGAGCCTGATATCCATGCCGCCATCGGTCGCCGCGCGGAGTGTGATCCGCTGCGCCGCATCCGTTTCGCCGGTGGTCTCTTGCGCCGCGAGGCCCGCGGACACCGGCGTTCCGGCGGCCTGGTCCCCGCCGCCGTCCTGGCGGGCAAAGCTGAAGCCGGCGGTGCCGAGACCCAGCCGGGCGAAATCCTGCGCTAGCATGTCCACGTGCCGCCGGATGAGTTCGAGGGTCTCGGGCCGCTCGACCGACATCGCCACGGTGACGCCCTGATCGGTCAGGCTCAGGGTCATGCGCACCTGCCCGAGTTCCTGCGGCTCGAGACGGATTTCCACCGGCCGGCCTGGATCGAGGCGCGCCGCCTCGGCCAGCTGGGCCGAGACCGCGCGGGCCAGCGCGGGCGGCGTCTGTGCACCGCGGTCGGCGGCCAGGGGTCCGGAAGCCTGGAAAACGCGCTCCGCGCCCGGGCGATCCCCCGGACGCAGATCCGACGCGGCGGCCGGATCCTCGAAAATCCCCAACATTTCGGGACCGGCCGCGCGGCCCGTGGTTTCCGCCGAACGCCCCCCTTGCGCGGAGGGGCCGGCGGGCACCGCCGCTGGCGACGGCGCATCGATCCTGGGCGCGGCGGCGGGGGCGGGCCGGGCGGTCGTGGCGTGCAGGCGCGCTTCGACGCGCGGGGGCAGGTCCGCCCCATCGGCCATGGGCAGGGCTCGGGCCCGGGGCGCTAGGGGTGCCGCCAGCGGGGCCGCGGCCGTGTCGGGCCGCGGGCGCGGCATCTCGGTCCCGGGGGGATCCACAGGGCGGCCCGGATCGCCTGCCCGCACCTCCGGCACGGTCGGCGCGGTCGGGGCGCCCGCCCCGGACGCCGGCGCGAGCGGGGCCGGGGCATGGGCGGGCGGCGAGGCAGGCCCCCGGGCCGGCGGCCGGGTCGTCTCGGCGCGGCCGGGGTCGGCCATGGGGGGCGCCGGCGCCGCCTGCGGCCAGGCGGCCGTATCCTCGCCCGACCCGTCGGAGGGGTCGTGACCGGTTCGTGCCAGGACGGCGACGAATCCCGCCCGGACGACGGGCACGGAGCCGTCGGCCGGCACAGCTGCGGCGCCGGGCCCGTCGCCGCTGGCGCGGGACGGGGCGGCGTCGCCGCGCGGCTCGGTCGGCAGGATCAGGATATGCACGTGCGCCTCCGGATTTCTGTCACCGGGGCAGCTTGCATGGCGCGGGTTACCGCTTCTTTACCCGTGCGGGGGAAAATCCGGAAACTTGTCAGGAATCGAGGCCGATATGCAGATCACGCCACATCCCGCCGCCCCGCCGCCCGCCCTGCGCCCCGAGACGGAGGACCGGCTGCGCGACGCGGCCCGCGCGCTCGAGGCGAGTTTCATCTCGCAGATGCTGAAATCCGCCGGTCTCGGTGAGACCCCTTCCGCCTTTGGCGGCGGCGCGGGTGAAGACCAGTTCGCGTCTTTCCTGCGCGACGCCCAGGCCCGCGCCCTGGCTGAGGCCGGCGGCTTCGGCCTGGCGGAGTCGATCTTCGAGTCGCTCAAGGGGCGGGCCGATGACCCGGCGTGACGTTCGCGCGCTGGCCAGCCTGATGGATCGGGAGCGCCGGCTCCTGCTATCCGGCGATCTCGCGGCCCTGGCCCGCCTCGTGCCCGAGAAAACCCGGCTCGCCGCGGCCCTGCCAAGCGCCGGGGTCGACCGCGAGACCGTCGAGGCGCTCTCGCGCTCGGCCCACCGCAACGCCCGGCTGCTGGCCGCCGCGCTGAGCGGCATACAATCCGCCCAGCTCCGGCTTTCCGCCGCGCGCGACACGCCCCCGAACCTCGAGACCTACGACCGCGGCGGTCGCCGGCAGACGCTGGGCGGCGCGGGGATCCGCCACGATCACAAGGCCTGAAGGGGATGGTCCGCAATTCGCCTAAAATCAGCGGTTTCCGCGGCCCAACCCGTTAATAACCCGTTAGGATTTGCGCCGCAGTCTCGCCCCCGCATCCCGAAGCGGATGGCGCGGCCCGCGGAACACCGTGACCCGCAAAAGTCAGAAGGACGTGAGCGGCCGCCCCCGGGCGGCGAAAGGAACAGCGGTGTCAAAGACATCGCCGCATGGAAGGAAATGCACATGTCCAGCATCCTCACGAACACCAGCGCGATGATCGCGCTGCAGACCCTGCGCGGGATCAACACCAATCTCGAATCCACGCAGAGCCAGATCTCCACCGGCAAGGCGGTGGCCACGGCCAAGGACAACTCCTCGGTATGGGCGATCTCCAAGGTGATGGAATCCGATGTGAGCGGGTTCACCGCCATCTCCGAAAGCCTGTCGCTCGGCGAGTCCACCGTCGCCGTGGCGCGCCAGGCGGCCGAGACGGTCACCGATCTCCTGACGCAGATGAAAGAGAAGATCGTCGCTGCGCAGGAAAACAACATCGACCGCGCCAAGGTCCAGTCGGACGTCGCAGCGCTGCGCGACCAGATCGCCTCCGTCGTCGGCGCGGCCCAGTTCAACGGGCTGAACCTGGTCGATGGCAGCGTCGCCAGCACCGATGTGCTGTCCTCGCTCGACCGGGATGCCTCGGGCAACGTGACCTCGTCCTCGATCACGGTCAACGCGCAGGATCTCTCGACCGGCGGCTACGCGGCCAAGGACGTTCTGACCGGATCGACCGGCGCCTCGACCAATGCCGACAGCGCAGCCTTCACCATCGACACCGGCGGGGCCACCGGCAACATCGTCACGAACGAATCGAGCGACACCTTCGCGGCCGGCGACCGGATCATCCTGTCGGTCGAGGACCAGACCGTCGCCTACACGGTCACCGCCGAGGACGCCGCCGCCACCACCACCGGCGATATCGTGGCGCTGGGCCTCAAGAGCGCGGTCGACGCGCTGGGCATCAGCGACGCCACCGGCGCGCTCGACATCGACTACAACAGCGGCACACCCGGCACCCTGGTCTTCACCAACAATACCGGCGAAGATATCGCGATCAGCGCGCAGTTCGAGAATGCGGGCTCCGGCGGGCTCGGCCTTCTGGCCGGGATCGACGTCTCCTCGCAGGTCGGCGCCGCCAACGCGCTGGGCAACATCGAGTCGCTGATCCAGACCGCGGTCGATGCCTCCGCCGCTTTCGGCACCGCCGAGACCCGGATCGACATCCAGTCAAGCTTCGTGTCGAAGCTGACGGACTCGATGACCGCCGGGATCGGCTCCCTCGTCGATGCCGACATGGAAGAAGCCTCGGCGCGGCTGCAGGCGCTCCAGGTCCAGCAGCAGCTGGGGACCCAGGCGCTGTCTATCGCCAACCAGTCGCCCCAGAACATCCTTTCGCTCTTCCGGTAAGGGCCACGGGGCGGGGCGGCACCGCCGCCCCGCCCCTTCCCTGAACACCCACAGGACCGGAGGAGTCCCCCATGAACGCCACCGACATGGCGCGCACGGCCTATGGCGGCCCGGCCGCGCCCGTGCGCAGCGCGCGCAGCACCGAGTACGAGATCTTCGCCCGTGTCACCCGCCGCCTGAAAGATGCCGCCGACGCGGCCGAACCGCGGCTGGGCCCGATGGCCGAGGCGCTGCACCAGAACCGCCGGCTCTGGGCGATCCTGGCCGCCGATCTCGCCGGCGACGACAACGCCCTGCCCGAGGCGCTGCGCGCCCAACTCGTCTCGCTCGCCGAGTTCACACGCCAGCACACGCAGCGCATTCTTCGCGGCGAGGCGCAGCCGGACGTTCTCGTCGAGATCAACACCGCCGTGATGCGCGGACTGAGGCCGGAAGGAGTCCCGGAATGACCGGTCTCGTCCTGAAACTCGGGCCCCAGGAACGCGTGCTCGTCAACGGTGCCGTGATCGAGAACGGCGCCCGGCGCGGCCGCTTCAGCGTGCTCACGCCCGGCGCCAAGATCCTGCGGCTGCGCGACGCGATCCATCCCGAGGCCGCGAACACGCCCGTGCGGCGGGTCTGCTACATCGCCCAGCTGGTCCTGTCGGGCGACGCGGAGCCGGACGCCGCGCGCATCCAGCTGGTGCGGGGGATCGAGCAACTCAGCCAGGTCTTCACCGATTCCGACAGCCGCCAGTACCTGGACCGCGCCACCGAGGATATCCTGCAGGGCCGGTTCTACCCGGCCCTCAAGGCCCTGCGGGCGCTGCTGCCCCGGGAGGAGCGGCTGATGGCCGCGAGCAAGAGATGAGCTTCCAACCCGTCCTTCCCCTGGGCGGGTTGGCCGGGTTGCGCTTTCTCGACCGCACCCTGGACCGGCAGAGCGCGGCGTTCGTCCAGGCCCCCGAGATCCAGCGAAACACCGATCATTTCCGCGCCCGGATCGGCCAGATCGATACCGCCGCCGCGCTGGTCTCGGATCGCAGGGTTCTCGAGGTGGCGCTCGGTGCCTTCGGGTTGCAGGACGATCTCGGCAACCGCTTCTTTATCCGCAAGGTGCTGGAAGAGGGCACCCTTTCCGCGGACGCGCTGGCCAACAGGCTGGCCGATCCCCGGTATGCCGAGTTCGCGCGCGCCTTTGGCTTCGGGGATTTCGCAACGCCGCGCACGCAGCTGAGCGACTTCGCCGACGACATCGTCGCGCGCTACGAAACCCGCAGCTTCGAGGTCGCGGTCGGCCGGCAGG
The DNA here is from genome assembly GCA_913063035.1 of uncultured Maritimibacter sp. Classification (GTDB taxonomy): domain Bacteria; phylum Pseudomonadota; class Alphaproteobacteria; order Rhodobacterales; family Rhodobacteraceae; genus CAJXYS01. Next base: position 28,841 of record CAJXYS010000030.1, on the reverse strand, counting down.
ACGAGTCGCTGCGGCTCGCGCTCGAGGCCCGGCGCGCGCTGGGCGAGATCGCCGGAAGCGACGCGACCGAGCGCACCAAGTGGTTCCAGGTCCTCGGGGCACCGCCGCTTCGCAAGGTGTTCGAGACCGCGTTCGGGCTGCCGGCAGCTTTCGCGACGCTGGATATCGACCGCCAGGCCGACGAGATGCAGGCGCGCGCCGCGCGCGCCTTCGGCGGGGACAGCATCGGCCAGTTCTCCGACCCGGACCGGGTCGAGGCGCTGGTCCGGCGATTCCTCGCGCAGGCACAGCTTGCGGCCGGCCCGCCGGCATCGGCGCCCGGCATGGCGGCGCTGTCTCTCCTGCAGTCGACCGGCAGCGCGCGGTCGATCCTCGAAGCGCTTTACTGATCCGCACCGCCCGCCGGGTCCGGCGGCGCAAGCAGCGTCTCCAGCCGGGCGAAACTCGCTGCGACGCCGTCCGGTGCGGGCTCGGCCAGGAAAGCGTCGAGCCCGGGCCAGAGCGCCACGGCCTCGTCGATCTGCGGATCGCTGCCCGTGGTGTAGAGCCCGGCCTGGATCATCATCTCGGACCGGTCATAGGTGCCGAGCACGCGCCGCGCCCGCGAGATCAATGCGTTCTCGGCGGTCGTCGCGGCGGCCGGCAGGCTGCGCGACACCGATCGCAGGAGATCGATGGCGGGGAAGCGACCCCGCTCGGCGATCGCGCGGTCGAGCACGACATGGCCGTCAAGCACCCCGCGCAGGATGTCGGCCACCGGTTCTTCCATATCCGAGCCCGGCACGAGCACGGTGAAGACCGCCGTGATATCGCCCTGCGCGCCCGTGCCGGGCCCCGCCCGTTCGCAGAGCGACATGATCATGTGCGCGGTCGATGGCGGATAGCCCCGCAGCGACCCCGACTCGCCCCCGGCGAGCGCGACCTCGCGATGGGCGTCGGCGAACCGGGTGATCGAATCGGCCAGCAGCAGCACGTGCCGCCCCTGGTCGCGGAAATGCTCGGCCACCGTCATCGCCGCCAGCGCGCAGCGCCGGCGCGTCAGGGCCGACTTGTCCGAGGTCGCGGTGACGATGACCGCCCGTGCCATGCCCGCGGGGCCGAGCACCGTTTCGACGAAATCCCGCAGCTCGCGCCCGCGTTCGCCGATGAGACCGATCACCACGACATCGGCGGCCAGGCCACGCGCGAGCGCGCCGAGCAACGAGGACTTGCCCACGCCCGATCCCGCGAAGAGACCCAGCCGCTGACCGCGCACGACGGGCAGCAGGGTGTCGAAGACCGCGAGCCCGGTCTCGAGCCGCGCGCCCAGTCCGCGGCGTTGGCCGGCATCCGGCGGCGCCGCGCGGTAGCGCCGCGCCTGCGATCCACGAAACAGGGGCCGCCCGTCGAGCGGCCGGCCATAAGGATCGACGATGCGCCCGATCCAGCCGTCATCCGGCGCCAGCGCCGGGTGTCCCAGGAGCCGTACCCGGTCGCCCACGGATAGCCCGTCCACCGCGCCGCCGGGCAGCAGCGTCACCGTATCGCCGGACAGGACGACGACCTCCCCCTCGACGGGGGCGCCGGCCACGGGTTCCACCCGCAGCATGTCCCCGAGCGCGACCGAGGTACCAAGGCCGCCCACCTCGACGGCGCCGCGGGCGATGGCGGTGACCCGCCCCAGGGCATGCGCGGGTCTTATGGCCGCGATTTCCGCGGCGAGCGGCGCGTAATCGGTGAAGGTCATGCAGGTCTCCATCCCTGTTTTCTCGCCAACCGTTTCTAAAGGAATCGCGCTTAAGCCTTGGTTGAAACCGATCGAGGGAGAAGCCCCGATGCCCGAGCAGCTCGAGATCATCCAGATGGCGCAGTCGATGGCGCGGCACGCCGCCGCGCGCAGCGCCGCCATCGCCCGCAACATCGCCCATGCGGACACGCCCGGTTACCGCGCCGTCGACCTGCCGCCCTTCAGCGAGGTCTACCAGCCCGTCCAGCCGGCCCGGCTGCGCGCCACGCGCCCGGGCCATATTTCGCAGGCCAGCGCGGAGCTGCCGCGGGCGGACCACGCCGCCCGCCCGGTCGAGTCGCCCGACGGCAATACCGTCGCGCTCGAGATCGAGATGATGAAGGCGATCGAGTCCCGCCGCGCCCATGACCGCGCGGTCGCGGTCTACGGCAAGTCGCTCGACATTCTCCGCGCCAGCCTCGGCCGCATCCGATAGGTCCCGAAATGAATGCTCTGAACACTTCGATGGCGCTGGCCGCCAGCGGCATGCAGGCCCAGGCAACCCGCCTGCGCCTGACATCCGAGAACATTGCCAATGCCGACACGCCCGGCTTTCACCGCAAGACCGTGATGTTCCGCGACGCGGTCGAGGGCGACCGGGTCACGCTCGGCCCGGTCCGGCTCGACCCGACCGCGCCCGACCGCATCTACGACCCCGCCCACCCGCTGGCCGACGCGACCGGGCATTACCGCGGCTCGAACGTCGATCTCCTGGTCGAGATCGCCGACGCCCGCGAGGCCCAGCGCAGCTACGAAGCCAATCTCAAGATGTTCGACCAGGCCCGGCAGATGTCGAGCGGCCTGATGGAACTGCTCCGCCGTTGATCTAGGAGGATCCAGAATGACCCCGGCAAGCACCATCGCCCCGAATCTCTACTCCGCCGCGCGATCCGCGACGGCCCCGACCCCCCAGGCCGACGCCGCGTCGCGCCTCGGCGATGCCGCCAGGGGTTTCGCGGAGACGCTGCACCATGGCGAGACCACCGCCAAGGCAGCCATGGTCGGTGACGCCGACGCCCACGCGCTGGTGGAGGCCCTCGCCGCGACCGAGCTCGCGGTCGAGACGGCGGTCACGGTCCGCGACAAGGTCGTCGAGGCCTACCAGGAAATCCTGCGGATGCCGGTCTGACGATGACCGAAGCCCTGTTTTACGACACGCTCCGCCAGGGGCTCTGGGTCGCGGTGCTGATCTCGGCGCCGATCCTCGGCGTCGCGCTGATCGCGGGTGTCGCGGTCGGGCTGTTCCAGGCCCTGACCTCGATCCAGGAACTGACGCTCACCTTCGTGCCGAAACTGCTGGCGATCGTCGCGGTCTTCTGGGTGAGCATGGGCTTCATGAGTGCCTTGCTGACGAATTTCTTCAGCCGGCAGCTTCTGCCCCTGATCGCCGGGAGCTGACCCATGGACACCACCGGCTACACCACCCTGACGCGCCAGTCCGGCCTGATGCACGAGATGCGGGCGCTGGCCAACAACATCGCCAATCTGGGCACCACGGGCTTCCGCGCCGAGAGCGTCATCTTCACCGAACATGTGCGCGCCCTGGGCGAGAGCGCGGGCTCGCTGTCCATGGCGACCGCCGCGGCCCACGCGACCGCCGCCGGGCAGGGCGCGCTGACCCGAACCGGCGGGGCCTTCGATCTCGCGATCGAGGGGCCGGGGTTCTTCCAGCTCGAGACACCCGCCGGCCCGCGCCTGACCCGCGCCGGGGCCTTCCTGCCAAACGCCGCCGGGGAGCTGTCCACGCCCGATGGCTACCGGCTGCTCGACGCCGGCGGCGCACCGATCTTCGTGCCCCCGGATGCGGCGGCGGTCACGGTCGCGGCCGACGGCACGCTCAGCGCCGATGGCCGGCCGCTGGCCCAGATCGGCCTGGTCCAGCCGGAGAGTCCCGTCGACCTCCGCCGCGAGGATGGCGTGCGGTTTCGTGCCGACGGGCCGCTGGCGCCGGTCGCAAGCCCGGTGATCCAGCAGGGCTTCCTGGAACAATCTAACGTCGACCCCGTGATCGAGACGGCCCGGATGATCGAGGTCCAGCGCGGCTACGAGCTTGGCCAGGCCTTCCTCGAGCGCGAGGACGAGCGCATTCGCAACGTGCTCCGGACGCTCGGCAAGTAACCGAAAGGACATTCCATGCGCGCCCTCAAGATCGCCGCCACGGGCATGAGCGCCCAGCAGACCCGGGTCGAGGTCATCTCGAACAACCTGGCCAACATGAACACCACCGCCTACAACGCGCGCCGCGCCGAATTCGCCGACCTGCACTACCAGCAGGTGGCGCGGGCCGGCGCGATCAACGCATCCGACGGCACGGTGCTGCCGGCGGGCGTCCAGCTCGGCCTCGGCGTCCGGCCCTCGGCCGTGACGGTCAACGTCGCCCAGGGCTCGCTGTCACAGACCGACGGGGATCTCGACCTCGCCATCGACGGGCCAGGCTACCTGGAAGTGACGCTGCCCTCGGGCCTGCCGGCCTACACGCGCGACGGGGCGCTCAAACGCTCGGCCGACGGGCTGATCGTCACCGCCGACGGCCACGCGGTAGCCCCCGACCTCACCATTCCCGACGACGCGCGCAGCCTGTCGATCAATGCCGATGGCGAGGTCTACGCCTATTTCGCCGACCAGGTGGAACCGGAATTGCTCGGCCAGTTCTCTCTGGTGGGGTTCTCCAATGAAAAGGGCCTCGAAGCGATCGGCTCCAACCTCTTCCTGGAGACCCCGGCCTCGGGGGCTGCCCTGGTCGGCACGGCCGGGGAAAACGGTCTCGGCACCTTCCGCCAGGGCTATCTCGAGGATTCCTCGGTCGACGCGGTGCGCGAGGTGACGGAACTGATCGAGGCGCAGCGCGGCTACGAACTCAACGCCAAGGTCATCACGGCGGCCGACCAGATGCTGGGGGCGACGACGCAGATCCGATGATCCAGGCCACCGCTCTCCTCCTCGCCACGCTCGCCCTTGCATCGCCCGCCGGGGCCGAAACCGTGATCGCCGCCCGCACGATCCCGAGCCATGCGGTGATCGGGCCGGCCGACCTCTCGCTGCATCCGGGCCGTGTACCCGGCGCGCTCGACGACCCGGCAGAGGCCATCGGCCGCGAAGCCAGGGTCATTCTCTATGCGGGGCGGCCAATCCGCCCGGGCGATATCGGCCCGCCCGCCCTGATCGAACGCAACCAGCTGGTCACCATCGTCTACCGCCGGGGCGATCTCGAGATCCTGGCCGAAGGCCGCGCGCTCGGCCGGGCGGCCGAAGGTGAGCGGCTCCAGGTGATGAACCTCGCCTCGCGCGCCACCGTCACCGGCAAGGTCACCGGCACCGGGGCGGTCCGCGTCGCCTCCAGTCCACAGAAATGAGGCCCGCCATGCACCGCATCCTTCCCGTCCTGGTCCTGGGCATGATCGCCGGCTGCGCGCGGCTGGACCATGTCGGCAAAGCCCCGGATTTCTCGCCCGTCTCCGCAAGCCGCGAATACGCCGCCATGGCCCATGGCGGCCCGGCCTATGGCGCACGGAGCGGCATCCGCGGCGAACCGGCCTCGCTCTGGCGCGGCGGGCGGGATTCGCTGCTGGGCGATCGGCGCGCACAGCAGCGCGGCGATATCCTGACCGTGGTGATCGAAATCGACGAAAGCGCGCAGATCGCCAACAGCACCGCGCGGTCGCGCTCCGGCTCCGAGAGCATGTCGGTGCCAGAATTCCTGGGGCTGCCGCAGCGCCTGGCCGAAGAGCTGCCCGATGGCGCCGGGATGGATCCCGCGGTGAGCGCCAATTCCTCCAGCAGTTCCAGCGGGGACGGCTCTGTCAGCCGCAACGAGAAGCTGACCCTGCGCGTCGCCGCAACCGTGGTGGAGGTGCTGGACAACGGTCACTTGAAAATCCGCGGCACGCAGGAGGTGCGCGTCAATTTCGAGCTGCGCGAATTGCTGGTGACCGGGTTCGTGCGGCCCGCCGACATCTCGCGCCGCAACGAGATCACCTATGACAAGATCGCCTCGGCGCGGATTTCCTATGGTGGTCGCGGTCACATCTCGGATGTCCAGCAGCCGCGAATCGGTCAGCAACTGGCCGACATCTTCCTGCCGTTCTGAGGTCCCGGATGGCCAAGATCCTTCCCATCCTGTTGGCGTTGCTCGGTCTGGGCGCCGGTGTGGGGGCCGGGTATTTCCTGCGTGACCCAGCGCCGTCCCCGGACCAGGACGCCCCCGCCGACTGTCCGGCGCCGGCGGCTGCGGCCGAGCCGGGCATGGAGCCTCAGCCGGACTCGTCCCCGAAGAACTACGTCAAGCTGGCGAACCAGTTCGTGGTGCCGCTCGTCTCGGACCGCGCAGTCACCGCGCTCATGGTCCTTTCGCTCAGCCTCGAGGTTGCACCGGCCGCCGCCGAACGGGTCTATGAACAGGAGCCACGGCTGCGCGACGCGTTCCTGCAAGTCATGTTCGAGCATGCCAATGCGGGCGGATTCACCGGCAACTTCACCCGTATCGAGAGCCTCGGCCCGCTGCGCCGCGCGCTGCTGGAAGCCGCGCAGAACACGCTCGGCCCCGAGGTGAGCGACGTTCTCGTGACAGATATCCTGCGTCAGGACAGCTGAGAGCCGTCGGCCGCGCGCCGCCGTGCGCGGTTGCGGATAAAGGCGGCGGTCTCGGCCTCGGCCAGCCGCTCGGATACCCTTTGCCGCCCGAGATCCCGCGCCGCCCGCGCCCGCGCGCCCGCCTCGTGCGCAAGCGCTGCGGCTAGCGCGGTGTTGAGCTCCGCGCGCCGCGCGGCATGACGTGCCCGCCATGCCCGATCGATCGTGGCGCGCACGGCCGGATCGCCGGCCCAGCCCAGCGCTTGCGCGGTTTCGGCATCGAGCGCGTCGATCTCGGACTCCAGCCGCCGGCGCTCGGCCACGGCCTGGCGCAGCGCGGCGAGCGCGGCATCGGACGCCGCCGCGGTCAGCCGGCCCAGCGCCGCCATGTCCCGCCGCCCCGTCATGCCTGTCGCGCCCGGGCCCGGCGCCGCATCGCCTCGGCGAAGCGGATCGCGGCGGCGACGGCCTCGTAGTGCTCGGGACGGATCTCCTGGCCGATGTCCACGCTCGCATGGAGCGCCCGGGCACAGGGCGGATCGCGGTGGATCGGGACCCCCGCGGCCTGCGCCGTCTCGCGGATGCGCGCCGCGATCTCGTCGACCCCCTTGGCCACGCAGACCGGGGCGCGACCGGACCGCCTGTTCCAGCGCAGCGCGACCGCGAAATGCGACGGGTTCACCACGACCACGTCCGCCCCCGGCACGTCGTTGAGCATCCGGTTGGTGGCGATGTCCTGCCCGCGCTGCCGGCGTTCGCGTTTCATGTGCGGATCGCCCTCGGTCTGGCGCGACTCCTCGGTCAGCTCGCGGTGGGTCATCATGTTCTTGCGGCGGTGCTCGGCGACCTGCCAGAGGTAATCCACCGCCGCGATGGCGATCGTCAGCGCCAGAACGGCACCCAGGAACCCGAGGAGAAGTTCGCCCATCAACAGGCTCACCTGTCCCGGATCGCCGCGCAGGCTGCCGACGAGCGGGTCGCGGCGCGCCAGCAGGAACATGCCCACCGCGGCGGAGGTGACGAAGAGCTTGACCGCGCTCTTGGCGAACTCGAAGAGCCCGGCGCGGCCGAAGCGGTTCTTGGCCACCGAAACCGGCGAGATGCGCGAGAGCTTCGGCGTCAGTTTCTCCGGCGCGAAGACGAAGCCGCGCTGCGCGGCGACCGCGGCGACCACGAAAAGCAACGGCAGCCCCAGCACCGGGGCAAGTGCCACGCCGATCTCGCGCAGGAACGCGCCCGCCGGGGGCGCACCGCCGGACGCCGCCCGCTCGAGCCAGGCGGCCATCGCGGCGCCGGCCCGATCCGCGGTGAAGGCCCCGCCCGCGGCAAAGGCGAGGATCAGCCCGGCCAGCCCCGCGGCCGCGTTCAGGTCGGTGGACCGCGCCAGCTCTCCGCGGCGCCGCGCGTCGTCGAGTTTCTTCTGGGTCGGCTCGAAACTCTTCTCGGCGCCGTCCTCGGGCATCTGGCTCATGGGCGGGCCTCGAAGGGATTGGCCAGCAGGCCGTCGGCCCAGGCAAGCCAGACCGGCAGCATCAGCGGCAGCGTGACCGCCAGCAGGACGAGCCCGCCGAAGGTGATCGCCGGCGCCCCCACGAAGGCCACCATGAGCTGCGGCATGGCGCGGTTAATGACGCCCAGCGCCACGTTGTAGATGAGCGAGGCGATCAGGAACGGGCCGGCCAGCGAGAAGCCGAGCGCCAGCGCCTCGGCGATGCGGCCTATGCCCCACTCGGCCGCGCCCCCGGCCAGCGGCATCTGCCCGGCCGGAAGCGTGTCGTAGGACAGGATCAGCGCCGCGGCGATCTTGACGTGCAGCCCGTGCATCGCCGCCAGCGCCAGCGCGGAGACGACCATGAGATTGCCCATCGCGGGCAGCGGTTCCGCCGCCGCGCCCCCGAAAAGCTGTGCCAGAGAGGTCGCCTGCGCGGCCAGCGCACCCGCGAACTGCAGCGCGACGATGATGAGCCGCATCACGATGCCGAGCGACAGCCCCGCCAGGGTTTCGGTCAGGACGAACCGCCAGGGCATCGCCCCGGTCATGTCGGCCGGCAGGGTCGGCGCCACCGCCGGGAAGACCACCGCCGTGAAGGCCAGCGCCAGCACCAGGCGCACGCGCTGCGGCACACCCTGCTGGCCGAAGCCGGGCATCAGGGCCATGACCGCGCCCACCCGCAGAAAGACCACGAATGCGAGCGCGAGGCCCTCGCGCGTCCAGGCCGCGAGATCCGCCAGCGCCCCGGTCATGCCGCCACCATTCCCATCAGCGCGGGCTTGGCGTGGGTGCCAACCTCCTCGAAGGAGAGCACCGGGTTCGCGATCCCCTTGGCCGACAGAACGCTGCGCAGGAAACGCCGGCGATGGGCGCTGGTGACGATGGCCGGGTAGGCCCCGCCCTCGCCGGCGCGGGCGATCTTCTCGGCCACGGCCGCGGCCAGGCGGTTGAAGGTCTCGGGCGGCAGGGCCACGTCCGGCGCGCCGCGCTCCGCGCCGGTCTGGTAGGTCTCGAAGACCTGCTCCCAGTCAGAGGCGAGCTGGATCAGCGGCAGCGTGCCGTCCTCGCGCCGCAGCCCGGCCACCATCTGGAAGCCGAGCCGGCGGCGCACATACTCGCAGATGGAGTCGGGACCGGCGGCGCCGGGGCGGGCCTCGGCGATCGTCTCGAGGATCAAGGGCAGGTTGCGGATCGAAACCTGTTCTTCCAGCAGCAAACGCAGCACCGCCAGCAGCACGTCGACGGGCACCTTGTCGGGGATCAGTTCGTCCAGAAGCCGCCTGTTGGCCGCGGCCCGCGCCGGATCGGAGAGGTTGCAGAACTCGTCCAGCAGCCGGCGCAGGGCCTTCAGCGTCATCAACCGCGAGAAGTTGCGTTTTATGACCTCGAGAAGATGCGTCGCCAGCACCTCGGTCGCGGTCACGACCGTATCGCCGGCCAGCGCGGCCTCTTCCTTGGCCTCCGGCGGGATCCAGCGCGCGGGCGCCCCGAAAACAGGTTCCCGGACACGGTCATCGGCCCCGGGATCCGCGGCACCCTGCTCGAGCACCAGGACCCGGTCGGGTTCGAGCCGGTCACGGGCCTGCTCGACCCCGTGGATCCGCACGACATAGGTTCCGCGCGGAAGACTCGCGTTATCGGTCAGGCGGATCTCGGGCAGGATCATCCCGAAGGACTCGGCGATGTGATTGCGCATGCTGAATATGCGCGCGTCCAGCCCGGTCGCCGGATCCATCGCCATGGGCACGAGGTCGGTCGCGAATTCCACGTGGATCTCGTCGAGATCGAGCACGTCGCCGATCTCGCTACCGGCGGGCTTGGGCTCCGGCGCCGGGGTGACCTCGGCCGCCGCGGCCTGCGCGGCGATCCGGCGTCCGACCCACCAGGTCGCCGCGCCCAGCACCGCCGCGCCCCCGATGAACGGCAAAAAGGGCAGCCCCGGCACCAGCGCGAAAAGCGCCATCAGCAGCCCGACCGTGCCCAGCGCGGCCGGGTGGCGGCCGAGCTGGCTGAAAATCGCGAAATCGGTCGCACCCGTCGCACCACCGCGGGCGAGCAGCAGGGCCGAGGCGATGGAGATGATGACGGCCGGGATCTGGGTCACCAGCCCGTCGCCGACGGTCAGGATCGCATAGGTTTCGAAGGCCTGCGAGAGCGGCATTTCATGGATCAGCGTGCCCATGGCCAGCCCCATCACGATGTTCAGAAGCGTGATCAGCAGGCCCGCCACCGCGTCGCCCTTGACGAATTTCGACGCACCGTCGAGCGACCCGAAGAACGTCGTCTCGGCCTGTTCGGTCTCGCGGCGGCGCTTGGCCTCGGTATGGTCGATCGCGCCGGCCGACATGTCGCTGTCGATGGCCAGCTGCTTGCCCGGCATCCCGTCGAGCGCGAAGCGCGCCCCGACCTCGGCCATGCGGGCGGCCCCCTTGGTGATGACGATGAAGTTCACGATCATCAGGACGCCGAAGACCACCAGCCCGAGAAACAGGCTGCCGCCCATCACGAACATGGCAAAGCCCTCGATCACCCCGCCGGCCGCGGCGGTGCCGCTGTGGCCCTCGCCGATGATGAGCTTGGTCGACGAGACGTTGAGCGACAGCCGGAGCATCAGCGAGGCCAGCAGAACCGTCGGAAAGGCCGAGAAATCCAGCGGCCGTTCGACGAAGAGCGTGACCGTGAAGATCAGGATCGCCAGTCCGAAGGACGCGGCAAGGCCGGTATCGAGCACCCAGGCCGGCATCGGCAGGATCATCATCACGATCACCGCCATCAGCGCCAGCGCCAGCAGCACCGTCGGGCGGAACAGGGCGGCGGGGTCGAAGGCGGGCATCAGCGCGCCCCCGCCCCGACGAAGGGGCCGAACAGCGCGGCCTCGCGCAGCGGTACGAGCGAGCCGCGGGTGGCGGTTTCCGTCCGGCCGGGCTGCAGCAGCGGATAGCGGTTGGCCCCGGCACGCGACACGGGGGCGGACGGCGCTTCGGGCGCGCGCTCCGCCGGCGGCGCCGCCGCGACACGGGCGAGGTGGCGCTCGAAGCGGGCGCGGTAACGACTGGCCAGTGCGGGGGTGCGCGAGTGGTAGGCCCCCGCCGCGGCGGGCCATGTGCCCGTCTCGGCATAAAGCTCCTGCAGGAAATGCGCGGCATAGAGCGCACCGGCCTCGGGCTCGAACATCTGCGCGGCCGAGTCGAACGCGGCCCCGTGCCAGCGGAAATTGATCTGGAAACAGCCGATGTCGAAACTGCGGGCGCCGCGCGCCTGGTGGCGCCGGACATAGGCCTCGGCCTCTGCGCGGCTATCGAACCAGTGGCCGGCCCCTTCCATGTTGACGGTCCATGGCCAGGGGCTGATCCGGCCGTCACGCGTGCGGCCGGTCTCGGTCAGGGCGATGGCGCGCAGGACCGCGACCGGAACCCCGGTCCGGCTGGCGGCCATCCGGGCGGCGCGGTCGCAGAGCTGCGCGGGATCGCCTGCCGCCCGGGCGGGCAGCACGGCGAGTACCATCAGCGCCGCGACCCCCAAGAGGCAGCGGATTCCGGTCAGGGGTGTGGGGCGCGGGTGCGGTGTCTGGGGCATGGACCGTCAGTTCTTGCCGATCTCTCTCTGGACCGGGCTACCGGCCCGGCGTTGAGATTCGGTAAGCGACGTCACTCCGGCGGGGCGGGTGCCTCGTCTTCGGGCACGCTGTCCAGCAGCGCCCGCAGCGCGCGGCGGGTCTCGGCGCTCTCGTCGAGGAGCGCCCGCGAGGTTGCGAGACCGGGGCCGGCCGGGGCCGGGGCCGCGTCCAGAACCAGCGATACCGCCTCGCGTTGTTCGGCCGTTCCGATCTCGGCCACCTGGTCCCAGCGGCCGGCCCGCCAGGCGAAGGCGGACAGATCGGCCGCGTCGGCGGCCTGCTCGGCCGCGGCGAGGGCGGTGTCATGGCGCCCGAGGCGCGCCAGGGCGCGACTGCGGACCGCCTCGGTCCGGGCGCCTGCAAGGCGGTTGAGCGCGGACAGGGCGGCCTCGGGGTTGTCGAGCGCGAGATGGATCTCGGCCCGGAGCAGCCGGTCCTCCGGATCGGGCGGATCCGGGCTGTCCTTCAGCAGCGCAAGGGCGGTCTCGGCAAGCCCGGCTTGCATCAGCCGGCGGGCCAGATCGCGCCTCTGCGCCGGGGGCACGATCTCAGCCGTCAACAGGTCGCGATGGGCGAAGACCCCCCGGGCCAGGTCCGCCGGATGCGCGTCCGAGATCATGCGAGAAAGGATCTCCGGCAGGGCCGCCATCGCCGCCGGGGCGTCACCGGGCCCCGCGGTCACGCGGGCAAGCTCGTCCAGCGCCGCGTTATGCGCCCCGTTCTGCGCCAGCGCCAGAAGCTCCACCCGCTTGAGCTCGGCACCCTCCCCGGTGCCACGCCGCTCGAAGGCATAGGCGGCGGCGGTTTCCACGAGCCGCGCGGGAACCGCGCGATCCTGCGCGACCAGCAACTCGACCAGGTCGATCAGGGCCCGGGGCGAGAGCGCATCATCGGCCGCGACGACCGTGTCAAGCCGTGCCGCCGCGCTGTCGGCATCGCCTCTTTCCCGGTCGAAACGGGCCTGCATGACGGCAAGTCCGCTGGTCTCGGCACCGCCGGCGCGCTCGATCGCGGCGCGCACGGACGCCGCCAGCCCGTCATGCCCGGCATCGAGCAACCGCTCGGCGAGGACCGGCCCGAGATGGCGACGGATCGCGAGCGGCAGGGCCGAGAAATGGCGGCGGATCTCGGGCGCGTTGACGGGGGCAAGCGGCGCCAGTTCGGGCCGGGCCAGCACCGCCCAGAGCGCCGCCGGTCCGGGACAGGCGAGCTGCCCCTGCAGGGGGTTGCCGGCAGGCGCCCTGCCCGCGTCCATGATCGCGGCGAGGGCATCGAGAAGCGGCGCTTCGGGATCATCCTCCGCGAATTCCGCGAGGACCGCGCGCGCCTCGGCCCCGAAGCCGTAATGGATGTAGACCCGCGCAAGGGTTCGCACCGCGACGGGGTCCGGGCGATCGAACTCCCCCATCACGGCCCGGCGCGCGGTGGCGATGTCGGCGGCGGCCTCGCCCGTGCCGCCCCAGCCGGCGAGGTCCAGCTCCGCTTCCGCGGTGCAGGGGGCGGGCGCAGGCGTGTCGGGCAGCGGCTTGGCCCGGTCGCGGTCGACCGCGGTTTCGGCGGCGACGTTGTCGACTTCGCGGTCGGGGTCCGGCGGCAGGGCCCCGGCATCGGGATCGGCCGGGTCGAGCGGGGCCTCCGGGGCGGGATCGACGAGGCCCTGGGACAGGGCCCGCTGCATCTGTTCCAGCACCATCTGCCGGGCCGCATCGACCCGGGCGGAGTCGGTCACCGGTTCCAGCACCGGCACGGGCGGCCGGGCCGGCGGCGCCGGCCGAGGCGCCAGCGACCCGTCGAGCCCGGCCTCGCCGCGCAGTTCCGGGCGGAGGGTGATGGGCAGCACGGGATCGGGGACGGCGGCATCGGCCGCGGCGGTGGGTCGGGGCCAGGCGCTGTCCGCCGGACCCTCGATATCGACGACGACCCAGGACGGCCCGAAGCGAAAGCCGCGCGCCGTGCAGTCACAGTCGAGATCGATGAAGAGGCGCCCCGGCCCCGGCTGGCGCAGCCCGCCGATGCGATCGCGCCCGATCCGTTCGAAAACGGCCGCGCTGTCGAACCGGTGGGATCCACCCGTGGTCAGCTCGTAGCCGCGCGCCCCGCGCGCCAGCTGCCAGCCGGCCGGATAGCTCTCGAAGGCCAGCACGAGCCGCGTGAACGCCCCGTGCTCGCCGGAACGCACCGGCACCGCGTCGCCCAGGGCGGGCCCGGCGGCCAGTGCCAGGATCAGTGCGGCGATCGATCCCCTCATGCGGCGGCCTTCTTCAGGTCTTTCAGCGCCTCTTCCAGCGCGTTGAAGCTGGGGCGGTAGGGCTCGGGCGTGTTCTGGCGGCCGACCTCGATGCAGATATTGGTCGGGTGGTTGTAGAGATTGGCGACCAGAACCTCGCGGATCAGCTGGTAGAAGTGCTGTTCTTCCTCGGTCACCGTCTTGAGCTTGCCGGCCGCGGGACCGACGAAGCCATAGGACAGGAAAACCCCGAGGAAGGTACCGACCAGCGCGCCCCCGATCATCTTGCCGAGGATCTCCGGCGGCTGGTCGATCGAGCCCATCGTCTTGATGACCCCGAGCACCGCGGCCACGATGCCGAGGGCGGGCAGGCCGTCGGCCATGGTCTGCAGCGCGTGGCTGGAATGCAGCGCGTGCTTGAAATGCGTCTCGATCCGCTTCTCGAGAACCTCCTCGACCTGGTGCGGATCGTCGTAGTTCATGGAGGCCGCGCGCAGCGTGTCGCAGATCAGTTCGACCGCCTCCCGGTCGGCCAGGATCTTCGGATAGCGGCCGAAGATCTCGCTGGTCTCCGGCGTTTCGATATGTTCCTCCAGCGCGACGGCGTTCTGCCGGCCGAGCCGGATCAGTTCGAAGAGCAGGCAGAGCAGGTCGTTGTAGTCCTGCGGCTTCCATTTCGCGCCCTTGAAGACCTTGGCGACGTCCTTGAGGGTGTGCTTGATCCCGGCCATGTCGTTGGACAGCACGAAGGCGCCGGTCGCCGCGCCGCCGATCATCATCATCTCGAAGGGCAGGGATTTCAGGATGATTCCCAGCTTGCCGCCGGCCGCGAGATACCCGCCGAAAACCATGGCGAAGGTCACGACGATGCCGATGATGCCGATCATGTACCTCTCTCCCTGCGGGTCCCGTGACGCAGCGGCATCCTCTCAGCCACGGGTTAAGAAACCCTCATCCGGGGTGCGTCATTCGGTCGGCGCGGCGGCATTCCGGCCGGCCAGGATCACGCTGATCGCATAGGCCACGCCGGGTTCCAGGCCGGACAGGATTTCCGCCGCGGCCTCGGGACGCATACGGCCAAGGAAGCCGGCCGCGAAATCCGGGGCCATGCTGGCGAAGACCTGCGACGCGACGGCCGGCTTCATGTTCTCGTAGACCGCGGTCAGCCGCGCGAGATCCTTCTCGGCCGCCTCGTCGGCGATGGCCAGCGTCCGGGCGAGTTCCTCTTCCGCGGCGACGAGTTCGGCCATCTTGCGCTCCACCGCCTCCTCGGCGAGGCGCAACGCCTGGCGACGATCCTCGAGCCGCGCCTCGCGCGCGTCCAGCGCCGCGCTGCGGGTCCGGATCGCCTCTAGCAGTTCCGGGATCTCCCCGGGCAAGCTGCAGGCGGCGGCCTCCGCCGCCGCATCGGTGGCGGTGCTGCCGACCGCGGCCTCGACCGCGGCGCGGGCCGTGGCGAAGTCGGCCGTGCCGAGCCGCAAGAGGCCGGATCCTGCCAGAAGCACCGCGATCAGCGGCAGCGCGACGGCGCGGCGGCGCAGACGCAGGGCGCTCATCCCAGGTCCTCCGATTCCATCTGGCTGTGGCGGCGCGAGGCGAAGGCCCCGGCATCCCCGCGCCTTTTGCGTCCGGGTTTGCGCGCGGCACGCGGGGCATCGTCGGGTTTCGGCGCCGGATCCGCATCGGGCAGATCATGCAGCGCGGCCATCAGCACCTCGAGCCGCGCGACGGCGGCCTCTGCGCGCTCTGTTTGCGCCGCGAGGGCGTCGCCGGAGGCCCCTGCCGCGGTTTCCGCGCGTTCCAGCGCGCGGGTCATCTCGCCGACCTGCTGCGACAGAACGGCGATCGCCGCGCCAAGCCCGTCGTCAAGCCGGTTCAGGCGCCGGAGACGGCGCGACAGGATCAGGCAGTAAAAGGCCGCTGCCAGCGCCCCGGCCATCATCAGGAAATCGGCGATCAGGGTCATGGCAGCCTCCGTCAGTTCAGGACAAATTCGGTAATCAGCAGATCGCGCACCCGGCCTTCGCCGGTGACCACCTGGACCCGGCGCAGCATCTGCGCGCGCAGCCGCACCAGCGCGGCGGGATCCGAGAGCAGCGCGGTGTCCACCGCCCGCAGATACCCGTTCAGCACATCGAGGATGCGGGGCAGCAGGCTCTCGACCTCGGCCTCGTGGGCGCCCGGCACCTCGAGCTGGGCATGAAACCGCAGATGCCGATTCGCCGAACCCGGGCCGAGCGAGACGACCAGCGGCTTCAGGTCGACGAAGGCGATGTCGGGCAGGGGGTCCGGCGGGGGCTCGGCCGTCTGGGCCTTTTCGGCCTCGGCCCCCGATGGAAAGGCGATCAGCCCGGAATAGGCCGCGTAGAACCCGCCCGCCCCGAGAACCAGCGCCAGCACCAGCCCGGCGATCGCGCCCTTGCGACCGCGTTTCGGGGCCGGGGCCTCTTCGGTTTCGGTTTCGTTCGCCATCTCTGCCTGTCTCCCGCTTCTGCCGGACAAGGCGTCTATACCCCCGGGGTGGCTAACCGATTCTTAAGGCCGATCCCCGAATGATCGCGCTGACAGACAGGGCCAGAAGGCCCGGAACCACAGGGGACGTCCCGTGCAGCAACTGCTCTCGGTCTGGAATGCATTGACGCCGCAGCGCCGCGCGATCGTCGCGCTGGCAACGGTCGCGATTGTCGTGGCGGTGCTGCTGCTCGGTCGGCTGGCCACCGCGCCCGGCATGGCCCTTCTCTATTCGGGGCTGGACCCGGCCGCGGCGGGCGACGTGGTGACCGCGCTCGAGACGCGCGGCGTCGCGCACGAGGTGCGCGGCACCGCGATCTACGTCGATTCGACCCGTCGCGATTCGTTGCGGATGGAACTGGCGGCCGGCGGGTTGCCGGCCTCCGGCCCCTCCGGCTACGAGATTCTCGACGGGCTCTCCGGTTTCGGCACCACCAGCCAGATGTTCGACGCCGCCTACTGGCGCGCGAAGGAAGGCGAACTCGCCCGCACCATCATATCGGTTCCCTCGATCCGGGCGGCCCGCGTCCATATCGCCAACCCGGTCTCGCAGCCCTTTCGCCGCGACCTGACGCCGACGGCCTCGGTCACGGTCACCGCCGGGGCCGGCGGCCTGACGGCCGAGACCGCACGCGCGCTGCGCCACCTCGTCGCCTCGGCCGTGCCCGGCCTCTCGGCCGCCGAGGTCTCCGTCATCGACAGCGAGACCGGGCTGGTCGGCACCGGCGATGCCGGCGCGGCCCCGGCGGCGGACAGCCGCGCCGCCGAACTCAAGGAAAACGTTCAGCGCCTGCTCGAGGCCCGCGTCGGGCGCGGCCGGGCCATGGTCGAGGTCTCGATCGAGCCGGTGACCGACCAGGAGAAGATCGTCGAACGGCGCTTCGACCCCGAAAGCCGGGTCGCCATCTCGACCGAGACCGAGGAAAGCACGAACACCGAACAGAACACCGGCCCCGCCGCCGTCACGGTCGCGAGCAACCTGCCGGACGGGGATGCGGCCGCCGAACAGAACGCATCGCGCCAGGGCGCCGAGACCCGGGAACGCGTGAACTACGAGGTCTCCGAAACCCAGCGCGAGCTGCTGCGAACCCCCGGCGCGATACGCCGGCTGACCGTGGCCGTGCTCGTGGACCAGCTGCGCGAGACCGGCCCGGACGGCGAGGAAGTCCTGACCCCGCGCAGCGACACGGAACTCGCCGCGCTCGAGGAGCTGGTCAAATCCGCCGTCGGGTTTGACGCGGGCCGCGGGGACGTCGTCACCATCAAGACCATGGCCTTCAGCACGGGCCCCGCGGCGGGCACCCTGGCCGCGCCCGGGCTGCTGGCGCGGCTCGGGCTCGACGTCATGAGCATCGTGCAACTTCTGGTGCTGGCCGTCGTCGCTCTGCTGCTGGGGCTTTTCGTGCTGCGCCCGATCCTTACCCGCCCGGCGTCGGGACCCTTGCCTGAACTGGGTCCGCCGCTGCCCGACACGGATCTGCCGGCCGGCGCCACGCCGCCGGAGGAGGACCCCGTCACGGCCCCTGATGCCGTCGCACTGATCGAGGAAGACCCGGTCGCGCGGCTGCGCTCGCTTATCGCGGAACGCCAGGACGACACCGCCGAGATCCTGCGCAGCTGGATCGAATCGCGGGAGGAGCAGACATGACCGGGCCGGACCTGAAGCTCGACGATTTCGACCAGGACGGGGCGGCCGCGTCACCGCTCATCACCCGGACCGGCGAAGCCTGGGAGTCGGCCCGCGCCGCGGCCTTCGCCGAGGGGTTCGAGGCCGGGCGCGAGATGGAGCGCCACGAACAGCAGGCCGCCGCGGAGACGGCGAGATGCGATATCGCGGAGGCGCTGCAGGCGCTGGACTTCACCCATGCCGCCGCGCGCCGCCAGGTGATCGAGTCGCTGCGCCCGCTCGTGACCGCACTGGCGCATGTGCTGGTGCCCCGCATGGCCGAGACCGGCCTCGCCGACCACCTGGCGCGCGAGCTCCAGACGCTGGCCGAACGCACGGCCGGCGCGCGGGTTACGCTGCGCGTCGCCCCCGGGCAGCGCGATGCCCTCGCGGCCCAGACCGCCGGCACGGTCGCGGATCCCGAGATCGTCGAGGATCCGTCGCTCGGCCCGAACGAGGTGCTTCTCGGCGCCGGCGCGCTCGAGCGGCATATCGACATCGACGGCGCGCTGGCGGAAATCGCCGGGCGCATCGCGGATTTCGACACCCTGACGGAGGAGATGCAGACCCATGGCTGACGACACGGAACAGGACCCTGCCGCGCCCCGCACGCCGACGGGGAACCCGCTGCATCACGTGCCCCTGGAAATCACCGTCTCCGTCGGGCGCGCGCGGCCGCTGATCGGCGAGCTGATGGCCCTGGGCGAAGGCGCGGTCCTCGCGCTCGACAGCCGGGTCGACGACCCGGTGGAACTCTACGCGGGCGACAAGCTGATCGCGCGCGGCCGGCTCGAGGAGAGCGCCGCGGACGGCGGGCTCGCCGTGCGCCTGACCGAGATCGCCGACTTGCGCTCGGGCCTCTGACCGATGCGCGCCGCGGTTCCGGCTTCCGTCCTGGTCCTCGCGCTGGCGGCGGCTCCCGCGACGGCGCAGGACATCACCCTATCCCTGGGCGAGGGCGATTCGCTGACGTTGCGCAGCATCCAGCTCTTTGTGCTGATCACGCTTCTGAGCCTCGCGCCGGGCATCGCGGTGATGGTCACCTGCTTTCCCTTCATCGTCACCGTGCTCTCGATCCTGCGCCAGGCGCTCGGCCTGCAGCAGGCACCGCCCAACATGCTGATCATCAGCCTGGCGCTCTTCCTGACCTGGTTCGTCATGGAACCGGTCTTCACCGCGGCCTGGTCCGGGGGCGCCCGCCCCCTGATCGATGGCGAGATCGCGGTGGAGGAGGCCATCCCACGCACGCTGGACCCGTTC
Organism: uncultured Maritimibacter sp.; assembly: GCA_913063035.1. Taxonomy (GTDB): domain Bacteria; phylum Pseudomonadota; class Alphaproteobacteria; order Rhodobacterales; family Rhodobacteraceae; genus CAJXYS01. The sequence continues at coordinate 9,735 of CAJXYS010000030.1, read as the reverse complement.
CGCGGCTTCATGGCCGCGCGGCTCGACCCGGCAACGTTCGACACCCTGGCGGCCCTGCGTGAAACGACGGCCCCGGCGGGCGGGATGGCCGAGGCGCCCCTGTCGATCCTGGTGCCGTCCTTTCTCCTGAGCGAGGTCGAACGCGCCTTCCAGATCGGGTTCCTCATCTTCCTGCCCTTCCTCGTGATCGATCTCGTGGTCGCGGCGGTGCTGATGTCGATGGGCATGATGATGGTGCCGCCCGCCATCGTGGCGTTGCCCTTCAAGCTCGCCTTCTTCGTCATGGCGGATGGCTGGGCGTTGCTCTCGGGGGCGCTGGTGCGCAGCTACTTCTGAAGGCTTGCGAACGCGGCCGGCCCGGCAGGACGCCGGGCCATGTGCGCCGTGCCCGCCGCGCGGGGCAGGCGCGACGGGCGGCCCGCGGGCATCACCGCACCTCGAGGTCGGCATGCAGCGCGCCGGCGGCCTTTACGGTCTTGAGGATATCGATCATGTCGCGCGGCGAGACCCCGAGCGCGTTGAGACCCGAGACCACGTCCGAGAGCGACGTACCTTCGGCGATCTCGGCCAGCCCGATTCCGGGTTCTTCCTCGATCCCCACATCGGTGCGGGGCACCACGATCGTCTCGCCCTCGGCGAACGGGTTGGGCTGCACGACGGCGGGCGTTTCGTTGATCCGCAGCGTCAGGTTGCCCTGGGAAACCGCGACGCGGCTGATCCGCACATCGGCCCCCATCACGATGGTGCCGGACGCCTGGTCGACCACCACGCGGGCCCGGGCCTCGGGCGCGACGCGCAGGTTTTCCACCTGCCCGATCACATGCGCCGGCGAGGGAGCCCGCGCCGTTGCAAGGTCGATGCGCACGGTGCCGGCATCCAGCATCCGCGCGACGGGCCGGCCATAGGCGGCGTTGATCGCGGACTCGATCCGCATGGCCGTGGTGAAGTCGGGATCGCGCAGCGCCAGGCGCAGCGTGTCGAGCGCGGCGAAATCGAAATCGACCTCGCGTTCGACGCGGGCACCGGCGGGAATGATGCCAGCCGTCGGCACCCCCTGGACGACGCGCGCGGCGTCACCCTCTGCCGCGGCGCCACCGGCCAGGATCGTGCCCTGGGCGACGGCGTAGATCTGCCCGTCGGCGGCGTTGAGGGGGGTCATGATCAGGGTGCCGCCCTGCAGGCTCTTGGCGTCGCCGATGGCCGATACGGTCACGTCGATACGGCTGCCGGCCCGGGCGAAGGGCGGCAGCACACCGGTGACCAGCACCGCGGCCACGTTGCGGGGGCGGAACTGCTCGCCGCTGACATTCACGCCGAGCCGTTCGAGAATGTTGGTCATGATCTCTTCGGTAAAGGGCGCGTTCCTGAGCCCGTCACCGGTGCCGTTCAGCCCGACCACCAGGCCGTGGCCCACGAGATCGTTGCCCCGCACCCCGTCGAAACTGACGAGATCCTTGATGCGGATCGATCCCGCACAGGCCGGGCTCGCCACGAGGGCCAGGCCGGCGACCAGTGCCAGGAGGGCCGTGCGGACGCGGTTTAACGCCATCACCGCAGGTAACGCGTCAGCGAGAGATCGGACAGCCGCGCCGTCGCGGCATAGAGCGTCTCGAGCTGGAGGCGCGCGGCCTCCAGCGCCGACGCGGTGGCGTAGGGATCGGCATCCTCGATCCGTCCACGCGCGAGTTCGAGCGAGGTCTGCTCGGCCGCGCTTGCGGCATCGACCCGGTCGATCCGGTCTTCCGCCGCGCCGATACCGGCGCGCAGGCCAATGAGATCTTCCTCGGTCGTGCGCAGCTTGGCACCGGCGAGATCCGCGAGGCGGGCGCGTTCCAGGTCGCTGAGCCCGGGAACCCCACCATCGAGGAGCGCCCCGGCGGCAAGGCCCGCCAGCGTCGCGCGGATCTCCGGTGCCAGCGCCGTGACGTCCAGCGCGACGCGGTCGCTCTCGGACAGCCGCACCGGCTGAAGCGGTTGCGCATCACCGAGATAAGCGGTCGTCTCATAGCCGCCGCCCGCGCCGAAATAGGTCTCGACCAGCGACAGCGCATCCGCCGCCGAGACGGCGCCGGACACCAGCGTTTGCAGGTCGCTAAGCATATCGTCCGGCGCGACGAGCGCGGCGCGGTCGACGGCCTGGCCCGCGAACAACGTCTGGCCGCCGGCATCCCCGTTGAGCGCCCCGATCGCGGTCTCGAACGCATGGCGGGCGGTCTCGCCCGCAGCCGACAGGCCCGCACCGCGATCGGCGGCGTCGCCCATCAGCGCATCCGCCGCCGTGCGCCCGGCCGTCTGAACCGACTCCAGATGCGTCTGGATCATCTCCGCGCGAAGCGCGGCTTCCGCGCGCACCCGCGCGAAGCTTTCCATGAGCGTCAGCCGATGTCGGATCGCCGAAAGCGGCCGGAAATCGCCCCTGACCGTTTCGGCCAGATCGGCCTTGCGCCCCGAGCCGAGCTCGTCAGTCAGCCGGGCGACCTGCGCTGTCATCCGCGCCGTATCCCGCCGGGTCTGGAAGTGCTGCACCAGATCGCCAATGGACTGAAACGTCATCTCTAAATCTCCAGAAGGCGCGCGATCATGTCGTCGGCGGTCTGCATCACGCGGGCATTCGCGGCATAGGCCTGCTCGATCAGCAGAAGCTTCTGCATCTCCTGGTCGGTATCGACGCCGAGCGCCCGCTCGTCCCGCAGATATCCCTCGACGAGGAAGGCGGCATGGGTCTGGTCCGCCTCGGCCGACTGCTGGCGCGCGGAGACGTCCGAGAGAAAGGCCGCCGCCAGCCCGGCCGCGTCGCCGGGCGTGGCCCAGTCGCCGGTTACGGGCGTCCGGTCGGCCGCCAGCGCATCGGACATGGCGATCAGCAGGCCGGCCTCGCCAACCGGTCCCGGGGCCGCCGCGCCCAGCCCGTCGCGCAGCCGCCAATGGGTGCCGGCCTGGTCCGGGTCAACCAGGGCGTTAAGCGCGAGCCGCCCCGCCAGGCCCGGTTCTTCGGCAGGATCGAGCGCGGCCCCGGCATCGGTAAACAGGCCCGGCGCACCCAGCGCGAGCGTCGGGTCGACGGACGGGTCGGCGAACCGCTCGATCAGGTCCCGCGCCAGCGCGTCGATCTGCGCATCGGCGGTGACCGCCCAGTCGTCCCGCACCGCGAACTGCGCCGCCAGCGATCCACCTGCCAAGGGCGCCGAATCGCCCGCGGTCGCTACCGCCCGGCCGTTCAGGGTCAGACCGGACAGCGCCCCGCTGCCGATGGTCATCGCCGGGTCGATGTAGCCGGTCGCGGTGAAGCCCAGTTCGGCAGGGCGCCCGTCGAGCAGGGCCGACCCGTTCGGCGTGAAAAGCGCGACCTGCCCGCCTTCCCGGGGAACCTCGCGGATCGGGATGATCTCGGAGACCCGGTCAATCAGGCGCTGTCGCTCGTCGAGAAGGCCGCTCGGATCGCGCCCGGCACCCTGCAGCAAGCGGATCTGGCCATTCAGATCCGCGATCCGGGCCAGCGTATCGTTCACCTCGCGCACCTGGTTCGCGATTTCCCGGTCCGCCGTCATGCGGGCGGTCTGGATCTCGGTGGAAATCAGGTTGAACTGCCCGATGAGGCGATCCGCGGACCCCGCCACGGCGGCGAGACGGGACGCATCGTCCGGCCGGCTCTGAGCCTCGGCGAGGGTGGCGGAGAATTCGGCGAACAGGGTCCCGAGCGCACCAGGATCGCCCGGCAGGCCGGTCACGCGCTCGAGGCCGGCGTGAAACCCGGCATCGACCGATGCATGGGCCTCGGCGCCCGCGGCGAGCCGGCGTCCGGCGATGGCGGTCTGGTCCACGATGCGCTGAATGCCGTCGATACGCACACCCGCGCCCTGGCCCGCGACCGCCACGGAGGAAAGCATGATCTCGCGCCGGCCATACCCTTCGGTCATCGCGTTCGCGATATTGTTGGACACGACTTCCGTCGACCGCGCGGCGGCGGTCAGGCCGGAGAGGGCGTTGTTCAGGGTGCTGGCGATACTCATCTCTCACTCCGCTTGCAAGACCGGGCCCCTTGCGGGGTCACCGCTTGATGTTGGTTGTCTCCTGCAGCATTTCGTCGACGGTCTGGATGACCTTGGCGTTCGAGGAATAGGCGCGCTGGGTCTGGATCATCTGCGTCAGCTCACCGGCCACGTCGGTCGCGGACTCCTCGCGCGCGAAGCCGATGAGACCACCCACCGGACCGTCCCCGGCATCCCAGAGGTAGTAGGACCCGCTCTCGCCGGATATCCGGTAGGTCTGGGCGCTTTCCGAGGTCAGCCCGTTCGGGTTGGGCACGTCGACCAGCGGGATCTGGTAAATCGTGCGGGTGAAGCCGATATCGTAGATCGCCTGCACGAGACCGTTCTCGTCGACCTCCACCGAGGTCAGGATCCCGACCGGCGAGCCGTCCTTGGTGATTCCGCTCGGGGCGAAATCATCGGAGAGCTGCGTCAGCCCGCTGGGGTCGCCGGGCGCCCCGATGTCGACGTCGATGGGCCCGCTGGCCGTGGTGACCGTGACCAGCCCGGTTGCCGGGTCGTAGGCCCCGCCCGTGGTGGTGGCGACCGAGGCCACGGTGCCGCCATCGATCCGACTGTCATCGAAGGTCACCACGTATTCGCCGATGGTGGCCCCGCCGCTGGCACTGTCGGTGATCGTCACCGTCCACTCGTTGGAGGCGCCGGTCGCCGGGACCGTCGGCGAGAAGCTGACATCGAGCGTCTCGGTCGTGCCGAGATTGTCGTAGTATTCGATCGCGATACCGAACGGGCCGCCGGTGGCGCCCGCCCGGGTTTCGGTCGCGGGCAGGTTCATGCCGAGCCCGATCCGCGTGGTCGGATCGCCTTCGAACTGGTTGAGGTTGATGCGGACCGGTTGCAGCCCCGACATGCTGTCGCGCGCATAGGCCGGGATGCTGCCATCCGACGCCGCCGGCCAGCCCAGCAGCACCTGGCCGGCCTCGGTCCGGAGGATGCCCTCGGAATCCGGGCGGAAGGAGGCCGTGGTGGTCAGAAGCAGCGGGTAGCCGCCGGTGGCGTTGTCCACCGCCGTGGCGGTGGTCACCGGCAGGAAACCGCGCCCGGCCACGGCAAGATCGGTCGGGTTGTCCGTCGTGACCAGCGTGCCCTGCTCATCGATCTCGCGGGTCGTGGTCGCCCGGACACCGCCGGCCGAGTAGCGGCCGCTGGTGTCGCCGATCACCATCGACTGGAACTCGGCAACCGAGCGCTTGTAGCCGAAGGTCGAGGAGTTCGCGATGTTGTCGGAGATCGTGGCGAGGCGGCTGGCATTCACGTTGAGCCCGGCCACCCCGGCATTGAGCGAAGAAGAGATCGTCATGCGCACGCCTTTCTGTGCAAGGTCAGGGCCTGCACCGACTATCCGCATGGCGGTTTAACAGGACGCTAACAGATAAAATGCGCCGGATTACCGGGACCCTGCGCCGCTGCGCAGCAGGGTGATTTCCAGCCGGTTGTTGCGGACGTCCATCCGGTCGGGCTCGGTCGGGCGGCGATCGGCCCAGCCTGTGACCCGCTGCACCCGCTCCGCGCCGAGGCCATCCCCGACGAGCTGCAGGCGCATGGCCTGCGCGCGCCTGGTGGAGAGATCCCACACCGGGTTCCTGGCCAGCACGACCGGGTGGGCCCTGCTGTGGCCCGCGACGGCCACTTCGTTGGAGACCAGGGCGAAGACCTCGGCCAGCATCCCCGACAGCGCCTCGAGCACCGGGCGCGGCGTCGTCGTCCCCGGCGCGAAGAGCGGGCTGCCCGGCAGGTCGAAAAGCTCGACGATAAGGCCCTCGTCGGTGACGCGGGTGCGGATATGGTCGCGCAGGCTGTCGGCGACGGCGCTCTCGCCACTGTCGGCGGCAAGTTGCTCCGCGATGGCCTCCAGCGCCGCGGTTTCATCCCGGGCGACCTCGCCACGCGCGCGGTTGAGCGCCGTCGGGTTGGCGTTACTGGCACCGGTCCCGTCATGGGCCAGCGTGTCCTCGGACATGACGCTCTGGCCGCCGAGCGCCCCCTGCCCGCCGCCCGAGACCCGGTGCACCGGGATCGTCGGGCTGAAATAATCGGCAATGCCCTTGCGCTGCTTTTCCGTCGTCGCGTTCAAAAGCCACATCAGCATGAAGAAGGCCATCATCGCGGTGACGAAATCGGCATAGGCGACCTTCCAGGCCCCGCCGTGATGCCCGTCGCCCCCGACGAGTTTCTTCCGCTTGATGATGACCGGCCGCAGATTGTCCTGCGCCATCGCACACCCCTCTCGCATACCCCGTCACCGGGCTAGCAAAGGCATGTGAACGGCACCTTAACGCGGGCGCTGGCTGGAGGTGAGGTGGTGCCGGTGAAGGGCATTGAACAAGTGTCTAGTGCTGTCCAATGTAGTCTAATGATTACGGTTGAAACCTTATTATTCAGATGTTTAGGTGTCTAATGCAGTTGAATGCTGTCCAATACTGTGCAAAACAAAAGGGTGGATACTAAGAGGGATCAAGATGCGAGCTCTGCACAGACTGACAGCGCTCCAGGTAAAGTCGGCGCGTCCTGGCAAGTATGCCGACGGCGGGGGCCTGTGGCTTATCAAGCGCTCAGACGGCGGTGGTCAGTGGATGCTCCGTGTCAGCATTCACGGCATGAGTGTCGCGTACCTGGCGTGATACTTCGCCTACTATTTTTCACCAACCCCTGCCTCGGAGGTTCCGAATTGGCGCGCCGTCGGCGAAGGCCCGCACGCATTCGGCGGTTTCGCGGTACATCTGCGCATAGGTCGCGCGCGCGCCGTAGCCGATATGAGGGGTCAGAATAAGTCGCCCTTCCGCGATCAGTTCTGGATCACGCCACGGACTGTTAGCAGGCAGCGGTTCTTCTTCAAATACATCGAGCGCGGCGCATCCTAATGTGCGGGCGCGCAAGGCAGATAACAAGGCATCTCTATCGACAATCGGCCCGCGGGACGTGTTCACGAGGCTCGCATCAGGCCGCATTCTCGCCAGCGTTTCGGCGTCGATAAGACCCTCAGTCCGTTCCGACAAAACAAGATGAATAGACGCGATGTCGGCACATTCCATCAGATCTCCGAGGCTTTCTGCGCGGGCGACACCAACTTCCTCACATCTCGTTTGGGTCAGGTTCCCGCTCCAGGCGACCAGATCGACGCCGAATGGGCGCGCCAGTCGCGCAACCTCACCACCGAGCCGGCCCAGACCGACCAGTCCAAGTGTGAGGCCTTCGAGGTCACGCCCAGCCTCGACCTGCCAACCACCGCGGCCAACGGCATTGATGTTTCCGACCAGATTTCGCGCTGTCGCAAGGATCAACGTCATTGCCAGATGCGCTGTGGCCGCTGTCCGGCTTGCCGTGCCGCACACGGTAATTCCGCATTCTGCCGCGGCGTCGGTATCGATCGAGTGGTTGCGCATTCCTGTCGTAACGATTAGGCGCAAATTCGGCAGAGATGTAATCAGATCTGCCGGGAGAGGCGTGCGTTCGCGCATGACGCAAAGCACATCAAAAGGTGCCAGCGTGGTCGCAAGATCCGCCGCCGGGATCGGCTCTCGAAAAACGGTGACGTCGCCTGCATGGACACCCCAATCGGCATCGATCATGGAGTAACCTAGGTAATCGTCCAGCACAGCAATCTTCATCGACGCCTCTTAGGCTCGGGCAATTCAATGGTCAGCATCAGTGCACTCAGCGTCTTGCCATGGGGATCGATGGACAGTGAACGCGCGACACCACCGCCTAAGGCATTTTCGATGACGAAATTGAGCGCCTGCAATCGCGGCAATTCGTATCGAGTCACGGGCCCTCGGGCGATCGGCGCAAAGGCGCGGGCTACAAGCTCCGCGGTCAAATCGCTCGCCAACCGCTCCCAAGCTGTTTCGTCGTAGGCCACCACCACAAGGTTAGACGTGTCACCCTTGTCGCCGGCACGCGCATGAGCGATATCATGAACGCGGGTCACGGCCCATCTCCAATCACAGTCACCTCAGGGCACACCAATTCTCGCGGCAGAAGGACGGATTGGACCGCCATCACCTCGCGCACGTTGGGCACGCTGCCACCTCCACCACCCGTTGGCCCGTTTACATGCATGGCGCGAACTTCGAACCCCACGGCCCTTGCCGCATCTCGGTCGGGTGTTCGCGCGGCGACTCTCAGCCGGACCTCGTAGGGGTCCGATGGCCCTGACGCCGCACCATGCAAGCTGGTGCAACCGATAAGATCCACGCGGATTTCTTCGTAATTAAATCCACGTCTGCGCAGGCGCTCTTGCACCGTCTCGGCGGCGAGTTCGGCACGCTCAACGGCCCCTATCCCCGCATAACCCACCTGACCCTCGCCGATGTAACCGTCCGAATATGCGATCAGAACTTTCAGGTGTTTCGGCGCAGGAGCGGCCCTTGCGCCCGTTACCGCGACACGGTCCCTGCCGGCATGCAACAGATCAACCTCCGTCAGGTCCAGGATGCAGTCAGGGGTCACGTATGCGGCTGGATCATGCACCTCGTAGAGCAGCTGCTCGGTCGCGGTTCGCCGGTCAAGACGCCCGCCGGTTCCCGGCAATTTGTACAAGCTCACCGCTCCGTCGCAGCCAATTTCGGCGATGGGGCTGCCGATATCGGCAAGCTCTGGCACATATTTCTCGGGACGAGTCGGGTCGGCAAAGTAGCCGCCCGTTAACTGGGCCGCACATTCCAGAAGATGGCCTGTGGCCGTGCCTTGCGCGATGCAGTCCAGATCGTCGTGGCCCCAGCCAAAGACATGCATGGCCGGCGCAAGAAAAAGCGAGGGATCCGCAACACGCCCAGTCAGAACAACATCCGCCCCGGTTTCAAGCCCTGCCAGAACCGCGTCGGCACCAAGATAGGCGTTGGCTGATACCATCCGCGGCAGGATACTTTCGACGGGCTCGCCGGACTCCATAAGAGGCAGATCCGGGCGAGCCGCCACGGCTTCGTTAACTTCGTCACCGGTGATGGCGGCTGCACGCAGCCGCGAATGGCCGAGTTCGTGCGCAATCTCAACGGAGCGCCGGGCCGCAGCGACCGGGTTGGCCGCACCCATGTTCGAAACGATCCGGATCCCGTGGCGCAGACAGGCTGGCAGAACGGTGCGCATGCGGTCGGCGAGGTGGGGATTATAGCCGTGTTCGTCGTTTTCACGGCGTGCCAAGACTTCGCGGGCAACGGTCCGCTCGGCAAGACATTCAAATACGAGAAAATCGACCGCCCCCGCCTCCGCCATGGCGAGCGCCGGAGCGATTCTGTCGTCGGCAAAACCCGCTCCCGCACCGATTCGCAACGGCTTGGTCATCGTCACCCGCGCGAGGGCGCCGCCCCCGGGGCGCCGCTTCTTACCGGCGCCTCGGGCGCCTTGAGACCATGGCGCCGCGCCATGGCAAGCCGGCAAAGCGCGGCAAAGCGGTAAAGGCCATGCACAAATTTGCCGTACGGCATCGTCAGGAAAAGCGCAAATACGACACCAAGATGCAGCGCCAGCAACACACCAAGCAGAGGAGTCAGCGCTAGAAAATGAAGCGCCAAGCCCGTAACGGCCGTCAAATGCAGCATGAGAGTGAAGGCGGTGTCCATACCGCGGGTTGCCGGCTCGACCATGTCCGGTAGACGTTTGCGTTTAGCAACCAGCAATCCCCCGGTGCCCACCGCAAGCGCGATGCCGCCAACGGTACCGAGAAGCTGCGGGAGATCCCACCACGGAT
>CAJXYS010000029.1 GCA_913063035.1 uncultured Maritimibacter sp. | reverse complement strand
GTCTTGCCGTGGTCAACGTGACCAACAGTCCCGATGTTCACATGCGGTTTCGTACGTTCAAACTTCTCTTTTGCCATCTTTCGGGCGCCTCATTGACTAAAGCCCTCGCGGCGGGGCCGGTTTCGCATCGCGCGCTGCGTAATCAGGTTCTCGGGAAAAATCAAGCGTCAGTTGGCCGGGGCCGCGGGCACCTCGAAAACCGGGGGCAGCGTCACCTCCCCGGGGCCGCTTTCGCCCCCCTCCGCGGCGGGTCTCTCCGCCGCCTCGAACCACGCGGTGTTCTCGAGCATCCACTCGTGGATCTTTGCCGCCGCGTTCTCTGCAAGGTTGCGCGCCTGCTCCTCGCGGGACTGGGTCAGGCCGGACCCGATCACGGTTTTTCCCGAGAAGCTCTCGAAGACGGTGATCTGCTTCGGCTCGGGGTTGATCTTGGTGCCGGTGGCGTCGTCCCAGACATTCACGGTCAGCACCAGCGCCGATTTCGGCGACACCAGCAGCGGCACGCCCGGCAGCGCCAGGACATACATCTCGACATTGGCTGCGACATGGTAATAGGCGTCGCCCTCATAGCGGCCAAGCCGCCGATCGATCGCCTGGGTCAGTTCGCTGCGCCAGAGTCCCGGCTCGGCCTCGCGCGTGAAAGGGCCGAGCTCGGCATTTTCCTCGACGACGACGGTATAGCCGAGACGGAAATCTCCCATCGGCTCGGGGGTCTCCGGCAGCTCCTCGCGGGCGCCACAGGCGGCGAGCAGGCCGAGCGCGGCGGCGGCGAGACAGGTGCGCAATCGGGCGGCGGTCGTCATCGGAAATCCTTTCCGTAGAGGCCTGGCCGAGCCTTAGCGCAGCCGCGCGCACCACGCAATCCATCGCCGGGATTGCCCCGCGGCAGGGCCGGGCCATATGGTGATGCGGAAAGCGCGAAGGACGGGCCATGACCACGACGGCGCCGGAACAGAGACTCCCCCCGCAGGTTCCCCTGGTGACGGAGCCCTGGGGAATCCTGAAATCCTTTCGCGTGGCACGCCGCAACGTGCTCGAGTTGATCCCGGAAATCGCCACCCGCCAGCCCATCGTCTCGGGCAAGACCGGGGCACGCTGGCACATGGTGATGGATCCCGGCGCCAACCGCCGCATCCTGAAGGATCGGCTCGACAACTATCCGAAATCCGACGTCACCAAGAACATCCTCCGCCCGGCCATCGGCGAGAGCCTGTTCATCGCCGAGGGCGCGCATTGGCGCTGGCAGCGCCGGGCGGCGGCGCCGGTCTTCTCGGCCCGTAACATCGACGCCCTCGCCCCGATCATGTCGGCCGCCGCCGAACGGTCCGCCCGTCGCCTCGAAACCGTCGCCGGGCGTGCCGCCGACCTGCACCAGGAAATGGTCGCCGCCACCTTCGAGGTCATCGGCGAAGTCACGTTCTCGGGCGGGGATTCCTTCGACCGCGAGGCGGTGCACCGGGCCATCGACCAGTACATCGCGCAGACCGCGCGGGTCTCGTTGCTGGACGTGGCGGGCATACCCACATGGGTGCCGCGGCCGGGGCGGCTCTTCTCGACGAACGCCAACCGCGAGATGAAGCGCGTCGCCGACGCCGCCATCGACGCCCGGCGCGCCGCCGGGCCGCCAGAGGTGCCCGACCTGCTGGATCTGCTGATGGCCGGCGCCGACCCCAAGACCGGGCGGCAGATGAACACGGCCGAACTGCGCGACAACCTGCTGACCTTCATCGTGGCCGGTCACGAGACCACCGCGCTCGCGCTGTCCTGGGCGCTTTACCTCGTCGCCTTCGATCCCGGCGTGCAGGACCGTCTGCGCGCCGAGGCCGAGACCGTGCTGCAGGGCCGGACCGCGACGGCCGCGGACGTGCCGCGTTTGACCTATACCCGCCAGGTGATCGAGGAGACGCTCCGGCTCTATCCGCCGGCGGCCTTCCTGTCGCGCACGGCCCGCGAGGCGGACACGCTCTGCGGGCGCGCGGTGCGCCCGGGCGATACGGTGATGCTGCCGATCTACGCGCTGCATCGGAACCACCAGCTCTGGGACGATCCGCATCGCTTCGACCCCGACCGTTTCGCGCCCGGAACCGCGCGGGACCGCTACGCCTACCTGCCCTTCGGCGACGGGCCGCGCATCTGCATCGGCGCGAGTTTCGCCATGACCGAGGCCATCATCATCCTGGCCACGCTGGTCGCGCGGTTCCGCTTCGCCACCGTGCCCGGGCGCGCGCCCAAGCCGGTGCTTATCCTGACCCTGCGCCCGGAGGGCGGCGTCTGGCTGAACGTGGACCGGGTCTGAGCCGCCTCAATCCGCCCAGTCGCGGCCATGCGCCTTCGCCTGTTCGCGGGCGCTCGGATGGGCCGACGGACGGAACGGCACCTCGGTGACCGCCGCCGCGGTGGGCTTGCCGGATACGCGCGAATACTTCTCCGGAAGCTCGACCTGCAGCGCGGTCCCGACGCCGGACAGCGCCCAGGGCACGTAGCCCAGCGCGATGTTGGTTTCGAGTTCGGGCGACCACCAGGGCGAGGTGACGTAGCCCACGCGCTGCCCGTCGGAATCCTGGATCAACCAGAAATCGGGTGCGTAATCGGTAATCGGCTTGCCGCCGATCTTCAGCCCCACGAGCTTGAGCGCGAAGGGATAGCGCCCGGCGTCGATCTCGGCGCGCTGGCGCTCCAGCGCGGCCTTGCCGATGTAGTCGGCGGCCTTCTCCCGGGGCACCTGGAAGGCCAGATTGACCTGGAAGGGAGAGGTTTCAGCATCCATGTCCTGCCCCCAGGACAGGATCCCCGCCTCGATCCTGCGGTGATGCGCCGGCGCGATCACGCGCAGCCCGTGCCGCGCGCCCTGGCCGCGGATCGCGTACCAGACCGCCTCGGCATTCGCCATCGAGTCGCGCACATAGACCTCGTAGCCCTTCTCGCCGGAAAACCCGGTCTGGCTGACGACGACCGGCGCGCCGGCGATCTCGGCCTCCATCAGGCCGTAATAGGGCAGATCGCGGACAGCCTCTCCGACGAGTTCGGCCATCAGCGCCTCCGAGCGGGGCCCCTGGATCTGCAGCGGCGAGACGTCGATCTCGTCGATGTCGACGTCCCAGCGCCGGCCGATATTCACGCCCTGAAGCCACAGCATCAGGTCGCTGTCGGACAGCGAGAACCAGAACTCGTCCTCGGCGAGGCGCAGCAACACGGGGTCGTTGAGAATGCCGCCGGCCTCGTTGCAGAGGATGGAATACTTGCCGCGCATCGGCGCGATCCTGGTGGCATCGCGCGTGATGACGAAATCGACGAAGGCCTCCGCGTCCGGGCCCTTGACGCGGATCTGGCGCTCGACCGCGACATTCCACAGCGTCACGCGGTTGACCAGCGCGTGATATTCCATCATCGCGCCGCCATCCTCGGGCTTCACGTAGCCGCGGGGGTGATACATGCGGTTATAGACCGTCGCCCGCCAGCAGCCGGCCTCCACCGACAGGTGCCAGAACGCGGATTTCCGCACCCGCGTCGAGATCAGCATCTCGACCGGGGTCGGGCCGGACTGGCGCAGGTTGACCGGCACGCACCGGTCCGACTGGTCGATTTCGGGAACGTTGGGATGGTCGCGTTTCGGGTCGGCCATGGCACACCTCCGGTCGTGGTCGCCACGCGGTGCCGGCCGGACGCCGGCCGCCGGGCCTGAACCTAACTCAGAAGGCGTACATGTTGTTCCGTATGACGATCTGCAGCGCGTACAGCCCGACCAGCAACACCAGCGGCGCCAGGTCGAGCCCGCCCATGGCCGGCAGAACCTGCCGGATGCGGCCGTATATCGGCTCGAGCAGCTGGTTGAGACCGTCCCAGATCTGCGCGACCAGCGGCTGGCGCAGGTTCAGCACCTGGAAGTTGATGAGCCAGCTCATGATGATGTGGATGATCACGATGAACCAGAGCACATCGATGATGAGCAGCAGGATCTGCAAAAGCGACGTCATGCGCGGCCCTTCCCTTGTCACGCCCGTCCGCGTGTAACGCGCCAAGACCTAAGTGTCCCGCGCCCGCTTGGCAAGCCATGCCTGCCGCGACGTTGCGCTTGACGCGGATGCCGGGCCTGCCTTTGGTACCGCGCCGAAAGGAGCCCGTGCATGTACCCCTTCGTCCGCTTCGCCAAGGAATTGCTGCTCAACCGGTGGCGCCCGCCGCTCGGGATCACCGAAACCCATGTCTCGCAGCATGTCTGCTGGCCGTGGGACCTGGACATCTGGATGGAGCTCAACAACGGCCGGTCGCTCACGCTCTACGATCTCGGGCGCATTCCGCTGGCCGGACGGGCCGGCCTGATCGCGGTGCTCCGGCGCGAGCGCTGGGGGCTGACCATGGCCGGCGCCTCGGTGCGCTGGCGGCGGCGCACGCGGATCCTCGACCGCTTCGAGATGCGGTCGCGCTGCGTCGGCTGGGATCACCGCTTCCTCTATATCGAGCAGTCGATGTGGCGCCGGGGCGAGGCGCTGTCGGCGGTGCTCTACCGCGCCGCGGTGACCGGCAGCGCCGGGATCGTGCCGCCCGAAGAGGTGCTGGCCGCGCTCGGCGCCGAGACGCGCTCGCCCCCGCTGCCGGATTACGTGCGCGCCTGGATCGCCGCCGACGCCACCCGCCCGTGGCCGCCCGGCCCCTGACAATTCCCTTGCCACGCAGCGACGGCCCCGGTCATATCCCGTCAGGCGTGTAACGGGTGAGGGGTCATGTCGGGGATCGACCGGAAACGGATCTGGGGCTGGATGTTCTTCGACTGGGCCAGCCAGCCCTACAACACCCTGCTTCTGACCTTCGTCTTCAGCCCCTATTTCGCCACCGTGGTGGGCGACGCGACCCGCGCACAGAAGCTCTGGGGGTTCGGGCTCACGGTCGCGGGGCTGAGCGTCGCCGTGCTGGCGCCCCTGCTCGGTGCCGTCGCCGACGTCAACGGGCGGCGGATGCCGTGGATCGCCGGATTCTCGGTGCTCTACATGGCGGGGGCCTTCGGGCTCTGGTGGGCCTATCCGGACTCCGACAACGTCACCTGGATCCTGCTGGCCTTCGGTATCGGCTTCGTCGGCATGGAATTCGCCACGATCTTCACCAACGCGCTGCTGCCGGATCTCGGCCCGCGCGCCGCGCTCGGCCGGATCTCGGGGGCCGGCTGGGCCTTCGGCTATGCGGGCGGCGTGCTGTCGCTGGCGCTCATGCTGCTTTTCCTGGCCGAGAACGATGCCGGCGTGACCTTCCTCGGGATCGAGCCGATCCTCGGGCTCGACCCTGCGGTCCGCGAGGGGACCCGGTCGGTCGGGCCGGTGGTCGCGATATGGTACGCGGTCTTCATGATCCCGTTCTTCCTGTGGGTCCGCGAGCGCCCGGCCCCGAAGATCGAGCGCGCGGGCCGCGCCGATACGCTGCGCGAGTCGCTGACCGGGCTCTGGCGCACGATCCGGCGGCTGCCCCGCACGCGCAGCCTCTTCGCCTATCTCGGCGCGGCGCTCTTCTACCGGGACGCGCTCAACGGGCTCTACACCTTCGGCGGCATCTACGCGCTGGGCGTGCTCGGCTGGTCGGTGGTCGATGTGGGCGTCTTCGGCATTCTCGCCGCCGTGACCGGGGCGATCTTCGCCTGGGCGGGCGGGCATGCCGATTCCCGGTTCGGGCCGAAACCCGTCATCGCCACCTGCATCACGGTGCTGCTGCTGGTCTGCACGGTGGTCGTGACGATCTCGCAGACCTCCGTTCTGGGCCTGCCGGTCGCCCCGGGGTCGGCCCTGCCCGACATCGCCTTCTACGTTTGCGGCTGCCTGATCGGCGCGGCGGGGGGCGCGCTGCAATCGGCATCCCGCACGATGATGGTCCGCCAGGCCGATCCCGACCGCATGACCGAGGCTTTCGGGCTCTACGCGCTGTCCGGCAAGTCGACCACCTGGCTGGCGCCCTTGCTGATCGCGGTCGTCACCGGGGCAACGGACAGCCAGCGTCTCGGCGTGACGCCGCTCATTGTCCTGTTCCTGATCGGTCTGATCCTGCTAGTCTGGGTCGAAGCCCAAGGAGAGAGCACCGCCACATGGTCCGAACCCGATCCCTCCTTATCCCGGCGCTGATGCTGGCGCTGGCCGCCTGCGGCGACGGCCCGTCCGACGGGGAAAGCGTCGCCTCGAAATCCGGACATGACGGCGCCAAGGCCAACCAGCTCTTCGGCGCGATCCGGGACGCCTCGCGCCAGAGCCCGGCCGCCATCGGCGGCTATGCCAAGGGCTGCGCTGCCGGGCTGGTGCAACTGCCCGAGAGCGGGCCGACCTGGCAGGCCATGCGGCTCAGCCGGAACCGCAACTGGGGCCATCCGGAGACCATCGCCTTCGTGGAGCGGCTATCGCGCGAGGCCGTGCGGCAGGGCTGGGCCGGGCTCTATATCGGCGATATTTCCCAGCCGCGCGGCGGCCCGATGACCAGCGGGCACCAGTCCCACCAGACCGGGCTCGACGCGGATATCTGGCTCTACCCGGCCAAGCGGATGGATCTCAGCCGCGCCGAACGCGAGAGCCTCTCGGCGATCTCGGTCCGTTCGGCCGACCAGCGCAGCGTCAATCGGAACTGGACACCGGCGCATATGGCGATCATGAAGGCCGCGGCGAAGGATCCCGCGGTCGATCGCATCTTCGTCACCGCGCCGGCCAAGATCGAAATGTGCCGGACCGCGGGCCGCGACCGCGCCTGGCTGCAGAAGATCCGGCCGCTCTACGGTCACCATTATCATTTTCACGTGCGTCTCAAATGCCCCAGAGGATCCCGCGATTGCCAGACCCAGCGCCCGACCGTGGCCGACCTCTCCAATGGCGGGGATGGCTGCGACGAGACGCTGACGTGGTGGGTAACGGATTACCTGGACCCGCCCGAGGCCCCCGCCGAACCGGCGAAACCGGCCAAGCGCAAGCGGGGCGCGCGGGATTACACCATGGCCGACCTGCCGCGCCAATGTGCCCGCGTTCTCGCCTCGGACTGATCGCGGCCCTCCTCCTGGCGCTCGCCCCGGCGGGTCGCGCGACCGCCGGCGAGCGGCTGAAGCTGGTCGGCAGCTTTAACTGGCAGGTAAGCGATGCACGCGTCGCCGGGCTCTCGGGGCTGGCCGTGACGGAAGGAGGTGCGGCCTTCACCGCGGTCGGCGACCGCGGCATCGCGGTGACCGGGCGGCTCTCGCGCGATGCGACGGGAACCATCACGGCCGTGCGGGAGGCGAAGCTTTACACGCTGCAGGGTGCGGACGGCGCGCCGCTGACCCGCTACCGCGTCGATGCCGAGGGTCTGGCCATGGGTCCGGACGGCCGGCTCTACATTTCCTTCGAGGCCGAACACCGGGTGGATGTCTACGACGCGCCCGGCGCACGGGCCCGCCCATTGCCCCGGCACCCGGATTTCGCGCGCCTTCAGAACAATTCGGCGCTGGAGGCGCTGGCGCGGGGGCCGGACGGCGCGCTTTACACGCTGCCCGAACGTTCGGGCGCCTGGGACCGGCCGTTCCCGGTCTACCGGTTCCGCGACGGCGCCTGGGACCGGCCCTTCGACCTGCCGCGCCGCGGGAAACTGCTGCCCGTGGGCGCGGATTTCGGGCCGGACGGGCGGCTCTACCTGCTGGAACGGGAATTCCGCGGCCTGCTGGGCTTCGCCAGCCGGGTGCGCGTCTTCAGCCTCGGGCCCGGCGGCATCACCGCCGAGACGACGCTGCTGGAGACCGGCTTCGGCACCCATGACAACCTCGAGGGCATCTCGGTCTGGCGCGACGCGGCCGGCGCGATCCGGCTGACGATGATCTCCGACGACAACGAGAACATGTTCCAGCGCACCGAATTCGTCGAATACCGGCTCGCCGCCGATCAGTAGCCGCCGGTGCGGTGCCACCGCTCGATGAGCGCGACCGCCTCCTCGGCCGTCTCGACGAACCGGAACAGGTCGAGATCCGCGCGCGAGATCGTGCCGGCCTCGGCCAGCGCCTCGAAGTTTATGATCCGCTCCCAGAACTGCTTGCCGAAAAGCAGGAAGGGGATCGGCGCCATGCGGTCGGTCTGGATCAGGGTCAGCGCCTCGAACATCTCGTCCAGCGTGCCGAACCCGCCCGGAAAGATCGCCACGGCGTTTGCGCGCAGCAGGAAATGCATCTTGCGGATGCCGAAGTAGTGGAAATTGAAGCAGAGCTCGGGCGTGACGTGCCGGTTCGGCGCCTGCTCGTGCGGCAGAACGATGTTGAGCCCGATCGACACGCCGCCGGCATCGGCCGCGCCGCGGTTTCCGGCCTCCATCACGCCGGGGCCGCCCCCGGTGACGATGACGTTGTCACGCACGCCGTCGGTCTGGAAGCGCTCAGTCAGAAGCCGCGCGAAATCCCGCGCGACCTGGTAGTAATCCGCCAGCGCCGCCAGCGTTTCGGTCCCGGCGGTGTGCCGCAGATCCGGCTCGGGAATGCGCGCGCCGCCGAAAAGCACCACCGTGCTCTCGATGCCGTATTCGCTCATCAGTAGTTCGGGCTTCAGAAGCTCGAGCTGCAGCCGCACCGGGCGCAGTTCGTCGCGGGCCATGAAATCGTCGTCGTTGAAGGCCAGCCGATAGGCCGGCGATCGGGTCTGCGGCGTCTCCGGCATCTCCTGGGCCTGGCGAATATCCGCGCCGGCGTCTGGAAAGACCCGCTTCGGGGAATCGTCCGTCATGCAGCCTCCTCGGTGGTTTGCCTGCGTTGCGCGGGGACCAGCGTTGATCTATAGGCTCAACTCCGACGAGGCCAGATACGAATTGGAGACGCCGCATGTCCAACGCCCAGCTGGAGACCGCCATCGAAGCCGCCTGGGAGGCGCGCGACCAGATCACCCCCGCGACCGGCGGCGAGACCCGCGAGGCCATCGAGGCGACGCTCGACGCGCTGGATTCAGGCCAGCTGCGCGTGGCGGAGCGCCAGGAGAAAGGCGACTGGCACGTGAACCAGTGGGCCAAGAAGGCGGTCCTGCTCGGCTTCCGCCTGAAGGACATGGAACAGCAGGACGGCGGCCCGCAAGGCGGCCACTGGTGGGACAAGGTCGACAGCAAGTTCAAGGGCTGGGGCGACAGCGAATGGCGCGCCGCCGGCTTCCGCGCCGTGCCGAACTGCATCGTGCGCCGTTCGGCCTTCGTCGCGCCGGGCGTGGTGCTGATGCCGTCCTTCGTGAATCTCGGCGCCTATGTCGACGAGGGCACCATGGTCGACACCTGGGCGACCGTGGGCTCCTGCGCGCAGATCGGCAAGAACGTGCATCTCTCGGGCGGCGTCGGCATCGGCGGCGTGCTGGAGCCGATGCAGGCCGGGCCCACCATCATCGAGGACAACTGCTTCATCGGGGCCCGGTCCGAGGTGGTCGAGGGCTGCATCATCCGCGAGGGCGCGGTGCTCGGCATGGGGGTCTATATCGGCAAGTCGACCAAGATCGTGGACCGCGAGACCGGCGAGGTCTTCATGGGCGAGGTGCCGCCCTACTCGGTCGTCGTCTCGGGCTCGATGCCGACGAAGAACAACCTGAACCTCTACTGCGCGGTGATCGTCAAGCGGGTGGACGAACAGACCCGCAGCAAGGTCGGCATCAACGAGCTGCTGCGCGACTGACCCCGGCGGCGATCCGTGCTTGCCGGACCGGCCATGCGCGGCGCAACGTCGATCCCACCAGATTGCGGGCGGGCCGGCAACCGGCCCGCCCGTTCCGTGTGACGTAACGAGGATCATCGAGATGACCCATCATGCGATCATCGGCGACGGGCTGAGCGCGGCCGAGCTTGCCGTTTCCGCGCCGCTCGGGCGCGGCGACCGGTTGACCGTGATCGGCCCGGCCGTGGCCCGGCTCGGCCGGGGCCTTGCCTATGCCGACCATCCCGCGGATGCGCCGTGGCGTTTCGCCTGGCTTCTGAATTCGCCCGCCTACCTGATCGACGAGGCCTTCGTGGACTGGGCCGCGGCGCGCTGGGATGACATCGCGGCACGCATGGCCGGCCGCCGCCCGGACTGGCTGGCGGCCGCCGCGCCGCATGTTGCGCGGGACGACATCGCGGCGCTGTTCCTGCCACGCGCGATCTTCGGCGACTACCTGCGCGCCAGGATCGAGGCCGGGCTGGCGCGCCTGGACGAGGCCGGGGTGGAGATCGTGCGCCTGCCCGCGAAGGTGACGGGCCTGCGCCGGGATGGCCCCGCGTTCCGGCTGTCGCTCTCGGACGGGACCACCGTGGCGGCCGACAGCGTCGATCTTGCGACCGGTGGCCCGGTCAACCAGCCGCTCTGCGCCGGCCTTGGCGCGCCGGCCTTCGAGACCCCCTACGGCAACGAGGCCGCGATCGCCGGGCTCGCGCGCAACGGCGGGCCCATCGTCTGTATCGGCGGCAACGCGGCGATGCTGGACGTGCTGCGGCTGGTGCAGTCGGTGACGGAGGAATCGCGGCTCGCGTTCAGCGTGATCTCCCAGACCGGGCATCTGCCGGAGCCGACCGCGCCCCATCACCCCCGAAGGCCGGCCGCAGCGCCCGGCCTCGCGCCGCCTTACCGGACGGCCGAGACCTTCCTGGCCGCGCTCGATGCCGATATCGCCCGCTGCCGGGCCGGGGGCGACCGGATGGCGGAACTGCAGGGCGGGTTCTATGGCTGGCTTTTCCGCGAACGGCTGACCAGCTTCGTGCCGGATCGCGACGAGGCCCGCCGCGCCGCCACACGCGTCGAGCGCCGGTTCTTCAGGGGCACCCGGGACTCGATCCGCGATTTCGACCGGCTGGCGGCGGCGGGACGCACGCGGATGGTCGCCGGCCAGGTCTCGGCGGTCCGACGCGCGGGTGACGGCACGCTGGTCGTGGCCTACACGACCCCCGACGGCACCGCCGCGCAGATGGCCGCCGCGGCGGTCGTCAACACCGCCGGCCCCGGCCCGGCACCGCGCTTCGACCCGCTGACGAACGACCTGATCGACGACGGCATCCTGGAGGCCTGCCCCGTCACGAAGGGCATCCGCGTCGGCCCAGGCCTGGAGACCGCCCTGCCGGGGCTGCGCTATCTCTCGCCCGCGCTCTCGGAAATCGGCGACGGCGTTCTGCCGATGCGCCCCTACAGCGCCGAACAGCTGCGGCTTTACGCCTTCGCGGCGAACGGCTACGACGACTGACGCGAAACGGCAGAAAGCGATAGCGCGATGACGAAAGGCAAGTCCCGGCAAGAGGTCTACACCTTGCTGGTGCAGGTTGGCCGCAAGGCAGGCGACGGGCTGCCCGAGGGCGCCACCGGCGCCGCGCTCATATGCTATGCCTCGGGCGTGGACGAGGACGAAGCCGTGCGCGAGACCGTGGCGATCCTGAAACAGGCCGATCTCGCCCCGCTCGACGTCACCGGCTACGGCACCGCCGAGGAACGGATCGCCGAAGGCCACGAGATCGGCGACGAGGAACGCGGCCTGATGCAGCGCGCACTGGACGAGAACGCCGTGATCGTTGCGCAGCTGACGCCCTTCTTCGACGACGCCTGACCGCCAGAGGAGACCGCGATGCCCACCGATCCTGTCGAGCTGACCGCGCAACTGGTGCGCTGCCCGTCCGTCACGCCCGAGGAAGGCGGCGCGCTGGTGCTGCTGGAAGACCGGCTGGCGGCGGCCGGGTTCACCTGTCACCGGGTGGACCGGAACGGGATCGCCAATCTCTTCGCGCGCTGGGGACCCAGGGGCCATCCCCGCAGCTTCGGGTTCAACGGCCACACCGACGTCGTGCCGGTCGGCGACCGCGCGGCCTGGAGCGTCGATCCCTTCGGCGCCGAGATCCGCGACGGCCAGCTCTGGGGCCGGGGCGCGACCGACATGAAATCAGGCGTGGCGGCCTTCGCCGCGGCCGCGATCGATTTCGTGACCGAGACGCCGCCCGCCGACGGCGCGGTGATCCTGGCGATCACCGGCGACGAGGAAGGCGATGCCGTGGACGGGACCGCGGCGCTGCTGGACTGGATGGCGGCCGAGGGCGAGGCCATGTCCGCCTGCCTGGTGGGCGAACCGACCTGCCCCGCACGCATGGGCGAGATGATCAAGATCGGCCGGCGCGGCTCGATGACGGCCTATTTCACGGCGCGCGGGGTGCAGGGCCATTCGGCCTACCCGCACCGCGCGCGCAACCCGCTGCCGCCGTTGATCCGCCTGCTTGACCGGCTGACCTCGGCCACGCTGGACGAGGGCACCGATCACTTCGACCCCTCGACGCTCGCCGTGACGACGGTGGATGTCGGCAACCCGGCCAACAACGTGATCCCGGCCGCGGCCCGGGCGACCGTGAACATCCGGTTCAACGATGCACAGAGCTCTGACGCGCTGATCGACTGGATGCGGCGCGAGGCGGCGCGCGCGGCGGAGGGCACGGGCGTCGAGATCCGCATGGACACCAGGGTCTCCGGCGAAAGCTTCGTGACGCCGCCGGGGCCGCTTTCCGATCTCGTCGCCACCGCGGTGGAGACCGAGACCGGCGTGACCCCGGTGCTGTCCACCTCCGGCGGCACGTCGGACGCGCGCTTCGTCAAGGATCACTGCCCGGTGGTGGAATTCGGGCTGGTGGGCGAAACCATGCACCAGGTGGATGAGCGCGTGCCGCTGGACCAGGTCCGGCAGCTCACGGCGATCTACCGGCGGATCCTGGACGGCTATTTCGCCTAAGAGCGCCCGGGGGTTGATCCGGCTCAAGGCGCGGCAGGCCGGCCCGTGACACCCTGCCGCCATGGCAGAGAGTTCCGTCCCCGAACGCCCGGAAAACCGCCACGTCGCGGCGGTCGAAGCGTTGCTCGGAGATCCGGCGACCCATGGCGGCCTGCCCGTCGAGCGGCGCGAAACCCATGCCGCGCTGGTCTTCCTGGCCGGCGACGACGCCTACAAGATCAAGCGCCCGGTGCGCTACGACTACCTTGATTTCTCGACGCCCGAGAAACGCGCGGCGATGCTGCGCCGCGAGATGGAACTGAACGCGCCGGCCGCACCGGAGTTGTACCTCGGGCTCGTCGCCGTGACGCGTGCGCCCGATGGCACGCTGGCGCTGCACGGCACCGGCCAGCCGGTGGAATGGGCGCTGCACATGCGCCGGTTTCCCGCTGGCGCGGAACTGTCGAAAATCGCGGCGGCGGGCGGGCTGGACCGCGCGATGGCGGAGCGGCTGGGCGCCGGGATCGCCGCCTATCACGCCGCCGCCCCGCGCCGGGACACCGACGGCGCGGAGCTGATCGGCGAGATCGTCACGGAGCTCGACGCCGCGTTCGCCGGCATGACGGACGTGCTGCCCGCCGACCGCGTGGCGGTTTACCGCGCGCGGATCGGCGCGGCATGGCGCGCGGTGCAGCCGCTCTTGACGGCACGAACGCGGGCGGGTCACGTCCGGCGCGGTCACGGCGACCTGCATCTCGGCAACATCGTCGCGCTGGACGGACGGCCGGTGCCCTTCGACGCGCTCGAATTCGACGAGCGCCTCGGCACCATGGACGTGCTCTACGATCTTGCCTTCCTGTTGATGGACCTGCGGCACGCCGGGTTGCCCGAGGCCGCCAACACCGTCATGAACCGTTACTTCTTTCATGCCGGTGACCCGGCGCAGCTTGACGGGCTGGCGGCGCTGCCGCTCTTTCTTGCGCTCCGCGCCGCGATCCGGGCGATGACCACGGTGCAGGCCGCGCGGCTTGACGGCACGGGCGACGCCGCGGGACAGGTCGCGCGCGGCTACCTGGACGATGCGGTCGCCTTCCTGTCCCCGCCGCCGGCGCGGCTGATCGCGATCGGCGGGCTGTCGGGCACGGGCAAGACCACCCTGGCGCGGGATCTCGCGCCCGGGATCGGGCCGGTGCCGGGGGCGCTGCACCTGCGCAGCGACCTGCTGCGCAAGGCGCATATGGGCGTGGACGCACTGACGCGCCTGCCCGATTCCGCCTACGCGTCCGGGATCAACGCCGCGGTCTACGACATGATGTTCGACCGCGCGGAACGCGCCCTGGGCGCGGGGCACGCGGTGGTGCTCGACGGGGTTTTCCTGCATGCCGCCGAACGCGATGCCGCCCGCGATTTGGCCCGTGCGGCCGGCGTGGCCTTCGACGGGATCTGGCTCGAGGCCGCGGCCGGCACGATGCTCGACCGGGTGACGGCCCGCATCGGCGACGCCTCCGATGCCGACGCCCGCGTGGTCCGGCTGCAGCTGGACGCGGCCCCGGCCGTCACGGACTGGCGACGGCTGGACGCCGACGGCCCGCGCGAGGCCACGCTGGCGGCCGCCCGCGCCGCCCTTTCCGGATGACGCCCCGGCGTGCCCGTGCTATCGGGGCGGCATGGCAAAGCTCCCTTCCAAAGACGCGCTTCTGGCGTGGATCAACGACAATCCCGACCAAAGCTCGAAGCGCGAGATCGCCAAGGCCTTCGGCATCAAGGGCGCCGAGCGGATCGAGCTGAAACGCCTGCTGCGGGAACTGGCCGACGAGGGGCATATCCGGGGCAACCGAAAGTCCTACCGCGACGGCGACCGCCTGCCGCCGGTGACGGTTCTGGAGGTCCAGCCGCCGAACGCCGATGGCGACATCTTCGTCCGCCCGCTCGAATGGCAGGGCGAGGGCACGCCGCCCGGCGTGCTCTACGTGGCGCGGCGCGGCGATCCCGCGCTCGGCAAGGGCGACCGGATCCTGGCTAAGCTGACCCCGGTCGCGGCCGAGGATCACGGCTATGAGGCCCGGCTCATCCGCAAGATCGGCATCTCGCCCCGCCGGATGCTCGGCATCTTCCGCACCGAAACCGAGGGCGGCCGCATCGTGCCCATCGACAAGGGCAGCGCCAAGGAATGGATCGTGCGCGCCGGCGACGCCGGCAACGCCAAGGACGGCGAGTTGGTCGAGGCCGAACAGGCCGGCCCCAAGGCCCGGATGGGCCTGCCCCGCGCGCGGGTCGTCGAACGCCTCGGCGACCCGACCGCGCCGCGCGCCGTGTCGCTCATCGCGATCCATGCCCACGGCATCCCGGACGAGTTCCCCGACGAGGTGCTGGACGCCGCCGACGGCCGAAAGCCCGCCGGGCTCGGCCAGCGCACGGACCTGCGCGAGCTGCCGCTGATCACCATCGACCCGGTGGACGCGCGCGACCGCGACGACGCGGTGCTGGCACAGCCCGACCCGGACCCCAGGAACGAGGGCGGCTTCGTCATCTGGGTCGCCATCGCCGATGTCGCGCATTACGTCCGCACCGGCGATACGCTCGACCGCGAGGCATGGAACCGCGGCAACTCGACCTATTTCCCTGACCGGGTCGTGCCGATGCTGCCCGACCGGCTTTCGGGCGATCTCTGCTCGCTGCACGAGGACGTGCCGCGCGCGTGTCTCGCCGTGCGCATGGTGATCGACGCGCATGGCCGCAAGCTCAAGCACCATTTCAGCCGGGGTCTCATGCGCTCGCGCGCGTCGCTGACCTATGCCGAGGTCCAGGCCGCGCGGGACGGCACCCCCTGCGAGAAGACCGAACCGCTGCTCGGCGAGGTCATCCATCCCCTTTACGGGGCCTACGAGGCGCTGAAGCGCGCCCGCGCCGACCGCCAGCCGCTGAACCTCGACCTGCCGGAACGCCGGATCGAGCTCTCGCCCGAGGGCCGGGTCACCTCTGTCGCCTTCAAGGAGCGCTTCGACGCCCATCGCATGATCGAGGAGTTCATGGTGCTGGCCAACGTGGCCGCCGCCGAGACGCTCGAAGCGCACCGCACACCGCTTCTCTACCGTGTCCACGAAGAGCCGAGCCCGGAAAAACTCGATGCGCTGCGCGACACCGCCGAGGCGGCCGGGCTGACGCTGGCCAAGGGCCAGGTTCTCAAGACCGAGCACTTCAACCGCCTGCTGAATGCCGCCGCGGACACCGAGCATGCCGAGATCATCAACATGTCGGTGCTGCGGGCCATGACCCAGGCCTATTACGCGCCCGAGAATTATGGCCATTTCGGGCTGCACCTGAAACGCTATGCGCATTTCACCTCGCCCATCCGCCGCTATGCCGACCTCGTGGTGCACCGCGCGCTGATCGCGGCCCATGGCTGGGGCGAAGACGGGCTGACGGAAGAGGAAATCGCGCGCCTGCCCGAAACCGCGGAACACATCTCGGAGACCGAGCGCCGCTCGATGGCGGCGGAACGCGACACCACCGACCGCTACCTGGCCGCCTATCTCTCGGAACGGGTCGGCACCGAATTCGAGGGCCGCATTTCCGGCATCGCGCGCTTCGGCGTCTTCGTGAAGCTCGACGAGACCGGCGCGGACGGGTTCATCCCGATCTCGACGCTCGGGCGCGAGTTCTTCCATTACGACGCCGACAGCCAGACGCTGATGGGCGAGCATTCCGGCCTGACGCTGCATCTCGGCACCCGGGTCACGGTGCGGCTCGCCGAGGCGGTGCCGGTCACCGGCGGGCTGATGCTCGAACTCCTCGACGTCGCCGGGCAGAAAATGCCGCGCGGGCCGGTCCGCCAGCGCCGGGGGGGCCGCAAGCCCGGACCGAAAGGCCGCAAGCCCGGCAAGACCGCGCCCAGGGCCCGCAAGCTCAAGAAGAAGGCGAAACGCCGCCAATCGTGATGCGCGGCACCCCGCCGCAAGCGACGCTAATCCTTCACCGCGGGATGGCAGCGCGCTACACTGTCGTAAAGAACAAGGCAGACCGGGCAGGAGTCGCAGATGAACACGGGTCTTGGCATGGGCGCCCTGATCGGGGCAATGCTGCTGTCGGCCGCCGCCGCCACGGCGGCCACGGTCGATCTCTCGCCGCGGCCGCCCGCGCGCCCGGCAGCCGCAACGATCGAGGTCAGCATGCTGGCCTATTCGCCGCGTCCCCGGGCGCGGCCGGCGGAAACGGGGCAGGAGGATCAGGTGCGCCGGGTGGCAAATACCGGGTTCCAGCGCTGGATCGACGGCTTTCGCGATCGCGCGGTGGCCCAGGGCATTCGCGGCACGGTCTTCGACCGGGCCTTTCGCGGGGTATATTACAACACCGACGTGATCCAGCGCGACCGCAACCAGTCCGAGTTCACCAAGCAGATCTGGGAATACCTCGACAGCGCCGTCTCGCCCACGCGGGTGCGCAACGGCCGCGAGATGTACCGCAAGCACGGCAGGCTCCTGGCCGAGATCGAACGGCGCTACCGGGTCGAGGCCCATGTGGTCACCGCGATCTGGGGGCTCGAATCGGCCTATGGGGCCTACAAGGGCGACACGCCGATCATCGAGGCGCTGGCGACGCTCGCCTATGACGGTCGGCGCGGGCGGTTCTTCGAACAACAGCTGATCGCGGCGCTGAAGATCATCCAGTCCGGCGATACCGCGCCGCGCAACATGACCGGCAGCTGGGCCGGGGCGATGGGGCACACCCAGTTCATCCCGACGAGCTATCTCGCCTATGCGCAGGATTTCCGCGGCGACGGGCGCCGCGACATCTGGGCCGATGACCCGACGGACGGGCTGGCCTCGACGGCCAATTATCTGGCCAAGGCCGGGTGGACCTACGGCCAGCCCTGGGGGATGGAGGTCACGCTGCCGCGGGGGTTCGACTACGCGCTCGCCGGCGCGCGGATCAAGAAGCCCGTCAACACGTGGCACCGGCTCGGCGTGCGGCGCGCCGATGGCAGCCGCATCCCCGATCACGGCCGGGCCTCGATCCTCCTGCCCGCGGGCGCGCAGGGCGCGGCCTTCGTCATCTTCGACAATTTCCATGTCATCGAGCGCTACAACGCCGCCGACGCCTACGTGATCGCGGTCGGGCATCTCGGGGATCGGATACGGGGCGGCGGGCCGATCCGGGCCGACTGGCCGCGGGGCGACCGGTCGCTGTCGCTGACCGAGAAGAAGGAGCTGCAGCAGCGCCTGACCGCGCGCGGCTACGACACCCGTGGCGTGGACGGTATCATCGGGCCCAACACCATCGCCGCCGTGCGGGCCTTTCAACGCGCTGCCGGGCTGATCCCGGACGGCTACACGTCGCTCGATATCCTGCGCCGCCTGCGCCGGGGCGGCGGCTGATCTGCCTGCCATGCCCGGTGCGGGGTGCAGCGCGCACCCGCCGCTCGCCCCGCTCCGCCCTGGACGGGCAGACCGACTCGACTCGATGGCCAGCGCGCGCTAGATGTCGTGAACATTCCATGAACATCATGCCGTCATGCCGCGCCGAAGAATCCTGTCCCTGTGGTTTCCCCGCCTTGCCGCGGAACGGCTTCTGCGCCGCATGCCGGAGCCGGACCGCGCCTTCGCCACCGTGGCCGAGATCGCCAATGCCCAGCGCCTGGAAAGTCTCTCGCCCGCCGCCGCTGCCGCGGGGCTCCGGCCCGGACAGGCGCTGCGCGATGCGCTGGCGCTCTGCCCGGATCTGGCCAGCCGGCCCGCCGACCCGGCCGCCGAACGCGCGTTTCTCGGCGCCCTCCGCCGCTGGGCCGGGCGCTTCTCTCCCTGGGTGGCCGAGGACCTGCCCGACGGGCTGATGCTGGATATCACCGGCTGCGCGCATCTCTTCGGCGGCGAAGGCGCGCTGCTGGCCCGGGCCGAGGAGGACTGCACCGGCTTCGGCCTGACGCTCCGCGCGGGTCTCGCCGACACGCCGGGCGCCGCCTGGGCCCTGGCACGCCATGCCGGCCAGGGGGCCGCATCCCACCGCAGCGGCGACATGATCGACCAGGAGGCCCGCGCCACCCGTTCGCGCGCGGCACGGCGGCACTGGACCCGCGGCGGCCCCGCCCCCCGCGCGTCGGTCACCGGCACGGCAGAGCGTGTCGCGCCCCCCGATCACACCCGCAGCGCGCTGGCGCCGCTGCCGGTGGCCGCGCTCCGGCTCGCCCCGGAAACGGTGGACACGCTCGCACGGCTGGGGTTGCGCCGTATCGGCGACCTCTCGGGCATGCCGCGCGCCACGCTGGCGCGGCGGTTCGGCGCCGAGCTCACGCGCCGGCTCGACCAGGCCTTCGGGCTGGTGCCGGAGCCGCTCTCGCCCGCGCCGCCCGACATCCGCTTCGCCGTGCGGCTGACCCTGCCCGAACCGATCGGACGGACGGAGGACATCCTGGCCGGGATCGACCGTTTGCTGCCGCCGCTCGCCGCGAAACTCGCCACGGCCGGCCGCGGCGCGCGGCGCGTCCGGCTGGAGCTTCTGCGCAGCGACCACAGCCGCCAGGCGCTGGAGGTGGGGCTTGCCCGTCCCACCCGCGACCCCGACCGCATCCGCCCACTTCTCGCGCTGAAGCTCGACGCGGCCGAGGCCGGCTTCGGGATCGATGCGCTCCGCCTCGCCGCGCCGCTGACCGAACCGCTGGCCGAGCGGCAGCAGGCCGGCCATGCCGATGCCGGCGCGGCCGCGCGGGCGCGCCAGGCGGCCGGCCCCGGGCTCGACGACCTGATCGCGCGTCTCGGCACCCGGATCGGGCTCGACGCGATCACCTACCGCCACCCCGCGGACAGCCATATCCCGGAAAAGACCGCCCATCGGGTCGCCGCCGCCTGGGCCGATCCGGCCGCGGGCGGCTGGCCCGAACCGCCGGCGCCACGGCCGCTGACGCTCTTCCCTCCCGAACCGGTCACCGCCGCCGCGCCGGGCCAGCCGCCCGCCGCCTTCCGCTGGCGCCGCCGCGCGTTCCGCGTGGCCGCCGCGACGGGCCCCGCGCGGATCACGCCGGAATGGTGGCTCGACGATCCGGCCTGGCGCAGCGGGCCGCGCGACTACTGGCAGGTCGACACCGAGGAGGGCGCGCGGCTCTGGCTGTTCCGCGCGCATGGCGGGCTCGTTTCGGGCGGATGGTTCTGCCACGGCGATTTCGGCTGACCGCGTCTCCTCCAAGTGGCGGAAATATCCCCGCCGGAGGCCCCGCGCGCGCCCGGCGCGCGCGCAACGCAAAAGGCGTGCCGCGCCAGCGGCGCGAGTCTGCGGCCGTCGATCAGCCCTTGGGCCAGGGCCGCACGAAGACCGGGCGGTCGGCCGCGGACTGGTCCGGGTCGAAGCGGTAGCCGCCGAGGTCGAACCCTTCGAGGCCCGCGGCGGTCGTCACCCGGTTCTGTACCACGTAGCGCGCCATCGCGCCGCGGGCGCGCTTGGCATAGAAACTGACCGTCTCGCGCTTGCCGTCGCGTTCCTCGAGGAAGACCGGCGTGATCACCCGCAAATCCAGCGCCTCGGAGACCGCGCCGAAATATTCCACCGAGGCGCAGTTCACCAGCATGTCCGTCCCGGCCGCCGCCGCCTCGGCGTTGAGCCGCTCGGCAATGGCGTCGCCCCACCACGCGTAGAGGGTTCTGCCGCGGTCGGTCTCCAGCCGGCTGCCCATTTCAAGCCGGTAGGGCTGCATCCCGTCGAGCGGGCGCAGCACCCCGTAGAGGCCCGAAAGAATCCGCAGGTGATCCTGTGCCCACTGGACATCCTCGGGCGAGAGCGTGCGCGCCTCGAGACCCTGGTAGGTATCGCCGGCGAAGGCGAAGACCGCGGGACGGACATCCTCGGGGTCGGGCGTGAGCGAAAAGGCCTGGAAGCGGTCGTGGTTCAGCTGCGCCAGCTTGTCGGAGATCTTCATCAGCCGTTTCAGGTCGGCCGGCTCCAGTTCGCGGGCGGTCTCGGCAAGCTCGGCCGCCTCGGCCGCGAAATGCGGCATCGTCATGGAACCGCCGAACGGCGCCTCTTCCCAGTCGAGCTTCTTGGCGGGCGACAGAACCACCAGCATCGCGTTCCCCCTCTCGTTCGGATCAGCCGGAAACATAGCGGCAGGGGCGGCGCTGTCCAGCGGCACCGGACCGGTCAGGCCTCTGCCAGGATCTCCAGGAAGGCCGGGCCGAAGCGTTCCGCGCGCCGTTCCCCCAACAGCCGGGTGAGCGCCCCCATGTCCCGGGGGCGGTGCTCGGCCAGCTTCGCAATCAGCGCGGCCGGGCAGCTCATCGGCTTCGCCGTGCCGTCCGCGCCGCGCGCCAGGTCCGCCTGCGCCTCGAGCAGCCGGTCGTAAACCGCGCCCCCGGCACGCCCGGCAAGCCGCCGGCGTGCCGGATGCATCTCTTCGGTGGCCGCGCCCGTGATGATTTCGAGGAAAGCCGCGCCGTAGGTTTCCAGCTTCTTGGCCCCCACGCCACTGATCCCGGCCATGTCGTCCAGGCTTGCCGGGCGCCGCTCGGCCATCTCGATCAGCGTGCGGTCCGTGAAGATCACGTAGGCCGGCACGCGCTGCGCCTCGGCCAGGGCGCGGCGCTTGGCCTTGAGCGCCGAGAGCAGCGGCGCGTCCTCCTCCGAGACGAGCGCCTTGGCCGCCGGGCGCCGCGCGGCGCGCGCGATCGAATCGCGTCGAAGATCGATGCGCTCCTCGCCGCGCAGCACGGGCCGTGCGCTCTCGGTCATGCGCAGCGCGCCGTGGCGCTCGGGGTCGGGGCGCACCAGGTCGTGGCCCATCATCTGGCGAAACACCGCCTGCCAGCCGCGGCGGTCGTGCTCGCGCCCGACACCGAAGGTGGGCAGCGCGTCATGGCCGCGGGCGCGCAGCTTGTCGGTGGCGTTGCCGGTCAGGATGTCGATGAGATGGCCCGCACCGAAACTCTCGCCGGTCCGCAGGATCGCCGACAGCGCCTTCCGCACCGACTCGGTGCCGTCGAAGATCTCGGGCGGGGTCAGGCACAGGTCGCAGTTGCCGCAGGGGTCGGCCGCCTCGCCGAAATAGCCGAGCAGCTTGACCCGGCGACAGCCCAACGCCTCGGCCAGCCCGAGCAGGGCATTGAGGCGCGCGTGGTCGGCGGCCTTGCGCTCGGCCGGGGCGAGCCCCTCGTCGATCTGGGACCGGCGCAGGCGAATGTCGTCGGGACCGTAGAGCGTCAGGGTTTCCGCCGGCGCGCCGTCGCGGCCGGCGCGCCCGATCTCCTGGTAATAGGCCTCGATCGACTTGGGCAGGTCGGCATGGGCGACCCAGCGGATGTCGGGTTTGTCGACCCCCATGCCGAAGGCGACCGTGGCCACGACGATCAGGCCGTCCTCGACGGTGAAGCGTGTCTCGACCGTGCGGCGGTCGGCCGGGTCCATCCCGCCATGGTAATGCACCGCCGCGTGCCCGGCTTCCGCCAGGGCCTGCGACAGGCTCTCGGTCCGGGCGCGGGTGCCGCAATAGACGATCCCCGACTGCCCCCGGCGCGCCGCCGCGAAGTCGAGAACCTGCTGGCGGGGCCTGTCCTTGGCCTGGAAGGCCAGGTGCAGGTTCGGCCGGTCGAAGCCGCGCAGGAAAACCTCGGGCACCCGGTCGCCGAACAGCCGGGCGACGATTTCCTCGCGGGTCTCGGCATCGGCCGTCGCGGTGAAGGCCGCGAGCGGCACGTCGAGCGCGGCGCGCAGCGCCCCGATCCGCAGGTAGTCCGGCCGGAAGTCATGTCCCCACTGGCTGACGCAATGCGCCTCGTCCACGGCGATAAGCCCCGTGCCGATCCGGCGCAGGAGCCCGGCCATGCCGCTGCCGGCAAGCCGCTCCGGCGCCATGTAGAGCAGTTTGAGCTCGCCCGCCTCGAGCGCGGCATGCACCGCCTCGGTTTCTTCCTCGGTATTGCCGGAGGTGAGCGCACCGGCCGCCACGCCGGCCTCGCGCAGCGCGCGGACCTGGTCGCGCATCAGCGCGATGAGCGGCGAGATCACCACCGTCACGCCGCCCCGGCAAAGCGCCGGCAACTGGTAACAGAGCGACTTGCCCCCGCCGGTGGGCATGATGGCCAGCGTGTCGCGGCCCTGCGTGACCGCCGCGACGATCTCGGCCTGGCCGGGTCGGAAGTCGGAAAATCCGAAAACGGAGGAGAGCATCTCCCGCGGGTCAGGCATCTGTCGCGCCATTCTTTTCTTGCTGCTCGATGTGCGTAGAATCTTTCACATCAACGCCTCGTTAACAAGGCGCAGCCCGCCATAAATCGCGGTTCCCGCGGATCAGGCCACAACATGTCGCGGGCTTTATCCCTCGAATGCGAGAAGACTCACCACGGTGTCGCCATAGCGGCGCTGATCGAGGATCTCGAATCCCTCCGGCACGTCCGGCGCCGCGCTGTCCTCCCAGACGACGACCGCGCCCGGCGCGATCCAGCCGCCCGTCCGGGCCGACGACAGCGCGCCTTCGCCGAGACCCTTGCCATAGGGCGGATCGAGGAAAACGAGGTCGAACCGCGGCCCGCGGTTCTCGCCGAGCCGGGTCGCGTCCCGCCGCCAGAGCTTCGTCACCCCCTGCGCCTGGCAGCGCGCGATATTCTCGCGGATGAGCGCGCGGGCCGTCGCGCCGTCATCGACGAAGGTTACATGCGCCGCCCCGCGCGAAAGCGCCTCGAGCCCGAGCGCGCCGGTTCCCGCGAAGAGATCGAGCACCCGCGCCCCGGTCACCGGGTCGCCGTAGCCGCCATTGAGCAGCAGGTTGAAGATGCTCTCGCGCACCCGGTCGGTCGTCGGGCGCAGATGCGCCGCCGCGTCGCCCTTGCCCACGGATGCCAGCGTCAGCCCGCGATGCCTGCCAGAGATGATCCGCATCGCCACGCCTATTTCAGAAGTGCCTTCAGGTCGCTCGCGGGATCGGAGATCACAGCCCGGTCCGGCGATTTGCCGGCCTCGAGC
The DNA here is from genome assembly GCA_913063035.1 of uncultured Maritimibacter sp. Lineage (GTDB taxonomy): Bacteria > Pseudomonadota > Alphaproteobacteria > Rhodobacterales > Rhodobacteraceae > CAJXYS01. The sequence goes on along the minus strand of CAJXYS010000029.1, from coordinate 17,673 downwards.
AGGCGCTTGCCGATCATGTAGGCGCGCGGGTCGTTCATGGCGTCCACCGCGAGGAACTGCGCGCCGCGGAAATACCAGAAGCTGGCGGCGCCGCTGTCGCCCTGCCGCGCCACGATCGTGTCGTAGCCGCCGTTCAGACCGGCGATCTGAAGCTTCACGTCATACTGGTCGGACCAGAACCAGGGCACCGGATCATAGGCCATGCCGGCGCCCATCATGTTCCGCGCGACCAGTTCGGCCTGGTCGATGGCGTTCTGCACGCTCTCGAGCCGGATGCGCCCGCCGCGATAGGGAAAGGACGCGCAGTCGCCGGCCGCCCAGATCGTCGGATCCGACGTGCGGCCCGTGGCATCGACCTTGATACCGTTCTCGATCTCGAGCCCCGCGACTTCCGCGATCTCGGTCGCGGGCACGATGCCGACGCCCACGACGACGAAATCCACCTCCAGCGTGCTGCCATCCGCCAGTTCCGCGCCGGTGACCGCGTCGTCGCCCGTAAGCCGCGCGAGGCCGACGCCCTCGCGGATGTCGACCCCGTGGGCCCGGTGGAGCGCGCGGAAATAATCGGAGGTCTCGGGCGCCGCAACGCGTTGCAGGATGCGGTCGGCCATCTCGACCAGCGTGACCTGGAGCCCGCGTTTCGACGCCACGGCGGCCGCCTCGAGCCCGATATAGCCGCCGCCCACGATCAGCACCCGCCGGCCTTCCGTGAATTCGGGGGCCATCGCGTCGACATCGGCCAGCGTCCGCACCACGTAGACCCCGTGCAGGTCGCCCCCGACCGCCGCCGGCAGGTGGCGCGGCGTCGATCCGGTGGTCAGCGCAAGCTGGTCGTAGGGCAGGGCCGCGTCCCCGACGGTCACGCGCCGCGCCTGCCGGTCGATCCGCGTCACCGGCCGCCCGAGCCGAAGCGCGATCCCCTGCTCGTCATAGAAGGATCGCGGGCGCAGATGCAGCCGCTCGGCGTCCATCTCGCCCAGGAGATACTGTTTCGACAGCGGCGGGCGCTGATAGGGCAGCGCGTCTTCGGACCCGATCAGGGTGATGTCTCCGGCAAAGCCCTCGGCCCGCAGTTTCGCCGCCAGGGATGCCCCGGCCTGGCCGGCCCCTACGATGACATGATGCGCCATACCAATGCTCCCTGATCCCGCTCTGGCCGCCGAACGCGCGGAGCCTATATGACTCCTCGCAAAGAATTCAATCCACGATAGGAGGGGGACATATGAGCATTTCAGTCGGAGACACGCTGCCGGGCGCGACGCTCTTGCAGATGGGCGCCGAAGGGCCCGAACCGGTCTCGCTGCAGGAACGGCTCGCGGGGCGCAAGGTGGCCATTTTCGCGGTGCCGGGCGCGTTCACGCCGACCTGCCACTCGGCCCATGTGCCAAGCTTCATCCGCACCCGCGACGCTTTCCGGGAAAAAGGCGTGGACGAGATCATCTGCGTCTCCGTCAACGACCCCTTCGTGATGGAAGCCTGGGCGCGGTCCACCGGGGCGGACGAGGCGGGGCTGACCATGCTCGCGGATGCCGAAGGCGCCTTTACCCAGGCGATCGGCATGGCCTTCGACGCGCCCCCGGCCGGGCTGCTCCGGCGGTCGCAGCGCTACGCGATGCTTGTCGACGACGGCAAGGTGGCGATCCTGAACAAGGAAGAGTCGCCCGGCACCTGCGAGATGTCCGCCGGCGAGACGCTGCTCGAGGCGCTCTAAGGAGCGTTCGGCCGGGGCGATCCCCGGCCGTTGCCGCTCAGGCGGTCTTCTGGATTTCCAGCCGAGTCGGGAAGGGAATGTCGATGCCTTTCTCGTCGAAGGCTTCCTTGACGGCGCGGGTCAGGTCGAACTTGAGCCCCCAGTAATCCGCGGCGTCGCACCAGACGCGTACCGTGAAGTCGACCGAGCTGTCGCCGAGATTGCTGACCTTGACGAAGGGCTCTGGATCGGTCTTCGCCCGTTCGTCGGCATCGATGCAGGCGCGGATCGCCGTCTCGGCCGCCTTGAGGTCGCTGTCATAGGACACCCCGAAGACGAGATCGCACCGCCGGGTGTCATGGTAGGAATAGTTGATGATGGCCGACGACCACAGGTCGCCGTTGGGAACGATGATCTGCACGTTGTCCGGCGTCGTCAGCTCGGTATTGAAGAGCGTGATGGAATCGACCGTCCCGGAATGACCGCCGCCGGTAATGTAATCCCCCACCTTGAAGGGGCGAAAGGCGATCAGCATCACGCCCGCGGCGAGATTGGCAAGCGTGCCCTGCAGGGCCAGGCCGATGGCGAGGGCCGAGGCACCGATCACCGCGGCCAGCGATGTCGTCTCGATCCCGAAGCGTCCCAGGATGAAGATCACCGCCAGCGCGATGATCGCATATTTCGCAAGGCTGCCCAGGAACCGGGCCAGCGTCTTGTCGAATCGCGTGTTCCGGTCGGCGGCGCGCAGAATTTGACTGCGCACCCAGCCGCTCAGCCACAGCGCGGCGACGAGAATGACGATCGCGTAGATCGCGTTCACGAAAAGAGTCATCACCCAGCCCACTTGCACCTCCTCAGGCCCTGTTGTGCCGGAACCGGGCGCCCCCGGTCATCCGGCCAGCTTGTCCATCTTCCGTGCCAGCTTCACGTCCAGTTCGGACAGCCCGCCGACGTCATGGGTCGAAAGCGTCACCTCGACGCTTTTGTATACATTGGCCCATTCGGGATGATGATTCCACTTTTCCGCCCATATGGCCACACGCGTCATCCATCCGAACGCCTCGACGAAGTTGCCGAAATCGTAGCTCTTGGTGATCGCATCGCGGTCCGGCACGGTCTTCCAGCCGGCCGCGAACAGCGGCTCGAGCATTTCCTTGCGTTCGCCTTCGGTAAGCTTGTCGGTCATTCGGTTTCCTCCGGTTCGATGTTGCGGAATGGTCCCCAGGTCGTCAGGACCTCGATCTCCTCGTTCACGGCGGCGCGCTCGGCCTCGAGATACTGCTCGACCGCCCTGCGGAAGCCGGCATCGGCGATCCAGTGCAGCGAATGGGTGGTCACCGGCATGTACCCCCGCGCCAGCTTGTGCTGGCCCTGCGCCCCCGCCTCGACCGTGGCTAGCCCCATCTCGATCGCCGCGTCGATGGCCTGGTAGTAGCAGGCCTCGAAATGCATGCACGGGTGATGCTCGGTGCAGCCCCAGTAGCGGCCGAACAACGCGTCGCGGCCGATGAAGTTGAGCGCCCCGGCCACCCAGTCGCCAGCGCGCTCGACCATGACGAGCAGCATGTCGTCGCGCATGGTTTCCTGCGCGATGTCGAAGAACGCGCGGGTCAGGTAGGGCATGCCCCATTTCCGCGCGCCGGTGTCCTGGTAGAACACCCAGAAGGCGTCCCAGTGCTCGGGCCGGATCTCGTCGCCGGTCAGCCGGTGGATCGTGCCGCCGAAGGCCTGGGCCGTCCTGCGTTCCTTGCGGATGTTCTTGCGCTTGCGGGACGAGAGCTGCGCGAGGAAATCATCGAAGCTGCGATAGCCCCGGTTGCGCCAGTGGAACTGCTGGCTGGTGCGGTGCATCAACCCCAGTGCAGCGCCCGCCTCGGCCTCGGCCCCGGTGCAAAAGGTGACATGCAGCGACGAGAGCCGGTTGTCCGCCGCGATCTGCACCGCGCCCTGCACCAGCGCCGCCCGTCCCGCGGCCTCGTGGCCCGGCCGCGCAAGGAAGCGTCGCCCGGTCACCGGCGTCACCGGCACCGCGATCTGCAGCTTGGGATAGTATCGCCCGCCCGCGCGTTCATAAGCATGCGCCCAGGCGTGGTCGAAGATGTACTCGCCCTGGCTGTGGTTCTTCGCGTAAAGCGGCGCCACCGCGATCACCTCGCCGCCCTGCCGGGCGACCAGGTGATGCGGGTCCCAGCCCGTGCCGGCGCCGACCGAGCCCGAGTCCTCCAGCGCCTTCAGAAACCGGTGGGTGGTGAAGGGATCATCCGGAGGCCCGCCATCCGCCGACTCGGGACAGGCACAGGCATCCCATTCCGCAGCCGATATTCCGTCGAGCCCGGAAAGGACAGAGACCTCGATTTCGGTGTCGTCGCGCATGGGCCTGTCGCTTGCTCTCGGTTTACCACATGGCCCCGCATGTGGCCCGGTCAAGCAGCGGACCCCGTCGGCCGGTAACCCTCGAAGGTGATGTTGTCGGCGATACGGCGCGCTTCGGCCTCGGCCTCGGGCGAACGGATCGTCCAGCAGAGAATGCCCGCCCCGCCGGTCTTCAGCTCGGCCAGGCGGGGGCGGTCGAGGTCGCCCGCCCGGTGGCTGACGAAGCTCGCGCCGACCCGCTCGAAATCGGGAATCCCGCGTAGCCTGGCGGCACGGTCACGGGGCAAGCCGCCCCAGTGTTCCGCGGGGAAACTGCAGGTGGTCAGACCGCGCGGCACATCCGGGGCGGCCTCGGCAAAGGCCGCGACCGCGTGGGGATTGAAGGACATCACCGCCACCGGCCCGGCATAGCCCGCCAGCGCCGCGGCCGTCGCGGCCTCCAGCGCGCCTGTCCCGGGGCCGAGCGCGCCGTCCTGGTCCTTTATCTCGATCAGAAGCGGCACCTGCCCGTCCACGATGTCCAGCACCTCTTCGAGCGTCGGGATCGTCTCGCCACCCGACCCGCGCAAGGCGGTCCGGCCCAGTTCGGCCGCGCTCCGCTGGCGGACCGGGCCGCTTTCGGCCGTCAGCCGGTCGAGGCGGTAATCATGGAACACCATGGCCGCCCCGTCGGCCGACAGCTGCAGGTCGATCTCGATCCCGTAGCCCGCGGCGATCGCGGCGCGGATGGCGGCCGGCGCGTTCTCGATCGCGCCGCGGGTCCCGTCATGGAACCCGCGATGGGCGATCGGGCGCGCCAGGAAGATGTCCGGAAGCGTCATGTCGCGATCTGGAACACGCCCTCGATTTCGACCGCGACGCCCAGCGGCAGCGACGAGGACCCGACCGCGGCACGCGCGTGGCGACCGATCTCGCCCAGAGCCTCGCCGATGAAATCCGATGCGCCGTTCACCACCTTCGGATGGTCGGTGAAATCGGGTGCGGCGTTCACGAAACCACCCAGCCGGACCACGCGCTCCAGCCGGTCGAGATCGCCCCCGCAGGCAGCCTTGACCTGGGCCAGCAGGCTGATCGCGCAGGTTTTCGCGGCCGCCTGGCCTTGCTCGACGGTCATGTCCACGCCAAGCTTTCCGGTGATCAGCGTGCCGTTCTCCATTGCGATCTGACCCGACACGAAGAGCAGGTTGCCCGCCTGGACGTAAGGCACGTAATTCGCCGCCGGTGCGGGGGCGTCGGGCAGCGTGACGCCCATATCCGCGAGACGCCGTTCGATCTTGCCGGTCATGGCCGTCCTCCTCTGTTGCATTTCGGACGCACGCTAGCCCCGACGACCGGGCTTGGAAACAGGAAAGTCGGCCCGGCGTGATCCGCGCGCGGGTGACGGGCGTAATGCCGATCATGCAGCTGCAGAGACACACCCCTGCTTTTTCAGGAGCCGTATCCGGTTACCCCTACCGGGGATCGGCGGATGTCAACCATGTGACCGGTTCCTCTGTTGCAACCGGCCCCGTCCTTCGCCTATCCCTTTCAGGACAGACATTGCCCCTTCCGACCGGCAGATCGCCGGTATCCCGTATTCGTTAGACCGAGACTCCATTGCCAGACTCCCTTGCCCCACCTTTTCGCCGCCCGGCTGCAGTGATCGCGGCGCTGACGCTCTGCGCGCTGGCGGCCTGTGGCCCGGCGACGACCCCCACCGGGGTCAACGATCCCTACGAAACCGCCAACAGGCGCACCCATGAATTCAACCGGGGCCTCGACCGTGCGCTGGTGCGGCCGGCCGCCGAGGGATACAGCCTTGCCGTGCCGGACCCGGTGCAGGACGGGGTCAGCAACTTCGCCGACAACCTCGACCTGCCGGGCGACGTTCTGAACAACCTGCTGCAACTGCGCCTCGGCGACGCGGTGAAGAACAGTTTCCGACTCGCCGTGAACTCGACCTTCGGGCTCGGCGGGCTGCTCGACCCTGCGACCGAGATGGGCCTCGCCCACGAGGAAACCGATTTCGGCGAGACGCTGCATGTCTGGGGCGCGCCCGAGGGCGCCTATGTGGAGTTGCCGCTCGCCGGCCCCTCGACCGAACGGGATGCCTTCGGGCTCGTGACCGACATCGCGCTGAACCCGACGCGGTGGCTGGTGCCTTCCGGCGACCGCAAATGGGTGACCGGCGCCAATATCGGCGGGGCGCTCAGCGCGCGCAGCCGTTACGGCGACCTTATCGACTCCATTCTCTACGAGAGCGCCGACAGCTACGCCCAGGCACGCGTTCTGTATCTGCAGAACCGCCGTTTCGAGCTCGGCGGCCGGGCAGCGGACCCCTACGCCGCCCTGTCCCCCGACCAGGAGGATTCCTATGCCGACCCAGATTACGACCCGATCGCGGACCCCAATTACGACCCGTTCGCCCAGTGACCGCGGCCGCCGCCGCGTCTTGACCTGCCTCGCCGCCGGCGCCGCCGCGCTGGCGCTGCCCGGACGGGGGCAGGCGCTGACGACGGCCGAAGCCAGCAACCTGATCAATCGCCTGGTGACGGACATCAATGCCGTGATCAATTCCGGCAAGCGCGAGAGCGCGATGTACCAGGAATTCGAGCGTATCTTCGGCACCTATGCCGACGTCCCGCTGATCGCGCAGATGGCCCTCGGCCCCGACTGGCGCGTGGCCTCGACCCCCCAGCGCCGCGCCTTCGCCGGCGCCTTCCAATCCTATATCTCGCGCAAGTACGGCCAGCGGTTCCGCGAGTTCATCGGCGGCGAGATCAGGGTAACCGGCACACAGCCGCTCAAGAGTTTCTACGAGGTGATCTCGGTCGCCGATCTCCGGGGCGAGGCGCCCTTCGAGGTTCGCTGGCATGTGCGCGACTCCCGCGGCCAGCCCAAGATGTTCAACCTCTTCATCGAGGGGGTGAACATGCTTGCGACCGAGCGCACCGAGGTCCGGGCCATGCTCGACCGCCAGGGTGGCAACCTCGACGCCCTGATCGCCGAGCTGCGCCGCGCCGGATAGGGCGGAACCTGCGGCCGCGCGCCGTGTTGACCGGCGGCCCCGATGCGCGCAGCATCGGGGGAAAGCGAGGAGGATCGCATGGATATTCCGCTGGAGATCGCCTATCACAACACCGATCAGTCGGACGCGCTCGACGCGAAGATCCGCGAGCGCGTGGATCGGCTGCATCGGTTTTTCAGCCATATCAACAGCGTCCGCGTCGCGGTGGAGGTGCCGCATCGCAGCCAGCACAACCCGCTTGCCTATCACGTCCGCATCGAGGTGCGCGTGCCCGACAAGGAGCTGGTCATCAGCCACGACCCCGGCGATGACGGCGCGCATTTCGATCCGTACCTCACCGTGCGCGACGCCTTCAACGCGATGGAGCGCCGGCTCGAGTCCCACTCCCAGAAGGTGCGCGGCGACGTGAAGGCGCTGCACGGGCCCAGCCAGGGCCGTGTCTTGCGGCTGTTTCCCGACTACGGCTTCATCGAGACGACGGGCGGGCGCGAAATCTATTTCCACCGCAACGCCGTCATCGATGACGGGTTCGGCGCGCTCGAGGCCGGCACGCCGGTCGAACTGTCCATCGCCGATACCGAAAGCGAAGTCGGCCCCCAGGCGACGATGGTGCGCGCGATAAGCGCGCTGCGCATGGAGGACGAACCGCCGTCCCACGGCTGATCCGGGCGCGGTTTACCGCATTTTAATAAAATGCCCTTCATCTTCGGGGTGGCCGGCGCGGTGCCGGCCGCCCCGGTTGTATCGAGTTTATTGCGAGTCCTTCCCGTGCCCCTCGAACGTGCCCTGCCCGTCGCCATCGCCGCCCTTCTCGCCGGCTGCGTCCCTGCAAGTTTCTGGATCAAGGATGGCGTCTCGCTCGCGCGGTACCAGCGCGATCAGACGGGCTGCGAGGTCACGGGCACGCAACAGGTGCCGACCAACACGCAGTTCGGATGGGCGCCCTATACCGGGATCTACAGCGCCGACACCAACACCGCGCTCCGCCAGCGGGTCATCGCCCAGTGCATGACCGATCGTGGCTACCGCCGGGTCGAGCTGCCGGCCTGTCCGGGCGATACGGCCAGCGCCGTGCGCAGCGGCGACCTGCCCCGTCGGCCGAGCATGAAGATCACGTCCGAAAGCTGCCACGTGGCGATGATGGACGGCAGTTACCGGCTCTACACGCCCTGACCGACCGCCTCAGCGGCGGCCGAAGATCGCGCCGAGCACTTCCTCGAGGATCGTGCGTTCGACCTGCGGCTGGCCCCGGTCCCGGCGCTCGTCGCGGCGCAGCCCGGCCAGCGGTGCCGCGGCCTCGGCCGGGTCGATCATGGGCAGCGGGCGCGGCGGCAGACCCTCGTGAATCCGCAGCATCGCGTCGTGCCAGATCTCTGCCGGCAGCCCGCCGCCGGTGACGCCCGTCAGCGGCGTGTTGTCGTCATAGCCCATCCAGACCCCGGCCACGTAGTCGGCGGTGAACCCGATGAACCAGGCGTCGCGCGCCGCCTGGGTCGTGCCAGTCTTGCCCGCCACGGGCCGATCCGGCAGCGCCGCGCGCCCGCCTGAACCCTCGGCCACGACCCGGCTCATCATGTAGACCAGCTGGCGCGCGGCCTGTTCCGAGATGACCCGCTCGCCGATTCCCCCGTCGACGGTCATCAGGGGCTGGGAATCGCCCTGCAGCGTCAGCTCCACCAGCCCGTAAGGCTTGACCGAGCTGCCACCGTTGAGGATCCCGGCATAGGCGCCGGTCATCTGCAGAAGCGTCGTCTCCGATGTGCCGAGCGCCAGCGCCGGTCCCTGCGCCAGGTCGGTCTCGATGCCGAAATCGCTCGCGACCGTGCGGACGTTCTCGCGGCCGACGGCTTCCGATACCTTCACGGCGACCGTGTTGATCGAGTTGGCGAGCGCCTGGGTCAGCGACATCTCGCCGTAATGCTGCCGGGTGTAGTTGCTGGGCGACCAGGGGCCCGATCCCGGCACATCGATGGTGATCGGCTCGTCGACAACGCGGCTGTCGAACCGGAACCCGAGATCGAGCGCCGCGCCGTAGACGAAGGGCTTGAAGGCCGAGCCGGTCTGCCGCATCGCCTGGGTGGCGCGGTTGAACTGCCCCGCGACGCGGGTGTTGCGCCCGCCGACCATGGCGCGGACCGCGCCGTCCGCCGACATCACGACGATCGCGGCCTGCGCCTCCGACCCCTCGCGAACCTTTTCCTCGAAGACCGTTTTCAGCGCCTCTTCCGCGGCGGACTGGATCTCGGGGTCGAAGGTCGTGCGGATGAGAACGTCCTCCGTCGTGTCGCGCGTCAGGAAATCCGGCCCTTCCTCCATGATCCAGTCGGCGAAATAGCCGCCGGCGCGGGCCTCGGCCGCCTCGGACAGGGTGGCCGGGTGCCCGCGCGCATAGGCCAGCTCGTCGCCGGTCAGGTAGCCCTGCTCGCGCATCAGCTGCAGGACCACGGCCGCGCGCTCCCGCGCGCGCTCCAGATCGTTGGTGGGCGCGTAGTAGGACGGCGCCACCAGCAGACCGGCCAGCATCGCCGCCTCTGCCGGGTCGACCTCGGCCGCCGAGCGCCCGAAATAGCGCTGGCTCGCCGCCTCGAACCCACGTGCCCCGGCGCCCAGGTAGGCGCGGTTCAGGTAGATCGTGAGGATCTCGTCCTTGGCGTACTTGGCCTCCATCGCCAACGCGAAGGGCACTTCCTTGATCTTTCGCCAGAGCGTCGTGCGCCGGCAGTCGCGCTCGTACTCGGCCTCGTTCTTCCACTGGTCGGGATCATAGGGCACGCCGAGGCAGATCAGCTTTGCCACCTGTTGCGTGATGGTGGACCCGCCATGTCCCTCCAGCGGGCCGCGCCCCTCGGCCAGGTTGATGCGGATCGCCCCGGCGATCCCGCGGGGGCTGACCCCGAGATGGCGGTAGAAGCGCTTGTCCTCGGTCGCCACGACCGCGTTCTTCAGATGCGGCGAGACCGTGTCGGCGGTGATGACCCCGCCGAACATGTCGCCCCGCCAGGCGAAGGGCTCCCCCGTGCGGTCGAGCATGGTGACCGAGCCGCGGGCGCGCCCGTCCACCAGCTCGAAGGAGGATGGCAGCTGGGTATAGTAGTAGAAGGTCGCCCCGCCCAGAACGAGCGCGCCGATGACCGCCAGCCGCCAGCCGATCGCCCAGAAGATCCGCAGCACGAGGCGCAGCATCCAGCGCACCAGCCGCACGGGCCAGGGCGCGCGCCGCGCTTTCGCGCTCCGCCCGGTCTTGGCCGGCGCCTTGCGCCGCGCCGGTTTTTTCTTGCGTTCGGAAGCCACTCGCCGCTCCGCCACCAGTGGAGGCCGCTTCCTGCCCGGTCCGCTCATGTCTCGCTTGCCTGCCACGCGTCTTTTTCGTTGCGACCAAAATAGACTCGCAGCCCCGGAAAGTGGAGGGATCAGTCATGACCTCCGCGTGATTACTTTGACTATATTTTAATCATTTCTGATAATTTGTGCAAAAATTGTGCAACATGGCCTGGAATTGTCCCTCCCCCGACCGGGCGATTCCTTGCCTCTCTGCGCCGCAGCATCCCTCATTCCCGGGTCAATCCATGCAGGTTCGCCTGCGAGACGGAGGGGTAACAACGTGAAATTCATCATCGCAGCGATCAAGCCGTTCAAGCTGGAGGAGGTGCGCCAGGCGCTCACCGATATCGGCGTGCGCGGCATGATGGTGACCGAGATCAAGGGCTTCGGCTCGCAGTCCGGTCATACCGAAATCTACCGCGGCGCCGAATACGCCGTGAACTTCGTTCCCAAGGTCAAGCTCGAGATCGCGGTCTCGTCGGCGATGGCCGACGACGTCGTCGAAACCATCCGCAAGACCGCGAAGACCGACAAGATCGGCGACGGCAAGATCTTCGTCCTCGATCTGCAGCAGGCCGTGCGCGTGCGCACCGGCGACACCGACGCAGACGCGCTCTGAGACGCAAGGCAAGGATACCTGAACCATGAGACAGAAGACACTCACTTCCCTTTCTGTACTGGCGGCCGCGGCGCTCACCCCGTCGCTCGCGCTGGCCCAGGACGCCTCCGGCGCACCGGGCGAGCAGACCGCCTACATCTTCACCACGCTGCTCTTCCTGATGGGCGGTTTCCTCGTGTTCTGGATGGCCGCCGGCTTCGCCATGCTCGAGGCCGGCCTGGTGCGGTCCAAGAACGTCACCATGCAGCTGACGAAGAACATCTCGCTCTTCTCCATCGCCGCGATCATGTACTACCTCGTCGGCTTCGGGCTGATGTATCCCGGCGACTGGTGGATCGAGGGCTGGATGGGCCCGATCTTCGCCGTCACCTCGCTCGAACCGGTGGGCGTCGCGCCCGCTGACACGGCGCTCGACTACGCCTCGGCCGGCTCGGACTTCTTCTTCCAGCTGATGTTCTGCGCGACCACGGCCTCGATCGTCTCGGGCACGCTGGCCGAACGCATCAAGCTGTGGCCCTTCCTGGCCTTCGTCGTCGTGCTGACCGGCTTCATCTACCCGATCGAAGCCTCCTGGCAGTGGGGCGGCGGCTGGCTGGCCGAAGCCGGCTTCTCCGACTTCGCCGGCTCGACCCTCGTCCACGCGGCAGGCGGCTTCGCGGCGCTGGCCGGTGCCATCGTGCTCGGCCCGCGGATCGGCAAGTACTCCAAGGACGGCAAGGCACAGGCGATCCCGGGCTCCAACCTGGCGCTCGCGACGCTCGGCACCTTCATCCTGTGGCTCGGCTGGTTCGGCTTCAACGGCGGCTCGCAGCTCGCCATGGGCACGATCGGTGACGTCGCCGACGTGAGCCGCATCTTCGCCAACACCAACGCCGCCGCCGCGGCCGGCGCCGTTGCCGCACTGATCCTGACCCAGGTGACCTACGGCAAGGTCGATCTCACCATGGTCCTGAACGGCGCGCTGGCCGGCCTCGTCTCGATCACCGCCGAGCCGCTGGCCCCCTCGCTGACCGAGGCCACGCTGATTGGCGCGGTGGGCGGTGCGATCGTGGTCTACACGGTTCCGCTGCTCGACAAGCTGAAGATCGACGACGTCGTCGGCGCCATCCCGGTGCACCTGATCGCCGGCCTGTGGGGCACGTTCATCGTGGCCTGGTCGAACGACGGTGCCTCCTACGGGATGCAGCTGGTCGGCTTCTTCTCCATCGGGATCTTCGTCTTCGTCGTCAGCTTCATCGCCTTCTCGATCATCAAGGCGGTCATGGGCCTGCGCGTCAGCGAAGAAGAAGAGATCAACGGCCTCGACATGGCCGAGATGGGCATGGAGGCCTATCCGGAGTTCTCGAAAGGCTGACCTCCCTTCCTGTCAGCCGAAAACCTGGCCCCGGGCTTCGGCCCGGGGCTTTTTCGTGCCGGGATTCCTCTGGCCGTCCTGCCGGCGCCCCGCTAGCCTGCGGCCGAGAGAGCGAAGGAGGATCCCATGAGCCTGAGCCCGGTTGCCACCGACCGTCCGAATCTCGACCACTGGCAGGAGCGCGTGGATCTTGCCGCCGCGTTCCGCTGGACCGCCCGGCTGAACATGCACGAGGCCGTGGCGAATCATTTCTCGCTGTCGGTGAACGAGGACGGGACGCGGTTTCTGATCAACCCGAACCAGCGGCATTTCAGCCGTATCCGCGCCTCGGACCTGCTGGAAATCGACGCCAACGATCCCGAAACGCTCGACCGGCCGGACGCCCCGGACCCGACGGCCTGGGGGCTGCATGGCGGCCTGCACCGGCACTGTCCGCATGCGCGCTGCGCGATGCATGTGCATTCGATCCACGCCACCGTGCTGGCGAGCCTGGCCGACAGCCGCCTGCCGCCCATCGACCAGAACAGCGCGACCTTCTTCAACCGCGTGGTGATCGACGAGCATTACGGCGGCCTGGCCTTCGAGGAAGAGGGCGAACGCTGCGCGCAGCTCTTCGACGACCCGAAGAAGAAGGTGATGGTGATGGGCAATCACGGCGTGATGGTGATCGGCCAGACCGTCGCCGAGACCTTCAACCGGCTCTATTATTTCGAGCGCGCCGCCGAGACCTATATCCGCGCGCTCCAGACCGGCCAGCCGTTGCGGGTCCTGTCCGACGAGATCGCCGAGAAAACGGCCCGCGAGCTGGAAACCTATCCCGAGCAGGACGAACGCCACCTGCACGAGCTGAAGGCCATTCTCGACGGCGAGGGCGCGGACTACGCCTCCTGAGGGTACCGGCCGGGCGGACCCGCCCCGGCGAGGAGACCGGCATGACGCGCGAGACCCGGCTGAAGACGTTGCTCGATCGCCACGGGCGAACCTTCTGCGACGAGATCGGCATCGACATCGCCGCCAACACGCCGGCGCCCCTGTTCCAATGGCTGGTGGCCTCCACGCTCTACTCGGCGCGGATCGGCGCCGGGCAGGCGACCGCGGCCGCGCGCGGGCTGATCGCGGCCGGTCTCACCACCCCGGCGCGCATGGCCCGGGCAAGCTGGGACCGCCGGGTCGCCGTGCTGGGCGCCCATGGCTACAAGCGCTTCGACGAAAGCACGGCCACCCTGCTGGGCGACACCGCCGCGCGCCTGCTCGACGCCCATGGCGGGGATCTGCGGCGGCTGCGCAAGGCCTGCGACCGGGACCCGGCCGTCGAACATGCGGAGCTGCAAGCGTTCAAGGGGATCGGCCAGCTTGGCGCGGACATCTTCTGCCGCGAGGCACAGGCGGCCTGGCCGGAACTCTATCCCTTCGCCGACAAGAAGGCGCTCACAGCTGCGCGGCGCCTCGGGCTGCCCGGCGACGGCGCGGGCCTGGCGGCGCTTGTCCCGCAGGCGGAGTTTCCGCGCCTGGTCGCCGCCCTGGTGCGGGCCGCGCTGGCCGGCGAGGACAAGGTCCGCCGCAACGCCTGAACAAGGGATGACCCCCTTCCCCCCAGCGGCTAGGCTGGTGCCGACTCGATCAGGGGCGGGCGCATGTCGATCTTCGATCTCTTCTGGCTCTTCTTCATCCTGGCCGCGGTGCAGCCCCTGATCCGCCAACGGGTGCAGGAAGCCCGCCGCTTCATGACCATCGACAAGATGCAGAAGGCCCGGAATTCGCGGGTCATCCTGCTCGTTCACCGGCAGGAGACGATGCGCCTGCTCGGCTTCCCGCTGATGCGCTTCATCGACGTCAACGATTCCGAAGAGGTACTGCGCGCCATCCGTATGACCGATGACGACGTGCCCATCGACCTCGTGCTGCATACCCCTGGCGGCCTGGTGCTGGCAGCCCTGCAGATCGCCCGGGCCCTGCGCGCCCACCCCGCCAGGGTCACCGTCTTCGTGCCCCATCACGCGCTGTCGGGCGGCACGCTGATCGCGCTTGCCGCCGACGCGGTGGTGATGAGCGATCACGCCGTTCTGGGGCCGGTCGACCCGCAACTCGGCCAGTGGCCCGCGGCCTCGATCGTCAAGGTGGTGGAGGACAAACCCATCGCCGAGATCGACGACGAGACGCTGATCCGCGCCGACATGGGCCGCAAGGCGCTCGCCCAGGTCAAGAGCGCCGCCGCCGACCTGCTCGCCAAGCACATGGACGCCGACAAGGCCGCGGAGCTGGCCGACCTGCTGTCCAGCGGAACATGGACCCACGACTACCCCATCGCCGCCGAGGAAGCGGCCCGGATGGGCCTGCCCGTCACGCGCGACATGCCCGCCGACGTGCTGGACCTGCTGCGGCTCTATCCCCAGCCGGTTCGCCATACCGGCGGGGTCGAGTACCTGCCCACCCCGCGCGAACGCGATCGCGCCGGCTGAGTCAGCGTTTGCGGAACGTGGCGATCTGCGCCGTGTCGGCCCGGTGATCGGGATCGGCCGCATCGCCGTAATTGCGCACTTCGCGGTAGTGGAGCCCCTCGATCCGGCTGCCGAGCACCTCCAGAGCGGGGCCGAAGCCGAGCTTCACGAAGGCTTCGGAATTGATCGACAGGACGAAGAGCGCCCCCGGCCGTGCCACGCGGAGCAGCTCGTCGAAGGCGTCCGGCCCGACATGGCCATGCGTGAAGGTGCCCGCGCTGACCACGCCGCCGTAAGCGGCGTCATCGATCGGCAGCGTCGCCGTCATGTCCGCGACCAGCGTCGCGCGGTAGAGCCCCTTGCCGGCCGCCACCGCGAGCATGTCCGGCGAGATGTCGAGCGCGTCCACGGCCCGCCCGTCGAGCCGCTCGGCCACGAGACCGGTGCCGGCGCCGGCATCCAGCACCGGCGCGTCCCCCGGCCCGGCCAGATCGAGAAAGACGTCGGCC
Source organism: uncultured Maritimibacter sp. (assembly GCA_913063035.1). Taxonomy (GTDB): domain Bacteria; phylum Pseudomonadota; class Alphaproteobacteria; order Rhodobacterales; family Rhodobacteraceae; genus CAJXYS01. The sequence continues at coordinate 2,362 of CAJXYS010000029.1, read as the reverse complement.
ACCACGTAGGGCAGACGGTAATCCATCCGTCGCGCGAAGCCGCTGTCGTAGCTGTCGGACCAGTCCCGGTAAAGCCGGACGGAATCCGCCGGGGTCTTCAATCCGTAGGCCTGGTCGAGCCCGATATCCTTCTTGGCCATGCCGCCCTCCTTGGGCTCAGAGGAAAGCGTGCCGAACCTCGGCGCGCAACCCTCTCCCCGCGGGGGGGCCGGATATCCGGGCCGCGCACGGCGCGGGGTCAGGCCGCGTCGTGCAACGCGAACTCGGCCTGGCTGTAGCCCTGCAGATAGAGCAGGGCCGTCAGGTCCCCGTGGTTGACCCGCAGGTCGCATTCCGCGGCCACCGCGGGCTTGGCATGGAGCGCGACGCCGGTGCCCGCCCGGTGCAACATGCCGAGATCGTTGGCCCCGTCGCCCACCGCCAGCACGTCAGCCTCCGCGATCCCCCGCGCACGGGCGACCCGCTCCAGCGTCTCGACCTTGGCCGCGCGGCCCAGGATCGGCTGCGCCACCTGCCCGGTCAGCCTGCCCGCCTCTATCAGCAACGCGTTGGCCCGGGTCTCGTCGAAGCCAAGCCAGGCGGCCACCTCGCGCGAGAAGGCCGTGAACCCGCCCGAGACCAGCACGGTCCAGGCGCCCTGGGCGCGCATCGTCGCCACGAGCTGCGCGCCGCCGGGCGCCGGTGTGATCCGCTCCGCCAGCACCTCCGCGATGACCGCTTCGGGCAGGCCGGCCAGCAGCCCCACCCGTTCGGTCAGGGCGCCCTCGAAGTCGAGCTCGCCGTTCATCGCCCGCGCGGTGATATCGGCCACCCGGTCGCCGACCCCGGCGGCGGCGGCCAGCTCGTCGATGCATTCCTGCCCGATCATGGTCGAGTCCATGTCGGCCAGAAGCATCTTCTTCTTCCGTCCCGCGGCGGGCTGCACCAGCAGATCCACCCCCTCGGCCTGGAGGCTTTCCCAGACATCCCAGCGGTTGCCGGGCACGCGGTCCAGCGGGAACTCCGCGGCAATGTCCGGGGCGAGCCAGGTTGCCGTCCCCCCGCCCCAGGCCGTCTGAAGCGCCTCGACCATGGCGCCGGTCAGGCGGGGCGTGGCGGGGTTGGTCAGCAGCGTGGCGATATACATGGGCGAAGTTTCCGATAGTGGTCGCGGGTGTCGCTTTCAGGCGTTCAAGCGGCGGATTACCGCAGTTTTTCCGGTTGCACCACCCCGCGCGGGGCCGTATGCCCGTCCGTGGGACACCCCTCCCCAACGAGGGTTTGGTGTCATGCTCGCTTTCTCCTTTCTTTTCCTGCGGTTAGGTGCGTGACGTCAGCGCTCTGTGTCGCTGGCGTGTCAAAAATCGCATCGGTGACGCTGATATCCGTGATCGCGTGCGCGTAGGTGCGAAGGACCGTCGCCGCGTCCTTCCAGCCGCCACGCTCAGCGACGGTCTTCACGTCATAGCCCGCGCGGAGCATCGACGTCGCGAAGCCGTGACGACAGCAGTGCGGAGTCAAATGCTCGATGCCAGCGCGCGCGCAGACATTGCCCCACGGGTCTTTGACGCTGCCGCGACCCGCGTATCCGAAGACCGTGTCGTCGGGGTTGCGGTTGGACGGGATGCTCGCCAGAGCTGCGACGACCGGCGGCGGAAGATGCGCGGTCCGCGACCAGGGCGTCGGCTTGCCCATGCGGATGATCGCGGTCCGCGCCTGTAGATCGACGTCCGCCCAGGTCATTTGGCACGCCTCGCCAATGCGGGCACCAGTGCCGAACATAAAGAGCGCCAGCGCCGCGAGATGATGAAGATCGTCTTCCTTCGCCTGCGCTGCGAACGCCTCCACCCATTCCAGAGACGCGGGCGTCTTCTTCTTTGGGTCTTCCGGATAGCGCTTGACGCTGATCTTCGTGCACCAGCCCAGCGCGGCGCAGTGATTGATTGCCGCCTGCGTCGGCTTGATGACTTGCCGGTTCCACGTCGCCGGGCTGGCGTCCGGATAGATTTTCTTCGCCGCCTGACGGATCGTTTCGGCGGTCACGCTCCGGACCAGCGTGTCCTTGAAATGCTCCGCCAGCCGCAGGATGAAGCGGTCGGGCTTGTCCGCATCCAGATAGGCGATGAAGGCTTGCGACATTGTCAGCTCCGCCCCCGGCCCATCGAGATGACGTCTCCATTCTCGGGCTTCGGCTTCTGCCGCGATCCGTTGCGCGAGTGCTTTGTCAGTCGTGCCTGTAGAGCTGCGAAGTCTCCTTCCGGCAACCGTTCCCCGGTAGTGCCAGACCTTTCCGCGCTTGTAGATTTCGAGCGGCATGGGCGTGTCGCCTCCAAGAAGGTTTCGACGTCTTCGGCCAGCATGACGACCGTGCTGCCAATCTTGC
>CAJXYS010000028.1 GCA_913063035.1 uncultured Maritimibacter sp. | reverse complement strand
GATTTCCCGGCGACCTCAGACAGGATACTTGTCCGCTGGGGGCGTCGCGCAACCCCGTTGGTCTTTTTCCTAAGCATTGCAGTTACCTCGCTTGACGTCCCCTTTGGACGCGCAGGTGTTTCGACAACCTCCGGCAGTTGGGCGTCACGCAACCGGTCGCCGGAAGCTTTTGACGACGTCCGGTCAGAACCGGGCGCTGTCGAAGTAGGCGCGCGTGTGCGCGGTGTCCTGAAGACGGGTCTCGCCCGTCGCGGGCTGTGCCGCGTCGGCGTCGGTCGGGGCAAGCGTCGCTGCGGCGAGCGCTGCCGGGGCCGATGTCGTCGCGAGCTTCAGGAAATCACGACGGTTCGCGCCGCGCTTCTCCTTGTCACTCATCGAAGGGTCTCCCTTCCGGTTTCGGTTATGACCGGGCGCGGACGCCCGGCCGGCGCGTTCGCGGGGTCAGGCCCCGCCCATTCGGAACGCCTCGCGCTCGATCTCCATGAAGATCCGGCCGACGGCGCCGACCGAAGCATAGAAGACCGAGTTCTTGGCGGCTTCCAAATCCGAGTAGAAATGCCCCGCCCAGGGGCCGATATGGCGGTTCCAGAAGGTTTTCTGGTTTTCCAGGTCCGCCGGGGCGGCGAACCGCCCGGTGATGAGCCCGGCCATCATCTCCATCAGCGAGGCGATGTTGTCCTCGGGCTCGAACGTGTTGGGCGCACGGGTGATGCGGCGTGCGATCATGTCGTTGCGCAGCTGCGCCAGCGGCTTCTCGTTGAGGAAACCGGTCAGGTAGTAGCTGCCATAGGGCAGCAGCTCTCCCCGCCCGAGCCCGATGAAGAGCGCGTTGTACTCGCGCTCCACCGCTTCGGGGCGGGTGGCGCGCGCGACCCGCGACATGGCGCCGATCGCCTGGCCGAGTTCGCTGTCGTCGCCGGTCAGGGTGGCGGTCTGCTTCAGAAGCGCCCCGTCGGGCGGTGCCGCCAGGAGGCGGGCGAGGAAATCGTAGAGATCGGCACGCAGCTGATCTTCTGGGGCGATTTCTCGGCGTTCGGCGGTCACTGTCATCGGGGCTCCGGCTGTTGGGTCTGTGTCAGCTGGCAAAACTGAATTTCATGCGGCGGGGCAGGGCGGGGGCGGGTGCGTCCTCGTCGGTCCCCGCCCAGGCGGTTTGTGCGGGATGCGCGTCGGGCCCGGTCTCGGTCTCGGGGGCGGCCGCTGCCACGGCCGCGTCGTCCGCGTGGGACTCCCCCGGCTCATCCGGCGCGTCGGTCTCGGTCGTGCCAGGTGCGGGGTCGGCCGCCGCGGCCTCCGCCTCCGCCTCTGCCTCGGCCTGGCGGGCGAGTTCCTCGACATGGGCCTTCATGCCCTTGCCGACCTGGTAGGCCGTGCGCACCACCTCGGCCACGCCGCTGCCCGTGTAGTCCTCGCCGTAATCCACCAGCGAGTCGAGATTGGCGAGCGTCGGGTTCGACAGCCAGAGCCGCCGCAGGGCACGGCGCCGGATACGCTCGGGCACGGCCTTGGCCATGAAGCCCGAGAAATCGTCGCCCGGCTCCAGGCTGTCGGGATCCGGCAGCTCAAGCTCGGCCAGGACGTCCGCGTCGGTCTTTTCCTCCAGCTCGGCGCGGGTCTCGGCCAGCTCCGCCGCGGCGCGGGCGCGGGCCTCCGCGTCCTCTTCGGCGCGGACACGGGCCTTCCGGCGGGACCAGAAATCGCTGCCACGGCTCATTGCAGCCCTCCCGCCTTGCGGGCCGGGCGCGGCGCCCGGTAGACGTCGGACATCTGGCGGATCCGGTGGTCGCCCTTCCCGTCCTCGACCAGGTCGATGCGCTTCTTGTCGCGCTTGCGCTTGACGAAGGCTTCGTCGACATGGTGCGCGGTCACGAAATCGCGGACCCAGGCGACGAGGCCACGGGTCATCGGCACCTTCTCGACGAGCTCCTCGCCGGAGTCGGTATAGTCCTGCGCCTCGTAGGGCGAGGCGGTCACGAGCAGAACCTCGAGCGGTGCGCCGTCCTCGGCCTCGTCGCGCATCACGACGTAGATCGACGGCACCTCGTCCGAGAGCGCGGCGAGATAGGCCTCGGTCTCGGCCGCCCAGAGCGTCAGCGGCAGCGTGGCGGCGTGATACTCGGTCACGTCACCCTCCTGGCGCAGCACGGCCCAGTGGGCCGGCGCGGCGCCGGGCAAAACGGCGACCGCCTTGAACGCCCAGCGCGCCCAGCGCGTCACCCCCGGCTGTCGCCGGATCACGATGCCCAGTGGCAGGGTTTCATGAATGGCGGCACTGCGCGCCACGATCGGTGTCCTCCCAGGTGTCTTTCTTCCGGCTCCGCAGGTACGGACGCAGCGCTCGCAGAGACCGGGATTTGATCCAATCATGTGCCAGAATGGACTGTTCGCAAAGAAATATTTTTGGATGTGTACCGTCGTTCACCATTTCCCCTAGCGCGACAGGAGATTCCGTGCATGCCTTTGCATACGCGGCATGGCGATCCTGCGCCGCAGCATCCGCGGCGCGATTCGCGCCGGGGATTGCGGGGGGTGACGCGGCACCCGGCAAGGGCTTTACCCTGCGGGGGAATTGTGGCTTCCTGCCCGGGCGAACAGGGAGGACGGGCCGGCATGGCCCGTGACATGGGACCGAAAATGGCGAAGCACCTCGTGCTCTGCGACTGCGAGGGAACGCAGTCGATCGACCGCAAGACGCTCGAAGAAACAACCGGACTGCGCTGCTCGAAGATCTACGACGGCCTGTGCACGCGCCAGATCGGCGCGGCGGCCGAGGCGATCGGGCAGGGTGACGCGATCATCGCCTGCCAGCAGGAGCGGGCCCGGTTCGAGGAACTGGCCGCCGAGCTTGACCTGCCGGAGCCGGGCTTCGTCGATATCCGCGACCGCGCCGGCTGGACCCGCAAGGGCGAGGATCCGGCCCCGAAAATGGCCGCGCTCGCGGCCGAGGCCGCGATGGCCGCGCCAGCGCCCAAGGCGCTCGACGTGGTCTCGGAAGGCATCTGCCTCGTGATCGGCGCGGCCGAGGTGGCGCTACCGGCGGCCGAGCGCCTGGCCGGGGCGCTGGGGGTCACCGTGCTGCTGACCGACGCGGGCGCGTTGCCGCTCGACCGGCGCTTCGACGTGGTGCGGGGCGAGGTGCGCAGCCTGTCGGGGGCGCTCGGCGGCTTCGAGCTGCGGATCGACCGGCTGCAGCAGGTCGCGCCCGGCGGGCGCGGCGCCTTCGGCCTGACCGCGCCGCGCGACGGCGGCGTGTCGGAATGCGACATCGTGCTGGACCTGTCGGGCGGAACGCCGCTGGTGCCCGCCCCCGCCAAGCGCGAGGGGTATCTCCGCGCCGATCCGGGCGATCCCAACGCGGTCGCCGCCGCCCTGCTGGAGGCCGTGCAACTCGTCGGCACCTTCGAGAAGCCGCTTTACGTGCGGATGGAAGAGTCGCTCTGCGCCCATTCGCGGGCCGGGCAGGTGGGCTGCACGCGCTGTCTCGACATCTGCCCGACCGGCGCGATCACGCCGGCCGGCGAGCACGTCACCGTCGACCCGATGATCTGCGCGGGCTGCGGGGCCTGTGCCGCGCTCTGCCCGAGCGGGGCGATAAGCTATGACGACCCGCCGGTGGATCATCTCTTCCGGCGGCTGGACATGCTGGCCCGCAGCTACCGCAAGGCCGGCGGAACGGCGCCGCGCCTCTTGGTCTGCGACACCGCGCATGGCCGCGAGATGATCGCGCTGGCCGCGCGGTTCGGCGACGGGCTGCCCGCGGACGTGATCCCGCTGGAACTGGATACCGTGTCGGGCTTCGGGCATGCCGAGATGCTGGCCGCGCTGGCCACGGGATTTGCGCGCGTGGACGTGCTGCTGGCCCCCACGACCGAGCGCGACGCGCTCATCCGCGAGCAGGCGCTGGCCGAGGCCGTTTCCGGCGTGGGCCGGGTCGGGCTTCTCGACGTGGCCGATCCCGAGGAGATGTCGCGCCGTCTCTACGACGCCGATCGTCTGCCCGCGCAGGCGGAGCCGGTCCTTCCGATGGGCTCGCGCCGGCAGGTGACGCGCCTGGCCGCCCAGGCGCTGGCCGGCACCCCGGAAGAACCGCTGCCGCTGCCCGAGGGCGCGCCCTACGGCGCGGTGCTGGTCGATACCGAGGCCTGCACGCTCTGCCTGTCCTGCGTGTCGCTCTGTCCTTCCGGGGCGCTGGTCGACAATCCCGACATGCCGCAGCTCCGCTTCCAGGAGGATGCCTGCCTGCAATGCGGGATCTGCAAGACCGTCTGTCCCGAGGACGCGATCACGCTGGAGCCGCGGCTCGACCTGACCGACGCGGCGTTGTCGCAGCGCGTTCTCAACGAGGAAGAGCCCTTCGCCTGCATCGAGTGCGGGGCGCTGTTCGGGGTGAAATCCACCGTCGAGAAGATCATGGAGACGCTGGCCGGCAAGCACCCGATGTTCGCGGAATCCGACGCCGCGCGGATGATCCAGATGTGCGACAACTGCCGGGTAAACGCGCAGTACCATTCCCAGGACAACCCCTTCGCCATGGGCGAGCGGCCGAAGGTACGCACCACGGAAGACTACTACTCCAAGCGCCGGGATCACTGATGCTTGACGGGGGCGCCCAGATCTGCCGGCGCGAGCGCGGCCGTGTAGGCGATGATCGCGTCGAGATCGTCCAGGGTCATCTCGATGGGCACGATGGGCGAGGGCCGCGTCTTGTCGAAGGGCGGCGTCACGCCTTCGACCTGGGTGAAGGCCCCGTGCGGGTTCAGCGCGAAGAACGCCTCGAAGCGGGCGTCCCAGTTGGGCAGCCCGCGCAGCACCGCGAAGGACGGCGTCGAGCCGAGCCCGTTCATGCGGTTTCGCTCGTTGATGACATGACAGCGTCCGCAGAGCGTGAGCGACAGCTCTTCCCCGAGCACGGCGTCGCCGTCATATGTGGCCGCCGCCGCCGCAACCGCCTGCCGGACCGTGGCCGAGAAGGCCGCGCCCCCCTCCGGCGCGAAGCTGTCCACCGTGCGCCTGCCGATATCGGAGGTCAGCCAGTCCTCGAAGCGGAGCGCATCGGCGCTGCCGTCGTGGCGCAGGTGATAGACCGTGCCGCCGCGCTCGAAGACGGGCGTGCCGGGCGGGCCGGCCGCGATCTGCAGCGCGCCCCGGTCGGCCAGCGCGACGCGGATCGAGGTCTTGAGCGAAAACCGCGGCAGCAGGTGGGCCATCAGGCCGCTTTCCACCGTCTCGGGCGTGGCCTGCATCCGCAGGTCGGGCTCCTGCGCGGCGGCGCCCAGGGCGGTGCCGAGGATCAGGGCGATACAGAGAGCGAGACGCATGGCGGTCCCTCTCGGGCTGTTCAAGTGACCTATATACCTTACGAGGCGGGTTTGCCGCCCGTCAACGCGACCGGGAAAAAGGGAGGAAAACCATGAGCGACGACTTCAACATGTCGATGCGGAAATTTCTGAAGCAGGTGGGCGTCACCTCGCAGCAGGCCATCGAGGAGGCCATGCGCGCGGCCGGCGACACGGCCGGCAAGACCTACGCGGCCAAGGTGGTGCTGACCGTCGACGGGCTCGATCTCGAGCATGTGGTGACCGGCGAGATCAAGGGGCAGTCCTGACGTGGCGACGCGTGACGAGGTTCTGGCCGCGCTCCGCGCGGTCCGTGATCCCGGCCGGGACGAGGATATCGTCTCGGCCGGGATGGTGCGGGCGCTGACCGTCGAGGACGGCGCCGTCCGCTTCGTGCTCGAGATTGACCCGGCCCGGTCCGAGGCGATGGAGCCCGTCAAGGCCGAGGCCGAGCGCGCGCTGAAGGCGCTCGGGAGCATCGACGCCGTGTCGGTCGTGATGACCGCGCATTCCCAGAAGGCGCCACCGGACCTGAAGCCCCAGCGCCCGGCCGAGCCGCAGGGCCCCCAGAAGGTGCCCGGCATCGACCGCATCGTGGCGATCGCCAGCGGCAAGGGGGGCGTCGGCAAATCGACCGTCACCGCCAACCTCGCCTGCGCGCTCGCCGCCGAGGGCCGGCGGGTCGGGCTGCTGGACGCCGATGTCTACGGCCCTTCCCAGCCGCGGATGCTGGGCGTTTCCGGCCGTCCGGCCAGCCCGGACGGCAAGACGATCCTGCCGATGCGCAACCACGGCGTGACCATGATGTCGATCGGGCTGATGACCAACGAGGATCAGGCGGTGGTCTGGCGCGGCCCGATGCTGATGGGCGCGCTGCAGCAGATGCTGTCGCAGGTGCAGTGGGGGGCGCTCGACGTGCTGCTGGTGGACCTGCCGCCCGGCACGGGCGACGTGCAGATGACCCTGGCGCAGAAGGCCGTGGTGGACGGCGCGATCATCGTCTCGACGCCGCAGGACGTGGCGCTGCTCGACGCGCGCAAGGGGGTGGACATGTTCCGCCAGCTCAACGTCCCGATCCTCGGCATGGTCGAGAACATGAGTACCCATATCTGTTCCAATTGCGGGCATGAGGAGCACGTCTTCGGCCATGGCGGGGTCACCCGCGAGGCCGAGAAGCTCGGCGTGCCCCTGCTGGCGGAAATCCCGCTGCATCTGGATATCCGGACCGCCGCCGACGGGGGTGCCCCCATCGTGATCTCCAAGCCCGACAGCGCGCAGGCCGATGCCTTCCGCCGGCTCGCCCGGCAACTGATCGACGCGGGCGCGGCATGACCGACGCGCCCGCCCCGACATTCCCGCCGCTGATGGAGGGTCAGGCGCTCGACGGGGGGCTCGACCCGTTCGAGAAGGCCTGCGCGCAGGCGCTTCTGGGCTGCGATGCCGGGCTGGTGATCTATAACCTGCAGGCCGACCGGCTGCGCGCGGCGATCGTCTTCGCGCCCGAGGTCGCGCTCGAACCGGCGATGGCGATGCTGCCTGCCTGCGGCGTCGGTTTCCAGAACGCGCTGGGCGCGCTCGCGCCGCCCGAGGTCGCGGTGCATCTCGGCTGGGACGGGCGCATCTTCGTCAACGGCGCGCGCTGCGGCCGGCTGCGGGTGGCCGGTGACGACGTCGCGCCGGACGCGGTGCCGGCCTGGCTGGTCGTCGGGCTGGACCTGCCGCTTCTGCCCGGGGGCGACGTGCCGGGCAGCGCGCCCGAGCGCACCTCGCTCTATGACGAGGGCTGCGCCGGGGTGGACCCGGTGCACCTGCTCGAAAGCTGGGCGCGCCATACGCTCGTCTGGCTCAACCGGTGGGAAGACGAGGGCCAGGCCCCGCTCCATGCAGAATGGCTGGGGCTTGCCCACGGCGTCGGCGAGGAGATCGAGGTCGACGGCCAGGCCGGCACCTTCCTCGGCGTGGACGAACATTTCGGCATGCTCCTGCGGGACAGCGAAAAGACCCGGCTGATCCCGCTCTCATCTCTGGTGAAAGGGAAAAGCGCATGAAACTGGCCCGCGCGATCCATTTCGACGAAAGCGACATGAACGTCTTCTTCAGCCCCGCGCGCACCGGCGAATGGGCGATCAGCGGCGGCTTCGAGTTTTCCAACTGGACCGAGGGCGACCTGGTCGGCAAGGCGCGCCAGGCTTTCGCCAATGGCTGGCTCGGGCTGGAGACCTTCGGCCGGGTCACCTTCGTCGCGGTGACCCAGATCGAGGAATCCGAGATCGCGCTGCTCGAGCGGGCGCTGGCCCGCCACTTCGTCGCGGTCTACGGCGCGCCCTCGGAAGAGGCGGCGCTGGGCGTGGCGCGGGAGGAGATCGCGCATATGCGCGAGCTTTGCGAGGATCACCCGGCCAACACGCTGCTGACGGTGAGCCGCGAACTGACGGAATCCGGCGTGCGCGAAGCCTTCCGCGTGATCGAGGCGCAGGAGGCCGGGCTGGAACAGTTCGCGATCCATGGCGACCTGCCGCAGTAACGCGGCGGTCACGGGATCACGATGCGCCGTCGCGGCCCAGCAATCGCATCCAGCGGAAAACGAACATCAGCACGACCATGCAGACGACCAGCCCCATGAGGTCGCCCACCGCGTAGGTCAGCAGGACGCCTAGTATTTCCTCGAGGCCGATGAGCCCGGAATAGACGATGGTCTGGCCGATCGAATTCAGCACCGAGGCGATGGCGCCCACCAGCACGAGCGCGGTCCAGTTCAGCCGCGACCGGCCGCCCGCGTAGAGATCGCGGCCCGCGAGGCGGAGCAGCTCGAACGCGGCCCAGGCCGACAGGGCGCCGATCAGGATGGATTCCACAAGCGCCGGCTGCAGGTAGTCGCGGATCTCGGTCGGCGTGAAGATCAGGTCCGAGACGATGGCACCGGCGATCAGCGCCGGGATCGCCTTCCAGCCATACACCCATGTCGCCAGCACGCGGACGCCATGGGGCAGGTAGACGAGGCTGGCGAAAACGGTCGTCTCCGGCAGGATCTGCGCCTGGACCGGCGTGACGGCGAACGTCGTCATCCCGTGGCAGAGGATATAGGCCAGGGCGACGATCAGCAGGCTCACGGAGCGGTGATCCCGTTCCGTGCATGCCGATCGGGCGCCGGCCGCGTCGCGCGGCGCGCGTCTTCGCGCCGTGGCGTCGTTTCAATTCGCGGCAAGATCGCTCCGCACGACATAGTGGCGAGCCTTGAAGCCTTCGGCCTTCTCGAGCAATCCCAGCGCCACGAGGGAGCGCAGCGCGCGGTGATAGGACGCCTGCGCCATATGCCGGACGAGTTCGTGCCGGCGAATCTGGTCGGACGTGACAGAGCCGCCCGGCATGCCCGTCAGGGCGTGGGCGGCGAGGAAGACGTCAAGCTCCGACGAGCTGAGCGCGTCGAGCCCGACATCGCGTTCCATCTGGCGAAGCATGCGCCGGAGTTCAAAAAGGGCCGATAGCTTGTTCATAATTCTTTTATATTTACGACGCCGAGCGAATTCCATGACCGAAATTCAAATCCGAATGCAATTATCATATTGACAGACAAGCCATTTGAAAGGATCGTTTTCTGATTACTCCCTGAGACGTCTTCGTGAGTGGTGGCGTCTCACCTCGTTTCATCACGGGTCTGCCCCGGTTGCCTTGTGGCAGCCGGGGTTTTTCGTCGCTCAGCGGGGCTGGGCCGTGGCAAAGCTCCTGGCCAGCGGGCTCGACGGCATGTCCCATACCCCGGTTTCGACCGTCGCGCCGGCGGCGAAAGCGACATAGCTGCGCCCGGCGTAATAGGGGGCGGCCGCCAGTTCCTCCGTGAGCGCCTTGACGCGGTCGGCCGACGCGAAAACGATCTGCCGGCCGGTCGCGTCGCGTTCGGCCCAGATCCGCGCCGCGCCGGTCGCCGGATCCCAGGGCGCCGGGCCGGCGATCATCTCGTCGCGCAGGCGCGAGACCGCGGCCGTCGTGCCGATCACCAGCAGGTCCGCCGTCGCGGCGCCGGGCGCTTCCAGTGCGACCTCTTCGCGCCGCAGCAGCCGGGCGGCAAGCGTCCGCGCCGCCTCTTCCAGCCCGGCCGCCGTGCCGGCGAGGCGCAGGGTCATCCCCGCGCCGGACAGCGCCCGCAGCGTCGGCGGCACCTCGCCCGGCAGGAGCCGCCGCGCAAGGTCGAACCCCGGATCGACGTGCACCCCCGTGGCCGGGGCGTCGAGCGGCAGCGTCACCGACAGGCGGGTGTCCTCGAGGCGCACGTGCCGCGTGACCGTCCCCGCGGCCGTATCTATGCGCAGCGGCACCGCGAGCCGGAAGGCCGGGCCGGACTGGGAGAGCGCGATGCGCAGCGCCGGTTCGCCGCCGGTGTCGATCGCCTCCGCCGCATCGAGCCGGATCTCCGGCAGGCCGGGCCGGTTGACCCACTGGTCGAAAAAGCCCGACAGATCCCGCCCGGCCGCCGCCCCGAACGCATCTGCGAGATCTGCCCAGCCGGCCACCTCGCGTTCCTGTGCCGCGTAAAAGCGCCGGATCCCCGCGCGGAACGCGGCCGGGCCGATCTCGTCCCGCAGCATGTGCAGGACCAGCGCCGCCTTGCCGTAGCCCACCGCCTGCCGCCCGTCATGCGCGGCCGAGCGGAAATCGCGCAGGGCCCCGATATCGTCCGCGGGCAGCTGCGCGAGTCCCCGTAGCCATTCGAGCCGCATCTCGCGCGCGGCCGCCGCGCCCTCGGCCTCGGCCAGGGCATAGTCGGCCTGGAAGGTGGTCAGCCCCTCGGCCCAGTTCCCGGCCGCGTAATCCACCGCCACGGCGTTGCCCCACCAGCTGTGTACCACCTCGTGGGCGAGCGACCGGCCGCGCATGTAGGGATGCGACAGGATGGACCGGGCGACGTAGGTCAGCCCCGCGAACCCGAGCCCGACCGGGATCGGCGCCGAGACGACCGCGAAACTGTCGTAAGGGTAGGGGCCGATCTCGGCCTCGTAGCGGGCAAGGTATCCCGCCGCCGCGTCGATATAGGCGGCCGACAGGTCGGCGTCGCCGTCCTCGAAATAGGTGCGGATGCGCCGGCCGTCGCGGATCTCCTCGGCGATGGTGTAGCGGCCGACGAACAGCCCGAGATCGCGCGGACGCCCGGTAAAGACGAAATCGGCGCGGTAGCGGCCCTCGACGCGGGTTTCGCCGGAAAGCGATCCGGTGGCCACGACGCGATGGCTTTCGGGCACCGAGAGCCCCAGGCGGAAGCGACGCAGCGTGCGATCGTCACGCGGCAGCCAGTCCGCGCCCACGAGATGACCGCCATCGGCGGTCATGCTGGCCAGTCCGATGGGTCGGGCGGGTTGCGGCAGGCGGCCGGCGAGACGAACGGTGACCGGCGCGCCCCCGTGCCGGCCCGGGGCGAGGGTGGCGCCATCGGGCACCGCCGCCCTTTCGCCGATCGCCAGGCCGGTGATCTCCAGCCAGCCGAGGTCGGGCAGGCGGACCGGACCCTCGGGCGCCTCGATCCGCGTCTCGACCTCCAGCGTGGCGCTGTCCGGATCGAGCGACAGCCGGACGGTCTGCAGCGCCGGTGTCTCCGCCAGGGCGGGGACGGCGAGACAGATCAGGACCAGGACCGGGCGCAGCAAAGCGGTCATTGCGGGTCTCCTCATGCGGGGTGCGGCCCCCGCGACGCGCCTTAACCTAGGGGAAAGAGCGCCCGGGTCCACGCCGCCCTACAGCGCCCGGGACCGTCAGAGACGCCCGCCATTGGCGAAGAACGCCTCGGTCCCGCGGGCCTCGATCGACTCGGCGATGCGCTTGAGGCCGTGGATATAGGCCGCCTCGCGCATGGAAACCTCCATCTGCGTGCGCAGCGACCAGATCGCCTGGGTCTCGGTCTCCATCTTGGTCTTGAGATGATCGCGCACCTGCGAACTGTCCCAGTAGAAGCCGGACCGGTTCTGCACCCATTCCAGGTGCGACACGGCCACGCCGCCGGCATTGGCCAGGATGTCGGGCAGGATCAGTATGCCTTTCGCGGTCAGCGCCGCGTCGGCCTCGGGGGCGACCGGGCCGTTGGCGAGTTCCAGGATGATCCGCGCCGCGATCCGGTCGCAGTTCTGGGCGGTGATCTGGCGCTCGAGCGCGGCGGGGACGAGCACCTCGCAGGGCTGTTCCAGCAGCTCCGCGTTGCTCATCTCGCGGGTCTTGCCGTGGCCCTTGGCGCCCACCACGGTGCCGTTGATGTGCTTGTGCTCCATCGCGGCCAGGGGGTCGATCCCGGCGGGGTCGTATATGCCGCCGCACGAGTCGCTGACGCCCACGATCCGGTAGCCGTCGGCATGCAGCAGCTTGGCGCAGTGATAGCCGACATTGCCGAAGCCCTGCACGATCACCGTCGACTTGTCCGGGTCGATGGCAAGCGCGGGCTCGAGATGGCGCAGCGCGTAATAGCCGCCCCGCGCCGTGGCGTCGGTGCGCCCGACCGTGCCGCCGAAAGCCAGCGGCTTGCCGGTGATCGCCGTGGGCGAGGGGCGCCCGGTGATCGAGCTGTACTCGTCCGCCATCCAGGCGATGACGATCCCGTTGGTGTACATGTCGGGGGCCATGATGTCGCGGTCGGTGCCGATGAAGCTGGAGAAGGCCTCGACATAGGCGCGCGAGAGCCGTTCCAGCTCGCCCTTCGACAGCGCCTTGGTGTCGACGCAGACCCCGCCCTTGCCGCCGCCGAAGGGCAGGTCGGCCACGGCGCATTTGAAGGTCATCCAGAAGGCCAGCGTCTGGATCTCGTCGAGACACACGCCGGGGTGAAAGCGCACGCCGCCCTTGGTCGGCCCGCGCCGGTCGTTGTAGCGGCAGCGCCAGGCCGGGAAGCTGCGCCGGCTGCCGTCGTCCATCCGGATGAGCAGGCTGGCCGACAGCGTCTCGCGCGGGTCCTTGAGTTCCTCGAAGACGTCGGGATGGATCTTCAGCCGCTCGCAGGCGGCGCGCAGGTTGTCGCGGGCCGCCGGGAACAGCTCCTCGATCGCCGCCTCGGCGGGCGCGGCGCGGTCGTCGCTGTCGGGATCGTCTTTCATGGGCAGTATTGTCGGGCGGGTGACGGGGCCTTGTCCAGCCAAGACTTCGGCGCCCCGGGCAGTGTATGGGGCCGCGGGGCATTGGACCCCGGCCGAAAGGCGGCTAAGGCTTGGCGACCACGGATCCGCAACGGAGACATCATGCGCCGACACCCGCTCTTCGGGCTTGCCCTTGCCGCCGGCGGGGCGCTCGCGCTGACACCGGACACGCTCTTCATGCGCTGGTCCGGTCTCTCGGGGGTGCAGATGCTGGCGTGGCGCGGGCTGTTGATGGGGGCGCTGCTGCTCGTCATCTGGGCCGTCACCAGCCGCGCCCCCCGCGCCGAGCTGCGCCAGCTGGCCAGCCGGCCCGGAATCGCGGTCGCCCTCTTCCATTTCCTGAATGCGACCTTCTTCAGCCTCGGCATCGCGGCGGCCCCTGTCGCGGTGGTGCTGATCGCGGTGGCGACGGTGCCCGTCTTCGCGGCGATCTTTTCCTGGCTCCTGATGGGCGAGCCGACGCGCCCGGCGACCTGGGTCACCATCGCCGTCGTGCTGGGCGGCATCGCGCTGGCGGTTTTCGGCAAGGACGCCCAGGGGATCGGTCTGAACGCCGCGGCCCTGCTGGGCGCGCTGGCAGGGCTGGGCGTCGCGGTGATGCTGGCGCTGACCTTCGTGACGCTCCGCGCCCATGGCGGCGTGCCGATCCTGCCGGCGATCGGCGGCGGGGCGTTTCTCTCGGGGCTTTTCGGCGTGGTGCTCTCGGGTGGCCCGGCAGCTCTGGGCGGCGAGGCGCTCTGGGCGATCTGGATCGCCGGCGGGATCATCCTGCCGGTCTCGTTCTTCGCGCTCTCGCTGGCCTCGCGCTACACCCATGCCTCCAATGTCAGCCTGCTGATGCTGCTCGAGACGGTGCTCGGCCCCGCCTGGGTGTGGCTCGGCACGGGCGAGCGGCCGACACCGCAGATGGTGCTGGGCGGCACCGTCGTGGTGGTGAGCCTGGCGGTCTACCTCGTCCATACGGGCCGCCGGCGGATGCGGGCCGCGGCCTGATCCGGCGCGGACGGGCCCGTGTCCGGTGTGCACTGGGCGCCGCGGCGCCTGGCCCGGTGCGGATGCCGGGTCTTTTCACCGAGCGGCCCGCGAGATAGGTTAACACCCGGTTAACCCATCTGCCGGGTGCGGTCGCCCCGGCGCGACATGTCAGGACCCGCGTCATGCTTGCACGGATCATCGGGCCCGCGACGGGCGCTGCCGTCTTCCTGTTCTCCGCCTTCGCGCTGCAGGCGGAGGACCGTGCCGCGCCGTCCGGCGCCGAGACGGCACGGCCGCCGGGCGTCGTAACCTTCACCTTCGATGACGGTCTGCGGTCGCAATACGATCTCGCCCTGCCTCTGCTCGTGGATTACGGGGTTCCCGGCACGCTCTTCGTGGTGTCGGACTTCGCCGATACCGCCGACGCGGCATCCGGCCTCAAGACCGGCAAGGCGCAGGTCTTCATGACCTGGGACGAGATTCGCGCCTACCAGGCGGCGGGCTGGGAAATCGGCTCGCACAGCGCGACGCATCCACATCTGAGCGAACATGCGCCGGACCGGATCACGGCCGAAATCGAGACCGCCGCGCAGCGCATCGCCGAGGAGACCGGCCGCCGGCCGGCCGCCTTCGCGCCGCCCTACGGCGATTTCGACGCCCGGTCGCTGGAGATCGCGATGCGCCGGCACAGCAGCCACGTGCTGGCCTGGGACGAGACCGGGACCGGCAACAGGATCGCATCGCTCGATCCGGCGCGGATCGTGCGCCTCGAGGTGGGGTCCGACATGGCGCCGGAGATCGCCTGCGCCGAGGTGCTGCGGGCGGCCCGCGAGGGCCGCTGGCTGGTGCTGATGTTCCACGGTTTCGTCGAAGAGGATCCGGGCAGCTACGAATACGCCACCGGCGATTTCGCCGAGATCCTTGCCTGCGCCGACTACCTGCGCGATGCCGGCCTCGTCCGGTTCGCCACGGTCACCGATGTCGTCGAGGAGGCCGCGGCCACGAACTGACCGCGCGGGCCGGGTCAGAACGCCAGCGGTGCGATCAGCATGGCGAGGCCCGCCGCCACCACGATCCCGATCACGTCGAGCGGGGCGCCCGCCTGCAGCATCGCCGCGCGCGTCACCGACGGATGGGCGAAGACGATGGCGTTGGGCGGCGTCGCCACCGGCAGCATGAAACCCACCGAGGCCGCCAGCGCCACCGGCAGCATGAAGGCGACCGGGTCCGTCCCGATGCCGAGCGCCACGGCGCTGGCGATGGGCAGGAAGATCGAGGCCATGGCCGTGTTGCTGGCCAGCTCGCCCACATAGACGATGACCGCGGCGATCGCCAGGATCAGCAGCGGTACGGGCAGCCCGCCCATTTGCGTGACCTGCGCGCCGATCCAGGCGGCCAGCCCGCTGCGTTCCAGCACGCCGGCCAGGGCGAGGCCGCCGCCGAACAGGATCAGCACGTCCCAGCGCAGCGTCGCCGCGGTCTTCCAGTCGAGCAGCGGCGTGCCCTCGCCCGAGGGCAGCAGGAAGAGGGCCAGCGCCGCGGTCATCGCGATCCCGGCATCGCTGAGCGCGAGCCCGGGAAAGACCCAGTCGAGCAGGGGGCGCCCGATCCACGCGAGCGCGGTCAGCCCGGCGATCGCCGCGACCCGCCGTTCGCCGCGGCCGGCCGGGCCCGGTCGCTCCAGGCTCAGGGCGCCGGCTGCGCCGCTGCCGGTGCCGGGGCTCACCCAGGCCAGCAGCGCCCAGGCGATCGCCAGCAGCAGCAGGGCGACCGGCAGGCCCACCAGTGCCCAGCGGGCGAAGCCGATCTCGATGCCGTGGCGCTCGGCCACGAAGGCGGCAAAGATCGCGTTGGGCGGCGTGCCGATCAGCGAGCCCATCCCCCCGATGGTCGCGGCGAAGGCCACGCCCAGCATCACCGCCGTCGCGAAGTCGCGGGCGCCCGCCGCGGCGGTGGCGACCGCCGCGGCAATGGGCATCATCACCATCGACGACGCGGTGTTGCTGATCCAGAGGCTGAGAAAGGCCGTCGCGCCCATCACCGCGGCCAGGATGCGGCGCGGATCGCTGCCCGCGAAGCCGAGCAGCCACAGCGCGAGGCGACGATGCAGCCCCCAGCGCTCGATCGCCTTGGCCAGCAGGAAGCCGCCCAGGAACAGGATGATCAGCGGGTTGGAATAGGACGGGGCAACCGCGCCGATGCCGCCGAGCCCGAGCGGCGGCGCCAGCGCCAGCGGCACCAGCGCCGTCGCCGCCAGCGGCAGGGCCTCGGTCAGCCACCAGACCGCCATCATCAGCGCCAGCCCGGCGGCGCGCCAGGCGGGTTCCGGCATCGCGCCGGGCGGGGGCAGGATCAACGGTACGGCGAGCCCGGCGAGGCCGAGCAGGATCGAAAGACGCATGGCGCCATCTAAGGCGGGGCGCGCCCGTCTCGGCAAGGGGAAATCCCGGGGCCGGGGACGGCCGCCGGGGTCAGCGCGACGCGGCCGCGCCGCTGGCCGCGGCGACCGGCGGGTCGGCGAGCATCCCGCCCGCGAACACCCTGCGCCAGCGCGCCGGCGCCTCGGGATCCTGGACCCGCAGGAAGGTATAGCCCGTCTTGTCCCATGGCAGGATGCTGTCCACGAGATTGTCGAGCACGAGATCACCTTCGTCGGTGCGCAGCAGCAGCACGGCATGGCTGCGGCCCTGCCGGTCGAGCACGGTGGCGATCATCAGGCGCGCGGGCTCCACGCCGAAGGTCATCAGCTTGCGCTTCTTTAACAGGGCGAAATCCTCGCAGTCGCCGCCCCGTGCCGTGGGCAGCGCCCAGACTTCCTCGCGGCCGTACTGGGCCTTGTCCGAGATCTCCGTCACCGCGCGGTTCACCCGGGCATTGACGACACGGGCCCGGGTCAGCAGGGCGCGCGCGTTCCAGGACCGCGTCTCCGAGGCCGCGCAGGCCCAGGGATGGGCCGCGCAGAGACCGCGCGCGCCTTTCGGCGCCGCGACCGCCTCGCCCTTAGGTGCAAAGGCCGTGGAGTGGCCGGTGGCCGCGCCGGGAGTCACGGCGCCGCCCAGGACCAGCGCGGCGAGCGCGGCGGCCCGAAGCGCGGCAAGCCTCCGCATCGGGGGGCGGGGCGCGGTCGGTGTTTCACATGCCATGCGATGACTCTTCTCTTCGGCGGAAGGAGGACTCATCCTGGCCCGCCGTCGGTTTCGGTCCGGTTTACGCGATGTGTTTGGGCTTAAGCCGCCGGCCCGCAGTTTCAAGGCAGGCGGCACGCCCGGGTCGGCGGATCGCCGCCTCTTGCGCCAAACCGGCGGTTTCGTGCCGGTGGCATAGGGGCCCGATCGGCGGAACCGTGCCACCCGCCCGTCCGTGCATGGCCTTTCGGGCGGGGCTTGCCCCGATGCCGGATCCGTGAAAAACGATTTCCCGAACCTGTGCCGGGGTCTTCCTGCCGGCCGGAGCAGACGGAGATTCGGCGGCGGCGATGAAACAAATCATCTGCATCAAGTGGGGGAGCAAATACGGTCCGGATTACGTCAACCGCCTCTACGGGATGGTTGCGGACAACATCACGCCCCCGTTCCGGCTGGTCTGTTTCACCGACGATACGTCCGGCCTGCGCCCTGAGATCGAGACCCGGCCCCTGCCGGAGATCGACTATGACGACCGGCCGGCCAAGACTTTCGGGCGCTGGCCCAAGTCGCGGCTCTGGTCCCGGGATCTCGGCGGTCTGGACGGCGTGGTGCTCTTCATGGACCTGGATGTCGTGGTCACGGGATCGCTCGATCCCTTTTTCGACCACGGCGATCCGGAGGACGTGATCCTGGCCTATAATCCGACGACCCCGCTCGAACGGATGGGCCAGACCTCGATCTACCGGATGCCTGTGGGCAAGCTGGCCCCGCTGCAGGAGGAATTCGCCGCCGACCCGCAGGGCATCGCCGACAGGTTCGGCTTCGAGCAACGCTTCGTCACCCGCCGGGCCCCGGGGGGCGTGAAATTCTGGCCGCGCCGCTGGGTGCAGCTGTTCAAGCTCGACTGCATCCCGCCGTTCCCGCTGAACTATGTCCGGCCGCCGCGCCTGAAACCTGGCACGCGGGTCGTCATATTCCCCGGGCCGCTGAACCCCGTGGAGGCGATCGAGGGGCGTTGGAACTGGCGCTATGAGCCGCGCGCGCCGATGGATCATCTGCGCGCGACCTTCGACGGGCGCCGCATCGAGAGCGTGCCGAAACACCTGCGCCATTATTTCCTGCCGGCGGCGTGGGTGAAGGATTACTGGTATCGCTGATCCGGCTGACGGAGCGTTGGGGATGACCGAGTTTCAGGATCCACGAGAGATCGACGTGATCGCGCCGAGCTTCAAGAAACGGCTCTCGGGCGTGACCGCGACCGTGGTGCGGCTGGTGCCGCTGCAGGCCCGCGACATCCGTATCGCCGCGGCCGGCCCGGCGCTGCCGGACAGGGTGCCGCAGATCCGGCTGCGCGACCTGGTGCTGATGGGACGCAGCGGGCCGAACGGCCCGCGGGTCTGGCACGCGCGGCGCAATGTCGAGATGCTGGGTGGGCTGGTGCTGCGTGGCGTTCTCGGAAAGCGGCTGAAGATGGTTTTCACCTCGGCCTCGCAGCGCGAGCACAGCTGGCTGACAAAGGCGCTGGTCCGGCGCATGGATGCCGTGATCGCCACCTCGGCGCGGACCGCGACCTATCTCGAGCGGCCGGCCACGGTGATCCTTCACGGGATCGACGTCGAGAGTTTTCGCCCGCCCGCGGACCGTGCCGCGCTCCGGGCCGAACTCGGCCTGCCCGACGGGCCGCTCATCGGCTGCTTCGGGCGGATCCGCGCGCAGAAAGGCACCGGGGATTTCGTTGCCGCGATGATCGGGATACTGGCGGCCCGGCCCGGCACCACGGCCCTCGTCATGGGGCGGGCCACCGAGAAACACGCCGCCTACGAGCGCGACCTGCGCGCGCAGGTGGCCGCGGCCGGGCTCGAGGGGCGCATGCGCTTTCTGCCTGAGGTCCCGGTCTGGGACATGGTGCGCTGGTACCAGGCGCTCGATCTTTTCGTGGCGCCGCAGCGCTGGGAGGGCTTCGGGCTGACGCCGCTCGAAGCGATGGCCTGCGGCGTGCCGGTCGTCGCAACGCGCGTGGGAGCCTTCGAGGAACTGGTCGCCGACGGCGAGACCGGGCTTCTCGTGCCGCCCGAGGATCCGGCCGGACTGGCCGCCGCGGTCGCCGCGCTGCTCGATGATCCGGACCGGCGCGCCGCCTGTGCCCGGGCCGCACGACGCCGCGTCGAAACCGGGTTCCGGATCGAGGACGAGGCCGCCGCCATCAACGCCGTCTACCGGGCCGTGCTGCCAGGGCTCTGAGGTTCCCGGGGGGACGGCCGTCCGCGGCCGCCCAGCATGTGCCGTACCGCCTGCAGGATCACGCCGTTCGTGTTCATGTCGGCATAGTTGCGCGTCGGGGCACCGGTCTCCGCGAAGATCCCGGTGACGAATCCGACCTCGGCGCTGGCCGCGCGTTCGCGGACCAGGTTCAGCAGCCGTTCGGAATAGGCATGCGGGTAGACCGCCGCCCAGAGAAAGGCGGCCTTGGAGCTGATCATCAGGTTTTCGCGCTGGTAGGCCTCGGTCTGGTAGCGCGACGCGCTCGACAGGACCCGTACTGTGAACGGCCAGCCCTGGGCGTCGATCCGCAGGCCCTGGTAGGAGAACCACGGCGAATAGGGCAGCGGTGTCTCCGACACGCAATGGGGTGTGCCGGTCTCGCGGAAGGCGGCGTATTGCGCGGCGAACAACACCCGCGTCAGGACGGTGGACTCCGGCGATGGACCGAACTCGACGGCCTCGCTCAGCAGGGGTTCGGCGCCGATCGAGCCGATCTCGGCCGCGCGGTAGAGCAGCGCCATCTCCGAGTCGGTTTCGGTGTCGCGGTCCATCACGCTGTAGGGGCTTGCCGCCGGGATCCCCCAGTGCCCGAAGGCCCGCGTCGCGTAATGGGTGCAATGCGACAGGAAGACCGGCTGCATGCGTCCGGCCGTGATCGAATGAAGCTGTCCGTCACGGATCGTGTCCGCAAGCGCCCAGCCCGCGACCAGCGCCGCGACCGGCTCGGCCAGCTCGGCTGTCTCGGCCATGGTTCTCAGGGCGCTCAGCAGCCGGCCCGTGTCGCAGGCATTGTAGTCCGACAGGCCCGAAGACGGATTGCTTGTGCTGATCTCGCTGCGTGGCAGGCGCGCACCGGAGAGCGTCGCCCGTTCCAGTGACCCGAGGATCAGCCCGGATCGCGCGAGATAGTCCTCGACCTCGATCAGGCCGAGATCCAGCGCCGCCCGGTTGGCGAAGATCAGGCTGCCCAGGTCCCACATGGTCAGGCGATCATGCCCGATGGAGCTGCCGTCCTCGGCCAGGAAAACGGTGGAGTCGCAAAGCCCGGTCCTGGGGTTGGCCATACGTTCGAAATACTGCCAGGCCTTGCGGGCATCGGCCATCAGCCGGGCGGCATCGGTCGCCGCCGGCGAAAGCGGGGCGGGGGCGATCTCGGCGGCCATCCGGCGGGTCTGCCAGAGCCGGTCATAGACCGGGTCGCCGCCGCGGAGCGCGTGCGCGAAGTCGCGCAGGCCGCGCGTCTCGGTCGTGCTGTCGGCCGCCGCGTCCGCCAGGGCGCGCGTGAGCACGTTGCGCCGCGCGCGGGTCGCAAAGGCGGAGGGGGGAACCCGGATCACCGCGTCGGCGAACGGGCTGAGCCGGCCGAGCGCGGTGTCCGGCGCGGTCGTCTCGTCCAGCACCACGCTCGGGGCGAGATGGTGCTGCCCGGCCCCGGTCATGCGGGTCATGACCGCGCCGCTCTCCTCGAGGATGAGCGAAAGGCCGGTCTCGCGGGGCGGGGCGTCGGCGGGGCCCGCGACCGCGACGCAGTCGGACGAATCCCGTCGGGCGTCGCCGTCCGGCGGCGCGTCCTGCGCCGGCGAACGGGGGCAGGCGGAGTCGAACCGGGCGGCGACCTCGGGCTCGTCGGTCACCACGCTGAAGGCCAGGCCCGCCTCGGCGAGCGCGTCCGTCAGGGACAGGAAACCGTCGAAGACCTCGCCCGCGGCCATGGGGGGGGCGTCGATCCGCAGCCCGAACAGGCGGCGGGCGCCCGGCGTGGCCCGGAACGCGATCTCGCGGGGCAGGGCGGGGACGATGGCGGCGCGGTCGCGCGCGGCGGCCAGCCCTGTTGCGAAGCGCAGGGGTGCGCCGGGATCGTCGTCGGCAAGGCCCGGCGCCAGCGTCAGGTAGACCGGGGCGCCCCCGCCCATGGTGAGCGCCCGGTCGAGCAGTGCCGGCGCCGCGGCCAGCGGGGCCGGCCGCGCGAGCCCCGCGCAATATGCCGCGGCGCTGCATTCGATCGGCATCCGGCCGGAGCCCTCGGTCGGCAGAAGCAGCGCAGAGCGGAACCCGGCGGCGCGCAGGCCGCCGAGCCGCGGCGGCTCCGGGCCGTGGCCGGGCGTGGCCAGCGTCACCGGTTCCGTGATCGGCGGCAAGCCCGTTCCCAGCAGCGACGTGACGGCTGCGCGTGCCGCGCTGGCGGCCCGCATCTGGAAATAGGCGGGCTGGCGGATGGCGGCATCGGCCCGCGGCACCACCTCCAGCAGGGCGGGGCGTTCGTCGACCAGCCGCCGCAGGAACGCGGCCCGCGCGGCCCCGGTCTCGGCGGGGCTGACCAGAAGCGCCAGCGGCAGATCGCGTTCGATGAAAGGCGCCATCGCCGCGAGGAGCGCGTCTTCCGGCGCGGTCTCGAGGCCCGTGAGCAGGACCGCCGTTTCGGTCGGGGCGTGCTGTGCCGGCCCGGCGCGGGGGGCGAACAGCGTCGTCAGGGCGGTCGCGCCGGAGAGCTTCAAGACAGTTCTGCGCTGCATCCGATCCGTCATCCCCGCACGCTGCCCGGCCGCGCGACCGATTGCCCCGGCCCCACCCCCGGCGCGCATAATCATAGTATACTATATGGGTATATACGCGTAGAGAATACCGGTTAGCAAATCCTTAACGGGAGGGGAGGCTCCGGGTGAGGTTTCCGGCACAGAAAGTGCAGGAAGACGCGGCGCGGCAGAGATTGCCGGTGTTCTCCGATCCGGGACACAGGCGCCGCGGCATGATCCGCTGGCTGGCGGCCGTCGTGGCGGTTGCCCTCGTCGCGTGGTCGCTCAGTTTCGGTGCGCGGCTCTACTATGTCGAGAAACTTCCCGAGAGCCAGGCCCTCTTCGGGGCGGCCGACATGACCCGGGTGCCCGAGCCGCTGTTCCGCGATCCTGAGGCCCCGGCGCTGCCCTCTGCGATGACCGCGGCAGAGAGCCCCGCGGCGGGGGCGCCCGCGGTCTGTGCCCCGGGTGGCGGGGCGGTGCTGCCGGTCGATCTCGAGGTGCTTGCCTACCTGCCGGCCTGGCCGGACTGGACCTACGCGTCGCTTCTTAACAACTGCGACCGGATCGACGTGGTGATGCCGCAATGGTACGCGGTGCCCAGCCTCGAGCGTGGCCTGGTCTCGCTCGAAGCGGGCGCCGAGCACCAGCAGCTGATCCGCGAGATGCTGGCCGCGCCTTCCGCGCGGCAGCTTGTCTACCCGGTGGTCGAGATGGCCGGCACGATCTGGCAGGATCCTGCGCCTGCGCGACTGCCGGTGGGGCCGCTCGCCGAGACCCTGGCCGCCGAGGCCGACCGGCAGGGCGTCGACGGGCTCTGCCTGAAGATCGCCTCCCTGCCGCCCTCCCGGCTGCCCGATCTGAGCCTGCTCGTCCGGCGGCTGTCAGACCTGTTCGCCGGGTCCGATCGCGGGGTCTGCGTGATCGTTGGGCCCGGCAGCCCGGTGCCCGGCGACAGCGGGATCGTCGCGCGTCTGGACCGGCTGGTCGTGCTGGGCTTCGAAGAGCCCTGGATCGGCGATGCGCCCGGGCCGCTCGCGCCCCAGCCGGCCTTCGCTCAGACGGCCGCGGCGGCGCTCGACGCCGTCGGCCCGGCCAAGCTGACCGTCGGGGTCGGCAACTTCGCCTATGAGTGGAGCGCGGCCGGCGGGCCGCCCGAGCGGATCGCCTTTGCCGAGGCGATGCGCCGGGCCGAGCGGCATGGCGGGCAGGTCAGCTTCCCCCCGGATGTCCTCAACACCCGCATCGGGTTCACGGATGACGCGGGCGTGCGCCGCGAGATCTGGGCGCTCGACGCGGTTTCGGGCTACAACCAGATCCGCGCCCTCGCAGAGACCGGTGTGACCAGCGTCGCGGTCTGGGCGCTCGGGCTCGAGGATCCGGGCCTCTGGTCGGTGATCGACGCCCAGACGCTGAGCCCCGCCGAAGCCGCCGGGCGGCTCGCGACCGTCACGCTCGAGAACTATGTCGGCTACGAGGGGGACGGCCCGCTGCGCCGCCTCGGCACCCGCGCGGCGTCGGGCGCGCGCTGGCTGACGCCCGACGCGGACGCGGCGCGGCTGACCGGCCAGACCTATGCCCGGCTGCCGCGACCGATCACGATCGAACGGTTCGGCGCCGCGGCGCCGGGCGATGTGGTGATCACCTTCGATGACGGGCCGGACAACCGCTACACGCCGCAAATCCTCGACATCCTCGCCGAGAAGGACGCGACCGCCACCTTCTTCGTGGTCGGCCGCAACGTCCTGGGCGCGCCGGAGGTGGCCCGCCGCATCGTCGCGGACGGCCACGAGATCGGATCGCACACCTTTTTCCACCCGCAACTCGACGCGGTGCCGGGCCTGCGTGTCGCGCTGGAGCTCAACACGCTGCAGCGGCTGATCGGCAGCGTGACGGGCCGGCACACGGTGCTGTTCCGCACGCCCTACGGCCGCGCGGAA
Source organism: uncultured Maritimibacter sp. (assembly GCA_913063035.1). Taxonomy (GTDB): domain Bacteria; phylum Pseudomonadota; class Alphaproteobacteria; order Rhodobacterales; family Rhodobacteraceae; genus CAJXYS01. The sequence goes on along the minus strand of CAJXYS010000028.1, from coordinate 18,008 downwards.
GGCCCGCTGACGGGCGACCAGGCGCGGCCGCTCGCCCTGATCGACGAGGCGGGCTACGTCGTGGCCGGCAGCGAGATCGTGCCCCCGGACTGGCGCGCCCTGCCGCCGGAGGAGATCGTCGCCCATATCCGCGACCGGCTCGACCGCGACGAGGGCAACCTGATCGTCCTGCACGATGCCGGCGGGGACCGCTCGGCCACGGTGGCCGCGCTGCCCGTGCTGATCGACACCCTGCGGGCCGACGGATACCGGATCGTCTCCCTGGCGGCGCTGCTCGGCGTCGAGCGGGCGGAGCTGATGCCGCCCGCCGACGATCCCTGGATCGCGCTCGACGCGGCCTCGTTCCAGGCATTCTCGACGCTCGGCGGGGCCATGCAGACGGTGTTCTGGATCGTCGTCCTGGCAGGCGGGGCGCGTGGCCTGGTCCTGCTGGTGCTCGCCCATCTCCCGCGCGGGCGTCGCCGGGGTGCTGCGGACCCGCCCGTCGCCGCGGGCGCGGAGCGGGTCACGGTCGTGATCCCGGCCTATAACGAGGAGGCGGTGATCGTGGACTGCGTCGGGGCCGTGCTCGCCTCGGACGAGGCGCCGGCCAAGGTCTTGGTGATCGACGACGGCTCGGTGGATCATACCTTCGAACGCGTCAAATCCGCTTACGGGGCAGACAGCCGGGTCGAGATCCTGCGCGAGACCAACCAGGGCAAATGGGCCGCGCTCGATGCCGCCTACGGGCATGTGGACACCGATATCGTGGTCGCCATCGACGCCGATACCTTCATCGCGCCCGACGCGATCGCGCGGCTGCTGCCGGCCTTCGAGGATCCGGCGGTGGGCGCCGTGGCCGGCAATGTGCGCGTCGGCAATGCGCGAAACCTGCTCACCCGGCTGGAATCGCTCGAATACGTCACCGCGCAGAACGTCGACCGGCGCGCGGCCGAGATCTACAACGGCATCATGGTGGTGCCCGGCGCCATCGGCGCCTGGCGCGCCGAGGCGGTCCGCAAGGCGGGCCTCTATACCTGCGAGACGGTGGCCGAGGACGCCGACCTGACCGTTTCGGTGCTGCGGGCCGGCTACCGGGTGCGCTTCGAGCCGCTGGCCGATGCCACCACGGACGTGCCCGCCCGGCCCGGGGCGTTCCTGCGCCAGCGCCTGCGCTGGACCTTCGGGATGATGCAGACGGCCTGGAAACATCGTCGCGCGCTGGCCGAGGGGCGGGGCGTCGGCATCGTCTCGATCCCGGATCTCTTCCTGTTCGGGATCCTGGTCCCGATGATGGCCCCGATCGCCGACCTGGTCTTCCTCGCCACGCTGATCGACCTGGGTGTCAACGCGATGCTCGACCGGCCCGAGACGATGGCGCCGGCGTCGCTCTGGATCATCGCCGGATACCTGACCCTGCCGGCGCTCGATCTGCTGAAGGCCGTGGCGGCCTTCCGTCTCGACCGCCGCGCCGACTGGCGGCTGCTCCTGCTGCTGCCGTTCCAGCGCCTGGTCTACGCGCCGCTTCTCTACATCACCGTTTTCCGTGCCGTGATCCGGGCGATCACCGGGCGGCTGATCGCCTGGGGCCAGGCCCGGCAGACCGGCACAGCCGCGCTGGAGCGCGCCTGACCGCCCGCCGAGGGATGGAAAGCCGCCATTCGCCGCAGAGCGCCGCTCAGCCCGTCGGGCCGGCGCCGCCGCCGGACGCCGCGGAGAGCTGCCGGTACACCGCCTCGTAACGGTCCACGATCTTGTCCAGTGCGAACGCGGTTTCCGCCCGTGTGCGGGCTGCCGCGCCGAGCCGCTCATGCAGCGCGGCGTCGGTGAGAATGGCCTGAACGGCCTCGGCCATGGCCGCCGTGTCGCCGACGGTCCGGGTGTATCCCTCCACGCCGTCGCGGATCACCTCCGGCAGACCCCCGGCATTGGTGGTGACGCAGGGAACCCCGCTCGCCATGGCTTCCAGCGCGGCGAGGCCGAAGCTCTCCGTCTGGCTCGGCAGGAGAAAGACGTCGAGCTGCGGCAGGATGTCTTCCACGTTCTGGATCGCGCCGGTTTCCATCACGTCGCCGTCGAGGCCCGCTTCCGCCAGCCGGCATCGGGCCTCGGAAAGCATGGGACCGTCCCCGATCAGCACGAGCCGCGCCGGCAGCGTCGCCCGTACGCGCCGGAACACATCGATCACGTCGCCGACGCGTTTCACCGCGCGGAAATTGGACATGTGGCCGATCAGGGGCTCGCCATGCGGTGCCAGCGCCCGGCGCCCGGGCCCGGACCGTTTCGCGGGGGTAAAGCGCGCGATATCCACGAAATTCGGGATCACGTCGATCGCACGCTCGAGCCCGAACACCTCGACGCTCGCGGTCTTGAGCGCCTCGGACACGGCCGTCAGCGCGTCGCAATTGCCGAGCACGAAGCCGGTGACCGCCTTCAGTTCCTGTTCCGCGCCGACCACCGTGACGTCGGTGCCATGCATGGTCACCAGGATCTTCGGGGCGCGTTCCTTCAGGATTTCATGGCTGAGGAAGGCCGAGACGGCATGGGGAATCGCGTAGTGGATATGCAGCACGTCGAAATGCTGCTCCTGCATCAGCTCCGTCAGCTTTCCGGCCAGCGCGATGGAATAGGGCGGGTAGCGAAACAGCGGGTAGTCCGAGATTCGCACCTTGTGGAAATGGACGTTGGGGGTGTCGTCGGGCAGGCGGAACGGACGAGTATGGCTGACGAAATGCACCTGGTGGCCGCGTGCGGCCATGGCCTTTCCAAGCTCGGTGGCAAGGATGCCGCTGCCGCCCTGGGTCGGGTGGCAGACCACGCAGATCCGCAGTCTTTCCATCGGCGGTCCCCTTTCGCGCCTGCCCGGCGGGCCGTCATGTGACTCCGCGCTCGTCCGCGAATCCATGACGATATGTGAAACTATGCCATCGTTTAAGGTTAGCCGGTCAAGCCCCGGGTTAACCTTACTACCCCTGCGCGCAGGTCTTTTCATCCTGTCCGGCTTCTCTTATGACGGGCCGGCCGGGCCGTTCCGGCCCCCGCAGATCCGAACCGATGGGTCCCCATGCGCACATTGACGACGACCGAAGAGTTGGCGGAGTTCTGCCGCCGCGCCCGCGACGAGGCTTACGTTACTATAGACACGGAGTTCCTCCGCGAGCGGACCTATTATTCCAAGCTCTGCCTGATCCAGATGGCCCTGCCGGGGGAGGACGACTCCGACGCGGTGTTGGTCGACGTGATCGCGGGCGATATCTCGCTGGAGCCGCTGTTCGAGCTGTTCCGGGACACGGGGGTGGTCAAGGTCTTCCACGCCGCGCGCCAGGACCTGGAGATCTTCTTCGTCGAGGGCGGCGTCATTCCGGACCCGCTCTTCGACACGCAGGTGGCCGCGATGGTCTGCGGCTTCGGTGAACAGGCGGGCTACGAGACGCTGGTGCGGAAGATCGCCAAAACGTCGCTCGACAAGACCTCGCGCTTCACCGACTGGAGCCGCCGGCCGCTGACCGACGCGCAGAAGACCTATGCGCTGGCCGACGTAACCCACCTGCGGGTGATCTACGAGAAACTGGCCGCCGAACTCCAACGCACCGGCCGGACCGCATGGGTGCAGGAGGAACTCGGTACGCTCACCGATCCCGAGACCTACATCATGCGGCCCGAGGATGCCTGGAAGCGGATCAAGACCCGCTCGGGCGCGCCGCGTTTCCTGGCGGTCGTGCGCGAGCTGGCGCGCTTCCGCGAGGCGCATGCCCAGGCCGAGGACATGCCGCGCAACCGCATCCTGAAGGACGATGCGCTGCTCGAACTGGCCTCGACGCGGCCGAAGACCATGTCGGACCTGTCCAAGTCGCGGCTGCTGCTGCGCGAGGCCCGCAAGGGCGCCATCGCCGAGGGAATCCTCAAGGCCGTCGAGGCCGGGGTGAACTGCCCGCCTGAGGATCTGCCCCAGACCGGCAAAGAGCGCGACCGGGGCCCGGTCGACCAGGGGCTGGCGGATCTGCTGCGCGTGCTGCTCAAGGCCAAGGCGGAGAAAGAGGCCGTGGCCCAGAAGCTGATCGCCACATCGGCCGATCTCGACGACATCGCCTCGGGCCGGCGCGACCTGCGCGCGCTCTCGGGCTGGCGCCACGAGGTTTTCGGGCGCGACGCGCTGCGGCTCTGCGGGGGCGAGATCGCGCTGTCCTCAAACGGCAAGTCCGTGGAAATCGTGGAGCTAAGCCCCGCCTGAGCCGCCCGCGCGTCAGCGCCGGACGATGCGGCGGTTCTGCGCCCCGATGACGGTGATGCTGCGGATCCCGGCCAGGTCCTGGTCCGACACGTAGCGCCCGACCACGACCTCGCGCGAGCGTTCGGTGCTACGCCGCGCCGGCGCCGGCGGCGGGAAGACGCGGAATTCGTAGACGAGCGTGCCGGCCGTGCCCTCGGGCGTGATCCGCACCAGCTCGGCGTCCCAGTAGCCCTGGGTAGGTGGCAGCCCCATGGCGCGGATGATGGCGCCGCCCGGAATGCGCTCGACGGCGAGGTTCCGGACCTCGGCCACCAGCGGGCGCGGGTCGGCGGGAGCCTCTTCGACGACCACGGCCACGCGCCGTTCCTCGGCGCCCCCGAACCAGTTGAACGGGTTGAAGCGGGAGTCGCGGACCGCGCCGCAGGCACTGAGCAGCAGCAGGATGGACAACGCGGCGGCGATGGATCTCATGTCGGCTCCCCTCGTCTGACGTCCCTTGGATAAACCGAAAGCGCGCATCTTGAAAAGCCGAGACTGTCCCGCCGCCCGCGAAAGCACTGGACGTCCGGGCCGCCGATGCCTAGGTGAGACCCGGAAACCGCGTTGGAGGAAAACCGTGGCCAAGGCCGAATTCGAGGAAATCGTCGAGAATTTCGAGTTCCTGGACGACTGGGAAGACCGCTATCGCTACGTGATCGAGCTGGGCAAGGCGATGGACCCGCTCGAGGATGCCTTCCGCGTACCGGCGACCAAGGTCGACGGCTGCGCGAGCCAGGTCTGGATCGTGCCGGAAATCCGCGGCACGGGCGGCGATGCGACGTTCAGCTTCCGCGGCGACAGCGACGCGATGATCGTCCGGGGCCTGATCGCCGTGCTGCATGCGCTTTACGGCGGGCGCAAGGTCAGCGACGTGATCGAGGTCGACGCCGGTGCGGAACTGGCCCGGCTCGGGCTTGACGAACATCTCTCGTCGCAGCGCTCCAACGGCCTGCGCGCCATGGTGCAACGTATCCGCAACGTGGCCGGCGAGGCCGCCGCGGCCTGACCGCCGCACCGGGGCCCGGCTTCGAGCCGGCCCGCCGCCCGTGGCACAAGATGACCCGCCCGGACCGGGCGCCAGGAAAAGAAGGCGATTTCCCATGACCAACGCGCTGAGCCGGATGCTTGAGACCCGTGAATGGGTGCTTGCCGACGGGGCCACCGGAACCAACCTGTTCAACATGGGGCTGGCCTCCGGGGATGCGCCCGAGCTCTGGAACGCGGAGCGGCCCGACGACGTGCGCCGGCTCTACCGCGGCGCGGTCGAGGCCGGAAGCGATCTGTTCCTCACCAACAGCTTCGGGGCGAATGCCGCGCGGCTCAAGCTGCACGACGCGCAGGACCGGGCGGTCGAACTGAACCGGCTGGCCGCCGAACTCGGCCGCGAGGTGGCCGAGGCCGCCGATCACCCGGTGGTGGTGGCCGGCTCGATGGGGCCGACGGGCGAGATCATGGCGCCGATGGGGTCGCTGACCCATGCCATCGCGGTCGAGATATTCCACGAACAGGCCGAGGGCCTCAAGGCCGGTGGCGCCGACGTGCTCTGGGTCGAGACGATCTCGGCGGCCGAGGAATTCCGCGCCGCCGCCGAGGCCGCCGCGCTGGCCGAGATGCCCTGGTGCGGCACGATGAGCTTCGATACGGCCGGGCGCACCATGATGGGCCTGACCTCGGCCGAGCTGGTCGGGCTGGTCGAGGCGCTGCCCAACCCGCCGGTCGCCTTCGGCGCCAATTGCGGGGTCGGGGCGTCGGACCTGCTGCGGACCGTGCTGGGCTTCATGGCCGCGGGGACCGAGCGCCCGGTCATCGCCAAGGGCAACGCGGGAATCCCGAAATACGTGGACGGTCACATCCATTACGACGGCACGCCCGAGCTGATGGCGGACTATGCCGTGCTGGCGCGCGACTGCGGCGCGCGGATCATCGGCGGCTGCTGCGGCACCACGCCCGCGCACCTCGCCAAGATGCGGGCGGCGCTGGAAAACACGCCTGCCGGCCCGCGGCCCACGCTCGACCGGATCGCCGAGGCGCTCGGGGCGTTCTCGTCGGGGTCGGACGGCACCGACGACGCCGCGCCGAAGCGCCGCGAGCGCCGCCGCCGCCGGGGCTGATCGCTACAACCTGCGACATCCTGTCGGTTAGCGTCGCACGCATGTCGCAAATCGCGCAGATGGAATCCGCGTTCCAAGCGAAGTCTCGCGCCTAGCCGCTGAGGCGGGCGCGCGAAGAAATGGTGACCAACATGTCCGACGAAGACGAAGAAATCATCCTGTCCGAACTGCCGGACGAGGATCTCGTCCCCCAGATGCATGACGACCTGTACGACGGCCTCAAGGACGAGGTGGTCGAGGGTGTCAACATCCTCCTCGAGCGGGGCTGGACCCCGTACCGCATCCTCACCGAGGCGCTGGTGGGCGGCATGAAGATCGTCGGCGAGGATTTCCGCGACGGGATCCTCTTCGTGCCGGAGGTGCTGCTGGCCGCCAACTCGATGAAGGCCGGGATGTCCATCCTGAAGCCGCTCCTGGTGGAAACGGGCGCGCCGCGGGTCGGCAAGATGGTGATCGGCACGGTGAAGGGCGACATCCACGACATCGGCAAGAATCTGGTATCGATGATGATGGAGGGTGCCGGATTCGAGGTCGTCGATCTCGGCATCAACAACCCGGTCGAGAATTATCTCGAGGCCCTCGATACCGAACAGCCGGATATCCTCGGCATGTCCGCCCTGCTGACCACGACGATGCCCTACATGAAGGTCGTGATCGACGCGATGGTCGAAAAAGGCGTGCGCGACGACTATATCGTGCTCGTGGGCGGCGCGCCGCTGAACGAGGAGTTTGGCCGCGCCATCGGGGCCGACGCCTATTGCCGCGATGCCGCCGTGGCGGTGGAAACCGCCAAGACGCTGGTCGGGCGCAAGCACAACCAGATGCACGCCTGACGATCCGTCGGCGGGAAACCACCGGAATCGGCCCCGCGAGGGGCCTTTTTCACATTGATGCCTTGGAATCGACGCAGTGCGCCGGCAACGTGGGAGAAGGCAAAAGAGCAGGAGATACACATGCCCAGGGATCGCTTCTTTCTGATCATCCTTTGCGTGGTAGGCGCGGCGGGGGGAACGATCTTGCTGGGGGCGCTGCTGTCCTCGATTTACGCGACGCCGGAGTCCGGCACCCTCGCGATCGTGCCGGCCGCCCTGACGGGCTACGTGATCTTCCGCCTGATCGCTTTCCGGCTCGCACCGCCCGAGGACGACCATTTCGACGGCGTGGGGCGCTGACGGCGATCCGCCCGCGCCGCGCCGACGCGAGAGGCCGGGATGCAGATCGACGATGACCGCCTGACGGAACATGGGCTCGACGCGGCAGCGGGGCAGGGCCGGGTGCTGCTGCTGGCCTGCGGGGCGCTTGCCCACGAGATCCTGGCCCTGAAACGCGCCAATGGCTGGGCGCATATGGACCTGACCTGCCTGCCGGCCAATCTGCACCTCTACCCCGAGAAGATCCCGGCCGCGGTCGAGGCCGCGGTCGAAAAGCACCGTGCCGCCTACGCGCAGATCTTCGTGGTTTATGCCGATTGCGGGACCGGCGGGCTGTTGCAGGCGAAATGCGCCGAGCTGGGCGTCGGGATGCTGGAAGGGCCGCACTGCTATTCGTTCTTCGAGGGCAACGCGACCTTCGCGGCCCATGCCGAGGAAGAGTTCAGCGCCTTCTACCTGACCGATTTCCTCGTCAAGCAGTTCGACGCCTTCGTCTGGAAGCCGATGGGGCTCGACCGCCATCCCGAGCTGCGCGACATGTATTTCGGCAATTACACCAAGCTGGTCTACCTCGCGCAGACAGAGGATCCGGCGCTCGACGCCAGGGCGCGCGATTGCGCCGGCCGGCTCGGTCTCGCCTATGAGCGGCGCTTCACCGGATACGGGGATCTCGCGGCGGAACTCGCCCGGATCGGCTGAGAGCCGCCGTCGCCCTCTTGTCGCAATTCTTTCACTATACTTCGGGACGCGATAGCGTTTAGCCCGTCGCTGGGAACACGGCCGGCGCGACGACCGCCGGACCACAGGAGCAGGAGGCACATCATGCGTATAGCGGTTCTGGGCGGAGACGGGTTCGTCGGATGGCCGACGGTGCTGCATCTGTCGGACCTCGGCCACGAGGTGCATATCCTCGACAATCTCTCGCGCCGCTGGATCGATACCGAGCTGGGCGTGCAGTCGCTGACGCCGATGGATTCGATCCAGGAACGCTGCCGCATCTGGAAAGAGGTGACGGGCCGGGCGCTGCAGTTCCACCTGCTGGATCTGGCCCGCGAATACGAACGGCTCCGCGGCTGGCTGGCCGAGTACCGGCCCGACGCGATCATCCATTTCGCCGAACAGCGCGCCGCGCCCTATTCGATGAAGTCCGACCGTCACAAGGTCTACACGGTCAACAACAACACCAACGCCACCCATAACCTGCTGGCCGCGATGGTGGAGAGCGGGATCGACGCGCATCTGGTCCACCTGGGCACCATGGGCGTCTACGGCTATTCGAGCGTCGGCGCCGCCATCCCCGAGGGCTATCTCGACGTCGAGATCGAGAACCTCGAGGGCGAGAAGAAGGACCTCGAAATCCTCTACCCGACGCGGCCGGGGTCGGTCTATCACATGACCAAGTCGCTCGATCAGATCCTGTTCCAGTTCTACGCCCAGAATGACGGGCTGCGGATCACCGACCTGCACCAGGGCATCGTCTGGGGGACGCATACCGACCAGACGCGCCGGCACGAACAGCTCATCAACCGGTTCGACTATGACGGCGACTACGGCACGGTGCTCAACCGGTTCCTGATCCAGGCAGCGATCGACTACCCGCTGACCGTCCACGGTTCGGGCGGGCAGACGCGGGCCTTCATCCATATCCAGGACTCGGTGCGCTGCATCGAGCTGGCGCTGGCCGATGCGCCCGCGGCGGGCGAGCGGGTCAAGATCTTCAACCAGATGACCGAGACGCACCGCGTCCGCGACCTGGCCGAGATGGTCGCCGGCATCACCGGCGCGCGGGTGGCCTACCTGCCCAACCCGCGGAAAGAAGCCGACGAGAACGATCTCGTCGTGAAGAACGACCAGTTCCTGGCGCTCGGGCTCAACCCCACCACGCTGCAGGAGGGGCTGCTCGGGGAAGTGGTCGACGTGGCGCGGAAATACGCCCACCGCATCGACCGCTCGCGCGTGCCGGCGGTCTCGGCCTGGACCAAGGACATCGCCCGCCGGGTGGAACGCGATCCCGAGGGCAAGGCGCTGAAATCGGTGTCATGAGCGGCCTGCGGCCCGCGGCGCCCGCCGCATCCGACCGGGCCTATGTCACGCTGGTCACCAATGCCGATTTCGCGCTGGGCGCGCGGGCGCTGCTGCGCTCGCTCAGGCTGTCGGGGACCGCGGCCGATCTCGTGGTGCTGCACACGGGCGGTGTGGCGGCGGCCGCGCTCGCGCCCCTGGCCGGGCAGGGCGCCCGGCTGGTGGAGACCGACCTGCTGCCGACCTCGGCCGCGTTCAACGCCGCCCATGCGCGCGACGCGCTGCACGGGGCGGCGCCCTTCACCAAGGGCGAGAAGCCGGCCTTCCACACCCCGCTCGACAATTTTGCGAAGCTTCGGCTCTGGCAGCTGGACTACGACCGGGCGGTGTTCCTCGACGCCGATACGCTGGTGCTGCGCAATATCGACACGCTCTTCGACTATCCCGAGTTCTGCGCCGCGCCGAACGTCTACGAGAGCCTCGCGGATTTCCACCGGATGAATTCCGGCGTCTTCACCGCGCGGCCCGATCCGGCCACCTTCGAGGCCATGCTGGCCCGGCTCGACGTGCCCGGGGCGTTCTGGCGGCGGACCGACCAGACCTTCCTGCAGGCGTATTTTCCCGACTGGCACGGCCTGCCGGTGACCTTCAACACGCTGCAATATGTCTGGTTCAACCTGCCCGACCTCTGGGACTGGCCATCGATCCGGGTGCTGCATTTCCAGTACGAAAAGCCCTGGCAGGATCACGACAAGCTGCCCCGGCTGAAGCCGCTGGTCGATCTCTGGCGGGCCTATGCCGGCGACGGGCCGGTGCCGGATCCGGCCACGCTGCCCAACCCATGAAGGTCGCGGTCACAGGGGGCACCGGGCTGGTCGGGCGCTTCATCGTCGCAGCGCTGCTCGCCGCCGGCGACGAGGTGACCGTTCTGGGCCGGCACGCGCCGGCGCGCGGGGCCTTCGGCGCCGAGGTGGCGTTCCGGCCCTTCGATCTGGCCGCGCCGCATCTCCGGCTGGACGGCGCCACGGCGCTGGTCCATGCCGGGTTCGCCCATGTCCCCGGCCGCTACCGGGGCGGCGAGGGCAACGACCCGGCAGGGTTCCTCGCCCGCAACCTCGAGGGCACGCGGCAGCTCTTCGCACAGGCGGCCGCGCAGGGGGTGGGGCGCATCCTGTTCCTGTCTTCCCGCGCCGTCTACGGGCCGCACCCGGCCGGGACCGTCCTTACCGAAACGACGGCGCCCGCGCCGGACACGCTTTACGGCCGGGTGAAGCGCGACGCAGAGGCCGCGCTGGCGGCGCTGGAGGTGCCGGGTGCCAGCCTGCGCGCCACCGGCGTCTATGGCCCGGCCGGGCCCGGGCAGGCGCAGAAATGGCGCGCGCTGTTCCGCGATTTCGCCGCCGGGGCCCGGATCGCGCCCCGCGCCGGGACGGAACTGCACGGCGGCGATCTCGCGGCGGCGGTGCGGCTGCTGCTTACCCTGCCGGAGGCCGCGCTCGCGCCGCGGGTCTTCAACGTCTCGGATATCCTGCTCGACCGGCGCGAGCTGCTGGCGGAATGGTCGGCGGCCAGCGGGCAGGCGGGACCGCTGCCCGGGCCGGCCGATCACGGGGCGGTCAATGTCATGGCGACCGAGCGGCTGCGCGCGCTCGGCTGGCGGCCGCGGGGGCGGGCGGGGCTGCGCGCCGCGCTTGGCGAGATCGCGGCTCAGAGATAGTCGGAGCGGCTGAGCCCGTATTTCGCCATCTTCTCGTTCAGCGTCCGGCGCGGCAGCGACAATTCCTCCATCACCGAGGCGATGGAGCCCTTGTGCCGGCGCATGGTGTTGTCGATCAGCATGCGTTCGAAGGCCTCGACATATTCCTTCAGCGGCTTGCCCTCGGTGGTGATGGCCTGTCCCATTTCCTCGGACTCGTCGAGCAGCAGGCTGACGATGGACCCGCCGCCGCGCCGGCTTTGCAGGACCGCGCGCTCGGCGGTGTTGATGAGCTGGCGAACATTGCCGGGCCAGGGCGCCTGCAGAAGTTGCGCTGCCTCCTTGGCCGAGACCTGCGGCGCCTCGCAGCCGTATTCCTCCGAGAACTGCTCGGCGAAGCGGTTGAAAAGCGTCAGGATATCCTCGCCGCGCTGGCGCAGCGGCGGCACCACGATCTGCATCGCCGCGAGGCGGTAGAAGAGGTCCGGCCGCATCGAGTCCTCGCAGGTCTTGTCCGGCTCCTGCTGGTTGCAGATCGCGATGATCCGCAACTCCGGCACGTCGCCCTGCTGCTCGTTGATGAAGGTCAGAAGGCGCGCCTGCAAGGTTGTCGGCAGCGCCTCGATGTCCTCGAGGCAGATTGTCCCGCCGCGTGCCTCCTCGACGGCCGGCAGCGTCGTGCCCTCGGGCGGCGGCCCGAACAGCTTCGCGGCGAGGTCGTCTTCGCCATAGGCGGCGCAGCTGAGCGTGAGGAAGGTCTTGCCCGCCCGCGGCCCGCAGGCATGCAGCGCATGGGCCACGAGGCTCTTGCCGGTGCCGGTCTCGCCGTCGATCAGCACATGCCCGTCGGCCTGGGCCAGATCGAGGATGTCCTCGCGCAGCCGTTCCATAACCGGCGAGGTGCCGATCAGCTTGCGGATCAGCACCGTGCCGTCGCTGAGCTCGCGGCGCAGGGTCCGGTTGTCGAGCGTCAGGCGGCGCGCCTGTGCCGCACGCTTGGCAAGGTCGGTCATCCGTTCGGGATTGAATGGCTTTTCCATGAAGTCATAGGCGCCGATCCGCATGGCCTCCACCGCCATGGGCACGTCGCCATGGCCGGTGATCATGATGACGGGCAGGGCGCTGTCCATGCTCATCAGCCGCTTCAGAAGCGTCATGCCGTCCATGCCGGGCATCTTGATGTCGCAGACCACGAGACCGGGGTAGTCCGCGCCGATGACCTTCAGCGCTTCCTCGGCGGAGGCAAAGGTCTCGGTGTCGTAACCGGACAGGGCCAGCCACTGGCTGATCGACTGGCGCATGTCCTGCTCATCGTCGATGATGGCGATCTTCATGGTTTCAGGCATGGTGTTCCCTTGCGGTCATTCCGCGGCGCGCGTGCTGCGATCGTCGCGGTGGAGCGGCAGCTGAACCTGGAAAACGGCGCCACGCGCGGATCCGTTTCGCGCCGTGAGCCGCCCGCCGAGATTCTTGATGATGCCGGTCGAGATGGCGAGCCCCAGCCCGACCCCGTCGCCCGGTGCCTTCGTGGTGTAGAAAGGCTCGAACAGGGAGTCGAGGTCCTCGATGCCCTTGCCGTTGTCGCGGATGGTCAGCGTCGCCGTCTCGCCGAGGCTGAGCAGGATGTCCAGCTCGCGGTCGGGCTGGTCCTTCATCGCGTCGAGCGCGTTGCGCAGCAGGTTGATGATGACCTGCTCCAGCCGGATCCGGTCGGCCGTGACGATCACCGGTTCCTTGGGCAGCGAGCAGGTGATCTCCACCTCCATCTTGTTGAGCTGGGGCTCCATCATCTGCAGCGCGGATTCGACCGACTTGCGCAGGTCGATCGGCGCGAAATCCTCGTTGCCCTTGCGCGCGTAGGATTTCAGTTGCCGGGTGATCGCGCCCATCCGCTCGATCAGGTCGTCGATGCGCTGGAAACTGGACAGCGCCTCGTCGGGCTTGCGCCGCTGCAGCAGAAGCCGCGCCCCGGCGAGATAGGTCTTCATCGCGGCCAGGGGCTGGTTCAGTTCGTGGCTGACCGCGGCCGACATCTCGCCGAGTGCTGCCAGCTTCGAGCTTTGCGCGATGGTCTGCTCGGCGACCTCGAGGTTGCGCTGCACCTTTTCGCGTTCGGCGATCTCGCGCTGCAACCGCTTGTTCAGCCGCCGGAGTTCCATCGATTCCCGCTGGAACAGAACCGACTGGTACCGCGCGCGCCGCGACAGGATGTAGAAGACGAGCGAGAGCAGGATCGCGAAGCCCATGATCTCCAGCGCGAGCACCCCGTTCACCCGTTCCCGCACCGAGGCATAGGTGGTGAAGGATGTCAGCCGCCAGCCCTGGAACGGGATGCGCCCGTCGAGCCGCAGCAGGGCCTGGCCCTTCAGATACGCGTCGGGGGCGGTCTGGCTCCAGTCCGCGGTGGCCTGGATCGCGCGTTCGATCGCGCTCGGGGCGGGGCGCTCGGCCAGCGCCTCGTCGATTGGCTTGCCGCGCCATTGCGGCTCGGTCGCCAGGATGATCCTGCCCTCCGAATTGGTGACGATCACCGCCTCGGACGTGCCGATCCAGCTTTGTTCCAGCTTGGCGAGATCCACCTCGACCACGATCACGCCGATGCCGCGCTTCTCGCTGGTCACCCGGCGCGAATAGGTGAATTCGTAGGCGCCGGTTTCCAGCTCGGTCGTGGTGAAGACAGTGTCGTTGGTGCGCAGGGCCTGCACGAAATAGGCGTCGTTGCGATGCTGGGTGCCGAGGTTCTGGCGGTCGGTCGCGGCCACGGTCCGGCCATCCCCGTCCAGCAGCATCATCGAGGCCGCGCCGATCTCCTTCTGGTAGGAGATCAGCCGCTGCGAGGTCGCCGCGTAGTCGCCGGAGTTAAGGGCCGCGATCATCACCGGGTCGCGCGACAGCAGGAGCGGCACGACCGAATTGCGCTGCAACTCGCTGACGATGGCCCCGGAATAGAGCGCGAGGCGCAGTTCGGCGCGGTTGCGGGTCGATTCCGTGAAGCGTTCGGTCAAAAAGTAGTTGGACGTCCAGACCACCGCGACGCCGAGCGCGATGAAGACGATCAGGACGATGCGCAGCAGCATCGGCGATCGCTTTTCGGGCAGCTCGGTGTCCGGGGTGTCCGTCATGCGCGAAGTCTATGCCGCGCGCGCGGGGCGCTCAAGCTGGCACGCCCGCGTTACGCGAAACGCCGCCTATGTTGGCGGCGCGTCTCAGGCCGTGGCCAGCGCATCGGCCAGGGACCGGAAGAGCCCGGCCCCGTCGGTGCCGCCGAGCGCCGGGTCGGCACGCCGTTCGGGATGGGGCATCATGCCCAGCACGCGGCGGTTCTCGCTCAGCACGCCGGCGATGTCGGCGGTGGAGCCGTTCGGGTTGTCGCGATAGCTGAAGGCGACGCGATCCTCGGCGCGCAGGCGCGCCACCAGCTCGGGCGGGGCGACGTAATTGCCGTCGTGATGGGCCACGGGCACCCGGATCACCTGCCCCCTGGCATAGGCGGAGGTGAAAGGGCTGTCGGCCGTTTCCACTTGCAGATCAACGTCCTTGCAGACGAACTTGATGCCCGCGTTGCGCATCAGGACGCCGGGCAGCAACCCGGTTTCCGTCAGCACCTGGAAGCCGTTGCAGATGCCCAGCACCATCCCGCCGCGCCGCGCGAAATCGACCACCGCCTGGCAGATCGGCGAGCGGGCCGCGATCGCGCCGCAGCGCAGGTAATCACCGAAGGAGAACCCGCCGGGGATGCCGATGATGTCGAGCCCCTGCGGCAGCGCGGTTTCCTTGTGCCAGACCATCTGCGCCCGGGTGCCGGAGGCCTGTTCGAAGGCCACGGCCAGGTCGCGGTCGCAGTTGGAGCCGGGAAAGACGATGACGGCGGACTTCATGGGCGCCTCCTATCGGGTGAAACCTGTGATGACGGCGGTGCCGGGCGCCGCCGGGCCGGCGAAGGCCCTGGGTTCGTCGGTCGCATCGGCGCGGGCCACGTGCCAGCCTGTCAGCCGCGCTGCGCGCATCGGATCAGATCACCTCGACCGAGTAGTTCTCGATCACCGTGTTGGCGAGCAGCTTCTCGCACATCTCGGTCACGCGCGCCTCGGCGGCGGCGGGGTCGGTGTCGGCCAGGTCGAGCTCGATCAGCTTGCCCTGGCGCACCCCCTCGACGTCGTCGAAGCCAAGCGCGCCGAGCGCGTGGCGGATCGCCTCGCCCTGGGGGTCCAGAACGCCGGTCTTGAGTGTGACGGTCACGCGCGCCTTCATGG
Organism: uncultured Maritimibacter sp.; assembly: GCA_913063035.1. GTDB lineage: Bacteria > Pseudomonadota > Alphaproteobacteria > Rhodobacterales > Rhodobacteraceae > CAJXYS01. The sequence continues at coordinate 2,526 of CAJXYS010000028.1, read as the reverse complement.
TCAGTCCCCCGGTCTGTCTCAGTGCACCAGTTTCGGTCCGGTCGTGCCGCCGCCGGATTTCGGCATCACGCCGAGCCGCCGGGCCACCTCGGTATAGGCGTCGGCCAGGTCGCCCAGGTCGCGGCGGAACACGTCCTTGTCCAGCTTGCGGCCGGTCGCGATGTCCCACAGCCGGCAGCTGTCCGGGCTGATCTCGTCGGCCACGATCAGACGCTGGAAATCGTTGTCCCAGACCCGGCCGATCTCGATCTTGAAGTCCACGAGCCGGATGCCCACGCCCAGCATCACGCCCGAGAGGAAATCGTTCACCCGCAGCGCCAGCGCGACCATGTCGTCGAGATCCTGCTGCACGGCCCAGCCGAAGGCGATGATGTGCTCCTCGGTGACCAGCGGATCGCCGAGACTGTCGTCCTTGTAGTAGAACTCGATGATCGGGCGGGGCAGCTGGGTGCCTTCCTCGATCCCGAGCCGCTTGGACAGCGACCCGGCCGCGACGTTGCGCACGACCACCTCTAGCGGAATGATCTCGACCGAGCGGACGAGTTGCTCGCGCATGTTCAGCCGGCGGATGAAATGGGTCGGGACACCGATCTGGTTGAGCCCGGACATGAAGAATTCCGACAGCCGGTTGTTCAGCACGCCCTTGCCTTCGATCACGTCCTTCTTCTCGGCGTTGAAGGCGGTCGCGTCGTCCTTGAAATACTGGACGACCGTGCCCGGCTCCGGGCCTTCGTAGAGGATCTTCGCCTTGCCTTCGTAGATCAGTTTGCGGCGTGCCATCGGGGCTCCAATTGCAATGGGCCGGGAATCGTGTGCCCGGCCGCCTGATGATGCCGCGCTATAGGCCAAAGCCGGGGGCAGGGCAAGGAGTCGCGCCGCGCGGTGTCCGCAGGCCCTTGCGGTGCAGCGCCGCCCCCGGCATATCTAGAGAGACCGATTTTCAGCGCGGAGACTGCGATGACCACCTTCGACGATCGCGAACACGCCTTCGAGGCGAAGTTCGCCCATGACGAGGAAATGCAATTCCGGGCCGTGGCCCGGCGCAACAAGCTTCTGGGGCTCTGGGCCGCGGAACTTATGGGCAAGACCGGCGACGACGCGCAGGCCTATGCCAAGGAGGTGGTCAAGGCCGATTTCGAGGAAGCCGGCCACGAGGACGTCGTGCGCAAGGTCGCGGGCGACCTGGGCGCGCTGGCCACCCAGGACGAGATCCGCGGCAAGATGGACGCTCTGCTGGCCATCGCCAAGGAACAGCTGCTCAAGGAAGCCTGAGCGCAACCGCGCCTGTCAGACATGCAAGGGGCCGCCCCCGGGGGCGGCCCCTTGTCGTTCCGGGTCGTTGCGCGTCAGCTGGTGGTCAGGTCCACGCAGGCGCCCTTGTCCGAGTCCCAGGCCTGGCCTTCGCCGCACTGGCTTGCGGTGTTGGACTTGTGGCCCCAGCTGCATTCCGCCATGGCTACCGCCGGCGAAAGGGTCAGGGCTGCCGCAACGATCAGGGTCTTGATCTGCATTTCGGATGCCTCCTGTTGAAACATCCGTAAAGATAGCACGATCTCGCGAATTTCAAAATTGCGCGCCGCGCGCCCCGGTCCCGGCCGGGTGCGGACGGCGGATTCCCGCCGACGGGCGGGCGGGTCAGCTTTCGCCGAAGACCCGCGCGAAGATCGTGTCGACATGCTTGGTGTGGTAGCCGAGATCGAATTTTTCCTCGATCTCCGGCTCCGAGAGCACGGCCGTGACCTCGGGATCGCCCTTCAGCTCGGTCATGAAGTCCTTGCCCTCTTCCCAGACCTTCATCGCGTTGCGCTGGACGAGGCGATAGGCGTCCTCGCGGCTGACGCCCTTCTGGGTCAGCGCCAGCAGCACGCGCTGGGAATGGACCAGGCCGCGGAACTTGTTCATGTTGTCGAGCATGTGCCGAGGATACACCACCAGCTTGTCGATCACCCCGGTCAGCCGGTGCAGCGCGAAGTCGAGCGTCACCGTCGTGTCGGGGCCGATATTGCGCTCCACCGAGCTGTGCGAGATGTCCCGCTCGTGCCAGAGCGCGACGTTCTCCATCGCGGGCACCACCGCCATGCGCACCAGCCGGGCGAGGCCGGTCAGGTTCTCGGTCAGCACCGGGTTGCGCTTGTGCGGCATGGCCGAGCTGCCCTTCTGCCCCTTGGAGAAGAACTCCTCCGCCTCCAGCACCTCGGTGCGCTGCATGTGGCGGATCTCGATGGCGACGTTCTCGATCGAGGAGGCCACGACACCGAGCGCCGCGAAGAAGGCCGCGTGGCGGTCGCGGGGGATCACCTGGGTCGAGATCGGTTCGGGCGTGAGCCCGAGCTGCGCGCAGACATGCTCTTCTACGGCGGGGTCGATATTGGCGAAGGTGCCCACCGCCCCCGAGATCGCACCGGTCGCGATTTCCGCACGCGCGGCCGCGAGCCGGCGGCGGTTGCGATCCATCTCGGCGTAGAAGCGCGCGAAGGTCAGGCCCATGGTGGTGGGCTCGGCATGGATGCCGTGGCTGCGGCCGAT
>CAJXYS010000027.1 GCA_913063035.1 uncultured Maritimibacter sp. | reverse complement strand
CCGCATACGGTGATGGGTCAGACCGCGCCCCGGTGGCCGTCCCCCCACCGCCACCCGTGGCCCGCCACGCACGTCCGCCATAAAAAAACCGGCGCCGAGGCGCCGGTTGCAGGGCCGCCGGCCGGGCAGGGTGCCCGGCCGGGCCGGGGGATCACTTGTTCATCCGGTTCTCGATCAGGTCGTCGACCACCGACGGGTCGGCCAGCGTCGAGGTGTCGCCCAGCGATCCGTGGTCGTTCTCGGCGATCTTGCGCAGGATGCGGCGCATGATCTTGCCGGACCGGGTCTTGGGCAGACCCGGCGCCCACTGGATCAGGTCGGGCTTGGCGATCGGGCCGATCTCGGTGCGGACCCATTTCTCCAGCTCCTTGCGCAGCTCGTCGCTGGGGGCCTCGCCATGCATCAGCGTGACATAGGCATAGATGCCCTGGCCCTTGATCTCGTGCGGGTAGCCCACCACGGCGGCCTCGGCCACCTTGGCATGGGCGACCAGCGCGCTCTCGACCTCGGCGGTGCCCATGCGGTGGCCCGAGACGTTGATCACGTCGTCCACGCGGCCGGTGATCCAGTAATAGCCGTCGGCGTCGCGCCGGCAGCCGTCACCGGAGAAGTAGTAGCCCTTGTAGTGCTCGAAATAGGTCGAGACGAAGCGCGCGTGATCGCCGTAGACGGTGCGCATCTGCCCCGGCCAGCTGTCCTTGAGGCAGAGCACGCCCTCGGCCGCGGTGGTCTCGATCTCCTTGCCGGATTCGGGTTCCAGCACCACCGGCTGCACCCCGAAGAAGGGCCGGGTGGCCGAGCCGGGCTTGGTGGGCGTGGCGCCGGGCAGGGGGGTGATCAGGTGGCCGCCGGTCTCGGTCTGCCACCAGGTGTCCACGATCGGGCATTGCCCCTTGCCGACGACGTCGTTGTACCAGTTCCAGGCCTCGGGGTTGATGGGCTCGCCCACCGTGCCGAGGATCTTGAGGCTGGAGAGGTCGCAGCGGGTGACGAACTCGTCGCCCTGGCCCATCAGCGCGCGGATCGCGGTGGGCGCGGTGTAGAACTGGTTGACCTTGTGCTTCTCGCAGACCTGCCAGAAGCGGCTGGCGTCGGGGTAGGTCGGCACGCCCTCGAACATCAGCGTGGTCGCGCCGATGGCGAGCGGGCCGTAGACGATGTAGCTGTGGCCCGTGACCCAGCCCACATCCGCCGTGCACCAGAAGATGTCGCCCGCGTGGTAGTCGAAGGTCAGCTGCGTGGTGATCGCGGTATAGAGCAGGTAACCGCCCGAGCTGTGCACCACGCCCTTGGGCTTGCCGGTGGAGCCGGAGGTGTAGAGGATGAAGAGCGGGTCCTCGGCGCCCACTTCCTCTGCCGGGCACTCGTCGGAGACGGTCTTGGCCATCTCGTGATAGTCGAAGTCGCGCCCCTCGACCCAGGTGGTCTGGCCGCCGGTGCGCTTGACGACCAGCATCTTCGGATCATGGGTGGCATGCAGCAGCGCCGCGTCGGTGTTCGACTTGAGCGGCGTCTTGCGCCCGCCGCGCGGGGCCTCGTCGGCGGTGATGACCAGCTTGGCGTCGCAATCGTTGACCCGGTTGCCGAGCGCGTCGGGGCTGAAGCCCGCGAACACGACCGAGTGGACCGCGCCGATCCGCGCGCAGGCCAGCATCGCGTAGGCGGCTTCGGGGATCATCGGCAGGTAGATGACGACGCGGTCGCCCTTCTGGACGCCCAGCTCCTTCAACACGTTCGCCATGCGGCAGACATGGCCGTGCAGCTCACGATAGGTGATGTGCAGGGCTTCGTCGGTCGGCTCGTCGGGTTCCCAGATGATGGCGGTCTGGTCGCCGCGCGTCTCGAGATGGCGGTCGATGCAGTTCGCGGCCACGTTCAGCGTGCCGTCCTCGAACCACTTGATGGACACGTCGGGGTAGGCGTAGGAGACGTTCTTCACCTTGGTGAAGGGCTTGATCCAGTCCAGCCGTGCCTTCGCCTGCTCGCCCCAGAACCCGTCGGGATCCTCGACCGAGGCCCTGTACATCGTCTCGTAGGTCTCGGCGTCCACATGCGCCTGCTTGGCGAAGTCCGGGCTGGGCGGATAGGTTTTGGCTTCACTGTCGGTCATGTCGGTAAGTCCTGTCCTGTCTTGTCCGGCCCCGGGCGCGCGGCCCGGGGCGCTTTCTCCCGGCTCAGATGGCCAGGTATTCGTGGCGGAGATCCTCGTTTTCCAGAACCTCCCTGGCGGTGCCGTCGAAAGCCACCGAGCCGGTGTCGAGGATGACGGCACGGTCCGCGAGTTCAAGGGCCGCGATCGCGTTCTGCTCCACGATGATGGTCGTCATGCCCTGTTCGCGGATATGGTGCAGCGTCTTCTCGATCTCGCGCACGATGACCGGCGCGAGGCCCTCATAGGGCTCGTCGAGAAGCAGCACCTTGATGTCGCGCGCCAGCGCCCGGGCGATGGCCAGCATCTGCTGTTCGCCGCCCGAGAGGGTCACGCCCTCCTGCTTGCGGCGTTCGCCGAGGCGGGGGAAGAGATCGTAGAGACGTTCGATGGTCCAGCCCGTGGGCTCGACGATCTGGGCGAGCTCGAGGTTCTCCTCGACGGTGAGGCCGGGGATGATGCGCCGGTCCTCGGGCACGAGCCCGATCCCGGCCACGGCGGCCTCGTGGCTCTTCATGGAGTGCAGGTGCTGGTGGTCGAGCCAGATCTCGCCGCGGCGCAGTTCCGGGTCGCCCAGCCGGGCAACGGTCCTGAGCGTCGAGGTCTTGCCGGCGCCGTTGCGGCCCAGCAGCGCGAGGATCTCGCCCTCGTGCACGTTGAAGCTGACGCCCTGCACGATGTAGCTCTCGCCGTAATAGGCGTGCACGTCGTAGACGGAGAAATAGGCGGGTGCGGTCGCCGCGTGGTTGGCGTTCTTTTCGAGCGGTGCTTGCATGTTCATGGCCCCCTCCTCAGTGGCCGCCAAGATAGGCTTCCTGGACCTTCGGATGGCCCTTGATGTTGTCCGGCGTGTCCTCGACCAGCGGCGTGCCCTGGGCCATCACCGTGACCCGTTCGGCCAGGCTGAAGACCACGTGCATGTCGTGTTCGATGATCGCCATGGTGATGTTGCGGCTGGCCTGGATCTCCTTCAAGAGGTCGATCGTGTTGTTGGTGTCGGCCCGCGCCATACCGGCGGTCGGTTCGTCCAGCAGCAGCAGCTTCGGCTCCTGGCTGAGGCACATCGCCATTTCCAGCCGGCGCTTGTCCCCGCGCGAGAGGCTGGCGGCGTGCATGTGCATCTTGTCCTGCATGTTCACGTCGATCAGCATCTGCTCGGCCTTGTCGCAGATATCGGCCTCGTTCGCGATCGTCTCGAAGGCATGCATCCGGAACGCGCCGTCACGCCGCGCGAAGAGCGGGATCAGCACGTTTTCCCAGACCGACAGGTCGCCGAAGATCTCGGGTGTCTGGAACACCCGGCTGACGCCCATCTGGTTGATCTGGTGGGGTTTGATCCCCAGCAGGGACTGGCCCTGGAAGGTCACCGACCCGGTATCGGGGATCAGCTTGCCGACGAGGCAGTTCAGCAGCGTCGACTTGCCGGCCCCGTTCGGCCCGATGATCGCGTGCACCGCGTTCTCGGCGACCGAGATGTTCACGTCGTCCAGCGCCTTGAGACCGCCGAAGCGCTTGGAGACGCCCTTGATTTCGAGAATACTCATCAGCCTGTCTCCTTACTCGGCCGGGTGCGATTTCGGCGCCGGGGTGGAATCGTCGCCCGCGCGCTTCTTGCGGCGGAAGAGGTTCATGATCCGCTGTCCGCCCTCGACCAGCCCGCCGGGCAGGAAGATGACGACCAGCATGAAGACGATGCCCAGCGTCAGGTGCCAGCCCTTGCCGACAAAGGGATAGACCATGGCCACCAGCACGTCCTCGAGCCCGTCGGGCAGGAAGGCGAACCAGGTGTGCAGGATGTCCGAGTTGATCTTGGAAACGATGTTTTCCATGTACTTGATCATACCCGCGCCCAGCACCGGCCCGATCAGGGTGCCCGCGCCGCCGAGGATGGTCATCAGCACCACCTCGCCCGAGGCGGTCCAGAACATCCGCTCGGGGCCGACCTGGGTGTCCATCGCCACCATCAGGCCGCCGGCGAGGCCGGCATACATGCCCGAGATGACGAAGGCCGCCAGCGTGTAGGGCTTGGAGTTCAGCCCGGTGTAGTTCATCCGCTGCTGGTTCGACTTGACCGCGCGCAGCATGATGCCGAAGGGCGAGCGGAAGATCCGGATGGCGACGTAGAAGCTGGCCAGCATCACCGCGGCCGCGACGTAGTAGCCGGCGTTGAAGGTAAAGAGCCAGTTGCCCACGGCCATCTCGTAACTCGCGCCCATGTCGAGCCCGAAGAGATTGGCCTGCGGCGTCGCGCCCTCGGCCAGCGCGCCGTCGAAAAGGCGCGGATCGCTGACCTTGGGCTGCAGCCCGGTTTCGCCCCCGGTGATCGGGGTCAGCACCGAATAGGCCAGCGCATAGGACATCTGCGCGAAGGCGAGCGTCAGGATCGCGAAGTAGATCCCCGAGCGCCGTAGCGAGATGTAGCCGACCAGCACCGAGAAGAGCCCGGCCACGATCACCGCCATGATGATCGCGGGGATCACGTTCATCGTCAGCAGCTTCATCATCCAGATCGCCGCGTAGGACCCGACCCCGAGGAAGGCCGCGTGGCCGAAGGAGAGGTAGCCCGTCAGGCCGAAGAGGATGTTGAAGCCGATGGCGAAGATCCCGAAGATCACGAAGCGCTGCATCAGGTCGGGATAGCCGGCGTTGAACTGCGCCAGTTCCGAGCCTTCGGGGAAGGGGTTGAGGATGAAGGGCGCCAGCAGAGTCAGCAGCGCGACGATCATGAAGAGGGCGATGTCTTTCTTGCCGAGACCAAGCATGGCTTATTCCTCCATAACGCCCTTGCGGCCCATGAGGCCCCGCGGACGTGTCAGCAGAATGATGATGGCGACCAGGTAGATGATGATCTGGTTGATGCCGGGAATGAGGTCGATGACTTCCTTCATCGAGGCGAAGCTCTCGAGGATGCCCAGCAGGAAGCCCGCCAGCACGGCGCCCGGCAGCGAGCCCATGCCGCCGACGACCACCACGACGAAGCTGAGCACGAGGAAGTCCATCCCCATGTGGTAGTTCGGCGCGTTGATCGGCGTGTACATCACGCCGGCCAGGCCCGCCACGGCGGCGGCGATGCCGAACATGATGGTGAACCGCTTGTCGATGTTGATGCCGAGCAGCCCCACCGTTTCGCGGTCGGCCATGCCGGCGCGGACCACCATCCCGAAGGTGGTGAACTGGAGGAAGGCGAAGACCGATCCGATGATCACCGCGGCGAAGGCGAAGTAGACCAGCCGCCAGTAGGGGTAGATGATCGAGTTCTCGGCCATGCCGACGAGCGCGCCGAAGTCCAGGCTGCCGGCGAACATGTCCGGGGCCGGGGTGGGGATCGGGTTGGCGCCGTAGAAATACTTGATGATTTCCTGCAGCACGATCGCCAGGCCGAAGGTCACGAGGATCTGGTCGGCATGGGGGCGGCGATAGAAATGCTTGATCAGGCCGCGCTCCATGATGAAGCCGACCGCGACCATCACCGGGATCGCGACGAGGATCGCGAGCGGCACCGACCAGTCTATGATCGCGCCGCCGATCTCGGGGCCGAACCAGTGTTCGACATACGGCGTCTTGACCTTGAGCGGGTTGCCGAGGAAGTCCGTCTGGGTGGGGTCCACCGTCTCGAAGGACAGGCTCAGGAAACGCTGCAGCGTCACGGCACAGAAGGCGCCGATCATGAACAGCGCCCCGTGGGCGAAGTTCACGACACCCAGCGTGCCGAAGATGAGCGTAAGGCCCAGAGCGATCAGCGCGTAGGCGCTGCCCTTGTCGAGGCCGTTCAGGATTTGCAGAAGGATGGCGTCCATTGTCCCCACCTATGACTTGACATACGCGGCCGGCGCACGGGCGTCGCGGCCTCGTGAAAGCGGTCCGGCCGCGCGGGATGCGCGCGGCCGGCTCTGGTTTGGATCAGGCGCCCGGGTTGCAGGAGCCGAGATCTCCGCCGAAGATCGACGGGTCGTAGGTGACCTGTCCGACCGGGGTGACCTCGACGACCTCGAGGAGGTCGAACTCGGACTGCGGGTTCTCCTTCCCGCGCACGACCAGCACGTCCTTGAAGCACTGGTGATCCTCGGCGCGGTAGAGCGTCGGGCCGTTGCCCAGACCGTCGAACTCGAAGCCCTCGAGAGCCTCGACCACGGCGCAGGGGTTGAAGCTGCCCGCCCGGTTGACGGCATCCGCGTAGAGGATGGTCTGGCAGTAGCAGGTGTGCGCGGCCTGGCTCGGCGGGAAGCCGTACTTCTCGCCGAAGGACTTCACGAAGGCGGCGGACGCCGCGTCCGGCGCGACCTCGGTGCCGTCCGGGGTGGTGAAGCCCTGGCTCAGCGACCAGTGCCAGTTCGTGGAGCCGTAGATGCCCTTAACGTTGGCACCGGCGCCGCGCGCCATCAGGCGCGAGTAGAGCGGCACGACGATCTCGAAGTTCTTGTCGTTGACCATCTTGTCGCGCAGGCCGAACTGCACGGCGTTGGTGAGCGAGTTCACCATGTTGCCGCCGTAGTGGTTCAGCACCAGCACGTCGGCGCCCGACTGCAGCACCGGCGCGATGTAGGACGAGAAGTCCGTCTGCGTCAGCGGCGTCTTCACCGCGGCCACCGTTTCCCAGCCAAGCGCCTCGGTCGAGTTCCGGACCGCTTCCTCGGTGGTGTAACCCCAGTTGTAGTCGGCCGTCAGGTGATAGGCCTTCCGGTCGTTGCCATAGGCGTTGGCCAGCACCGGCGCCAGCGCCGCGCCCGACATGTAGGAATTGAAGAAGTGGCGGAAGCCGTTGGCCTTCTTGTCCTTGCCGGTCGTGTCGTTGGAGTGGGTCAGGCCGGCCATGAAGATCACGCCCGCCTCCTGGCAGAGCGCCTGCACCGCCACGGCGACGCCCGAGGACGACCCGCCGGTGATCATGATGGCGCCGTCCTTCTCGATCATCGACCGGGCAGAGGCGCGCGCGGCGTCCGACTTCGTCTGGGTGTCGCCGGTGACGTACTCGACTTTCTTGCCGAGGATGCCGGTGCCGTCCAGCGTCTTCGACGAGAAGGTGTTGATCATGCCGCCGTCGCCCTCGCCGTTGAGGTGCTCGACCGCAAGCTGGTAGGCGCGCAGCTCGTCGGCGCCTTCGTCCGCGTAGGGGCCGGTCTGCGGCACGTTGAAGCCGAGCGTGACCGTCGAGCCGGTGGGCTCGTTGGTGAAGGCGTTGGCGCGGTTCGTGAAGATCGTCGGCAGGGCGAGCCCCGCACCGGCGACCGCGCTGGTCTTCAGGACACCCCGGCGGGTGAAGTTCGAATTGGACATATAATCCTCCCTAAGTTTGACGACGCCATCCTCCTCACGGCGCCGGACCCTTTTCAGGGACGCCTTATTATCGGGCATGATCCGAAAATTTCGCAACAACTGCTTGCAGAGTAACAATTTTTTTGTAAAGTTATGGACAGAAAGCGGCCTGCTTCTGTAAACGAATTGACGCGATGCCGGATTCCCGGCCTTTTATCAGGGGCTTTGACGTGGGGTCAGACACGCTCACCGGAACGCGGATCCGCGAACGGCGCGCCGGCATGGGGCTGCGCCAGGCCGATCTGGCCCGCCAGGTCGGGATCTCGCCCTCCTATCTCAACCTGATCGAGCACAACCGCCGGGGAATCGGCGGCAAGCTGCTGATCGACATCTCGCGCGTGCTCGGCGTCGAGGTCGCGGCGCTGACCGAGGGGGCGGAGGCCGCGCTGCTCGAGGCGCTGCGCGCCGCCGCCGCGCGGGTCGAGGACGCCGGCGCGGAGCTTGACCGCGCCGAGGAACTGGCCGGCCGTTTTCCCGGCTGGGCGCGCAGCGTCGCGGCGCTGCACGACCGGATCTCGGCCCTGGAGGAGGCGGTCGACAGCCTTTCGGATCGCCTGACCCACGACCCTTTCCTGGCCGAGTCTGTTCACGAGATCCTCTCGACCGTGACCGCGATCCGCTCGGCCTCCTCGATCCTGGCGCAGACCCCCGACATCGAGCCCGAATGGCGCGAGCGTTTCCACGGCAACATCTTCCGCGACAGCCAGCGCCTGTCCGAGACCAGCCAGGCGCTGGTGGCGCATTTCGACCGGCTCTCGCGCGAGGAGACCGGCTTTGCCACCGCGCCCGACGCGACCGCGGCCTTCGCCGAGGCCCATGGCTACCATTTCCCCGCGCTCGAGGCCGGCGGCGATCCCGAGCCGCTGATCGAGGCGGCGCCCGCGCTGGACGCCCCGGCGGCCGCGCGCATGGCGCGGGGCTACCTGGACCGCTACGCGGCCGATGCGCGGGCGGTGCCGCTCGACCGGTTCGAACCCGCCGCCGAGCGGCTGGGCTACGACCCGGCCCGGCTGGCCGCGGACTTCGACACCGATCTGCTGACCGTCTTCCGCCGGCTCGCCAGCCTGCCAACGCGCGAGGGGCGGCCGGAGTTCGGTCTCGTCGCCTGCGACGGCTCGGGGACCGTGACCTTTCGCAAGCCGCTGCCCGGTTTCTCGCTGCCGCGCTACGGGGCGGCCTGTCCGCTCTGGCCGCTCTACCAGGCGCTGATCCGGCCCACGGCGCCGGTGCGCGCGGTGATGGAGACCCCCGACGAGACCCGCTTCCTGGCCTATGCGATGTGCCAGCCCGTCGCCCCGTCGGGGTTCGGCGGGCCACAGGTGGTGGAGGCCGGCATGCTATTTCTCGACGCCGGCGAGGCCGCGCCGGCGCCGGGCGAAACCGTCTTCGCGGTGGGCACGAGCTGCCGCATCTGTCCCCGCGCCGACTGCGTGGCGCGGCGCGAGCCGTCGATCCTGCGAGAGGAATTTTGACACGGCTGCGAAAGCGGGCATTATGATCCCCAAAACAAGCAAGAAAACGCGAAACGAAGGGGGGAGCGACAGATGGGCAAACATGTCCTTCTGATCGAGGACGAACCGAACATCATCGAGGCGATCCGCTTCATCCTGGAACGCGATGGCTGGACGGTATCGACCCACTCGGACGGGGCCGACGCCGTGGACATCGTCGACCGCGAGGGGCCGGATATCGTGATCCTCGACGTGATGCTGCCCAACCGGAGCGGCTACGACATCCTGCGCGACCTGCGCGCGGCCGAGGGCACCGCCGCGCTGCCGGTTCTGCTGCTGACCGCCAAGGGACAGAGCCGCGACCGCGAGATGGCCGAGACCTACGGCGCCAGCCGCTTCATGACCAAGCCGTTCTCGAACCAGGAGGTCCTGGACTCGGTCCGGGACCTGGTGGCGTCGTGAGGGCCGCGCAGCGCAGGGCGCTGTTCCTCGAGCGGCGCAGCTATCGCCGCCGCCGGCTGCAGGACGCGGCGCTGATCCTGCCGGTCATGGCCGCGGTGCTCTTCGTGATGCCGCTGGTCGGGCTCGGCACCGGGCCGGGCGAGACCGGATCGACCCGCGCGGCCGGGCTCTATTTCTTCGGCGTCTGGTTCCTGCTGATCCTCGCCGCCGCGCTGCTCGCGCGGCGCCTGCGCGGCGTCCGCCCGACGGAGGACTGATGGTCCCCTTCGACCTGCTCGTCGCCGTCTGCATCGGCTATGTGATCTTTCTCTTCCTCGTGGCCTTCGCCGCGGAACGGCGCGCGGATGCCGGGCGGCTGGGCTGGCTGCGCTCGCCACTGGTCTACACGCTGTCGCTGTCGGTCTACTGCACCGCCTGGACCTTCTACGGTGCGGTTGGCTACGCGGCGCGGTCGGGTCTCGAGTTCATGACCATCTATCTCGGGCCGACCATCGTCTTCGTCGGCTGGTGGTGGCTGCTGCGCAAGCTCGTCCGCATCGGCCGGGCGCAGCGGATCACCTCGATCGCCGACCTGATCTCGTCGCGCTACGGCAAGTCGAACCTGCTGGCCGTGATCGTCACGCTGCTCGCGGTGGTGGGCACCACGCCCTATATCGCGCTGCAACTCCAGTCGGTCACGCTGAGCTTCAACGTCTTTTCCGCCGCCGCGGTCGAGGGCTGGCAGGTGCCGGACCGCACCGCGACCGCCTTCTGGGTCGCGGCCGGCCTGACCGTCTTCACCATCGTCTTCGGGACCCGCAACCTCGACGCCAACGAACGCCACCACGGCGTGGTGACCGCCATCGCCGTGGAGGCGGTCGTCAAGCTGGTGGCGCTGCTCTCGGTCGGCATCTTCGTGGTCTGGGGCGTGGCCGGGGGCGCGGGCGACATCCTCGACCGGATCGACGCCTCGCCCATCGCCGAGTGGCAGGGCGGGGGCGGGCGCTGGGCGCCGCTGATCTTCCTGTCGGCGGCGGCCGTGCTGACGCTGCCGCGGATGTTTCAGGTGACGGTGGTCGAGAATTCCGACGAGCGCCATCTCGCCACCGCGTCCTGGGCGTTTCCACTCTATCTTTTCCTGATGAGCCTCTTCGTGCTGCCGATCGCGGTGGTGGGGCTCTCGACGCTGCCCGCGGGCGAGAACCCGGATCTCTACGTGCTGACCCTGCCGCTGGCCTTCGATCGGGAAGGCCTGGCGATGCTCGCCTTCCTCGGCGGCTTTTCCTCGGCCACCTCGATGGTGATCGTGGCCGCCATCGCGGTCTCGACCATGGTGTCGAACCATATCGTGATGCCGCTCTGGCTGCGGCTGCGGACGGGCGGTGCCAGCTTCTCGGGCGACGTGCGGACGGTGGTGCTGCGGGCCAGGCGGTTCTCCATCGCGGGTATCCTGCTGCTCGGCTACACCTATTACAGCTTCACCGGCGGCACCGAGGCGCTGGCCGCCATCGGGCTGATCTCCTTCGCCGGGCTGGCCCAGGTGCTGCCCTCGCTTCTGGGCGGGATCTTCTGGCGCGGCGCGACGCTCAAGGGGGCGGCGGCCGGGCTGGTCGCAGGCTTCGGGCTCTGGGCCTACACGCTCTTCCTGCCAAGCTTCGAGGGCACCTGGCTGATGCCGGCCGCCGTCCTGGCCGAAGGGCCCTTCGGCATCGGGCTGCTGCGCCCGCGCGCGCTGCTGGGGCTCGACACCGGCGACCCGCTGGTCCACGCGATGATCTGGAGCCTCGGGGTCAACACGCTGTTGTTCGTCGGCATATCGCTGGTGAGCTTCCCGTCGCCGATGGAACGGCTGCAGGGCGCGCAATTCGTCAACGTCTTCCAGCATTCGAGCGGCCCGGGCGGCTGGGTCGGCGGTTCGGCCGCGGCCGAGGATCTGTCGGTCATGGCGCAGCGCATCCTCGGCCCGCGCCAGGCGCAGGCGCTCTTCCAGGAAGCCGCGCGCGCCCAGGGCAAGGAGGGCAACCTGCCGGACCCGACGCCGGATTTCATCGACTGGCTCGAACGCGAACTCTCGGGGTCGGTCGGTGCGGCCGCGGCACATGCGATGGTCGGCCAGATCACCGGCGGCGCCGCGGTTTCGGTCGAGGACCTGCTGGCTGTGGCCGACGAGACCGCGCAGATCATGGAGTATTCCAGCCGGCTCGAAGCCAAGAGCCGCGAGCTGTCCGAGACCGCCGCGCAGCTGCGCGAGGCCAACGACAAGCTGACCGAGATCAGCATCCAGAAAGACGCCTTCCTCAGCCAGATCAGCCACGAGCTGCGCACGCCCATGTCGTCGATCCGGGCCTTCTCCGAGATCCTGCGCGATTCCCGCGAGCTGGGCCCGGCGCAGTTCCAGCGCTATGCCTCGATCATCCATGACGAGAGCCTGCGGCTGACGCGGCTGCTCGATGACCTGCTGGACCTGAGCGTGCTGGAAAACGGCCAGGTGACGCTGCACGAGGAGCCGGGAAACCTGGCCGAGATCCTCGACGGTGCGGTGACCGCGACCGCGTCCATGGCCACGGAACGCCCGCTCGCCATTCGCCGCGAGCGCAGCGCCGAGAACGTGGCGATCTACACCGATTGCGACCGCCTGCGACAGGTTTTCATCAACCTGATCGGCAACGCCCGGAAATACTGCGATGCCGCCGCGCCGGAGCTGCGGATCGTGGTCCGCACCACCGCCGACCGGATCGAGGTCGATTTCGAGGATAACGGCTCGGGCATCCCGGAAAAGCAGCAATCCATCATCTTCGAGAAGTTCGCCCGGCTTTCCGACCAGTCCGCCGCGGGCAGTGCCGGGCTGGGCCTGGCGATCTGCCGCGAGATCATGCGCAATCTCGGCGGCAGCATCGCCTATCTCGACGCGGGCAGCGGCACGACCTTCCGCCTGACCCTGCCGCGGCGCCACGTCCGCCACGCCGCCTGAGCCGGGGATACACCTTTTTTAAAACATTGCCGGCCAGTTCTGGACCCAGAAAGGAGCCGCGTCCGCACATGGCCGAGCAAGACGAACCGATCCTGCGGCGCAAGCTGGCCCCGGCGGGCGGCGATGGGCCGTCCGGCGGCCTCGGGACGGAGGCGCTGCGCCGTGCGCTGGCCCGCGCGGCGCGCCGTGGCCTGCGCTGCGCGGCTATCCCCACCGCGGCAGAGCTCGCTTCCGCGGAGCTGGCCGCGGTGCTGGCGGATCTGCCGGCCGGCGGCCTGGTCCTGACGCTGGAGGATGCCGCGGGCGCCCCCTGCGGGGTGATCGCGCTGGATCCCGGCCTGGCCGCGACCCTGGTCGAGACCGAGGTCACCGGCCGCGTGCCTGCCGGGGGCGCCGGGCCGCGACCGCCCACCGATCTCGATGCCGCGATCCTCGGCGGATACGCGGCGGCGCTGCTCGACGAGATCGCCGCCGCCACCGGACGGGCCGAGGATGCCGCGCTTCGCGCGGGCGGCTTCTGTGCCGAGCCCGGGACGCTGGGCGACCGGATGCCGCCGGGCGCCTGCCGCCGGCTGGTGGCGACGCTGAAGCCGGGCGACGCGGCCGGCGCGGGGACGCTGACGGTCTGCCTGCCCGCCGCCGTCGACCCGGCCGCGGCGGCCCGCGCCGGCGGCGATGCGCCCGAACGCCGGCTCGGCGACGCGGTGACGACGGCGCCGCTCGCGCTCGAGGCGGTGGCGCACCGGTTCCACATGTCGCTCGACAAGCTGGCGGCGCTCGGCCCCGGCGACCGGATCGACCTGCCCGCCGGCGCCATCGACGCGATCGCGCTGGAGGCGCCCGGCCGCGCCGGGGTCTTCGCGGGCCGGCTCGGGCAGCTGCGGGGATTCCGCGCGGTGAAGATCGGGGCGCCGGGCCAAAGGCACGCCAGCCCCCCGACGCCTGAGACCGACGCCCCGGCGCCGGAGGCCGGGTCATCCGGCCAGGCCTGACGGGGTCAGATCTCGTCCTCTTCCTCGCTGGTGATCAGGTCGATTTCGCCGCCCTCGGCGAGACGGCGGATTTCCTCGACCACGGCGGCGTGGGCGGCGTCGGCCTCGCGGCGCTTGACCGGGGCGCGGTCCTCCACCGCCTCGCGCAGCTGCTCGGCCATGCGCTTGGACAGATTGTCGAGCAGGAAGTCGGCGGCATCGGGGGCGTCGGTGCCCGCGGCGGCGAGCGCGGTGACCAGCAGGTCCTGGTCGAGCCCCTTCAGCGCCTTGGGCACGTCGCGGGGATCGACGCGGGCGGGGATGTCGCGGAAGGTGAAGATCGCGCGGCGCACCGACTCGGCGAAATCCTGGTCGGCGCTGTCGATCCCGGCCAAGAGCGCGTCCCGGGTGCGCGCCGGTGTCAGGTTCAGCATCGCGCCCACCCGTGCCGCGGGATCCGCGGCGAAGGCGCGCGCCGGGCGCGTGTCGAGCCTGTCGACCAGCGTCGCGCCGATGCGCGCGACGGTCTCCGGCGCGGTGTCGGCCGTGGCCGGCATGGCCAGCGCGATGTCCCGGGCGCGGGTGCCGTCCAGCTGTTCCAGGATCTCCGCGGCGCGGGCGGTGGCGAGCTTCGAGAGAACCACCGCCACCACCGCCGCGCTTTCGCCGTCGAGCAGCGGCAGGATCTCTTCGGTCGGCAGGGTCGCGATCCGCCGCCAGGGGTCCGGCGGCACACCCGTGCCCTGGCGGAGCGTCTCGGCGGCCTGGGCGCTGATATGACCCTCGAGCAGCGCCAGCGCGCGGTCGATGCCGCCGGGAAAGCTGACGCCGATACCCTCGAGCTCGGCCAGGAACTCGCGGACGACGGCGCGCAGCGTGTCCCGGTCCACGTAGCGCATCGACGCCATCGCCGCGGTCAGGTCGGCCTGCAACGGCGCCTCGAGCCGCGAGAAGGGCGCAAACTCGCCCTCGTCCATCAGCAGCCGCACGATCACGGCGGCCTTCTGGCGCCGCGTGAGCGGTCCCGCGCGGCGCGGGGCCGGTACCGCCGGGGCGGTCGCGGGCCGGGTCTGGAGCGCGCTGCCGGTCGGGGCCTTGTCCGTCATGCGGGGATCTCCTGCGGGGGGCGGTGCCCCCCGTGCTAGCGCGGGGGGATTTCCAACGGCTTAAGACGGGCTTGTTCTCGGCCGTGGCGCGCGGTTATCTGGTCCGCGCCCGGCCGGCCGGCGTTCACCTCCGCCGGATCGCGGCCGCAGGGCGCGCCACCGCCAGGAAAGGACCATGCGCATGACGACCGCCGGCACCACGATCGACCTGAACGCCGATCTCGGAGAGAGCTTCGGTCCCTGGCGGATGGGGCGCGACGCCGAGATGCTGGATATCGTGACCTCGGCCAATGTCGCCTGCGGCTTTCACGCCGGTGACCCGGTCGAGATGCGGCGCACGGTGGCGCTCTGCCGCGAGAAGGGCGTGGCGGTGGGCGCGCATCCGGGCTTCCGCGATGCCGAGGGGTTCGGGCGGCGCCGTATCCTCGGCCTGAGCGACGAGGAACTGACGACCCTGATGCTTTACCAGATCGGGGCGCTGCAGGCGATCGCCCGGGCCGAGGGCGCGGAAGTCACCCATGTGAAGCCTCACGGCGCGCTCAACAACATGGCGACCGAGGATCGCGCCATGGCGGAGCTGCTCGTCGCCGCAACCCGCGCGGCCGGCCCCGATCTGACCGTCGTGGCGATGCCGGCCACGGCATTCGAACACGCCGCCCAGGCCGATGGCGGGCCCTACGTGGCCGAGGTCTTCGCGGATCGCGCCTATGCCGACGACGGTACGCTGGTGCCACGCGGCACGCCCGGGGCGATGATCCACGACGCCGACATCGCCGCCGACAACGTGCTGCGGATGATCGACGAGCAGGCGGTCGTGTCGCTCAACGGCAAGCGCATTCCCGTCCGGCCGCAGACCGTTTGCGTGCATGGCGACAGCGCGGGCGCGGTGGCGATGGCCGGCCATATCCGCGCCCGGCTGGAACGCGCAGGCGTCACCGTCGCCCGCTTCGCCTGAGCCTCAGTCCGTCCAGCGCATGAGCCGGTCGATCGGCGCGTAGTCGTCGGTCAGCCGCACGGCCTCGTGGCTGGCCAGGAGCCGCCGCTCCCAGTCCTCGGAGAGCCGGGCGAAACGCAGCGGATCGGGCGCGCGCGTGCTCAGCGCGCTGACGGTGCTCGGCCGGGCGCCGGCGGCCAGGATGAAGACCTTGCGCGTCGGCCCGGCGACCGGCACGGCCTCGGTCCAGACCTCCACCTCGGGAAAGACGGCGTTCAGCGTGGCCAGGATAGAGGCCACCGCGCGCATGTTGTCGGTGTGGTCGATCACGTTCATCAGGTAGACCCCGTCCGCCGTCAGCCGCGACCGCACAAGGCGGAAGAATTCCTCGGTCACGAGATGGGCCGGCACGGCGATGTCGGTGAAGGCGTCGCCGATCACCACGTCGTAGCGCGCCGGGTCCGCGGCCAGCGCCCGGCGGGCATCGGCATGCAGGATGCGCGCGGTTGCCGGGTCGAACCAGAAGGATGTGCGCGCGACCGCGGTCACGGCCGGGTCGATCTCGGCCACGGTGACGGCGGGGGCGGGATCGCGCAGCGCCCAGGCCCGCGGCATGGAATAGGTGCCGCCGCCGATGAAGAAGGCGCTGAAGTCGCGCCCGGCCATCCGCGCCCGCGCCAGCGCGTCCAGCATCGCCGCGTGATCGGTGAACTGGACCTCCGGCGCGTCGCGCGCAGAGATGCCGTGGGCGAGGTGGTCCAGCACCATCAGCCGGACCGGGTCGGCCGGGTCGCCCGAGACGTCGAGGATTCGAATACAGAAATAGTCGCTTTCGCGGGCGCAGGGATCGGCGCGGCTCAGCCCCGCGCCGGCAAGGCCCAGCGGCGCCAGCAGCAGCACCGCCGCCAGCGCGCGGGCCACGCGCCTTCCCGCGCGCCCGGCCAGCACGAAGGAGAGCAGCGCCAGCCCGACATAGGCCGCGGTCACCACCGCCAGCGTCGCGACCGAGCCCAGCCACGAGATGAAGAGAAACCCCGCCGCGAGCGTGCCGAGGATGGCCCCGACCGCCCCGGCGGCGAACATCGCGCCGAGCGCGCGGCCCGCGCGGTCCGGCGCCGCCTGCGCCGCGATATGGGCCAGCACCGGGGCGGGCACGCCCGCGAAGAAGGAGGGCAGGAAGAAGACCGCCATGGTCAGCGTCGTGATCGCGGCGACCGGTGCCCCGAGCGCGGAGATCACCGGCTCGGCGGCGGCGCGCAGCACGAAGACCGCCGCTGCGGTGGTCAGCGCGGCGGCGACCATCGCCCAGCCATTGGCGGCGAGGGCGGCGCCCGCGGGGCGCTCGGCCACCCGGCCGCCCAGCCAGTGCCCGGCGGAAAAGCCCGCCAGCACCACCGCGATCACGGCCGTCCATGTATAGAGCGACATGCCCACATAGGGCGCCAGCATCCGTCCGGCGACGATCTCGACCACCAGGCTCGCGGCGGCGACGGCGGCCTGCATCGCCACCAGCAGCGGCACGGCGGGCAGGGCGGCGGCAGGTCTCTTGGAACTCTCTGGCATGGGGCCTCCTTCGCGGGCGTAGAATTGGCGAAGCCGCGGGGCGGGGCAAGAGCCGATGGCCGCGTGGCGCGCCCGGCCCCGGCGCAGCCCGGCCCTTGCAAGCGCACCGGGCGCGCAGTAGCAATAGGCGGCAGGGGCCGGGGGCCACGGGCCGGTCTCGCGGGGGTGCGTGCGGTGGCGCGCGTCGGGGCACCCGGCGCCTGAAAAGGGAGTGTCTTGTGGAAGGCATGATTCTCACCGGCGCGCTGGCCGTCTTCGTGATCGTCTTCGTCTTCGCGGCGACGAAGATCGTCCCGCAAAGCCAGGAATGGGTCGTCGAGCGACTGGGCAAGTACCGGCTGACGCTGAAATCCGGCTTTCACGTCATCATCCCCGGGGTCGACAAGGTCGCGCACAAGGTCTCGATCCTCGAACGCCAGCTGCCCGAATACCCGATCGACGCCATCACCAAGGACAACGCGCCGATCTCGGTCACGGCCGCGACGTTCTTCCGGGTGACCCATTCGCACCAGGTCGTCTACCGCATCGCCAACATCGAGCAGGCCATCCAGAGCCTCGTCACCGGCATCGTGCGCGCCGAGATCGGCAAGATCGACTTCGACGCGCTGCAATACGACCGGGCGTCGGTGTCCCAGAACCTCGAGAAGGAGCTGGAGAAACAGGCGCAGGAATGGGGCATCGAGATCACCCGGTCCGAACTTGTGGACGTGACCTTCGACGAGGAAACCAAGCGCGCGCTGCAGATGCAGATCAATGCCGAGCGCGAGCGCCGCGCGGTCGTCACGCGGGCGGAGGGGGCAAAGCGCGCCGCCGAACTGACCGCCGACGCGGAGCTCTACACGGCGCAGAAGGAAGCCGAGGCCCGGATCGTGCGCGCCAATGCCGAGGCGGACGCGACGCGCACCGTGTCGGCCGCGATCGCCGAGGCCGGCGACCACCCCATCCGGCTGGAGCTGATCAACAGCCAGATCAAGGCGATGGAGAAGATCGGCGCGTCGGAGTCGTCCAAGACCGTGCTGATCCCGTCGGACATCACGGGAACGCTGGCCGGTCTCTCGTCGCTGCTGACGGAGTTCAGCGGGCTTATCCCGACGCCCAAGGCCAACAAGGTGGCCGACGTCGACGAGGCGCCGCCGCAGGACGAGACCGCCCCCGCATCCGCCGCGCCGCGGCCGGCCCCGGACGCGCCCGACTCGGCGGGCGGGACGGGTGAAGGCCCCTGGGAAAGGGATCGCTGATGGAGTCGCTCATCGGTCTTTTCGGCCCCGATGGCCTGAGCCTCTGGGCCGTTCTGCTGGTCCTGGCCATGATCGCGCTGGTGCTCGAGATCGTGTCGCCGGCCTTCATCTTCCTCGGACTCTCGCTCGCCCTGGCGCTGGGCGCCGCGCTGTCCTGGGCGTTCGGCCTCGGCCCGGTCGCGATCGCTGCCATCGTGGCCGTCGGCTGGTTCGTCGCCGCCTTCGGGCTGCGGCTGGCCTTTCCAAGCTCGGGCGAGATCCGGGCCAAGGGCGATCCGAACACCTATGACCGCGACACGCCCTGGGTCGTGTCGTCGGAAAGCCGCCCACAGGCCGGGGACACCGCGGAGGACACCGCGGACGGGGACGAGGGCGACACCACGCGCTGACCCGGACCGCCGGCCGCGCCCGCGTTGGCCGCGGCCGGGACACACGCCGAAAGGACATCGACATGCGACACCGGAGCCTTGCCGCCCTTCTGGTCGCGGCCGTCCTGCTGGGGGCCGCGGCGCCGCCCGTGCCGGCCGGCGGTACCGAGGACAGTTCGCTGCGCCGGACGGTGAAGGCCGACCTGCAGGCGCAGGGATACGACACAACCAATTTCGGGTCCTTGACCCTTGGCGAGGTCGTCCTGATCCGTTCGTTGCTGGAAAACGACCTGGAACTGCCGATGCGCCGGAAGATCGAGCTGCTTCTGGCCGACGACTGAGGCGGCGCCGCGCGCGGGGGCGTGCGGCAGGTCTTGCAGGCCCGGCGGCGGCGTCCCCGCTGCACGAAAAAACCGCGCCGGTCGCCCGGCGCGGTTCCTGTCTCTCGGGGTCCCGGGGCGGGCGTCAGGACTTGTCTTCGTCCTCGTCGCCGGTCGCCTCGGCAGCGGCGTCGTCGCTGGTCTCGGTCTCGGCCTGGGCCCCTTCTTCCAGTTCGTCGAGCTGCGAGGCGCCGATGTCCTCGAAGAGCTCGGCGATCTCGAACTCGGCCTCGGCCTCTTCCTCGGCGGCGAGTTCCTGGATCGTCTTGCCCTTGGCCTGAAGCTCGGCCTCGTCCTGGCTGCGGGCGACGTTGAGGGTGATTTCAACCTCGACCTCGGGGTGCAGGGTCACGGTCACCTTGTGCAGGCCCAGCTCCTTGATCGGGCGGTCGAGCGCGACCTGGCTGCGGGCCACGGTGAAGCCGGACTCGGCGGCGGAATCGGCCGCGTCGCGGGTGCTGACCGAGCCGTAAAGCGCGCCGGAATCGGCGGCGGCCCGAATCACCACGAACTGCTGGCCGTCGAGCTGCTCGGCGAGCTTCTCGGCTTCCTTGCGGGTCTCGAGGTTGCGGGCCTCGAGCTGCGCCTTCTGTGCCTCGAAGACCTTGATGTTGCCCTCGGTGGCGCGCAGCGCCTTCTTCTGGGGCAGCAGGAAGTTGCGCGCGTAGCCTTCCTTGACGGAGACCACTTCGCCCATCTGGCCCAGCTTGGCGACGCGTTCGAGAAGGATGACGTCCATGTCTCTTCTCCTTATTTCACGGCGTAGGGCAGAAGCGCCAGGAACCGCGCGCGCTTGATGGCACGGGCGAGTTCACGCTGCTTCTTGGCCGAAACGGCGGTGATGCGGGAGGGCACGATCTTGCCACGCTCGGAGATGTAGCGCTGCAGGAGCTTCGTGTCCTTGTAGTCGATCTTCGGCGCGTTCTCGCCCGAGAAGGGGCATACCTTGCGCCGACGGAAAAACGGTCTTGCTGCCATGACTTAGTGTCCTTTCCTCAACGGCGGCGATCGTCGCGCTTCTGCATCTGAACCGAGGGGCCTTCCTCGTGTTCCTCGACCTTGATGGTCATGACGCGCATGACGTCGTCATGCAGGCGCATCAGGCGCTCCATCTCCTGCACGGCCGGCGCCGGGGCGTCGGAGCGCATGAAGCTGTAGTGACCCTTGCGGTTCTTGTTGATCTTGTAGGCCATCGTCTTGAGGCCCCAGTACTCGCTGTCGATCAGCTTTCCGCCGTTGTCGGCCAGAACGGTGCCGAAATGCTCGGCAAGGCCCTCGGCCTGCGCGTTGGAAATGTCCTGACGCGCGATAACCACATGCTCGTAGAGCGGCATGGTCGGTTCCTTTTTCAGGCGTGCTTCAAAGGGCGGGTCTGCCACCTTCCGCACCCGCCCGCGAGAGGCATCGCGGTTCATGTCCTTTGCGGAAGGATGGGGCCTTATACACGGCTCAGCCCGCGATGCAACCGGACCGCGGCGCAGCCGGCCTAGACGGCGCGGTCCGACAGCGCTAGTCATGCGCCGGACAGGGATCAACGGGAGGAGCGTGGATGTCGCGCGCATTCGTATTTCCGGGGCAGGGGGCGCAGGCGATCGGCATGGGCAAGGCCCTGGCCGAGGCCTATCCGCAGGCGCGGGCCGTGTTCGACGAGGTCGACGAGGCGCTGGGCGAGAAGCTCTCGGCGCTGATCTGGGAGGGCGATGCCGAGACGCTGACGCTGACCCAGAACGCGCAGCCGGCGCTGATGGCCACCTCGATGGCGGCGATGGCCGCGCTCGGGGCCGAGGGCGTCGCGGTCACCGCGGCCGACTATGTCGCGGGCCATTCGCTGGGCGAATACTCGGCGCTCTGCGCGGCCGGCGCGATCAGCCTGCCCGATACCGCGCGGCTGCTGCGGATCCGGGGCCGCGCCATGCAGGAGGCCGTGCCGGTCGGCGAGGGGGCGATGGCGGCGCTGCTGGGGCTGGACCTCGCCGGTGCGCGGGACGTGGCCGAGGCTGCCGCCCGCGAGACCGGCGCCGTCTGCGAGGCCGCCAACGACAACGACCCGACACAGGTGGTGATCTCCGGCAGCAAAGCCGCGGTCGAGCGTGCCACCGAGCGTGCCAAGGAGGCGGGCGCCAAGCGCGCGGTGATGCTGCCGGTCTCGGCCCCCTTCCACTGCCGTCTGATGGAGCCCGCGGCGCGCGTCATGGCCGACGCGCTGGCCGAGGTCGCGATCGAGACGCCCAGGGTGGCGCTGGTGGCCAATGTTCCGGCCGCCGCCGTCACCGCCCCCGACGAGATCCGCACGCTGCTGATCCAGCAGGTGACGCATTCGGTGCGCTGGCGCGAGTCGGTCGCCTGGATGGCCGCGCATGGCGTGACCGAGGCCTGGGAGATCGGTGCGGGCAAGGCGCTGTCGGCGATGATCAGGCGCATCGACCGCACGATCGTCACCCGCACGGTGGGCACGCCCGAAGAGGCCGCCGCGGCGGCCGAGACACTGCAATGAGAGGCACAAACATGTTCGACCTGACGGGAAAGAGCGCGCTGATCACCGGGGCCTCCGGCGGCATCGGCGGGGCCATCGCCACCGCGCTCCATGACGCCGGCGCCACGGTGGGGCTTTCGGGCACCCGGACCGGGCCGCTCGAAGAGTTGGCCGGCCGGCTGGGCGACCGGGCCCATGTGCTGCCCTGCAACCTGGGCGACCCCGAGGCGGTCGCGGCGCTGCCGAAACAGGCGGCCGCGGCGATGGGCGGGGTGGACATCCTGGTCAACAATGCCGGGATCACCCGCGACAACCTGTTCATGCGGATGTCCGACGAGGAATGGCAGTCGGTGCTCGACGTCAACCTGACCGCGGCGATGCGGCTCTGCCGCGGGGTGCTGCGCGGCATGATGAAGGCGCGCTGGGGGCGGATCGTGAACATCTCGTCCGTGGTCGGGGCGACGGGCAATCCGGGCCAGGCCAACTACGCCGCCGCGAAGGCGGGCATGGTCGGCATGTCCAAGTCGCTCGCCTACGAGGTCGCGACCCGCGGCATCACCGTCAACGCGGTCGCGCCGGGTTTCGTCGCCACGGCCATGACCGACGAGCTGACCGACGACCAGAAGGACAAGATCCTCGGCCAGATCCCCGCCGGGCGCATGGGCGACCCGGTGGAAATCGCCGCAGCCGTGCTCTACCTGGCGGCGCCGGAAGCGGGTTACGTGACCGGCCAGACGCTGCATGTGAACGGCGGAATGGCGATGATCTGACCCGGCCGGAAATTGGGGTCGAAACCGTTTGCCAAGCGGAACGTTTGTGCTATAGGCGGCGCAGTTTTGCCGGGGGCGCTTAAACGCTTTGCGGTGACCCGCCGCCTGCACAAAGGGCAACAAACCGCCCGCAACGGGCACACGAGCGAGAACTGAACGGGAATTCCTCCCGCAGGAATGTGAGGATTTAAGACATGAGCGACATCGCAGATCGCGTTAAGAAGATCGTTGTCGAGCACCTGGGTGTCGAAGAGGACAAGGTGAGCGAAAACGCCTCCTTCATCGACGACCTCGGGGCCGACAGCCTCGACACCGTCGAGCTGGTCATGGCCTTCGAAGAGGAATTCGGCATCGAGATTCCGGACGATGCGGCCGAGACCATCCAGACCTTCGGCGACGCGGTGAAGTTCATCAAGGACGCGCAGTAAGCGCGACCGCTTCGCGGTGATGGAAACGGCGCCCCCCGGGGCGCCGTTTTTCGTTGTGCCGCGGGGTCGCGCAAGGACCGTTTTTGGTCGGTGACACCCGATAGGTTATGCTCGGTCCGGATTATTGTCCGCTCGCCGGGCAAGACCGGCGGAACGTCACATCGCGCCGTTTGCCCGCCAGGCCGGGCGCGGCGCCGCTGCAAGGGTGTCCGGAAATGATACTTTACCCGACGATCGAGCTTCAGGGCGGGCGCTGCGTGAGCCTCTACCGCGGCCGTCTGGACGAGCCCCAGATCTGGCATGTGGATCCGGTCGAGAAGGCGCGCGAGTTTGCGCAGGCGGGTGCGTCCTGGATGCAGCTGACCGATTTCGACGCGCTCGCGGGGAACGACCGCAACCGCGCGCTGGTGATCGAGATCATCCGCGCCGCCGGCATCCCGGTGCAACTGGCCGGTGGCTTCCGGTCGCGCGAGCGGGTCGAGGACTGGATCGAGCAGGGCGCCGGGCGCGTCGTGATCGGCACGCTCGCGGTGCAGGACCCGGCCCTGGTGCAGGAGCTCGCCAAGTACTACCCGGACCAGATCGTGCTGGCGGTGGACGTCATGGATGGCAAGCTGATGGTCGAGGGCTGGACCCAGTCCTGCGCGATCACGCCCGAGGCTTTCATCGAGAGCTTTGCCCAGACGCCGCTGGCGGCGATCAAGATCACCGACATCAACACCGACATCGAGGGGACCGAGGCCTCGATCGGGGTGATCTCCGGGCTGGCCGCGGCCTGCCGGACACCGGTGATCGCCAGCGGCGTGATCCACGGCATCGACGACGTTGCGCGGCTCAAATACGTGCCGGGCGTCTCGGGCGCGGTGCTGGGGCGCGCGCTTTTCAACCGGACCGTCGATCTCGAGACGGCCCTGAAGATGGCGCAGCCCGAGCCCGAGGAGACGGCGGAGTTCCTCTGAGCCGGCGAAAACCGGCCCCGGACCGCCCCGGCGCCCTTGCCCCTGAGACGCGAAGCCGTGTATCAGAGGCGCCGACTGATGAAGGTCGAGCAGCGAGGAAGAAACATGCGTCGTGTGGTCGTGACCGGACTGGGAATGGTGTCGCCGCTGGCCTGCGGCGTCGAGGAAACGTGGAAACGGCTGCTCGCGGGCGAGTCCGGCGCAGGCACCATCACCCGCTTCGACGCCGGTCACCTGGCGACCGATTACGCCTGCGAGATCCCGCAGGGCGACGGCAGCGACGGGACGTTCAATCCCGACGACTGGATGGAGCCCAAGGAACGGCGCAAGGTCGACGATTTCATCCTCTATGCCATGGCGGCCGCCGACCAGGCGGTGAAGGACGCCGGCTGGACGCCCGAGGACGAGGACAGCCGGCTGCGCACGGGGGTCATGATCGGTTCGGGAATCGGCGGGTTGTCCTCGATCGCCGACACGGCCATCGCGCTCAAGGAACGCGGGCCGCGGCGGGTCTCGCCCTTCTTCATTCCCGGCGCGCTCATCAACCTGGCCTCGGGACAGGTCTCGATCCGCTACGGCTTCAAGGGGCCGAACCACGCGGTGGTCACCGCCTGTTCGACCGGGGCCCACGCCATCGGCGACGCGGCGCGGCTCATCCGCTACGGCGATGCCGAGGTGATGGTCGCGGGCGGCGCCGAAAGCCCGATCAGCGAGATCGGCATCGCCGGCTTCAACGCCTGCAAGGCGCTCTCGACCAAGCGCAAGGACGATCCGAAATCCGCCAGCCGGCCCTATGACGCCGACCGCGACGGCTTCGTCATGGGCGAGGGCGCGGGCGTCGTCGTGCTGGAGGAATACGAGCACGCCAAGGCCCGCGGCGCCAAGATCTATGCCGAGGTGCTGGGCTACGGGCTCTCTGGGGACGCCTATCACATCACCGCCCC
This sequence comes from uncultured Maritimibacter sp., assembly GCA_913063035.1. GTDB lineage: Bacteria > Pseudomonadota > Alphaproteobacteria > Rhodobacterales > Rhodobacteraceae > CAJXYS01. The sequence goes on along the minus strand of CAJXYS010000027.1, from coordinate 20,087 downwards.
GTCGGAGGATGGCGAGGGCGGCTACCGGTCGATGAGCGCGGCGCTCGCGCATGCGGGGATCACTGCGGCCGATATCGACTACATCAACGCCCACGGCACCTCGACCATGGCCGACGTGATCGAGCTGGGCGCCGTGGAGCGGCTGCTCGGCAACGCGGCCGGGCAGGCGACCATGACCTCGACCAAGTCGTCCATCGGCCACCTGCTCGGGGCCGCCGGCGCGGTCGAGGCGATCTTCTCGATCCTTGCGATCCGCGACCAGGTGGCGCCGCCGACGCTGAACCTCGACAGCCCGGCCGTCGACACGCCGATCGACCTCGCCCCCAACGCCGCGCGGGACCGCAAGATCGATATCGCGCTGTCGAACTCCTTCGGCTTCGGCGGCACGAACGCCTCGCTCGTCCTGGGCCGGGTCGACGGCTGATGTGGCGCAACGTCGCCTCGAACGCGATCACGCTGCTGATCGTCGCGGTTATCGCGCTCGGCGTTCTGATCGCTTGGGGGCAGCGACAATTCACCGGCCCGGGGCCGCTGGAGCAGGCGATCTTCTTCGAGGTGCAGCGCGGCGACAGCCTGCAGGCGGTGTCGCGCCGCCTGGAGGAGGCTGGCGCGATCACCAGCGGGCCCATCTTCCGCATCGGCGCCGATTATGCCGACATGGCGGGAGACCTGAAATTCGGCAATTACGAGATCCCGGCCGGCACCTCGATGGAGGCGATCCTCGAGATCCTGACCAAAGGCGGGCCGTCGCGGTTCCGCTATGTCGCCAACTACCTGATCGGCGTGGGTGACATCGAGATGCGCCTGGTCGAGCGCACGCCGGGCAGCGGCGAGACCGAGGAACTGGCCGCCTTCGCGCCGGGCGAGCCGGTGCCGGAGGCCTATGCCGCGGTCGAAGGCTCGGGGGACGCCGTGGCCTACCGGATCACGGTGGCGCCGGGGACGACCAGCTGGCAGGTGACCGACGCGCTGCGCCAGGCCGATTTCCTGTCGGGCGCGGTGCCCGATGTTCCCCCCGAGGGCCGGCTCGCGCCCGAGACCTACGAGGTGCGCCGCGGGGCCGACCGCGCGGAGATCCTCGCGCGCATGCGCGCCGCGCAGGACCGCATCCTCGAAGAGGTCTGGGCGCTGCGGCAGGCCGATCTGCCCGTCGACACGCCCGAGGAGGCGCTGATCCTGGCCTCGATCATCGAGAAGGAGACCGGCGTGCCCTATGAGCGCCGCCAGGTCGCCTCGGTCTTCGTCAACCGGATGGAGGCCGGCATGCGGCTGCAGACCGACCCGACGGTGATCTACGGCATTACCGGGGGCGAGGGCGTTCTGGGCCGCGGTCTGCGCCAGAGCGAGCTGCGCGGGGCCACGCCCTACAATACCTACGTGATCTACGGGCTGCCGCCGACACCGATCGCCAATCCCGGCCGCGCCTCGATCGAGGCGGCGGTGAACCCGGCCCAGACGGATTATTTCTACTTCGTGGCGGATGGCAGCGGCGGGCACGCCTTCGCCGAGACGCTCGCCGAGCATAACCGCAACGTCGCGCGCTGGCGCCAGATCGAGGCAGAGCGTCGGAACGGCGAGTAGATTTTACGTTAACCCTTTGTTAACAATAAACTTCTTGACTTTGCGCGCGGTCCGGAGTATAGCTTTGGGCAAGCTGGCAGAAATGGGCAGGCGGCCCGGGGGCGACCCCGCGGCCGCCTTTCCTTTCGCTCGTGCGGAGGAGCATGAGAGGCAGGCCTAGGCGTATATGTCATTCGATCGGTCCGGCGAGGATGCGCCGTCAGACAGTCTTCTGACGACGGCGCGATCGCAATTCAGACGCATGAACGCGGAGATGAACGATCTCCTCGAGAAACTGCAAGCCGGCGACCCCAAGACGGTCGCCGGGTTCGAAGGGGTGCGGCGCGAATTGCTGCGGGCCCTGAACACGGCTGTCGCGGAGGAACAGAAACTTGAAGAGCGCTGCAAGGCAGAACGGGGCGCCGCCGACGGATATGCCATCGACTTCGACGCGGCGCGCGCTGAAATCGGGCGCCGCCTGGCTCGCCTCCGCGCCGCCGGAAACGGCGGAGACGTTTCTTGAAGGGCTGAGCGAACAGGCCATCCTCGCGCTGCCCTACATCTTCGAATTCTGGGCGCTGGATCATCAGCTGCCGCCCGAGGGCGACTGGAAGAGCTGGGTGATCCTCGGGGGGCGCGGGGCGGGCAAGACCCGCGCCGGGGCCGAGTGGGTGCGCGCCCAGGTCGAAGGCGCGCGGCCCCTGGACGTGGGGGCCGCGCGCCGGGTCGCGCTGGTGGGCGAGACGCTCGACCAGGTCCGCGAGGTGATGGTCTTCGGCGAGAGCGGGATCCTCGCCTGTGCGCCGCCGGACCGGCGCCCGCAATGGGAAGCCACGCGCCGGCGGCTGGTCTGGCCGAACGGGGCCATCGCGCAGGCCTTCTCTGCGCACGAGCCCGAAAGCCTGCGCGGCCCCCAGTTCGACGCCGCCTGGGTGGACGAATTGGCGAAATGGAAAAAGGGGCGCGAGGCCTGGGACATGCTGCAGTTCGGCCTGCGCCTGGGCACCCATCCGCGCCAGGTGGTGACCACGACACCGCGCAATGTGGGTGTGCTGAAGGAGCTGCTGAAGGCCGCCGACACCGTCGTCACCTCGGCCCCGACCGAGGCCAACCGCGCCTTCCTGGCCGACTCCTTCCTCGCGGCGGTGCGGGCGAAATACGGCGGCACGCGCCTCGGCCGGCAGGAACTCGATGGCGAATTGCTCGAAGAGGCCGAGGGCGCGTTCTGGACCACAGCCGGGCTCGAGGCCTGCCGCCTGCCCGAGGCACCGGCGCTCAGCCGCGTGGTGGTGGCGGTGGACCCGCCGGTGACGGGCGGCGCCGGTTCTGATGCCTGCGGAATCGTCGTGGCCGGCGCGCTGACCGAAGGGCCGCCGGGCGACTGGCGCGCCGTGGTGCTGGAGGATGCGAGCCTCGCCGGGGCATCGCCCCGGGACTGGGCCGAGGCGGCGATCGCCGCGATGGCGCGCCACGGGGCGGACCGGCTGGTGGCCGAGGTCAACCAGGGCGGCGACCTGGTCGAGAGCGTGATCCGGCAGATCGACCCGCTCGTGCCGTTCCGGGCGGTCCGCGCCGCCCGCGGCAAGGCCGCGCGCGCCGAGCCGGTCGCCGCCCTGTACGAACAGGGCCGCGTCGCGCATCTGCCCGGGCTCGCCGCGCTGGAGGATCAGATGTGCCGGATGACGATCCGCGGCTACGAGGGCGCGGGCAGCCCGGACCGCGTCGACGCGCTGGTCTGGGCGCTGACCGACCTGATGATCGAGCCGGCGGCAAGCTGGCGCCGGCCGCAGATGCGCCCGCTCTGAAGCCTGAAGACAAGGAGACAAGCCTCTATGCTTAGGCAATTATTTCGCCGGTCCGCGCCAGAGGCGGTGCCGGAGCGGAAGGCGTCCGCCACCGGGGCCGTGCTGGCCTGGCCGGGCAGCGGCCGGGTGGCGTGGTCGCCCCGCGACACGGTCTCGCTGACGCGCACGGGCTTTACCGGCAACCCGGTGGGGTTTCGCTGCGTGAAGCTGATCGCCGAGGCGGCCGCGGCGCTGCCGCTGGTGCTGCAGGACGCGGAACGGCGCTACGACACCCATCCGATGCTGACGCTGCTGGCGCGGCCAAACCCGGCCCAGGGCCGGGCCGACCTGCTCGAAGCGCTCTACGGGCAGCTCCTGCTGACCGGGAACGGCTATATCGAGGCGGTCGGGCCCGACGGTGTCCCCGCGGAGCTGCATGTGCTGCGGTCGGACCGGATGAGCCTCGTGCCCGGCCCGGACGGCTGGCCGGTGGCCTATGAATACGCCGTGGGCGGGCGCAAGCATCGTTTCGACATGACCGCGGGCACCCCGGTCTGCCATGTCCGCAGCTTTCATCCGCAGGACGACCATTACGGGCTCTCGCCGATGCAGGCGGCGGCGGCGGCGCTGGACGTGCACAGCGCGGCCAGCCGCTGGTCGAAGGCGCTGCTGGACAATGCCGCGCGGCCCTCGGGCGCGATCGTCTACCGCGGCAGCGACGGGCAGGGCGCGCTGAGCGAGGCGCAGTACATCCGGCTCCAGGATGAAATGGCCGCCCATCACCAGGGCGCCGCCAATGCGGGGCGCCCGATGCTGCTGGAAGGCGGGCTGGACTGGAAGCCGATGGGCTTCTCGCCGGCGGACATGGAATTCCAGAAAACCAAGGAGGCCGCGGCGCGCGAGATCGCGCTGGCCTTCGGCGTGCCGCCGATGCTGCTGGGCCTGCCGGGCGATGCGACCTACGCCAACTACCAGGAGGCCAACCGCGCCTTCTACCGCCTGACGGTGCTGCCGCTGGCCACGCGGGTCACGGCGGCGGTGTCGCACTGGCTTTCGGGGTTCGCCGGGGGCGCGTTGGAGCTGCACCCGGACCTGGACGCGGTGCCGGCGCTGGCCGCCGAGCGCGACGCGCAATGGGCGCGGGTCACGGGCGCGGCGTTCCTGACCGATGCCGAGAAACGCCGGTTGCTGGGCCTGCCGGCGGTGCCGGAGGATGAATGACCCTGCGCGCACGGGGAGGATCGCGTTTCCTCTACGAGCCGTTCGACACCGCGGCGCGCGTGGAGGCCAACGAACGGGTGCTCGACGAGAGATGGGCCGGGCTCGAACGCCGGCTTCAGGCGATCGAGACGATGCTGGAGCGGCTGGAGCGCCGGCTCTGGCTGGCGGTCTTCGGTGTCGTCGCCTTCATCCTGACGCGGGGGGTCCTGGCGATCCTCGAAATGGGGCCCTGAAGGGGGGTAATACATGATTTCGGATACTTATATCCCGGAGCTCGAGCGAAAATTCTGCCGCTTCGAGACCGTGCCGGAGGTCGGCGAGGACGCGGTGATCGCGGGCTACGCCTCTGTCTTCGGGACGCCGGACCAGGGCGGCGACACGGTTGCGCGCGGGGCCTATGCCCGGTCGCTCGAGGCGCTGGCGGGGTCCGGACGGCGGGTCAAGATGCTCTGGCAGCACGATCCGGCCCAGCCCATCGGGGTCTGGGACGAGGTGCGCGAGGACGCGCGCGGCCTCTATGTCAGGGGGCGCATCCTCGATGCCATCGCCCGCGGGCGCGAGGCGCTGGCGCTGATCCGGGCGGGGGCGATCGACGGGCTTTCCATCGGCTACCGCACGGTCAAGGCCGAGCGGGACGGCAAGGGCCGGCGGCTGCTGGCCGATCTCGATCTCTGGGAAGTGTCCCTCGTGACCTTCCCGATGCTGCCCGAGGCGCGGATCGGCGCCAAGACCGTCGCGGAGGAAGAGGCGCTGGCCCGGGCCGTCGCCGAGACCTTCGCCGAGGCCGGGCGCCTGATCGCCCGGGACTGACGGGCGCGAAACCATCATCAGCAACAGGACCGAAAGATGAGCGAGACCGACCAGGCGGCCGGGCGGACCGGCCGTGCCACGGCAATCGAGGTGAAGACCGCCCTTGCCGGTTTCCTGAGCGATTTCAGGGAATTCCAGGACGATATCAAGACCAGGCTTCAACAACAGGAAGAGCGAGTTGCCATGCTGGACCGCAAGACCATGACCCAGAGGCGCCCGGCGCTGGCCGCCGCGGCCGAGACCGGGGCGCCGCATCAGAAGGCCTTCCAGGCCTATCTGCGTTCGGGCGACGACGATGCGCTGCGCGCGCTGGAGCTGGAGGAGAAGGCGCTCTCCTCGGCGGTGGCGGCCGAGGGCGGCTACCTGGTCGATCCCGAGACCGCGGCGCGCATCCAGGGCGTGCTGAAGGCGGCGGCGTCGATCCGGGCGATCGCGAACGTGGTGCAGGTCGAGGCGACCGCCTATGACGTGCTGGTCGATCACGGCGAGTTCGGCGCGGGCTGGGCCACCGAGACCGCCGCGGTGGGCGAGACCGACACCCCCCAGATCGACCGCATCCCGATCCCGCTGCACGAGCTTTCGGCGCTGCCCAAGGCCAGCCAGCGGCTGCTGGACGATGCGGCCTTCGACATCGAGGGCTGGCTGGCGACCCGGATCGCCGACAAGTTCGCCCGCGCCGAGGCCGCGGCCTTCGTCGCCGGGGACGGGGCCGACAAGCCCACCGGCTTCCTGAGCCATCCCACGGTCGCGCAGGATGCCTGGGACTGGGGCAAGCTGGGCTATGTCGCCTCGGGCAAGGACGGGGATTTCGCAGATTCCAACCCGGCCGACGCCATCGTCGACCTGGTCTACGCGCTTGGCGCGCGCTACCGCGCCAATGCGAGTTTCGTCATGAACTCCAAAACCGCTGGCGCGGTGCGCAAGATGAAGGATGCGGATGGCCGCTTCCTCTGGTCCGACGGGCTGGCCGCCGGGGAACCGGCCCGGCTCATGGGGTACCCGGTGCTGATCGCCGAGGACATGCCCGACATCGCGCTCGACAGCACGGCCATCGCCTTCGGCGATTTCGCCGCCGGCTACACCATCGCCGAGCGGCCGGACCTGCGCATCCTGCGCGACCCGTTCTCGGCCAAGCCGCATGTGCTGTTCTACGCCACCAAGCGCGTGGGCGGCGACGTCAGCGATTTCGCGGCGATCAAGCTGATGAAGTTCGCGGCGGTCTGAGCCGAAGGGTGACGGCCGCGCGAGGGCCGGCGCGGGTCTCCCGCGCCGGCCGGGGCGCGTGGCGCCCGCGTCATCCAGCTGCTTCCCTCCGCCAGGACGGCGCGGGGCCGCGCGCCCCATACGACAGGTTTTCCGGAGTTTTTCCATGATGTTAGTCGAGTTGGCGCCGGTCGAGTCGGCGGTTCTGCCGGTCGCGGAACTGGGGGCGCATCTGCGCCTGGGCACCGGGTTTCCCGATGACGGGTCGGAGGATGCCGCGTTGGAGCGCTACCTGCGCGCCGCGATCGCCGCGGTCGAGGCGCGCAGCGGCAAGGCGCTGATCCGGCGCGGGTTTTCCTTGACGCTCTCGGGCTGGCGCGAGCCGGACGGCCAGGCCTTGCCGGTTGCCCCGGTGACGGAGGTGACCGCCGTCACTATCCGCGATCACGCCGGCGCCGAGACGGTGGTCGATCCCGCGCGCTACGCGCTGGTCAAGGACAGTTTCCGCCCGCGGCTCGCCGCGATCGGGCCGGCGCTGCCGCTGGTGCCCGAGGCGGGCGTGGTCGAGCTGCGCTTCTCGGCCGGCTATGACGCGTCATGGGCGGGGGTGCCGCCCGAGCTCTGCCAGGCGGTGATGCTTCTTGCGGCCCACTACTACGAGCAGCGCGCCGATGCGGCGGGCGTCGAGGGCGCCATGCCCTTCGGCGTGATGGCCCTGATCGAGCATTTCCGCACCGTCCGCACCATCGGGGGCCGGAGATGAGGCCGGTGCAGCTGACCCGGAAACTGGTTCTGGAGACGCCCGCGCGCGTGCCCGACGGCGCCGGCGGCCATGCCGAGAGCTGGACGGCGACGGGCACGGTCTGGGCCGATCTGCGGGCCGGGTCGGGCCGCCGGGACGATGCGGGCGGGCTGGATCGTGCGCGGGTGGCCTATCGCGTCATCCTGCGCGCCGCGCCGCCGGGATCGGCCCGGCGGCCGCGGGCCGGCCAGCGGCTGCGCGGGGTCGACGGGCGCGTGTTCCGGATCGCGGCCGTGGCCGAGGACGATCCGGCGGGGCGCTACCTGACCTGTTTCGCCACCGAGGAGGCCCCGGCATGAGTTACGCGCAGTCCGCCGCGCTGCAGGCCGCGGTCTACGAGACCCTGGCCACCGATCCGGCGCTGAACGCGCTGCTGGGCGACGCCATTTTCGACACCGCGCCCGCGGACACGTTGCCGCCGCTTTATGTCCGGCTCGGCCCTGAACAGGTGCGCGATAGCTCCGATGCGTCGGGGCCGGGCGCCGTCCATGACTTCACGGTGCTGGTCGGCGGGCGCACGGGCGGCTTCCACGCGGCCAAGAGCGTCGCGGCGGCGGTCTGCGAGGCCCTGCACGACACCCCCCTGGCGCTGGCGCGCGGACGGCTCGTGAGCCTGCGCTTCACCCGCGCCCGCGCCCGCCGCGGCGCCGGTGCCGGGGAAAATCTGATCGAGCTGCGCTTCCGGGCGCGGCTCGAGGATGCCTGACCGACGAGAACCCAGGAGAGAGATATGGGAGCCCAGAAAGGCAAGGACCTGCTGGTCAAGCTGGACATGACCGGGTCCGGCAGTTTCGAGACCATCGCGGGCCTGCGCGCCACGCGCATCAGCTTCAATGCAGAGCCGGTGGACGTTACATCGCTCGACAGCCAGGGCGGCTGGCGGGAGCTTCTGGCCGGGGCCGGCGTCCGCGCCGCCGCGATCAGCGGCTCGGGCGTGTTCCGCGATGCCGGCACCGACGAACGGGCGCGGCAGATCTTCTTCGACGGCGAGGTGCCGGATTTCCAGGTGGTGATCCCGGATTTCGGCGTGGTCGAGGGACCGTTCCAGATCACCGCGATCGAGTATGCCGGCAGCCATGACGGCGAGGCCAGCTACGAGATCACCATGGCCTCGGCCGGCGCGCTCAGCTTCACGGGGCTCTGATGGCGAATCCCTGGGCGGGCGAGGTGCAGCTGACCCTCGACGGTGTGGCGCATGACTGCCGGCTGACGCTGGGCGCGCTGGCCGAGCTCGAGGCCACGCTTGCCGACGAGAGCCTGCTGGCCCTGGTCGAACGGTTCGAGACGGGCCGCTTCGGCACGCGCGACATTCTCGCCGTCGTGGTGGCCGGTCTGCGCGGCGGCGGCTGGCGGGGCGGCGCGGCCGACCTGCTGGCCGCCGAGATCGCGGGCGGCCCGATGGAAGCCGCCCGCGTGGCCGCGCAACTGCTGGCGCGCGCGTTCCGCCTGCCCGGGCCAGAGGCATGAGCGGTCTCGACTGGCCGGGGCTGATGCGGGCGGGGATCCGCGGGCAGGGGCTGCGCCCGGCAGAGTTCTGGGCGCTGACCCCGGCCGAGCTGATGCTGATGCTGGGCGGGGCGGGCGGCGCGTCCGGCATGAGCCGCGCCGGGCTCGAGGCGCTGGCGCGGCGCTTTCCCGACGAGACGGAGGAACAGGCATGACGGAAGTCTTCGAAGATCTGGAGGCGCTCGACGACGAGATCGCGGCGCTGGAGACGGCGCTCGGCGGCGCACGCGAGATGTCGTCGGCCTTCCAGGGGGAACTGGCCGTGATGCGGCAGACGCTGCTTTACACCGGGCGCGAGGTCGACTCGCTTTCGAAAAGCATCGGCTCGGGGCTGCGCCGGGCCTTCGACGGCCTGGTCTTCGACGGCATGCGGCTGTCCGACGCGCTGCGCGAGGTCGGCCGCGCCATGAGCCGCGCGGCCTACGACACGGCCATGAAGCCGGTGCAGGACGGGCTCGGCGGCGCGATCGCGGAGGGGATGCACGCGCTCGTCTCGGGGCTGTTGCCCTTCGAGAAGGGCGCGCCGTTCAGCCAGGGACGGGTGCAACCCTTCGCGCGCGGGGGCGTGGTCTCTGGCCCCACCTATTTCCCGATGCGCGGCGGGGTCGGGCTGATGGGCGAGGCCGGGCCCGAGGCGATCCTGCCGCTGGCGCGCGGGCCTGACGGACGGCTCGGGGTGGAAAGCCGGTCGGCGGGACGCGCTGTGCAGGTCACGGTCAACGTCACGACGCCCGACGTCGAGGGCTTCCGCCGCTCGCAGTCGCAGATCGCCGCCCAGGTGAGCCGCGCGCTGGCGCGCGGGGCCCGCAACCGCTGAGGAGAGGCGCATGAGTTTCCACGAGATTCGCTTCCCGTCGGCGCTGAGCTTCGGATCGGTCGGCGGGCCCGAGCGGCGCACCGAGATCGTCACGCTGGCCAACGGCGCGGAGGAGCGCAACACCCCCTGGGCGGACGCGCGCCGGCGCTACGACGCGGGCGTCGGGTTGCGCTCGCTCGACGATATCGAGACGCTGGTGGCCTTCTTCGAGGCGCGCCAGGGGCAGCTCAACGGGTTCCGCTGGAAGGACTGGACCGACTACAAGTCCTGCGCGCCCTCGGCCGAGCCGGCCTTCACCGACCAGGTGATCGGCACCGGCGACGGGGCGACGGCCGTGTTCCAGCTGTCGAAGGAATACCGATCCGGCGACCAGGCCTATCGCCGCCCGATCACCAAGCCCGTCGCGGGCACGGTGCGGCTGGGGCTGGGGGCCGACGCGCTGGTCGAGGGCGTTCACTACGCGGTCGACACGACGACCGGGGCGGTGACGCTGGCCGAGCCGCCGGGCGGCGGCGCGGCGGTCACGGCCGGGTTCGAATTCGACGTGCCGGTGCGGTTCGACACCGACCGGATCCAGACCTCCGTGGCCAATTTCGCCGCCGGCGAGGTGCCGGCCGTGCCGGTGGTGGAGGTGCGCGTCTGATGCGGGAATTGAACGCGGGCCTCGCCGCGCACCTGGCGACGGGGGCGACGACGCTTTGCCGGGCCTGGGCGGTGACGCGCCGGGACGGCCGGGTTCTGGGGTTTACCGATCATGATCGCGACCTCGTCTTCGACGGCGTGACCTTCCGCGCCCGGTCGGGGCTGACCGCCTCGGCGCTGCAGCAGACGAGCGGGCTTGCGGTGGACAACGCCCAGGCCGTCGGCGCGCTGTCGGACGCCTCGGTGACCGAGGACGATATCCTCGCGGGGCTCTATGACGGCGCGGCGCTTCGCATCTGGCTGGTCAACTGGACCGATCCGGCGCAAAGGCAGCTCCAGTTCCGGGGCAGCCTGGGCGAGATCCGGCGCGCCGAGGGGCGCTTCGAGGCGGATCTGCGCGGCCTGGCCGAGGCGCTGAACCGGCCGCAGGGCGGGGTCTACCAGCGGGACTGCGCGGCGGTGCTGGGCGATGCGCGCTGCGGCTTCGATCTCGATACGCCCGGCTACAGCGGCGAGGCCGTCATCGAGTCGCTCGAGGATGGGCGCGTGCTGCGCTGCACCGGGCTCGACGGCTTCGCGGCCCGCTGGTTCGAGCGCGGCCGGCTCGACGTGCTGGACGGGGACGCCGCCGGGGCCGGGGGCGTGGTGAAGACCGATCGCGTCGATGGCGCGCGGCGCGAGATCGGACTCTGGGAGACGATTCGCGGCGCGCTGGCGGCGGGCGACCGGGTGCGGTTGCGCCCGGGATGCGACAAGCGGGCCGAAACCTGCCGGTTCAAGTTCCACAACTTCGAGAACTTCCGCGGCTTTCCCCATATCCCCGGCGACGACTGGCTGATGGCCTATCCGAAGCCGGGCGGCCCCCATGACGGCGGGAGCCGGTCGGAATGACCACCGTCGCGGAGGCGGCCATACGCGCGGCGCGGGGGTGGATCGGCACGCCCTATCGGCACCAGGCCTCGGTCCGCGGGGCGGGGGCGGATTGCCTCGGCCTGCTGCGCGGGGTCTGGCGCGAGCTTTACGGGGCCGAGCCCGAAGCCGTGCCGCCCTATACCCGCGACTGGTCCGAGCCCGCGCGGGACGAGGCGCTCTGGGCGGGGGCGGCGCGGCACCTGCGGGCCAGGCCGCTCGACGCGCCGGCGCCGGGCGACGTCCTGCTGTTTCGCATGCGCCGGGGGGCGGTGGCGAAACACCTGGGCCTGGCCTCGGCCGTCGGGGCGGAGGCTCGCTTCATCCATGCCTATGAGGGCCACGGCGTGGTCGAAAGCCCGCTCTCGGCTCCCTGGGCGCGGCGCGTCGTGGCGCGCTTTGCCTTTCCCGAACGGAGACACTGATGGCAACCATCCTTCTCTCGGCCGCGGGTGCGGCGGCCGGCGCTGTCACGGGCGGCGCCTTTGCCGGCCTGTCCTCGGTGGTGATCGGGCGCGCGGCCGGGGCGACGCTCGGCCAACTGATCGACCAGCGGCTGCTCGGGCAGGGGGCCGAGGCGGTGGAGACCGGCCGCGTGGACCGGTTCCGCCTGACGGGCGCGCGCGAGGGGACGGCGGTGCCGGTCCAGTGGGGCCGGATGCGCGTGGCCGGGCAGGTGATCTGGGCCTCGCGCTTCACCGAGCACAAGACCAGCTCGGGCGGCGGCAGCGGCAAGGGCGGCGCCCCGCGGCCCCAGACCACCAGCTACAGCTACTCGGTGAGCCTTGCGCTGGCGCTGGGCGAGGGCGTCTGCAGCCGGATCGGGCGGATCTGGGCCGATGGGGCCGAGATCGCGCCGGACGATCTGACGTTGCGCTTCTACCCCGGGGATGCCCAGCAGCTGCCGGATCCAACGATCGCCGCGATCGAGGGGGCAGGTGCCGCGCCGGCCTATCGCGGCACGGCCTATGTGGTGATCGAGGATCTCGATCTCGCGCCCTATGGCAACCGGGTGCCGCAGCTGTCCTTCGAGCTGTTCCGCCCGGCGCAGCCGGCGGTGCCCGCGGGTCCCGGGCGCCCGGCCGATCTCGTGCAGGGGGTCGCGCTGATCCCGGGGACCGGCGAATACGCCCTGGCGACGACGCCGGTGCGCTTCTCCGAAGGGCCCGGCGTGAGCCGCACCGCGAACGTCAACACGCCGAGCGGCAAGAGCGATCTCGAGACGGCGCTTGACGCGCTGCGCGGCGAGGTACCGAACTGCCGGTCTGTCTCGCTGGTGGTCAGCTGGTTCGGAACCGACCTGCGCGCGGGCCAGTGCCGGCTGGAGCCCCGGGTGGAGCAGACCGCGGCCGACGGGCAGGACATGGCCTGGCAGGTGTCGGGGCAGGGGCGCGCGGGGGCGGTTCCGGTCTCGCGGCGCGACGACCGGCCGGCCTTCGGCGGCACGCCGGCAGATGCCTCGGTGATCGAGGCGATCCGTGCGATCCGGGACGGCGGGCAGGAAGTGATGTTCTACCCCTTCATCCTGATGGATGTGCCCGAGGGCAACGCGCTGCCCGATCCCTGGACCGGGGCGGACAGCCAGCCCGTCTATCCCTGGCGCGGGCGGATCACGCTCGCGGCGGCGCCGGGGCGGGACGGGACGCCGGACGGCACCGCGGCCGCCGAGGCCGAGGTCGCCGCCCTTTTCGGCAGCGCCGCGCCGGGCGACTTCACCCGCACCGCCGATGGCGTCGCCTATCACGGGCCGGCGGAATGGTCGTATCGCCGCTTCATCCTGCATTATGCCCATCTCTGCGTGGCCGCGGGCGGCGTCGAGACCTTCTGCATCGGTTCCGAGATGCGCAGCCTGACGCAGATCCGCGGGCCGGGGAACAGCTTCCCGGCGGTCGCGGCGCTGCGCAGCCTGGCCCGGGACGTGCGCACGATCCTCGGCGCGGGACCGCGGATCGGCTATGCCGCCGACTGGTCGGAATATTTCGGCTATCACCCGGCGGACGGGTCGGGTGACGTATTCTTCCATCTCGACCCGCTCTGGGCCGACGCGGCGATCGACTTCATCGGCATCGACAACTACATGCCGCTGTCGGACTGGCGCGAGGGGTCCGATCACGCCGATGCCGCGCATGGGGCGATCTACGATCTGGGCTATCTCGCGGGCAACGTCGCCGGCGGCGAAGGCTATGACTGGTTCTACGAGTCCGACGCCGCGCGCGCGGCGCAGATCCGCACCCCGATCACCGACGGCGCCCATGGCGAGCCCTGGGTGTTTCGCTACAAGGACATCCTGAACTGGTGGCGCAACCCGCATCACGACCGGGTTGGCGGGGTGCGGGCCGCGACGCCGACGGCCTGGGTGCCGGAATCCAAGCCCGTCCTCTTCACGGAGATCGGCTGCCCGGCCGTCGACAAGGGCACCAACCAGCCGAATGTCTTCGTCGACCCGAAGTCTTCGGAATCCGCGCTGCCGCGGTTTTCCGACGGGCGGCGCGACGACCTGATCCAGCTACAATACCTGCGGGCGCTGTACGCCCATTGGGGCGATCCGGCACGGAACCCGGACTCGTCGGTCTATGGCGGGCCGATGGTGGACATGTCGCGCGCCCATGTCTGGGCCTGGGATGCGCGGCCCTGGCCGGCTTTCCCCAATGCCCGCGCGCTCTGGACGGATGGCGAGAACTACGCCCGCGGGCACTGGGTCAGCGGGCGCATCGCCTCCGAAACGCTGGACGACGTCGTCGCCGAGATCTGCGAGCGCTCCGGCATGGCGGACCACGACACCGCCCGGCTGCACGGCATCCTGCGGGGCTATGCCCAGGCCGAGACCGACACCGCGCGCGCTGCGCTGCAGCCCCTGATGCTTGCCCACGGGTTCGACGCGGTGGAGCGCGACGGGATCATCCGGTTCGCCAACCGCGACGCGGTGGCCGATGCCGTGCTGGACCCCGCGACGCTGGCGGTCGCGGGTGACCTTCCGGGCGGGATCGAGACCGCGCGCCTGCCCGAGGCCGAGACGGCGGGGCGGGTGCGGCTGTCCTATGTCGAGGCCGACGACGCCTATGCCGCCCGTGCCGCCGAGGCGGTGTTCCCCGGCGAGGAAAGCCACGCGGTCGCCGGCACGGAACTGCCGCTCGCGCTGACCGGGGCCGAGGCCCGCGGCATCGTCGAGCGCTGGCTGGCCGAGTCCCGCGTCGCGCGGGACACGCTGCGCTTCGCGCTGCCGCCTTCCGACGCGGCGCTGGGCGCCGGCGACGTCGTGGCCCACGGGACGGGCGCTGCGGCGGCGCTCTACCGGATCGACCGGGTCGAGGACGCGGGCGCGCGCCAATGCGAGGCGGTGCGCGTCGAGCCGACCCTCTTCCGGCCGAGCGACGCGGTGGAAGAGATGCCGGCGGTGCGGCCCTTCTCGGTGGCGGGGCCGGTCTTTCCGCTGTTCCTGGACCTGCCGCTCCTGACGGGAGCCGAGGTACCGCACGCCCCGCATATCGCCGTGACGGCGACCCCCTGGCCGGGGTCGGTCGCGGTCTACGACGCGCCCGAGGATGCGGGCTACAGTCTCAATCGCCTGATCGAGCGCGGTGCGACGCTCGGCGTGACCGAGACCCCGCTCCACCGGGCCGATCCGTCGGTCTGGGACCGGGGCGCGGCGCTCCGGCTGCGGGTCTATGGCGGCACGCTGTCCTCGGCCGGCACGGCGCAGGTGCTGAACGGGGCGAACGCCGCGGCGATCGGCAGCGGCTCGGGCGGCGACTGGGAGATCTTCCAGTTCACCGAGGCGCGGCTGGTGGGCGACGGGCTTTACGCGCTGTCGCTGCGGCTGCGCGGGCAACTCGGCACCGATGCGGTCATGCCCGAGGAATGGCCGCCGGGGTCCTATGTCGTCCTGCTCGACTCGGCGCCGGTGCAGATCGACCTGGCCCCGGCGGCGCGCGATCTCGCGCGGCATTTCCGCATCGGCCCCGCCCAGCGGGGGTATGACGACCCGGTCTATCACCACGAGCAACGGGCGTTCCGCGGCAACGGCCTGCGCCCCTATGCGCCGGTGCATCTGCGGGCGGCGCGGGCCGGGGACGGGGCGCTCGATATCAGCTGGATCCGGCGCAGCCGCATCGACGGCGACAGCTGGGCCTCGACCGAGGTGCCCCTGGGCGAGGCGCAGGAGGCCTATCTGCTGCGCGTCACCCGCGACGGCACGATCCTGCGCGAGGCCGAGACCGCCGTGCCGGGCTGGCGCTATGACGCGGCGGCGCGCGCGGCCGACGGCATCGCGCCGGTCACCGTCGAGGTGGCGCAGATTTCCGACCGGTTCGGACCCGGACCCTTTGCGAGGATGGTCATAGATGAGTGAGACGGCGAACACCGGCCTGCCGCTGCTGCAGGCCTCGCAGGCGCAAAAGCATGTCACGATGAACGAGGCGCTGGCGCGGATCGACGCGCTCTTGCAACTGACGCTGGTTTCGCGGGCCGTGACGATCCCGCCCGAGACCGCGACGGACGGCAGCGCCTATGCCGTGCCCGCCGGGGCGGTGAACGCCTGGGAGGGGCAGGAGGGCAAGCTCGCGCTCCGGCTCAATGGCGGCTGGGTCTTCCTGGCGCCGCGGGCCGGCTGGCGGGCCTGGGTCGCCGACGAGGCGCGGGCGGTCCACCACACCGGCGCGGCCTGGGCGGACACGCCCGCCGCGGCCGGTGCGGGTGGCGCGGCGACCCGCTTCGAGGTGGCGGAGTTCGACCACGAGGTGATCGCGGGCGGCGCCCACGAAGCGGGCGTGGTCATTCCCTGGGGCACGCAGGTGATCGGCGTCACGGCGCGGGTGCTCGAGCCGGTGACGGGCAGCCTGTCGGGCTGGCGGCTGGGGGTCGCGGGCTCGGACAATCGCTATGGCTCGGGGTTGAGCCTCGTGGCCGGGAGCTGGGTGCGGGGGCTGACCGGCACGCCGGTGAGCTACTATTCCGATACCCCGCTCCTGTTGACGCCCGAGGGCGGCACCTTCGCGGGCGGGCGGCTCCGGATGGCGATCCATCTCTTGCGGCTGGACGTGCCGGCGCTGGGCTGATGCGCCCGGTGCTGCACGGCGACGTGGTGACGGCGGCGCGCGCGCTCTGCGCGGCGCCGGCGGCGGGTCGCGCGGGGCTGGCGGCGCGGCTTCTCATGGAGGCGGGCGCGGCCGACGCGTACCGCCGGCATACCGGGCGCCGCCACCCGGCCTGGGGCGATGGCACGCTGCAGGCCGCCGCCGCGCGCCGGCCGCTTGCGCCGGAGCCGCGGCTGGACGATCCGGTTTACGCGGAATGCATGTTGCTGGTCTTCGAGGCGCTGGTCGCGGGCGGGCCGGGCGGGCGGGCTAGCCCGCGGCGCAACTCACGCAGCGGGTGATCGTCGGATCGAGCGCGAGGCGCTTCGGCGGGATGTCCTCGCCGCAGCTGTCGCAGAAGCCGAACTCGCCCGCGGCGATGCGCGCGAGCGCCGCGGCGATGCGGGTCTCCATCTGCCGGCGCCGGGCATGGGTGGCCTGGGCCATGGCCTGCTGCTGCAGCGCGTCCATCCGGCTGAGCCGCCCGACCGACTGCTGGTCGAGCGTGACGGTCGCGCGGTTGCCGCCGGCTTTTTCCGCGTGATCGGACAGGTCGGTGCGCATCTCGAGGAGCTGCCGGCGGAACCCCTCGATCTCGTCATCGCTCAAGGACATGTGAGCCTTCCCCTTTCTCATTGGCGCGGCACGCCTATCTGTTGTAAGGAGTGCGCGACACGGAGGAAACCGCGATGGCCGAGAGACGTTCCAGAATTGCCGCCGTCGATCCCGTCTGGGACCGGATCCGCGACGAAGGCGAGGCGGTGGTCAAGGACGAGCCGCTGCTCGGCGGACTCGTGCATTCGAGCGTGCTGCACCATCCGACGCTCGAGCGGGCGCTCGCCTACCGGCTTTCGATGAAGCTGGCCTCGGGCGAGATGTCCGAACAGATCCTGCGCGAGATCGCCGACGAGGCCTATGCCGCCGACCCGACGCTCGGCCGCGCGGCGCGGGCGGATCTCGTGGCGGTCTACGAACGCGACCCGGCCTGCCACCGGCTGATCCAGCCGATCCTGTTCTTCAAGGGCTACCAGGCGGTGCAGTCCTACCGGCTGGCCCATTGGCTCTGGGAAAACGGGCGGCCCGACATGGCCTATTTCATCCAGATGCGCGTGTCGGAGATGTTCGGGGTCGACATTCATCCCAATGCCCGGATCGGGCAGGGGATCATGATCGACCACGCCCATTCCATCGTGATCGGCGAGACCGCGGTCGTGGGCGACAACGTGTCGATGCTGCATTCGGTGACCCTGGGGGGCACCGGCAAGGAAGATGGCGACCGGCATCCCAAGATCGATGACGGCGTGCTGATCGGCGCGGGCGCCAAGGTCCTCGGCAATATTCGCGTCGGCTACTGCTCGCGCATCGCTGCGGGCTCGGTCGTGCTGCAGGACATCCCGCCGATGAAGACGGTGGCGGGTGTGCCGGCCAAGATCGTCGGCGAGGCCGGTTGCGACCAGCCCTCGGTGACGATGGACCAGCTGCTGAACGACCCGACCGAGAACCTCTAGGCGCGGCAGGGGGCTGTCTGCCCCCTCTTGCCCCCGCCGGCGCGGGGGCAATTCACCCCCGAGGATATTTCCGGAACGATGAAGCCCCGGGGCGCGCGGGCGGAAACGGGGCGCCGGCCGGCGCGGCCGCCCCACTTGGGCCCGACGGGCGCCTTGTCAGGCCAGCATGCCGAGCGGGTTTTCGAGATGCGCCTTGATCGCGGCCAGCAGTTCCGCGCCGAGCGCGCCGTCGATCACCCGGTGATCGACGGAGAGCGTGACCGACATCACCGTGGCGGTGGTCAGCTCGCCATCCTCGCCGACGACGGGTTTCTTGATGCCCGCGCCCACCGCCAGGATCGCGCCATGCGGCGGGTTGATGACCGCGTCGAAATTCTCGATCCCGTACATGCCGAGATTGGAAATCGCGAAACTGCCGCCGACATATTCATGCGGCGCGAGCTTGCGGTCACGGGCCCTGGTGGCCAGGTCCTTCATCTCGGCAGAGAGAGCGGAGAGCGTCTTCTGCTGCGCGTCCTTGAGGACCGGCGTGAAGAGTCCGCCCTCCACCGCCACGGCGACGGCCACGTCTGACGGCGTCAGGCGCAGGATGCGGTCGCCGGCCCAGACGGCGTTGGCGTCCGGCACCTCCTGCAGCGCCAGCGCGCAGGCCTTGATGATGAAGTCGTTCACCGACAGCTTCACCCCGCGCGGCTCGAGCTGGGCGTTGAGCTGGCCGCGGAACTTCAGCAGCGCGTCCAGCCGGATGTCGCGGCGCAGGTAGAAATGCGGGATGGTCTGCTTGGCCTCGGTGAGCCGCTGCGCGACCGTCTTGCGCATGCCGTCGAGCTTGACCTCCTCGGTCTCGCGATCCTCGAACATCTTGGCCACCGCATCGGCCGAGGGGCCGGCGGGCATCGCGGCGCCGGCGGCGGGCGCGGCCGGTTTCGCGGCCGGGGTGGCCGCGGGCGCGGCCTCTGCGCCCTCGACATCGGCCTTCACGATCCGGCCATGCGGGCCGGAGCCGGTGATCCGGGCAAGGTCGAGCCCCTTGTCCCTGGCGATCCGCCGCGCAAGCGGCGAGGCGAAGATGCGCGTGCCCTCGTCGTCGGTCGGGGCGGCCGGCGCCGGCGTCGCGGGGCCGGGCGCCCCGCCTTCGCCGCCGGGCGCCGCGGTCGTGTCGCCGCCCGTCTCGTCGGATGCCGGCGTTTCCGCGGCCGCCTTGGCGGCGCTGCCGCCCGAGCCGGCTTCGGCGGAGATGTCGCCGGCGCTCTCGCCTTCCTCGAGCAGCACGGCGATGGGCGTGTTCACGGCCACGCCCTCGGTGCCCTCGGCGACGAGGATCTTGCCGATGGTGCCTTCGTCGACGGCCTCGAATTCCATGGTGGCCTTGTCGGTCTCGATCTCGGCCAGAAGGTCGCCCGAGGAGACCTCGTCGCCTTCCTTGACCAGCCATTTGGCGAGCGTGCCTTCCTCCATCGTGGGGGAGAGGGCGGGCATCAGGATTTCCGTGGGCATGGCGCTCTCCTCAGCGGTAGGTGACCTGGTGGACGGCCTCGAGAACCTCTTTGGTCGAGGTCAGTGCGAGCTTCTCGAGGTTCGCGGCGTAGGGCATCGGCACGTCCTTGCCCGTGCAGTTGATCACGGGCGCGTCCAGGTAGTCGAAGGCCTGTTGCATCAGCACCGACGAGACGTAGTTGCCGATCGAGCAGACCGGGAAGCCTTCCTCCACGGTGACGCAGCGGTTGGTCTTCATGACCGAACGGATCACCGTGTCGGTGTCCATCGGGCGCAGCGTGCGCAGGTCGATCACCTCGGCCGAGATGCCGTCCTCGGCCAGCTTGTCGGCGGCTTCGAGCGCGTAGGTCATGCCGATCCCGAAGCTGACGATGGTGACGTCCGTGCCCTCGCGCCAGATCTTGGCCTTGCCGATGGGCAGGGTGAAATCCTCCATCACCGGCACGTCGAAGCTGCGGCCGTAGAGGATCTCGTTTTCCAGGAAGATCACCGGGTTCGGGTCCCGGATCGCGGATTTCAGCAGCCCCTTGGCATCCGCGGCCGAGTAGGGCTGGATCACCTTGAGCCCGGGAATGTGGCTGTACCACGCGGCGAAGTCCTGGCTGTGCTGGGCCGCGACGCGGGCCGCCGCGCCGTTCGGGCCGCGGAAGACCATCGGGCAGCCCATCTGCCCGCCGGCCATGTAGAGCGTCTTGGCCGCCGAGTTGATGATCTGGTCGATCGCCTGCATGGCGAAGTTGAAGGTCATGAACTCGA
>CAJXYS010000026.1 GCA_913063035.1 uncultured Maritimibacter sp. | reverse complement strand
GACGATCTTCGGATCGTCGCGGCCTTCCTCGAACCAGGCGGCGGCGCCGCGGGTCCAGACCTCGTCCAGCTTGTCGGTGTCCTCGCTCTGGCGAAGCGTGCCGGTCAGGCAGGCATAATAGTCTTCTTCGGGCGCCTGGATCGTGAACCGGGCCGTCGCCCCCTGCCCGAGCGCGCGCACGAGATCCGTGTCGCGCGCGGTGATGAAGTGCAGCACCCGCCCGGCCTCGTCGAGGTAATGGGTCATCGGACGGGCGTGCAAAGAGGAATTCTCGAGCGAGAGCATCCCGGCCCGCACCGCGTGCAGGCGCCGGAACAGCTGCGTCTCGGCGTCTTTCCAGGTCGTGTCGGTATCGGCCATGTCTGCCTCCGTCAAAGCGTGGGTGATCCGGCGGCCGCGGGCGGACGGCTCCGGGGTTCCCCGGAGAAACGCGCCGGGCCGCCCGACGTTCCGCCCAGCCGGTCGGGCTCAGGCTTCCGGCAGCGGAACCGCCTCCTTCTCGGGATCGAATTCGGCGATCTCGAAGCTGACATGGATTCCGAAGCGGTCCGTGCCCGCCTCGGTCTCGAGGGTGCCGCCGAGCTGGGTGACGAAGGACTCGATCAGCCGCGAGCCGAGCCCGGAGCCGTTGTCCTCAAGCGCGTCGTGGACCGGGTCGCCGAGGGAGTTCACGATGCTCAGGACCGCCTTGCGCCCGCCCAGATCCTTCAGCACCAGGGAAATCCAGGGATCTTCGTCCCGGGGCCGGCCAACATACTTCACGGCGTTGGTGGCCGCCTCGGTCGCGAGCAAAGACAGGGGCACAGACTGGTCGGGCGTGATCTCGACCGGGTCGAGATGCTCCGATATGCGCACCGCGGCCTCGCCGCCGCCGCTGCCGACCACGCCCAGCTGGTTGATGATCTCGCGCAGCAGCGTGTCGGCCCGCACCGTTCCGAGGTTCCGCGCGGTATAGAGGTAGCGGTGGATCGTCGCCAGCCCCATCACGCGATCCTGCACGCGGCGAAGCACGCGCCGCGCCTCGTCGGTGGCGGCGGCGCGGATCTGCATGTTCATGATCGAGGAAATCAGCTGAAGGTTGTTCTTGACCCGGTGATGCACCTCTTTCAGCAGGACGGTCTTCTCCTGCAGGTCCTCCTCCCGGCGCCGCTCGTTCTCGTTCAGGGTCCGGGTCATGGTGTTGAACGTCGCCGCCACCTCGTCGAGCTCTTCCGGCGCGCGGTCCAGCCGCACGGTCCCGAATTCATGATGCCCCGCGGAATAGAGCCGCATCCGGCGCTGCAGGCGGCGGACATGGCGGATCACCAGACGGTTGAGCCCGAAATAGGCGACGAAAATGCTGACGATCCACATCAGCAGCGGAAAGACCAGCGCCATCGCGCCGTTCAGGCTGCGTTCCGGCGGCCAGCTGCCCAGCGCATAGACCGTATCGTCGACGATCGGAACCACCGCGAAGACACGCTCTTCGCCCAGGGTGTTGCGCCCGAGGAAGGCCCGCGGCGCGCCCCCGAAATACCAGGCCAGTTCATGGGCCGCGGGCAGCGTGCGGGCGATATCACCGAGCCCGGGTCCGGCCGATAGGATCGTGCCCTCGGCGCTGAATGTCAGAAGCTCGGCCTGGCGGTCGGTCTCTTCGTTCAGGGGACCGGCGACGGCGTGAGGGACGCCGATGGTCACGTAGCCGAGAAAGCTGGTGCCTGCCACCAGGGGCACGCCGACGGTCAGGACCGGCGGGCCGCCCTCCGGCGCGCCGGCCTCTATCTCCACCACGCGCCGGGGGCTGGCCCGGTAGGTCTCGTAGCGCTCCGTGTCGCCCAGGCTGGCAGGTTGCCCGTCAGACGAGCAGATCGTCGCGCCGTCGGATCCTATGAAGGCCGCATGTACGAACCGCGGGCCGGTCTCGACCAGCCGCGCCAGCATCGGGCCGCAGGCATCCCCGCCGCGGCGCAGTTCCAGCAGCGCGGCCCCGGCCGCGGCAGCCGCGCCGAAGGCCCCTTCGATCAGGGTGCGTTCGCGCTCGGCGGCCCGTTCGGTCTGGCCGAGCAGCGCCGTTTCCGACAGCGCGCGCGTTTCCTCGAGCACTTCGGAGGTCTGGTAAAGAGAGATCAGCCCCAGCGGCAGCAGCGCCACGGTGAGGACCGCGATCAGCTGCGATGTCAGGCTGCGCATGAACCGGCGGCGCGGCGGCGGCGGGCCGCCCGGCCCGGTCATGCGGCCGGGGTGCCCGAGACCACGGCGACCGTGGCGGCGTCCGTCATCTCGAGCTCTTCGTCGTCTTCGAGGTTCATCAACTCCGCAAGGCGCCGCCGGGCCCGGTTCGTCCGGCTCTTGATGGTGCCGACCGCGCAGCCGCACATCTCGGCCGCTTCCTCGTAGGAAAAGCCGGATGCCCCCACGAGGATCAGCGCCTCGCGCTGTTCGTCGGGCAGCTGCTCGAAGGCGGCGCGGAAATCGCTCAGCACGAGCCGGCCGTCGTGGTCAGGTTTCTGCGACAGCTGCTCGGCCATCGCGCCGTCGCTGTCGGCGACCTCGCGCTTGCGCTTGCGGCGCAGCGAATAGAAGGTGTTGCGCAGGATCGTGAAAAGCCATGCGCGCAGGTTCGTGCCCGGCTGGAACTTGTCGATATTGGTCCACGCCTTGACGATGGTGTCCTGCACCAGGTCGTCGGCCGTCGCCGGGTTGCGCGTCAGGCTCAGTGCAAAGGCCCGCATGGCCGGCAGATGCTCCACCAGCTCCTCACGCGGGTCGGAATGTCCGGGGTCGGCGGTCATTCGCCCTCCGCGGGATCGTCCGTCGCGCGACCCTTCTCCTGTGCACGCAGCTGATCCAGCAACGAGGTGAACCGGTCGGGGATCTCGTCGTCGAGCGCTTCGGCGTAGACGCGCCGGAGGTTTTCGTCGATCTGTTCCTGCACTTTGGATTTCTTCCGCTGGTTTGTCATGCTGGCCTAAGTCCGCGAATTCCCGGCTTGTTCATGGAACCGAACGGCGCGACCCTGCGTTCGGTTCCAAGAGCATGTGAAAAGTCATGGGGGAACACAATGTCAGACGCCCGCACCGACGCGAGCCTCACCGATGCGATCGCCGCCGAACTGCCCTTCCTGCGCCGCTATGCGCGGGCCCTGACGGGCAGCCAGGAAACCGGCGACCGCTATGCGGCCGCGACGCTGGAGGCGATCCTCGCCGATGACGAGGTCTTCGACCGCTCGGCCACGGCGAAGGTCGCGCTTTTCAAGGTGTTCCACGGGATCTGGGCGTCCTCCGGCGCGCCGGTCGACAGCGGGCCGGACGCCCCCGACGGCCCGGAGTCGCAGGCCCAGCGACGTCTTTCGGGCCTTACGCCGAACACCCGCGAGGCGCTCCTGCTGCACAGCATCGAGAACTTCCGCCCCGACGAGATCGGCGACATCCTCGGGGTCGGGCCCGGCGAGGCCGCGGAACTGGTCACCATCGCCCAGAACGAGATGGCCGATGGCGTCACCGGGCGGGTCATGGTCATCGAGGACGAGGCGATCATCGCGATGGATATCTCCTCGATCGTCTCTGAGATGGGTCACAGCGTCACCGGCGTCGCCACGACGCGCGACGAAGCCGTGAAGCTCGGTCGCGCGGACCCGCCCGACCTGATCCTGGCGGATATCCAGCTGGCCGACAAATCCTCGGGCATCGACGCGGTAAACGACCTGCTCAGCGGCGCGAACATGCCGCCGGTGGTCTTCATCACCGCCTTCCCCGAACGGCTCCTGACGGGCGAGCGGCCCGAGCCGGCCTTCCTCATCTCCAAGCCCTACAACGAGGGCCAGATCCGCTCGGCGGTGAGCCAGGCGATGTTCTTCGCCAGCACCGAGACGCTGACCGCCTGATCGCGAAGCGGGACGGCAAACCGACGAAGAGGATCTGCGCGCCCCCCGCCGCAGCCGGAAACACCGGCGACGATGGCCCCGGCGAAAACTCCGAGCGCCCGGCAGGCCCGTCGCGCCGGGCGGATGGGTCCGCCCGGCCACAGCTCAAGACAGGCTCTCGCGCACCATCTCGCCGGTGAAGGGGCGCACCAGGTGCTTCCAGCCCCGGTCCGCGACCCGCGGGGCATCGGCTTCGCCGGCGGTCATAACGATCCGCGCGCCCAGCCCTTCGAGCGTGCGGTCGAGCCCGTCGCGGGTGATGGCGTCGTAGCCAGTTTCGAGAAACGCCGCGGTCAGGCGTTCGTAGCGGGCCAGATCGGCACGGAAATCAGCGATGCTGTTGTATTGATATACCTTGCACGGGCCGGCCTCGCGCAGGGTCTCCACAAGGTCCATGGAAATCACCGCGTCGCGGTCGACGACGGCGTAAATCGGGGTCGTTCTACGGTCGGTCAAACTTTCTCCTGCCCGAATCGGGTCTGGTCATGGTTCGCAGTGTGGAACCCATCCGCTGCCGGCGCATTTAACTATGACATGACGCCAGGAGCGAAGATGGCCACCAAATGCCACGCATGCCCGCTGCGCCGGAAGGAGATCTTCACCCCGATGTCGGAGGAGGAGGTCGCCTTCATGCAGAAATTCAAGACCGGCGAGCTGAATGTCAATCCCGGAACCACGCTGCTGATGGAGGGATCGAACAGCCCGCAGCTCTTCACGGTGCTCGAGGGCATGGGCCTGCGCTACAAGACCCTGGCCGACGGGCGTCGGCAGGTGCTCAACTTCGCGCTGCCCGGCGATTTCGCCGGGCTGCAGGCCGGCGTCATGGGCAAGATGCAGCACTCGATGGAGGCGACCACCCGGATGACGCTCTGCGTGTTCGACCGGGCCAGCCTCTGGTCACTTTTCCGCCAGCGGCCGCAACGGGCCTTCGACCTGACATGGCTCGCCGCGATCGAGGAACATTTCCTGGGCGACAGCGTCGCGGCGCTCGGGCAGATGACCGCGCGCGAGAAGGTGGCCCGCGCCTTCGTCCATGTCTACAGCCGGGCGCGGGCGGTCGACATGGCCCGCAACGGGCACGCGCCCCTGCCCTATACCCAGCAGGACCTGGCCGACGCGCTGGGGCTGTCGCTGGTGCACACGAACAAGACCCTCAAGACCCTGCGCGAACGCCAGATCGCCACCTGGCGCGAGGGCCGGCTGGCGGTCAACGATTTCGACCGCCTCTGCGAGATCGCCCAGGTCGCGCCCGATGAAACGCCGCAGAAGCGGCCGCTGATCTGACCCGCGTCTAGCGCCCCGCGCGCGGGCCGGCGATCAGCCAGATGATGAAGCCCAGCAGCGGCAACAGGACGACCAGCAGGATCCACAGAACCTTGCGCCCTGTCGTCGCCGACGCCCCAAGGATGGAGACGATCGCCCAGAGGTCGAGGATAAGCAGGATGAACCCGCCGATGCCGGAAATCTCTATCATGCCATCTCCCAGGTTGCGCGGCGCCTTCGGTCCGCCGCAGCCTAGCGGAGCCGCGCGGCAAAGACAAAGACCGGTCCGGGCATCGCGCCGGGGCATCGGCGGCGTTGCAGACAGGGCGATCCCGATGTGCTACCCCCGTGGCGATCCCTCCGGCCCGATCCCCGGGCCCCGCAAGACGGAGCCCCCCGCGCACCCGCCCATGTTCGCCCCGCTGCCCACCCCCACGACCGAGGACGGCTCGGAGAGACGTATCGGCGTCGAGATCGAGTTCGGCGGGCTGGACCGCGACGCCGCCGCGGCCTGCGTGCGCGCGGAATTCGGCGGCAGCCTCCACGATGCCGGCGCGCTCGAGACCGAGATCCGCGACACCGGGATCGGCACCTTCCGGGTCTATCTCGACACGGCCCTGCGCAAATATGCCGACACGCCGCTGAAGAAGGCCGGGCTCGAACTCGGCAGCGCGGTCATCCCGGTGGAGATCGTCACCCCGCCCCTGCCTCCCGCGGCGCTGCCCACGCTGGAAAAGCTGCGCGCGCGGTTGCGCGCGCGCGGCGCGACGGGCAGCCGCGACGGCCTGTTCCTTGGCTTCGGGGTGCATTTCAACCCGGAGGTGCCCGCGCTCTCGGGCACGGCCACCGTGCATATCGTCACCGCCTATGCGCTGATCGAAGACTGGCTGCGCGCGGTGAACCCGATCAATCTCAGCCGGCGGGTGCTGCCCTTCACCGACCCCT
The DNA here is from genome assembly GCA_913063035.1 of uncultured Maritimibacter sp. Taxonomy (GTDB): domain Bacteria; phylum Pseudomonadota; class Alphaproteobacteria; order Rhodobacterales; family Rhodobacteraceae; genus CAJXYS01. Next base: position 39,321 of record CAJXYS010000026.1, on the reverse strand, counting down.
ATCCGCGGGGCTTCGTCGACGACCTGGCCGCCGGCTGGCCCGAGATGGATGTCGATGCGCTGTTCGGGCTCTACGCCCGGCACGGCAATACCCGCAACCGCGGGCTCGACATGCTGCCGCTCTTCGCGCATCTCGACCGCGCCCGCTTCGACCGGCTTTTCCCGCGGGATACCGCCACCGGGGGGCGGCCGACCTTTCACTACCGCCTGCCGGACTGCCGGATCGACGAAGCCGACTACAGGCTGGCGGACGAATGGAACCGCTGGGTGCTGGTCGAGCGCGTGGCCGCGGACCGCGCCGCGATGGCCGAGCTGGCCGAGGCCTGGGCCGCCCATCGCGGCGCGCTGCTGACCGTGCGGCCGGACTGGAAGGATCGCGCGGATGCCATACTTTCCCGCCACGGCCTGAGCGGAGAGGCACGCCTATGACCCGACCCGTGATCGGTGTGACCACGTCGCGCCGCAGCGGCTGGCGCGTCTTCCCCCTGCTGGCCTTCAACATCTGGCTCGCCGGCGGGCGTGCGGTGCGCTGGGGCAACGGATACGGCACGGATATCGATCATGCGGACGGCATCATCGTGGGCGGCGGGGACGATATCTCACCCGATTTCTATGGCGGGCATCTCGTCTCCAGTGCGCGGCTCGACCCCGACCGCGACCGGATGGAGCGCGATCTCGTCCACAGGGCCTTCGAACTCAACAAGCCGATCCTCGGGATATGCCGGGGCGCGCAGATGCTGAACGTGGCCCTCGGCGGCACGCTGCACCAGGACGCCTACAGCGTCTACGACAGAAGCGACCGGCGCTGGACGGTCCTGCCGCGCAAGTCGATCGAGATCGTGCCGGGCTCGCGCCTGGAGGGCATCGCCGGGCCGGAGGGCATGCGGGTCAACGTGCTGCACACGCAGGCGGTGGACCGCCTTGGCGAGGGCATCCGCGTCGCGGCCCGCGACACGGGCGGCATGATCCAGGCCGTCGAACGCGTGAGCGACCCCTTCGCGCTCGGCGTGCAATGGCACCCGGAGCATCTGTTCTACGCCCACCGGCAGCGCGCGATCTTCCGGGCGCTGGTCGCGGCGGCGGCGGCGGGTCACGAGCATCGCGCGCAGATAGCCGCCGTCGAAGAGCATGTCGGCTGAACACGACAAAACCATGCGGGTTGCCCGTTGTGGCCGCTCGTTGCAATTGATACGATCCGGCGCGACACCCGTGCCAGCCTGCGGAGGAAAGACATGAACATGGAAACGCCGATCCCGGCCAAGGACTCGCCCTCTCTCTCGCGCTTCGACTGGGAGGATCCCTTCCGGCTCGAGGACCAGCTGACCGAGGACGAGCGGATGATGCGCGACGCGGCGCGCGCCTACGCGCAGGAAAAGCTTCAGCCGCGCATCATCGACGCCTACCGCGAGGCCGAGACCGATCCGTCGATCTTCGCCGAGATGGGCGAGATGGGCCTGCTGGGCGTGACGATCCCCGAGGAATACGGCGGCATCGGCGCGGGCTACGTCACCTACGGGCTCGTCGCCCGCGAGGTGGAGCGGGTCGATTCCGGCTATCGCTCGATGATGAGCGTGCAGTCCTCGCTGGTGATGTACCCGATCCACGCCTACGGCTCGGAAGAGCAGCGCCGGAAATACCTGCCCGGGCTGGCGAAGGGCGCGCTGATCGGCTGTTTCGGCCTGACCGAGCCCGATGCCGGCTCGGATCCCGCGGGCATGAAGACCGTCGCCAAGAAGACCGCGGACGGCTACGTGATTTCGGGCTCCAAGATGTGGATATCCAATTCGCCGATCGCGGATGTCTTCGTGGTCTGGGCCAAGTCCGAGGCGCATGGCGGCAAGATCCGCGGCTTCGTGCTGGAGAAGGGCATGAAGGGGCTCTCGGCGCCCAAGGTCGGCGGCAAGCTGTCCTTGCGCGCCTCGATCACCGGCGAGATCGTCATGGACGGCGTCGAGGTGGGCGAGGACGCGCTGCTGCCCAATGTCGAGGGTCTGAAGGGCCCGTTCGGTTGTCTCAACCGGGCGCGCTACGGCATCTCCTGGGGCGTGATGGGCGCGGCCGAGTTCTGCTGGCACGCGGCACGGCAATACGGGCTCGACCGCAAGCAGTTCGACCGGCCGCTGGCGCAGACACAGCTGTTCCAGAAAAAGCTCGCCGACATGCAGACCGAGATCGCGCTGGGGCTTCAGGGCTCGCTGCGGGTGGGACGCCTGCTGGACGAGGGCCGCGCGGCGCCCGAGATGATCAGCCTCGTCAAGCGCAACAACTGCGGCAAGGCGCTCGACGTGGCGCGGCTGGCGCGCGACATGCATGGCGGCAACGGCATCTCCGAGGAATTCCAGGTGATGCGCCACATGGTGAACCTAGAGACGGTCAATACCTACGAGGGCACCCATGACGTCCACGCCCTGATCCTCGGGCGCGCCCAGACCGGTCTGCAGGCCTTCTTCTAGGGCGCGACAGGACCCCGTCCGGCCCGCCGGGCGGGGTCACGCCACCCGGTGGCCGCGGCTCCAGGCGGCGCGGGTGATCGGCAGGCCCTCGGCCAGCGAGAAGCGGACGAGGTCGGCCCGGAGCCCGGGCGCGATACGGCCCCGGTCGGACAGCCCCGCCACCGCGGCCGGCGCGGCGGTCACCGTGCGCAGACCCGCCGCCATGTCCTGCGTCTCGAGCCCGAGCCGCACCGCTCCCATCAAGAGCGCCGAAGGCGCGTAATCCGACGACAGGATATCGAGCAAGCCCTGCTCGGCCAGGACGCCGGCCCCGACATTTCCCGAATGCGATCCGCCGCGCAGCAGGTTCGGCGCCCCCATCATCACTGCGATGCCCGCCGCGCGGCAGGCCTCGGCGGCTTCCTCGGTGGTCGGAAACTCGGCCAGGCGGCAGCCATGCGCCGCCGAGGTCTCGACGTCCTCGGACCGGGTGTCGTCATGGCTCGCGAGCACCGCGCCGAGCCGGCGCGCGTGATCCACCGCGCCGGTCTCGTGGCGCGCGCCGTAGCGCGTCTTCAGGGCATAGAGTCCTTCGAAATGCGCATCGATATCCTCGCGGGACATGCCATATTTTCCAGTGAGATACTCGGCGAATTTCGACAGGTCCCTGAATTGTCGCTGGCCCGGCGTGTGATCCATCAGGCTGAGGATCCCGATCCGATCCTCGGGGACGAATTCCTCCAGCTCCTCCAGCAGCGTCTCCGAGCAGATCTCGGCGCGCAGATGCAGGAAATGGCTGATCCGGAGCCGGCCGGCGCTGCGCAGGTCCAGGATGTGGCGGGTCAGGTCGCGGGCATACTTGCCATGGCGCGACCGGTCGTTCGACAGGATCGAGCCGACGCGGAGCGCATCGAAAACCGTGGTTATCCCGACGCTTGCGAGTTCCGCGTCATGGGCGATCACCGCGGCTTTCTGCGGCCATTTCACGCCCGGCCGGGGCTGCATGTGGCGCTCGAGATTGTCGGTGTGCAGCTCGATCAGGCCGGGCGCCAGGTAGTCGCCCTCGCAGTCCAGCGCACCGGCCGGCACGGCCATTCCCGTGTCGATCGCGGCGATGTCGCCGCCCGCGATCCTCAGGCTGCCGGTCACGACCTCGCCGGGCAGGACAAGCCGCGCATTCGCCAGTACCGTTTCCGTCATTTTCCCGCCTTGTCAGTTCCTTGGCCCGCAGTCTTGTCGCGGGGCTGTAACAGTCCTATGGCATGGCTAACCGGGGAGGAACACCGATGCCGGATTTCAAGAGATACGCGATCTATTACGCGCCGCCCGAGGATCACCCCCTGGCCAGGCTGGGGGCCGCATGGTTGGGCTGGGACGCCATCACCGGCCGGCCCGCGCCGCATCCGGCGCTGCCCGGTCTGCCGCGGCCGGTGGCCCGGCTGACCGAGACGCCGCGCAAATACGGGCTTCACGGCACGCTCAAGCCGCCCTTCCGCCTGGCCGAGGGGCGCGACCCGGTCGATCTCGTCCGGGCGCTCGACGCCTTCGCGGCCGAGCAGGGCGCCTTCGACATCCCGCGCGTCGCGCTTGGCTGCCTGGGCGATTTCATCGCGGTGATGCCCGCCTCCTGCTGCCCGGCGCTGACGGCGCTGGCCGCCAACACGGTCGAGTCGCTGGATGCCTTCCGCGCGCCGCCCTCTGCGGAGGAACTGGACCGCCGCCGCGCCGCCGGTCTGAGCGACCGGCAGGAGTCGCTTCTGCGCCGCTGGGGTTACCCCTATGTCATGGGCGAGTTCCGCTTTCACATCACGCTTACCGGCCGGTTGGGTCCCGACGAGCGCGAGACCGTCAAGGAACGCCTGCGCGCGCATTTCGCCCCGGCGCTCGGCACGGCGCTGCCGGTGCGCGATCTCTGCCTGTTCGGCGAGGATGAGGCGGGCCGTTTCCATCTCGTCAGGCGGGCGCCGCTGGCGCATTGAGGCAGGCGAGAAAGGCCGCCACGCCGGCCGCGACCGTGCCACCGTTCTCGACGACCTGGGCGCCGTCGGGCACGGCGTAGTCCGCGCGGGCCAGGCGGGCGGCGATCTCGTCCTCGGCTTCGCGCCCCCGTGCGGCCAGGCGGCGCGCCAGCACGCCGGCGGGCGCGGTGACCAGCACCACCGACAGTCCGGGATAGCGGCGCCGCGCCGCCGGCAGCGCCGCGCGCGAGCCGTTGAAGACCACGTCGCGCCCCGCGGCCAGCGCCGCGTCGATGCTGGCCGGGATGCCATAGCACAGCCCGTGCGCCTGCCAGTCGATGGCAAAGGTGCCGGCGGCCTTGCGCCGGGCGAATTCGGCTTCGCTCACGCCCTCGAAGGGCTCGCCGCCCGCGGTTTCGGGCCGGGTGATGACGCGGCGCGGAAAATGGATGTCCGGGCGGGCTGCCCGCGCCCCGTCGATCAGCGTGTCCTTGCCGGCGCCGGACGGCCCCACCACCGCGAAGAGGCGTCCGCCGCTCATGCCGCCGCCACCGCGAAGCGCGAGACGTCGATCACCCGGTCGCAGACGCGGTCCCGCGCCGCCGCATCGTGAAAGATGCCGATGATGGCGGCGCCGCGGGCCTTCGCCTCGTCGATCAGGTCGAGGACGGTCTCGCGGTTGGCACCGTCGAGGCTGGCCGTGGGCTCGTCGAGCAGCAGGGCCGGGTAGGCATGGGCGAACCCGCGGGCGATGTTGACGCGTTGCTGCTCGCCACCCGAGAAGGTGAGCGGCGAGAGCTGCCAGAGGGTCTCGGGGATCCTGAGCCGCGTCAGCAGCGCCGCTGCCCGGTCGCGCGCCTCGTCGGCCGGCGTGCCCACCCGCAGCAGCGGCTCGGCCACCACGTCCAGCGCCGGCACCCGCGGCACCACCCGCAGGAACTGGCTGACATAGCCGAGCGTCGTGCGGCGCAGCTCGATGATCTCGCGCGGCTCCGCCGCGACCACGTCGACGTCCCCGATCAGGATCCGCCCCCCGGCCGCGAGGTAATTGCCGTAGATCATCCGCATCAGCGTGGACTTTCCCGCGCCCGACACGCCCGTCAGCGCCACGCATTCGCCGGCGGCCACGGCGAGTGTCGCGCCCGCCATGACCGGGATCACGGCGCCGCCCTGGTTGTGCAGCGTGAAGGATTTAGAGACGTTCTCGATGCGGATCATGTTGCCCCCTGCCGGTCAGAACCAGCCCTTTCGCTTGAAATAGATGAGCGGGATCACCGCCGAGACCGCCATGGCCGTCAGCGCCGCCGGGTAGCCGGCGGCCCAGTCCAGTTCCGGCATCGCCGCGAAGTTCATCCCGTAGATCGAGGCGATCAGCGTCGGCGGCAGGAAGACCACCGCCGCGATGGAAAAGATCTTGATGATCTTGTTCTGCTCGATGTCGATCATGCCCAGCGTCGCGTCGAGCAGCAGCGCCGTCTTCTGCTGCAGGAACCCGGCCTGTTCCGCGATGGTGCGCAGGTCGCGCTGAAAGCTGCGGACCATGCCGCGCGCCGGCTTGCCGCCCTCGCGCTGCTCCAGCACCGGGATCAGGAAGATCAACAGCCGCTCCAGCGTCAGGAGGCTCTCGCGCAGATGCATCACCAGCGCGTCGGACTGGCCGATCTGTCGAAGCGTCTTCTGGTGGTCGGGGCGCGCCTCGCCCGACGGGCGGAAAATCTCGCGCGAGAGCCCGTCGATCTCGCGTCCGACATTCTCGGTGATGTCGGCCAGCCGGTCGATGATGTCCTCGAGCAGCCCCAACAGAACCGTCAACGCCGAACTGCAGCCGAGCGAGGCGCGCGCGGCGCGCGCGGGAAACTGGGTGAAGGGGCGCGGGTGATGATGGCGCAGCGTCACCAGCCGGTCTTCGGTCAGGATGAAGGTAACCGGCCCGATATGCGCCTCGTCCGTATCGACGCGGGCCGGCAGCAGGGCCGTCATCACCGGCACCCCGTGATCGAGGTAAAGCCGCGAGGACTGCTCGATCTCTTCCTGGTCGGCCCGGCTCGGCAGCGCCAGGCCAAGATGTGCGGCGAGCGATCCGCGCTCTTCGTCGGTGGGCTCCACCAGGTCGAGCCAAACCGCGTCCGGGGCGTCCGGCGCGCCGGCCTCCGCGAGGCCGTCGTCGCTGATCCTGTAGCTGCGTATCATCCGGTTTCCCTCCTTGCGCTCCGGCCCATGCTAGACCTGAAGCACCGAGGAGACGAGAAGCTGCGTGTAGCCGTGCTGCGGATCGTCGAGCACCTGGTCGGTCAGCCCCTGCTCGACCACGTGGCCGCTCTTCATCACCATCAGCCGGTCGGCAAGCAGCCGGACGACGGCGAGATCATGGGTGACGATGATCGCCGAAAGGCCCAGTTCGCGGACCAGCCCGCGCAGCAGGTCGAGCAGCCGCGCCTGCACGCTGACGTCCAGCCCGCCGGTCGGCTCGTCCATGAAGACGAGCCGCGGACCGGTCACGAGGTTGCGCGCGATCTGAAGCCGCTGCTGCATCCCGCCCGAGAAGGCCGAGGGCCGGTCGTCAACGCGGTCGCCCGCGATTTCCACCCGGCCGAGCCAGTCGAGCGCGTTCCCGCGGATCTCGCCGTAGTTTCGCGCGCCCACGGCCATCAGCCGCTCGCCGACATTGCCGCCGGCGCTGACGCCCATGCGCAGCCCGTCCCGCGGGTTTTGGTGAACGAAGGCCCAGTCCGTGCGCGACAGCATCCGCCGTTCCGGTTCCGCCATCGTGACGGTGTCTTTCGGTCCCTCGGCGCGCGTGTCGAAAAGAACCTCGCCGGCATCCGGGTCCAGATGACCGGCGAGGCAGTTGAGGAGCGTCGACTTGCCTGAACCCGACTCTCCCACGATGCCCATGACCTCGCCCGGCCAGAGATCGAAGGAGACATCGGCGCAGCCGACCCGCGCGCCATAGCGCTTCGTGATGCCGTTGACCTGCAAAAGGGGCGTCATGCCTGAGCCTCCGTCTCGTAGGGCGCACCCATGGCACCGGTATGCCCGGCCTCGCGGCGCGCACGGCAGTAATCCGTGTCCGAGCAGACGAACATCCGTCCGCCCGTGTCGTCGATGATGACCTCGTCGAGATAGCTGTCCTCCGCCCCGCAGAGCGCGCAGGGGTGATCGGCCTTGCTGGCCTCGAAGGGGTGATCCTCGAAATCGAGGCTTTCGGCCGCGGTCCAGGGCGGCACCGCGTAGATCCGCTGCTCGCGCCCCGCCCCGTAGAGCTGGATCGCGGGGCAGCCGGCGATCTTGGGGTTGTCGAATTTCGGAATCGGCGAGGGATCCATCACGTAGCGTCCCTCGACCTTCACCGGATAGGCATAGGCGGTGGCGATATGGCCGTGGCGCGCGATATCCTCGTAGAGCTTCACATGCATCAGCCCGTATTCCTCGAGCGCGTGCATCTTGCGGGTCTCGGTCTCGCGCGGCTCGAGAAACCGGAGCGGTTCCGGGATCGGCACCTGGTAGACGAGGATCTGGTTCTCGGTCAGCGGCGCCTCGGGGATGCGGTGGCGGGTCTGGATGACGGTCGCCTCCGGCGTCCGCTCGGTCGTGGCGACGCCGGCGGTGCGCTCGAAGAACTTGCGGATCGAGACGGCGTTGGTGGTGTCGTCGGCGCCCTGGTCGATCACCTTCATGCGGTCCTCGGGCGTCAGCACCGCGGCCGAGACCTGCACGCCCCCGGTGCCCCAGCCATAGGGCATCGGCATCTCGCGGCTGGCGAAGGGCACCTGGTAGCCCGGGATCGCCAGCGCCTTGAGCAGCGCGCGGCGTATCATCCGCTTGGTCTGTTCGTCGAGATAGGCGAAGTTGTAGGCCTGTTCGGTCATGCTTGGCTCTCCGCCGTCCCCGGCCTGTCTTTCCTGGCGTCTTCCGGCACTCATTCCGCAGCCTCCCGGGACGTGGCCGCTTCGGCCTCGGCGCGGATGCGCCGCACCAGTTCCAGCTCGGACTGGAAATCGACGTAATGCGGCAGCTTGATATGCTCGAGGAAGCCGGTCGCCTGGATATTGTCGGCGTGGTAGAGGACGAATTCCTCGTCCTGCGCCGGGGCGCCGCTGTCTTCCTCGCCCAGTTCCTTCCAGCGCAGCGCGCGGTCGACCAGCGCCATCGAGATCGCCTTGCGCTCGGTCTGGCCGAAGACCAGCCCGTAGCCGCGGGTGAATTGCGGCGGTTCGGTCTTGGAGCCGGTGAACTGGTTGACCGTCTCGCATTCCGTCAGCTCAATCTCGCCGATCTCGATGGCGAAGCCCAGCTCGGGGATCTCCATCTCGACGGCCACCGTGCCGATCCGCAACTCGCCCACGAAGGCATGGTTGCGCGCATAGCCCCGCTGGGTCGAGTAAGCCATGCCAAGGACGAAACCCTCGTCGCCGCGCGTCAGCGACTGCAGCCGCAGCGCCCGGCCCGCGGGCAGCTCCAGCGGCTCGCGGGTCAGGTCCGGCGGCGTGTCGTCACCCGCGGGCTCCTCCTGGATCAGGCCGTCGCGGTTCAGGAAGCCGGTGATATGCGGAACCTCGGCCGGCGCGGCGGGCGTCTCGGGCGCCGCCGGCACCTCGCCGTCCGCGGCCAGCTTGAAGTCGAGCAAGCGGTGCGTGTAGTCGAAGGTGGGTCCCAGAACCTGCCCGCCCGGCGCGTCCTTGAAGGTGGCCGAGATCCGGCGCAGGCACGCCATGCGTGCCGTCTCGACCGGGGCGGAGGCGCCGAAGCGCGGCAGCGTCGTGCGATAGGCGCGGATCAGGAAAATCGCCTCGATCAGGTCGCCGCGCGCCTGCTTGATCGCCAGCGCGGCAAGCTCGGGATCGTAGAGCGAGCCCTCTGCCATCACGCGGTTGACCGCCAGCGCCATCTGTTCGCGGATCTGCGCGACCGACAGCTCCGGCACGGCGGTGTCGCCGCGGCGTTCCTCGGCGAGCCAGGCATGGGCGTTGTCGATCGCCCGCTCGCCCCCTTTCACGGCCACGTACATCAGGCGTCCTCCACGCGGGTGGTGCGGGGCAGCGCGGCGAGCCGGTCGCCGGCGGTGAAAATGAAATCGAGACCCAACGGGAACAGTGCCGCGTTGCGCCGGAAGACCGCGGTCTCGGGCAGCGCGAGCCGCGCGCTGTCGCGGATGCCCGGGCCAGAGAGCCGCGCGCCGCCCTCCGCCGTCAGCCCGGGCATCTCGACGATCAGCGTCGCGGAGCGGTCGGGATAGGTGGCCGTGCCGATCGGGTAGGCGTCGAGCGGCTGCACCGCGGCCCAGGACCCGACGGCGAAGACGGCACCGGCCGGCCCGGAGAAGGGCGCGCCGGTGTGGAAGGTGATCCAGTCACGCACCGCGCCGCAGTCATGCGCGCCGGCCAGGTGGACCGGCGTCTCCGGGTCGCAGAGCGTCAGGAGCGCGACGCCCGCCGCCACCGAGAGCGGCGCGGGCGGCGCCGCGCCGGCGACGGTTTCGATCCGGCCCGGCCGGGCCATGGCGTTCAGGCACGCGCGAAAGGCCCGCGCCGCGTCAACGGGCGCGTCGGCGAAGCCGCCGCCGAGCGATGCGGTTTCCATCAGTCTTCCCCCCGGACCATCGTGAAGAAATCGACCTTGGTCGCCGCCGCCTTCCGCGCCCGCGCCGCGCGGCTCTCGGCCATTTCCGCGGCAAGGGGCGCCAGAACCGCCTCTCGAAGGTCGGTGGCCGCATCGGTCTGCATCAACGCATCGCAAAGCGCGGCCCGCTCGGCATGGGCCTTGTCGCGGCCCTGGACATAGCCATGCCCCACCGCGCCGCCTTCGAGGCGCAGCGCACAGCGGGTGACCGTCATCTCGCCCAGGTTGAAGGGCTGGCCGGTGCCGCCCATCCGGCCCCGCACCATGACGCCGCCCACCTCGGGGGCGCGCAGCCAGGCGAAAGCCGGCGCCAGACCCGCCCCCTGCCAGAGCTGTTCCAGCCGGTCGGCCGGCGCCCGGGCCAGCAGGCTCATCCAGCCCTTGCGCGTCTCGATCTCGCTCATCTAGACACCTTGCGGATTTGTCTACGTTCCTATACAACTAGACAAATCCTAGGATAGGCGCCCCGCAGCCTCAAGGGATTCCACGTGAATTTTTGGTGACAGATGGCAAAGACACGGATCTGGCAGCAGATCGAGGCCCGCCTCCGAGACGAGATCGCCGCCGGTCATTACGGTCCGGGCGACAAGCTGCCGACCGAGGCGGCTCTGGCCGCGCGCTTCGGGGTCAACCGCCACACCGTGCGCCGCGCATTGTCAGAGATGCAGGACGCCGGCCTCGTCCATGCCCGGCGCGGCGCCGGGGTCTTCGTGGCTGCCGCGCCGACGGATTACCGGCTCGGGCGCCGCACCCGGTTCCGCCAGAACGTCGAGGCCGCGGGCCAGACCGCGGCCGGGCGCATCCTGCGGCTCGAGACGCGCAAGGCCGATGCGCGCGAAGCCGCGGCGCTGGAGATTGCCGCGGGCGACCCGGTGCTGGTCAAGGAATCGATCGGGCTGGCCGACGCCGCGCCGCTTGCCCTCTCGGTCAGCGTCTTTCCGCTGGACCGGCTGCCGGGGCTGGCCGAGGCCTTCGCCGAGACCGGCTCGGTGACCGAGGCGCTCGCCCGCGCGGGCGTCGCCGATTACACGCGGCGCCACACGCGGCTGTCGGCCGAACGCGCCAGCGCCACCCAGGCGCTGCACCTTCAGATCCCGGAAGGCGCACCGCTGCTGCGCGCGGTGGCGGTCAATGTCGATGCGGCCGGGCGCCCCGTCGAATACGGGCGCACCTGGTTCGCGGGCGACCGGGTCCAGCTGGTGGTGGAACCGGGCTGAGGCGCCGGCTGTCATATCCCCGATACAACGTGCCCCTATCAGGACCGAAACCCCGAAGACCGGAGCGATTCCCCCATGCCCGACCTGCTGCCCCCGCTCCGCCTGACCGGCGCCAAGGTGCTGAAGAACGGTGAAATGCAGGCGCGGTCGCTGGCCTTTGCCGAGGGCATCATCACCAAGGGGCCCCTGCCGGAAGTCGACCTCTCGGGCTACTGGATCCTGCCGGGGATCATCGACCTGCACGGCGACGCCTTCGAGCGTCACCTGGCGCCGCGCCCTTCGGCGCCCTTCGACAAGGAAACGGGGCTGGCCAGCACCGACCGCGATCTCGCCGCCAACGGGGTGACGACGGCGTGGCTCGCGCAAAGCTACAGCTGGGAAGGCGCCCATCGCGGCGAGGATCACGCCGAGGAGCTGATGACCGCGCTCGACGGCTACCGGGCCCGGGCGTTGACCGACATGCGCATCCAGATCCGCTACGAGACGCATCTCGTGGGCAGCGCGGACCGCCTTCTGTCGGCGGTGACGCGGCACGGGCTCGACTACGTGGTGTTCAACAACCACCTGCCCGAGGCGCTGGAGATGTGGCAGAGCGCGCCGCACAAGCTCGAGGCCTGGGCGGCGCAATCCGGGCGCAGCGGCGCCGAGCAGATCCGCCTTATCCACCGCGCTGCCGAACAGGATCCGCATGTGCCCGGCACGCTGCTGCGCCTGGCGGAGGCCTTCGATCAAATGGGCGTCCGCTACGGCTCGCATGACGATCCCGATGCCGAGACGCGGGAGCGTTTTCACCTTCTCGGCGCACGCATCTGCGAGTTTCCCACCACCCTGGCCGCGGCAGAGACCGCCTGGGCGCAGGGCGATCACGTGCTGATGGGCGCGCCCAATATCGTGCGCGGCGGCTCGCAGTCCGGGAATGTCGCGGCGGAAACGCTGGTCGCGCGCGGGCTCTGCGATGCGCTGGTCTCGGATTACTACTACCCCGCCCTGCCGGCCGCGGCCTGGCAGCTGGCCGACAAGGGGCTGTGCAGTTTCGCCGACGCCTGGGCGCTGATCTCGAGCGCCCCGGCGGAGATCATGGGCCTGACGGACCGCGGCCGGCTGAAACGCGGCCGCCGCGCGGATTTCGTGGTGATGAACCCTGCGACCCGCCGGATCGAGGCGACGGTCTCGGCCGGCCGCCTCGCCTATCTCGCGGGCGAAGCCGGGCGGCGTTTCATGACCGCGCCCGGCGCGCTGCAGATGGCCGCCGAGTAAGGATCAGCCGCCGTATTTCTCCAGAAACGCCGCGATCTCGAGGCTGCGGAAATCCTCGAGCGCCGTGCGCAGCCGGTCGTGGTCCCAGTCCCACCACGCAAGGGCCATGAGGCGTTCGGCGATGTCAGCGGGAAAGCGATCGCGCATCGGCCGGGCCGGCACGCCGGCGACCACGGTATAGGGCGCCACGTCCCGTGTCGCGACCGCCCCGGCGGCCACGACGGCGCCGTCGCCGATACGCACCTCGGGCATGACCATCGCGCCGTGACCGATCCAGGTGTCATGGCCTATCCGCGCGATGCGCGAGCGGCGATGGGCGAAGAAGGCCGGATCGTGTTCGGCATCCGCCCAGTAGTCGGCCGAGCGATAGAGGAAATGATGCAGGCTGGCCCGGTGCATCGGGTGATCGGTCGCGCCGATGCGCGAGAAGGACGCGATGTTCGCGAACTTGCCGATCTCGGCATTGGCGATGTCGGCATAGCGGTCGCAATAGGAGTAATCCCCGAGGCTGGAATACCCGATCCGCGATCCGCGGCCGATCTCGACATAGGCGCCGAAACGGCTTTCGGTGATCTCGCAATCGGGATGGATCAGGGGCGCCTCGGCGCTGAGCTTGGGCATGTTCCGTTCCTGCACGTGTTGGCCGTTGTCACCGCCGGCGCGGCGTCGCGTCCTGCCTGTCCCTGCCGCGTCTTCTCAGTGTCCGCCGTCGCTGCCCTTGATCACCCGGCGCCGGATCCAGCCCGAAATCGTGTCCATCAGGATGACCATCAGCACGATCAGGACGATGTAATACGACACCTCTTCCCAGTCCTTCTGGGTGATGATCGCCTGTGTCAGCAAGAGCCCGATCCCGCCGCCCACGATGGCGCCGATCACGGTGGCCGAACGCGTATTCGACTCGAGATAATACAGGATCTGGCTCAGAAGCACCGGCATGATCTGCGGGATGACGCCGAAACGGTAGCGCTGCATCGGCTTCGCCCCGGTGGAGCGCACGCCCTCGATCTGCTTGTCGTCGACATTCTCGAGCGCCTCGGAGAAGAGCTTGCCGAAGCTGCCCGAGTCGGTGATCAGGATCGCCAGCGCGCCGGTGAGCGGCCCCGGCCCGAAGGCCCGGCTGAGGATGATCGTCCAGATCAGCCCGTCCACCCCGCGCACGAAGTCGAAGACCCGGCGCACACCGAACCGGATGCTTGCGAAGGAGGTGAAGTTCTTGGCCGCGAGAAAGGCCAGCGGCAGGGCCACCAGGGCCGCCCCCATGGTGCCGAGGAACGCCATGAGCATCGTCTCGAACAGCGCCCAGAGCACATCGCCGTGCCGCCACATCTTGTTCGTCCAGACGTCGCTGACCATGGCCGCGATGTTGCTCTGCCCCTCGACGAGACGGTCGGAGGAGACCGCCAGCGCGGCCAGTTCACCCAGCGACTTGCCGTAGAACGGGCTGTCGAGGGTGAACCAGAACAGCTCCCAGCCGAAGGAATAGCGATAAACCTCGGTCCGGGCCTTGGTGACGATCATCCGTCCCGCCTCGGTGGTGACCGTCACCCGCGAGGACGAGGCGCTGATCCAGTCCGGCACCTCCTCGGTCGGCAGCTGCATGTCGATGCCGCGGCGGCTGGCGGTCAGGCTGACCTCGCCGTAGCCCGGCACGGTGAAGACGCTGGTCTCGCCGTCGATCCGCGCCTGGTGGCCGCCGGGCAAGGCGACACGGGCGCTGTCGGCGCCGGTCATCTCGAGCCAGTCCGGGGTCATGCCCTCGGGATAGGTGCCCTTGGCCTCGCCCTCGACCGCGACGGTGATGCCGCCGGTGCGATTGTCGCGGGTGACATGGGTCTTGTAGCTGTAGGCGTCCGAGACGAGGATCGCGGCGTTATCCATCCGCGCCCGCTCTGCCAGGCCGGGAATGTCGAAGGCGAAGAAGACATAGACGAAATAGGCCAGGATCAGCCCGGGCAGCCCGAAACTCAGCAGCCGTTTCCGGGCGAAGAGCGCCTCGACCCCGGCGCGGCGGTCGGCAGCCCCGATATCCGTCGTCGCCATTCTCAGGCCCTCCCGATCAGCTTGTTGCGGTAATGGCTCGACAGCTGGTCGAAAAAGACGATCGACAGGAACAGCAGGATGAAGATCGCGGCGACCTCGTCGTAGCGGCCCTGCCCCCAGCTGAAGGCATTCTTGAGGTCGTAGCCGATGCCGCCCGACCCGACGAAGCCGAGAATGGCCGAGGCGCGGATGTTGATCTCGAAGCGCAGCAGCCCGTAGCTGAGATAGTTCGGCGCGACCTGCGGGATGACGCCCAGCCACATGCGCTGCGTCCAGTTGGCGCCGACCGAGTGCAGCCCCTCGACCGGTTGAAGCGAGGCGTTCTCGTTGACCTCGGAGAAGAGCTTGCCCAGCGCGCCGGCCGTGTGAAAGGCGATGGCGATCATGGCCGGCACCGGTCCGCCGCCCAGGATGAAGATCAGGACCAGCGCGATGACGATCTCGGGAATGGCGCGCATGATGTCCATGATCCGGCGGAACAGCCCGACGAGCCGCGGCCAGCGCGCCAGCCCGCGGGTCGAGAGCAACGACAGCACGACCGCCGCCATCGCCCCGATCAGCGTCGAGGCCGCCGCGATGTTGAGCGTCTCGATCAGCGAGGGCAGGAATTTCCACATCAGCCCCGGCAGGTTGGCCGCGTTCTCCGCGGCCTCGGCCACGACCTCGGACGGGAACTGGAAGATATTGGTGATGCCGTCCCAGAACCCGCCGGCGTTGCGGCCGTCGGCCAGCCGGAAGCCCGAGACCATCAGCACCACGAAGATGGCCAGGATGATGCCGCCATACATGCGCTTGCGGCGCGTCATCGCCATATAGGCGTCGCGGATGTCCTCTGCGCCGCGCCCGGCGCCTGCGGTGATATCGGCCATGGTGTACTGGGGTCCCCGGATATGGCGGGACCGGGCCCGCCAGGGGCCCGGTCCCAGGTGCGGTCAGCCGCTTACATCTTCGACTTGCGCGCCTCGATGATCGAGATGTAGGCGTCATGGTTGATCGGCATCATGCCCAGCGCCTCACCGGCCATGAAGTTGTAGGCGCAGTCGGCGTCCATGTAGGGCAGCGAGGCCATCAGCGCCGTCATGTCCACCTTGACGCGCTCGGGCAGGTCCTTGCGCAGAACGATCGGGCCTTCCGGGATCGGGGCGGACTTCCAGATCTGCACGAGCTCGTTCATGTCGACGAGGCCGGCGTCGGACGCCTTGCGCAGCGCGCCAGAGTTGTAGCCGTCTTCCCAGGCGCCGAGGCCGTCGGCCCAGGTCACGCCGCCGTCGACGTCGCCGTTGGCGACCGCGACGATGGTCTGCTCGTGACCGCCGGTGAACTTCACCTCACCGAAGTAGTCACCCGATTCCATCGAGGCGCCGGTTTCCTGCGGGATCTCGATCGACGGGATCAGGTAGCCGCTGGTGGAGTTCGGGTCACCGAAACCGAAGGTCTTGCCTTCCATGTCCGCGAGCGAGGCGATGCCCGAGTCCTTCCGCGCGAAACCAATGGAATGGTAGCCGTAGGAGCCGTCCACGTTGACCTTCACCAGCACCGGCTCGACCGCTTCGGGGTCGGTCAGCCAGGTCTTGGCGTAGCCCGAGGCGCCCAGCCAGGCCATGTCGATGGTGCCGCCGAGCAGCCCCTGGATCACGCCGTCATAGTCGGCCGGCGTAAAGAGCTTGGTCGGCACGCCGAGCAGCTCCTCGGTCTTGGCGCGGAAGCATTCGTTCGACGTCATGCGGTCCTGGGCGTTCTCGCCGCCGAGGATGCCGATGCGGAATTCCTCGATCCCCATGCCGCCGTGGTCGTCGGCGAAGGCGGGGGTCACGAGCGCGGTGGTGGTCAGTGCAGCAGCGATCAGTTTCTTCATGTTCGGTCTCCGGTCTGGTGGTCCCGCGGCGGCCCGCGGGGTTGGGGTCAGACAGTCGCCGCGGCCGCGGCTGCGGGACTGCCGGGGGTCCGGTCGAGCGCCTCGACGCTGGTCGAGGTCGCCTCTTCCGAAAAATCGGCGTCGGCGCCGTAGATGTCGCGCGCGACGCCCGTGGTCAGCTGGTCGGCCCGGCCATCGAACACGATCCGCCCGTCCCGCATCCCGATCACCCGGTCGCAATAGCGCCGCGCGGTGTCGAGCGTGTGGAGGTTGCAGATCACCATGCGGCCGTCCTCCTCGTGGATGCGGCGCAGGCTGTCCATCACGATCTGGGCGTTCATGGGGTCGAGGCTGGCGATGGGCTCGTCCGCCAGGATGATGTTCGGATCCTGCATCAGCGCCCGCGCGATGGCGACGCGCTGCTGCTGTCCGCCCGACAGCGCCTCGGCCCGCTTGGCCGCGTGTTCGGCGATGCCGAGCCGGTCCAGGATGTCGATGGCGCGATGAATGTCGGAACGCGGAAAGACGTTGAACATCGTGGCCAGCGTCGAGCGCTTGTTGAGCTGGCCGAAAACGACGTTGGACACCACGTCCAGTCGCGGGACCAGGTTGAACTGCTGGAAGATCATGGCGCAGTCGGACTGCCAGGCGCGCTTGGCCGCCCCGTCCAGCGTCAGGACGTTGCGCCCCTCGAAGTGGATCTCGCCCGCCGTCGCGTCGGTCAGGCGGTTCATCATCCGCAGAAGCGTCGACTTGCCGGCGCCGGACCGCCCGATGATGCCGACCATCTGGCTGGACTCCACGTCGAAGCTGACATTGTCCACCGCCGTGTTGCGGCCGAAGGTCTTCATCAGACCCTTGACGCTGAAAAGCATGTAATCCCCCGCATGTCGGTTGCCCGCACTTCTAGAGACGGGGATTGACGCGTCTGTGACAGTTCGGATTCAGTTTTGTGACGCGCGATCGGCCGGGCTGCGCGGGGGGTGCACGCCGGTCATGTCCCGGCACCGTCGTCCCGGACGGCCGCCGTCATGGCGGCCAGAACCCGGTGCGCCGCCGCCGCGGACAGGGTGGCGCTGCCACCGGCCAGCAGGAGCCGGCCGAACAGCCGGGCCTCGTCCGGGCGGCGCATCAGGGTGCGAAACCGCGCCCGGTGCCAGGCGACGCCGGCGGCGTGCAGGTCGGCCAGCCCCGGCAGCGCCCGCAACCGGGCGGCTTCCGCGGCCGTGGCCGGGGCCATGCGGGCGATGCTGTCGTCGCGCACGCTGTTGAAGTTACGTTCGACCCAGTAATCGAGGTCGACCGCGCGCCCGCGATGGTTGGGCAGACCCCGGTCGCGCTTGATCATGAAGCTCTCGGCCGCGCGGACGGCGTAATGGTTGAGCTGCACCAGCCCCGTGCCCGTGGGCAGACCCCAGAGATGGATACGCCCCTGCGCCGCGGCCAGGCCCGGCGGCAGCGCCCGGCCGCCCCCGTCGACCCAGCGCCGCGCCTCGGGCGCCGTCGCCGCGCGCGGACGATGTACGCCGAGGCCGTCGAAGCGACACGCGCGAAACAGTGTCTTGAAGAAACTCGCCGGCAGCGGGTAGGGGCACGGGTCCGGCGCGGCGGAAAGGAACTGCCCGGTCACCGGCGCATCGGTGAACGCCACGCGCCCGTCATGGCCGAAAAGCCGCCAGCGCAGCGCGATCGCGTCGGCCGGCCCGGCGGCGGCGATCAGTTCGGGGATCGTGGCCAGCGGCGCGCGCAGGTTCAGGAACTCGTCGCAGTCGAGCACGGCGATCCAGTCCGCGGCCCGTCGCAGCGGATGGTCCGACGCATCCGCCAGGGCCTGCCACTGCACCGAGCGCTCGCCCGCGGCGAGCCGGGGGCGGTGGACCACGACGCCCTCCCGGTCGAGCCGGTCGAGCATCCGATCGGTGCCGTCCGCGCAATCGTTGGAATAGACGAGGAAATCGGTGACGCCCGCGGCGCGATGATGGGCGATCCACTCCAGCAGGAACGGCGCCTCGTTGCGCATGGTCGTGACGATCAGGACGCGCATCGCGGCCCCGGGCCCGTCCGGTATCTGCGGATCACTCATTACGCGTTACACATGGACCAGCCGCCCGTCACATTCCCGGCCGGTCCAGACTGGGCCGCCGGGGTTAAGCCCGGGCGAACGCGCCCGGGATCTCGTTCAGTCCGCCACGACCTCCTGGCGCTGCACGCCCAGCCCGTCGGCGCCCAGCTCGACCACGTCCCCGGGCCTGAGGAACCGCTTGGGGTCCATCCCCATGCCGACGCCCGGCGGCGTGCCGGTGGCGATGATATCACCCGGTGCGAGGGTCATGAAATCGCTCAGATAGGCGATGATCTGGGCTACGGTGAAGATCATCCTGGCGCTGTTGCCGCTCTGCATCCGCTGGCCGTTCAGGTCGAGCCAGAGATCGACCGCCTGCGGGTCACCCAGCTCGTCGGGCGTCACCAGCCAGGGGCCGACCGGGCCGAAACTGTCGCAGGACTTGCCCTTGGTCCACTGGCCCGCCCGCTCGATCTGGAAGGCCCGTTCCGACACGTCGTTGACCGCGCAATAGCCGGCCACGTGATCCAGCGCCTCGGCCTCGGAGATGTATTTCGCCGGCTTGCCGATCACCACGCCCAGCTCCACCTCCCAGTCGGTCTTGACCGACCCCTTCGGCAGGCGCAGGGGATCGTTCGGCCCGCAGATCGCCGAGGTCGCCTTCATGAAGAGGATGGGTTCGGACGGCGGCTCCATCCCCGCCTCGGCGGCATGGTCGGAATAGTTGAGACCGATGCACATGAACTTGCCGACCCCCGCGACACAGGGGCCGATCCGCGGCGTCCCCTCGACCGCCGGCAGATCCTCGACCGCGACGTCGAGCGCATCGAGCCGGCCGAGCACGTCGCCAGACAGGTCCGGGATCACCCCCGAGAGATCGCGGATCCGCCCCTCGCGGTCCAAGACGCCGGGCTTCTCCGCCCCCGCCTCGCCATAGCGCAGGTATTTCATCGTCTCCTCCTGTCTCGCTTGGCCGCGATTGAAGCAGAGCCCGCGACCGGGCGAAAGCCCGAAACCGCGGTTTGGCCCCGCCCCGCCCGGGCCTATGTTTGCCCTGAGGAGAGACATATGCTGGCCTTTACCGAGCGGGGCATCTACTGCCCGGCAGGCGATTTCCACATCGACCCCTGGCGCCCCGTGGACCGGGCGCTGATCACCCATGCCCATGCCGACCACGCGCGGCCGGGCCATGGCCACTATCTCTGCACCGAGGGCAGCGCGCCGGTGCTGCGCCACCGGCTGGGCGACGTGGCCCTCGACACCCTCGGCTACGGCGCGCCGCTCGATATCAACGGGATCACCGTCTCCTTCCACCCGGCGGGGCATGTGCCGGGTTCGGCGCAGATCCGTCTCGAACACCGGGGCGAGGTCTGGGTCGTCTCGGGCGACTACAAGCCCGAGGATGACGGGCTCAGCACACCCTTCGCGCCGCTGCGCTGCCATGCCTTCATCAGCGAGTGCACCTTCGGGCTGCCGGTCTTCACCTGGCGTCCGCA
Source organism: uncultured Maritimibacter sp. (assembly GCA_913063035.1). GTDB lineage: Bacteria > Pseudomonadota > Alphaproteobacteria > Rhodobacterales > Rhodobacteraceae > CAJXYS01. The sequence continues at coordinate 19,383 of CAJXYS010000026.1, read as the reverse complement.
GGCCGAGGTCGTCGCCGAGATCGAGGCCTGGTGGCGCGCGACCGCCGCCGAGGGCCGGGTCGCGGTCCTGGGGGCCTACGCGCTTGGCAAGGCGCAGCGGGTGCTTGCCAATATCGATGCCGGTATCGGGCCCATCCTGACCCATGGCGCGGTGGAGAATACCAACGCGCTCCTGCGGGCACAGGGACTCGCCCTGCCCGAGACCGCGCCGGTGACCGACGCGATGACGCGCAAGGATTTCGCCGGCGCGCTGGTGATCGCGCCGCCCGGCGCGCTCGGCTCGGCGTGGATGCGGCGGATGGGGCCGGCCTCGACCGGGATGGTCTCGGGCTGGATGGCGCTGCGGGGCGTGCGCCGCCGGCGCGCCGCGGACCGGGGCTTCGTGCTCAGCGATCACGCGGACTGGGCCGGCCTCAACGCCGCGATCGCGGCCACGGGGGCCGAACGGGTCTACGTCACGCACGGCTACACCGCGATCTATGCGCGCTGGCTGGCGGAACAGGGCTACGACGCGCGGATCGTCGAGACCGAGTTCACCGGCGAAGAGATCGACAGCGGCGAGGCCGAGGCATGAGGGCCTTCGCCGACCTTTTCACGCGGCTCGACCAGACGACGCGCACCACGGCCAAGGTCGGGGCGCTGGCGGCCTATTTCGAGACCGCGCCGGACTCGGACCGGCTCTGGACCGTCGCGCTCTTGTCCGGGCGGCGGCCACGACGCGGGGTGACCACGACCCTTCTGCGCCAATGGGCGGCGGAAGCGGCGGGCATTCCGCTCTGGCTCTTCGAGGAAAGCTACCCCATCGTGGGGGATCTCGCCGAAACCATCGCGCTCGTGCTGCCCCCGCCCACGCGCCGCAGCGATGCCGGGCTCACCGCGTGGATGGCGTATCTCTCCGAGTTGCGCGGGATGGACGAGGCCGCCCGCCGCGCCCATGTGCTGGATGCCTGGGACCGGCTCGAGACGACCGAGCGCTTCGTCTTCAACAAGCTGCTGACCGGTGGGTTCCGCATGGGCGTGAGCCAGAAACTGATGACCCGCGCGCTGGCCCGCGCCACCGGCATCGAGGAAGCGGAACTCGCCCACCGGCTGATGGGCGACTGGACGCCCGACACCACCAGCTTCCACGCGCTGATCCACGCGGCAGACCCGGCCGCCGCGCTGTCGCGGCCCTATCCCTTCTACCTTGCCTACCCGCTCGAGGACGCGCCCGAGCGGCTCGGCGATCCCGGCGACTGGTTCGCCGACTGGAAATGGGACGGCATCCGCGGCCAGCTGATCCGGCGCGGCGGCGCACATTTCCTGTGGTCCCGCGGCGAGGAATTGATCACCGACCGCTTTCCCGAGTTCGCCGAGACCCGCGACCGGCTGCCCGACGGCACGGTGCTCGACGGCGAGATCCTGCCCTGGAAGGGGGACCGCCCCCTGCCCTTCCAGGCGCTTCAGACCCGGATCGGGCGCAAGACCGTGACCAGGGCCCAAATGACCAAGGCGCCGGCGGTGATGCTGGCCTATGACCTGCTGGAGCGGGACGGCATCGACCTGCGCGACCGCCCCTTCGCCGAACGGCGCGCGGCGCTGGAGGCGCTGCTGGCGGGCCTGCCCGGCGGCGGCCCGGTTCGGCTGGCCCCGGAGCTGCCTTTCGCGGACTGGGCCGCGCTGGCCGGGACCCGCGCGACCGCCCGCGACCGCGGCGCGGAGGGCGTGATGCTGAAGCATCGCGCGGGCCTCTACGGCGCGGGCCGCAGGAAGGGCGACTGGTGGAAATGGAAGCTCGACCCGCTGACGCTGGACGTGGTGATGATCTATGCCCAGTCCGGCCACGGGCGGCGCGCGAACCTGTTCACCGACTTCACCTTCGCCGTCCGCGACGGCGACGCGCTGGTGCCGGTGACCAAGGCCTATTCCGGCCTGACCGATGCCGAGTTCCGCGAGATCACGCGCTGGGTGCGGCGCAACACCACGGAACGGTTCGGCCCGGTGCGCCAGGTCCGCCCGGACCTGGTCTTCGAGATCGCCTTCGAAGGGATACAGGAAAGCCCGCGTCACAAATCGGGCGTCGCGCTGCGCTTTCCGCGCATGGCGCGCTGGCGGCGCGACAAGCCGGTGGCCGAGATCGACACGCTCGAGACCGTGCGCGAGATGCTGCGGTTCTACGGCGCGCGCGGCTGACGGCGCGCGCCCGTGGGCACGCGCCGCCGGGCCGCGATCATTCCGCGGCGGTGTCGGTCTTGAGCACGCCGCGCGCGATCTGGTCCTGTTCGATCGACTCGAAGAGCGCCTTGAAGTTGCCCTCGCCGAACCCGTCGTCGCCCTTGCGCTGGATGAACTCGAAGAAGATCGGCCCGATCACCGTCTTCGAGAAGATCTGCAGGAGGATCCGGGTCTCGCCGCCGCCGACGACGCCTTCGCCGTCGATCAGGATGCCGTGCTTCTTCATCTTGTCGAGCGGCTCCTCGTGGCCCGTCACGCGGTCATGGCTCATCTCGTAATAGGTGTCCGGCGGCGCCGGCATGAACTTCAGCCCGCGTTCCGCGATGGCGTCGGTGGCGGCATAGATGTCCTCGGTGCCGACGGCGATGTGCTGGATGCCCTCGCCGTTGTAGCGCTTGAGGTATTCCACGATCTGCCCGGTCTCGCCGCGATCCTCGTTGATCGGGATGCGGATCTTGCCGTCGGGCGAGGTCAGCGCCCGGCTGAAGAGCCCGGTGAACTTGCCCTCGATGTCGAAGAAGCGGATCTCCTTGAAATTGAAGATGTCGCGGTAGAAGCCGAACCACTTGTCCATGTTGCCCTTGTGGACGTTGTGGGTCAGGTGATCGAGGTAGTAGAAGCCGACGCCGGCCGGGTGGGCATTGTCGACCCAGTCGAACTCGGCGTTGTAGGGGTTCGCCTCGTAATACTTGTCGATGAAGTAGATCAGGCTGCCGCCGATCCCCTTGATCGCGGGCACGTCCATGACCTTGCCCGCGCCCTCGTAGGGCTCGGCGCCGTTGTCGACGGCATGGCGGAAGGCATGATCGGCATCGACCACGCGCCAGCCCATCGACGGCGCACAGGGGCCGTGTTCCTCGATGAAGGCGGCGGCATGGGTTCCGGGCTCCGCGTTCAGGACGTAGGTGATATCGCCCTGCTGCCACAGCTCGACAGCCTTGGTCTTGTGCGTGGCGGTGTGCTTGTAGCCCATCTTCGTGAAGAGATCCCGCAGCTGCTGCGGATCGGGATGGGCGAATTCGACGAATTCGAAGCCGTCGGTACCGGCCGGGTTTTCCCCGGTGATGGTCGCCTTGGGGGCGTCGTGCGGGAACGGTCCCATGGGTGTCCTCCTGTTTGCGCGTTCAATTTGGACAATGCCGCAGGCGCCAACGGAAATTTGCGCGTTTTCGGGCCTGAAACCCTAGTCGGACGCGCGGATTTCGCGTAGGTTTTACGTAATTCGCGGATTCAATGCACGCATGCTGGACGAGATCGACTCACGGCTCCTGCGCGCGCTCCAGAAGGACGCGCATCTCACCGCCCAGGAACTGGGCGAGGTGCTGAACCTGTCGTCGAGCCAGGCCGGACGCCGGCGCCAGCGGCTCGAGGCCGAGGGATACATCACCGGCTACACCGCCCGGCTCGACCCGCCGAAGGTCGGCCTGGCCGTGCAGGCCTTCGTGCAGGTCTCGATGGCGACCCACGCGCCGGACGCGGCGCGCGCCTTCACCCGGCTCTGCGACACGCGCCCCGAGATCGTCAGCGCCTGGACGCTCACCGGCGAGGCGGATTACCTGCTGCGGGTGTTCTGCACCGACCTGGGGGCTCTCAACCGCCTGATCCACGAGGTGCTGCTGCCGCACGAGGCGGTGGCCCGCGTCCAGAGCCAGATCGTGATGGACCAGATGAAACCCGACTCTCCCCTGCCCACCTGAAGGAGTCCAAATGGAAGGTTTTCTCCACCAGGCCACGATCTTCCTTGCCGCCGCGGTGATCGCGGTGCCGCTGGCCAAGCGTTTCGGGCTGGGCTCGGTGCTGGGTTACCTGATCGCGGGCGTCATCATCGGCCCGGTGATCGGGCTTGTGGGCTCCGAGATGACGGATATCCGCCATTTCGCGGAATTCGGCGTGGTGCTGATGCTGTTCATCGTCGGGCTGGAAATGGACCCCATGAGCCTGTGGAACATGCGCCACCGGCTGATCGGCCTGGGCGGGCTGCAGATCGGCGTGACCACGGGGCTCGTGGCCTGGGGCGCGTCGCTGCTGGGCCTGCCATGGCAGACGGCGGTCGCGACCGGGCTGGTCTTCGCGCTGTCCTCCACCGCGATCGTGATCCAGACCCTGACCGAAAAGGGTCTGATGCACACCGTGGGCGGGCGGTCGACCTTCTCGGTGCTGCTGACCCAGGATATCGCCGTGATCCCGATGCTGGCGCTGGCGCCGCTGCTCGCGCTGCCGGAGCTGGCCGGCGGGGGCTATCACGGGGCGGAAGACGCGCACGGGCATGGCAGCCAGATGTCGCTGGTCGAGGGCCTGCCGGGCTGGGGCGTGACGTTGGTCACCCTCGGCGCGGTCGGCGCGGTGATCGCGGCCGGGCACTTCCTGACACGTCCGCTGTTCCACTTCGTCGCCGCCGCGCGGCTGCGCGAGATGTTCACCGCAGTCGCGCTGCTGATCGTGCTGGGCATCGCCTTCCTGATGACGCTGGTCGGCCTGTCGCCGGCCCTGGGGACGTTCCTGGCCGGCGTGGTGCTGGCCAATTCGGAGTTCCGCCACGAACTCGAGTCGGACATCGAGCCCTTCAAGGGCCTGTTGCTGGGGCTCTTCTTCATCTCGGTCGGCGCCAGCATCGATTTCGCCGTGCTGTTCGGCGACGTCTTCACCATCGTCGGGCTGACGCTCGGCATGATGGCGCTGAAGCTCGCGGTGCTGCTGGTGCTGGCGGTGCTGTTCAAGCTGCGCGGCAAGGACCGATGGCTGTTCACGCTCGGGCTCGCCCAGGCGGGGGAGTTCGGCTTCGTGCTGATCAGCTTCATGAGCCAGCAGGCCGTGCTGCCGGACGCGCTGTCCCAGCGGCTCTTGCTGATCGTCGCGCTGTCCATGCTGCTGACGCCGCTGCTCTTCATCCTGTCGGACCAGCTGGGGCGTATCCTGCGCGAGGATCGCGCCGAGCGCCCGCCCGACGAGATCGACGAGCACGGCCCGATCATCATCGCCGGGATCGGCCGCTTCGGGCAGGTGGTGAACCGCATGGTCAGCGCCAGCGGCTTCAAGGCGACGGTGCTCGATCACGACATTCACACGATCGAGTTGATGCGACGGTTCGGGTTCAAGGGCTTCTTCGGCGACCCGACCCGGCCGGAACTGCTGCACGCCGCCGGGCTCGAGAACGCCAAGGTGCTGGTGGTGGCGCTCGACGATCCCAAGGCGGCGCTGCGGCTGGTGGAATATGCCCGGCGCGAGCGGCCTGACCTGCATATCGTGGCCCGCGCCAAGGACCGGGTGCATACCTATCAACTCTACCGTGCCGGCGCCAACGACATCGTGCGCGAGATGTTCGACAGCTCGCTCCGGGCCGGGCGCTACGTTCTGCAGGGCATGGGTGTCCAGGAGGAAGAGGCGCACCAGCGGCTCCGCGCCTTCTTCAGGATGGACCGCCATATCCTGCGCGAGCTGGCGCAGCTCTGGAAGCCGGACGTGCCGATTTCGGAAAACGAGGCCTATCTGGAACGCGCCCGTGAATTGAACCGCGAGCTCGAGACCGAACTGATGAGCGACTTCCAGGACACCGAGGGGGCCGAGGGCGACGAATCCCCCGACGAGGGCAGCGCCTATCGCGGCTGAGCCCGGCCCGGGGCCGCGCCCGGTTCCGGGAAATGCGCCAGGCGGCCGCGCATGAAAAGGCCGCGATCCCTGGGATCGCGGCCGGTTTTCCGGGTCTGTCTCGGGCGGTTCAGGCCGCGCGCGAGACCAGCACGTCGTCCACGCGCTGCTGCGCCTTGACCTCGTCGATGCCGCTGACGGCGGCCACTTCGCGGGTCAGCCGTTCGAGCGCGGCCTCGTAGAGCTGGCGTTCGGAATAGGACTGTTCGCGCTGCTCGTCGGTGCGATGCAGGTCGCGCACCACCTCGGCGATGGAAATCAGGTCGCCGGAATTGATCTTCTGTTCGTATTCCTGCGCGCGACGGGACCACATGGCGCGCTTGACCTTGGCGCGTCCCTTCAAGGTATCGAGCGCCTTGGACACGACGTCCGGCGTCGACAGGCTGCGCATGCCGATTTCGGTGGCGCGGTTCGTGGGCACGCGGAGCGTCATCTTGTCCTTCTCGAAGGAGATGACGAACAGCTCCATTTTCATGCCGGCGATCTCCTGCTCCTCGATGGACATGATCTGGCCGACACCATGGGCGGGGTACACGACGTAATCGTTGGGACGAAATTCAGCGGTCTTCTTGCTCTTGCTCATATGGTCCAGTTCCCGGTCAGGGCTCCCACGCAGTCAGCGAAGGGGAGCCTGTGGCCGCGGCAGCGGTCCAGCACATCCTTCGCTTGGCGATGATAAAGCCATCCCGCAGGTTCGCGTTCTGCGGATGGCGGCAGCGTCCTAGTTTATCTGTAACGCAAACATAACAAAAACACGCCGCATTTTCCAGTGCCGCGGCGCCGCGAAGGCGGTAATGCCTTTGTTTTCAGGCCATTGGGCGTGCAGCCGCGGCCTGATCTACCGTGTTTTTCGGCCAGGCGCCGCGCTGCGGCGCCCGAATCGGCCGTTCAGCCCCCCTCGCCGGGGTTCTCGCTGAAGTATTTCTCCAGCTTGCCCTCTTCGCCATCATGCTTCTCGGCGTCCGGCAGGGGATCCTTCTTGGTGATGATCACCGGCCACATCTCGGAATACTTGCGGTTGAACTCGACCCATTTCTCCATCTCCGGCTCGGTGTCGGGACGGATCGCGTCGGCGGGGCATTCCGGCTCGCAGACGCCGCAATCGATGCACTCGTCGGGATGGATCACCAGCATGGTCTCGCCCTCGTAGAAGCAGTCCACGGGGCAAACCTCGACGCAGTCGGTGTATTTGCAGGCGATGCAGTTGTCGTTGACGATATAGGTCATGGGTGGCCGTTCTTCACGTGTTGGCCCGGCCCCCGCCGGGCAGTTATCAGCTACCTATTCCGGTTGTGCGGGTCAATCAAGCGCGCGCGGGCGAATTCGATCGATCTCGCGACGCTCTTTCTTGGTCGGGCGTCCCTTGCGATCGCCGCCCGCGGCAGGCGCCGGGGTCGTCTCTTCCGGCGGGGTCAGGTCCTCGTAAAGCGCCGCGGCCTCGGTCGCCGGGCCACGCCGCTCTCCCAGCGCCAGAACGCGGACGACACGGATCCGCCGGCCCTGGGGAAAGGTCAGGATATCCCCGGGCCCGACCTGGGCGCTCGCCTTGGCGAGCCGGTCGGAATTGGCGCGCACCCGTCCCGAGGCCACCGTTTTCGCGGCCAGGCTGCGGGTCTTGAAAAACCGCGCCTGCCAGAGCCACTTGTCCACGCGCAGGGTCGGACGCGACGCGGCCAAACCGGATCAGGACTTGTCCTTGAGCGCCGCCAGCGCCGCGAAGGGATTATCCGGGTCGATCGGCTTGTCCTTCTTCGGCTTCGGCTTGGCCGTGAAGGACTGCGGCCCCTTCTGTTGCAGCTTGCGGCCCTTGCCCCTGGGCTTCTGGCCCTGGCCCTGGCGCGGCTTGCCGCCGCCGTCCCGGCGCTTTGGCGCCCAGGTGAAGGTGTAGAAGACCTCGACCTCCGGCTCGGCGGGCGTCTCGGGCGCGGCGGGCGCCGCGGCGTCGGCGGCGTCCGCGGCCGCGGTATCGTCGGATGGCGCGGGCGCGTCGGTGACGGCCGTCGGCGCTTCCTCCGCGGTCTCCGCCGCGGCGGCCGACCCGGCGTCGGCGGCGGGTGCATCGGCGGGCGCGTCCGTTTCCGGGGCCGGCGACGCGGCACCGGCTGCCGGGGCCTCTGGCTGCGCCGGGCGCTCCTTCGGCCGCTCGCCCTTCTCGGCCTTGAAGCCGAGACCTTCCATCAGATCGGCGAACTGTTCCAGCGTCATGCCGGTGATCGACAGCATGTCGGCCGTAGCCTCGAAGCCGGCACGGCTGTTTTCAGGGCGCAGCAGGTCCGCGAGCCGTTCGAGCATGTCGATGCGGATCGCGCGCGCGCCGGCGAGCCGGTAGCCCGCCATCGGGTAATAGTCGGCGGGCGCACCGGGGACCGCAGGCACCGTGACCAGCCCCGGCGGTGGTGCGGACGGGAAATCGTCGATCCCCTGGGACAGCGACCAGAGCACGAGCCGCAGCCGCGTCGGCGCGGGTTTCAGCAGCAGCGGCATGAAGACCGTGTACTGACCGAAGCGGACCCCGTGCTTGCGCAAGGCGCCGCGCATGTCCTGGTCCAGCGCCTTGACCTCGCCGGAGACGCGCTCACGCGGGATGACGCCGAAGGACTCGACCATCCGGAAGGCGAAACCGCGTGCGAGTCCGGCCATCTCCTCGTCGCGCTTCATGTTCAGGAGCGGCTCGAAGAGCGTGGCGATCTTGCGATCGATGAAATGCTGCAGCCGGCGGCGCACCTTCTCGGCGACGTCCGGGCCGGCCTCGTCGTCGACGAAGGCGACGGCGCGGGGCGCCAGCGGGTCGTCGCCCGCGGCGAGTTTGCCGATGGCATGTTCGCCCCACATCAGGCCGCCCTGTTCGGTGAAGTCGAACTCGGTGTCCGGGGCGTTGTAGAAGCGATCCGCACGCAGGTTGAATTCCGGCTGCAGCGCCTGGATCGACGCCGCGCGCAGCGTCTTGGCCTCGTCGGCGCTCGCGCTTTGGTCCTGGCGGAACCGGAACCCCTCGAGCCGGCCGACGAACTGTCCCTCGACCGTCACCTCGCCCTTGTCGTTCACCTCTGCCACAAGGCTCTCCTTTTGCTTCAACCGGCGCATCAGCACGCTGGTGCGCCGGTCGACGAATCTCTGGGTCAGGCGCGCGTGGAGCGCGTCGGACAGGCGGTCTTCTACCGCGCGGGTTTCCCCGCGCCAATGGTTTTCGTCCGAGACCCAGCCGCTGCGCTGGGTCACGAAGGTCCATGTTCGGATATATGCCAGACGTTTCGACAATGTGTCGATATCGCCATCGGTTCGGTCGATGCGGCGAATCTGCCCGGCGAGCCAGTCGTCGGGAACCGCGCCGCCGTCATGCAGGAACCCGAAGAGCCGGGCGAGAAGCGTGGCATGCTCACCCGCGGAGATGTTGCGGAAATCCGGCACCTGGCAGACGTCCCACAGCAGCCGCACGTCCCGCGGCCCCGACAGCCGCGGCGCGACATCGGGGTGATCGGTCAACGCCTTCAGCGCGGCGAGATCGTCGGCCTCGCGGGTGCGGGTCAGCATGGGGTCGTCGCTGTTCTGCTCGAGCGACGCGACGAGCCTGCCGGTCGACCCGAAATCGAGGGCCGCGCTGCGCCACTGAAGCCGGCGGAGCGGCGTGAAGCGGTGGCTCTCGATCGCGTCGACCACCGGCTGGTCCAGCGCCGCCGCCTCGCCCGTCACGCCGAAGGTGCCCGCGTTCATGTGCCGCCCCGCGCGCCCGGCGATCTGCGCCAGTTCGTTCGGCGCAAGATGGCGCATGCGGCGGCCGTCGAATTTCTGGAGCCCGGAAAAGGCCACGTGGTCGATATCGAGGTTGAGCCCCATGCCAATGGCATCGGTCGCGACGAGGTAATCCACGTCCCCGTTCTGGTAGAGCGCCACCTGCGCGTTCCGGGTGCGGGGGCTGAGCGCCCCCATCACCACCGCGGCCCCGCCCTTCTGGCGGCGGATCAACTCGGCGATGGCATAGACGTTTTCCACCGAGAAGCCGACGATGGCCGACCGCGGCTTCATCCGGCTGATCTTCTTGGGCCCCGCGTAGGAGAGCGTCGAGAAGCGCTCGCGCCGCATGAATTCGGCTTCGGGCACCAGCGCGGCGATGGTCGGGCGCATGGTGTCGGCGCCCAGGAAGACCGTTTCGAGCTGCCCGCGCGCGCGAAGCAGCCGGTCGGTGAACACATGGCCGCGCTCGGGATCGGCACAAAGCTGGATCTCGTCCACCGCCAGGAAATCGGCACCGATGCCGGTCGGCATGGCCTCGACGGTGCAAACCCAGTACTGGGTGCGTTCGGGCACGATGCGTTCCTCGCCGGTTACCAGCGCCACGACCGACGGGCCCCGAATCGCGACGATGCGATCGTAGACCTCGCGCGCCAGCAGGCGCAGCGGCAGGCCGATCACGCCGGTGCGATGGCCCAGCATCCGCTCGATCGCGTAGTGGGTCTTGCCTGTGTTGGTGGGGCCCAGGACCGCGGTGATCCTGGCGTTGCTCGGGCCCATGGTGCCGCGCCCCCTGCGCCGCCTCAGAGTGTCCGGCCGAGAACCTTGCGCTCCAGCCGCTTCAGGGCCTCATTTAGGTTGGGACGATGCGGATGTATAGAGACCGCGGCCCGGAAGGCGCCGAGTGCGATCTCGTCTTCGCCCAGTTCTTCCATGATGATGCCCAGCCCCGACAGGGCCCCGAAATGGCGCGGGTTGAGCGCCAGGGTGCGCTTGATGTCCTCGATCGCGAGCCCGTACCGTTCCTTCTGGAACAGGACCGTGGCGCGGGTGTTCCAGCCCTCGGCGAAATCCGGGGCGTGATCGGTCAGGGCGGTCAGGTGCTCGAGCGCCGTGTCGAAGTCGCCGGCTTCCATGGCCTCGGTCCCGCGCTGCAGAAGCAGGTCCATCGCCGAGGAGCCCGATCGGGACCAGTGGCGGATGATCTCGTCCTCGACGGATTGCCAGTCCTCGAGATCGGGCGAGGCCAGCGTCTCGAAGAGCGGATCGAGCTCTTCGGTCTGGGCGGCGGCGGCCGGCGGAAGCAGGACGAGCCCGGCGGCCAGCAGGATTGCCGCGACGACAAGATTGGCAATGCGGCGCATTCGTTTCATAACGTCATAGAGTGTAGCGCCCGCCGCGAGAAATGCGACCCGGGTCACGCGAAATTTGGAGGACGGAGATGAGCAAGGTGATCGAGACCGCGAGGGCCGCCCTGGAAGAGCGCCTGGGCGACGGCTTCGATGGCAGCGTGAAATTCGAGATCGCGGGCGAGGGGGCGCTGATCATCGACCAGGACGGCGTCCGCGAGGGCAGCGGCGAGGCTGACTGCACGCTCAGCGCCGATGCCGAGACCTTCGAGGCGATTCTCGACGGCGAGCTGAACCCGACGACCGCCTTCATGAGCGGCAAGCTGTCGGTCGACGGGGACATGGGCACCGCCATGCGCCTCGGCAGCCTGCTCGGCTAAGCGATGGACCCGGCGCCGCTGCACGAGGCGGTCGCCGACGCCCCCCCGGGCGGCGCGGCCTACTGGCTGCGTACCGAGGACGGTGTGCAGATCCGCGCGGGGTTCTGGCCCGACGGCCCGCGCGGCACGGTGCTGATCTTCCCGGGGCGCACGGAGTTCATCGAGAAATACGGCCGCGCGGCGGGTGCGCTCGGCGCGCTCGGCTTCGCGACGGCCACGGTCGACTGGCGCGGACAGGGCATGGCCGACCGTCTCATCGACGACCCGGGCCCGGGGCACGTCCACCGTTTCAGGGACTACCAGCGCGACGTGCGGGCCCTGGTGCGCGCCGCCGAGGCCGCCGGCCTGCCGAAACCCTGGTACCTGCTTGCCCATTCCATGGGCGGGTGCATCGGACTCCGGGCGCTGCGCGAGGGCCTCGCGGTGGACCGCGCGGCCTTCACCGGGCCGATGTGGGGCATCGAGATCGCGCCGCCGATGCGCCCCGTCGCCTGGGCGGTCAGCGGGCTGAGCCGGCCGCTCGGGCTGAGCGACCGGCTGGTGCCCGGCACCGAGGCGCGGAACTACGTGTTTTCCAGCGCCTTCGAGGGCAATACCCTGACCTCGGACCGCGAGATGTGGGACTACATGCGCGCGCAGATGGCGGCGCATCCGGACATGGTGATCGGGGGGCCGACGCTGCACTGGCTCAACGAGGCGCTGCGCGAGGTGGCGATCATGTCCCGCCTGCCCGCGCCGGCGGTGCCGGCGCTCACCTGGATCGGCAGCGAAGAGAAGATCGTCAGCATCCCGGCCGTCCGGCGGCGGATGGCAAGCTGGCCCGGCGGCCGGCTGGAGACCCTGGCCGGCGGACAGCACGAGGTGCTGATGGAAACGCCCGCGATCCGGCGGCGTATCTTCGCTGCGCTCGACGCGTTTTTCGGAACGGGCGGCTAGGCTCCGGCGCGCGACAACACCGCGAGCGCGGCGGCGTGGATCGCAGGGTTCGCTGCAGCGAGCACCCTGCCCCCCTGATGCGCCGGCCCGCCCTGCCAGTCCGTCACCAGGCCGCCCGCGGCCTCGATCACGGCGATCGGCGCGTGGATATCGTAGGGTTGCAGACCGGCCTCGACCACGAGGTCCACCTGACCCAGCGCGAGCAGCGCGTAGGCGTAACAGTCGATCCCGTAGCGGGTCAGGCGCACCCGGCCGGCCAGGTCGTGGAAGGCGCGTGCCTCGGCGGCGCTGCCGATCTCGGGAAAGGTGGTGAACAGCGTGGCCCGCGACAGCTCGGCGGTCGCGCGCGTCGCAAGGGGGTGGCGGCCCTGCGGGCCGTCCGTCCAGGCCTCGCCGAGCCCGCCCGCGAAGCGCTCGCCGATAAAGGGCTGGTCGATCACGCCGTAGAGCGGCCCGTCCACCCCGCTCAGCGCGACCAGGACACCCCAGGTCGGCGTGCCGCTGATGAAGGCGCGCGTGCCGTCGATCGGGTCCAGAACCCAGGTCAGGCCGCTGTCGCCCCCGGAGGCTCCGAACTCCTCGCCCAGGATGCCGTCACGCGGCCGGCGTTCGGCCAGCAGCGCGCGCATGCGCGACTCGGCCTCGCGGTCGGCGGCGGTCACCGGGTCGAAGCCGCTGGCATGCTTGTTGTCGGCCTCGAGCGCGGCGCTGCGAAAATGGCGCAGGGTCTCTGGCCGGGCCGCGTCGGCCAGTGCGTGGGCGGTGGCGATCACCGCCGCGCGTTCGGTTTCATCGAAAGGATTCATCGCGGACCCGCCGGCATGCCTGGGCTCGTCCCCCCAATTCCATGACCCGGCGGGGCCGTCAACTCTCGGTGGCGCTCAGGCGACGTCGCTGAGCACGCGCGCCAGGTCGAACAGCCGGCGCCGCTGGTTTTCCGGGATCGCGTAATAGGAACGGACCAGTTCCAGCGCCTCCTTGTCGGCCAGGAGATCCCCCTGCTGGCCGCCGGCCGCGGGTTTCGAGATTTCCGCCGTGCCGGCCTCGGCCTCTTCGCCGAGCCCTTCGAAGAAGAAGCTGACGGGCACCTCGAGCGCATGCGCGATATCCCAGAGGCGCGACGCGCTGACCCGGTTCATCCCGGTCTCGTATTTCTGGATCTGCTGGAACTTGATGCCGACGCGCTCGGCGAGCTGCTGCTGGGTCATCCCGACCATCCAGCGCCGGTGCCGAATACGCTTGCCGACATGTACGTCCACGGGGTGCTTCATGCGATATCCTCCACCTTTGGCCCTGCCTGCGCCCGAGTGACTGCGCGAGAGCGGCGAAAGCCCGGTTGTGCTTGTTTTTCGTTCGTCATGGCAGACTCCGCCAACTTGCCAGATACGCCCCGAGACGGACGCGCACGGGGTTACCACGTTACGCAACTTGCATAAATCGCAGGATGCCCGGGAAAATGCAACGTATAATGATCAAATGGTAAACGCTTTGCCCGCATAAAGCGAGGCCTATCCGGCGCGGCTGTCCCCGGGTGGCGCTTGGCCCGGCCGCGGGCACGGGATAGGCTCGGCGCGAAACGACGGAGACGACGAAGACATGCAGGTTTTCCTGGCAAGCGACCATACCGTGCCGCCCGCGCTGGCGGACCGCCCCGCACCGCGCCCGGGCCCCGGCGAGGTGCTGGTCCGGATCGCCGCCTGCGGGCTGAACTTCGCCGATCTTCTGATGATCGAGGGGCGCTACCAGGACACGCCGCCGCTGCCCTTCGTGCCGGGCATGGAGATCGCCGGCACGGTCGAGGCACAGGGCGACGGGGTCGATCGGCCCGCCATCGGCACGCGGGTCGCGGTCTTCTCGGGCCAGGGCGGGCTGGCAGAGATGGGCTGCTTCCCGGCCGCGCGCTGCGTTCCCCTGCCCGATCCGATGCCCTTCGAAGACGCCGCCGCCTTCCAGGTGGCCTATGGGACTGGCCACGTGGCGCTTGCGCACCGGGCCCGGCTGGCGGCGGGCGAAACGCTGCTGGTGCTGGGGGCTGCCGGCGGCGTGGGGCTGACGGCGGTGGAGCTTGGCAAGCTGATGGGCGCGCGCGTCATCGCCGTGGCGCGGGGCGCCGAGAAGCTGAAGGTCGCCGCCAAGGCCGGCGCCGATCACCTGATCGACAGCGACCGCGACGACATCCGCGCGGCGGTCAAGGCGCTGGGGGGCGCCGACGTGCTCTACGACCCGGTCGGCGGGGACCAGTTCAAGGCCGCGCTCCGGGCCTGCAACCCCGAGGCACGGCTCATTCCCATGGGCTTCGCCAGCGGTGACGTGCCGCAGATCCCGGCCAATATCCTGCTGGTCAAGAACCTGACGGTGATCGGGCTCTACTGGGGCGGCTACCTGAGATTCCGCCCCGACGTCCTGACCGAAAGCCTGGCGGAGCTCATGGGCTGGTATGCCGACGGAAAGCTGCGCCCCCATGTGAGCCATGTCCTGCCGCTCGCCCGTGCGGGCGAGGCGCTGGAGTTGCTGCGCGCGCGGAAATCCACCGGCAAGGTCGTCGTGGCGCCCTGAGCCGCCCGGCGGCTCAGCCCTGGGTGTAGGCCTGGCGGACCATGCCCGCCAGCGCCTGGCGCAGCCCCTCGCCGCGCAGGCCGCCGCCATAGAGGTTGATCCGTGTCTGGCCGAGGTCGGGCAGCGCGCCGCCATGCTCGATCACCTCGATATAGGGCGGCGTCGTTCCCGCCACGCCCGCATGGACCGCCAGGTCGGCGGTCACGCTTGCCTCGACGGACCGGCTCCGGTCCGATTCGACGGCCATTTCCCAGGGGATGCCCGCGGCATCGAGCGACGCCTCGGCGGTGCGGCGGAAGATACAGCCATGCTCGAAGGCCAGCCGAAGCGGCCGCGCCTTCCAGGCGACGCCCTCCGGCGCACCCATCCAGACGAGCGGCCGGCGGTCCAGCGTTTCGCCGCCGCTGTCGCAGCCTTCCTCGGTGGTCAGGATCACGTCGCATTCGCCGCGCCCGAACATGTCTTTCAGGCGCCGCGTGTAGGACGAGATCAGGTGCACCTTGACGCGCGGGTACTCGGCCGCGAAGCGCTGCAGGACCCGCGGGATGTAGGGATAGACGATGTCGTCCGGCACGCCGAGCACCATCTCGCCCTCGAACTCGTGATGGGTCAGGCGCGCATAGGCCTCGTCGTTCAGGTCGAGGATGCGCTTGCCGTAGCTGAGCAGCTGTTCGCCCGCCGCGGTCAGCGCGATCCGCCGCGCGCTGCGGTCGAGCAGCTTCTGATCGAGGGCCTCTTCCAGCCGCTTGAGCTGCATCGAGACCGCCGACTGCGTCAGGTTGAGAAAGCTCGCGGCCCGGGTCACGCCGCCTGCCTCGGCGACGGTGACGAAAGAGCGGAGCGAGGTCATGTCGAGATTGCGCGCCATATCACGAATCCTGATGAATGGGACCAAAAACATTCATTTCACATATGGACCACAAACTGCCAGATACATCAAGCATCCTGATGCAAACCTCCTGACCCATCACGTTTGAGACATATCGCGGAACCGGCCATGACCCTTCACAGCCACACCTTCACACAGTCCCGCCCCCTGCGGCGCCGGTCGCTCGTCGACGCGCTGCGCAGCATCCACGCCACCTGGCGCCAGCGCCGGGCGCTCGCCGCGCTCGATGCCGCGGCGCTCAAGGATATCGGCCTGACGGAACGCGACGTGCACCGGGAAATCCGCCGCCCGATCTGGGACCTGCCCGCGCACCGGTAAAAATGGGCATTTGCCGCACCGGTTAAGCTTGAAAACTTGGCCATGCTTGCCGATATTTGTTCCAAGGTCTCCGCGATCCCCCGCGGAAGCCGATGGGTCAAGTAAGGAGAGGAAAGCAATGGCTGAGTTCGAGACGATCCGGCGCGAGGGCGTCGGCGCCCGGACTGCTCAGATCGACGAGGGCCTGCGGGCCTATATGAACAAGGTCTACGGGCTGATGTCCGTGGCCATGCTCATCACCGGGGGCGTTGCCTATGCGGTCGGCACCAACGAGGCGATGCTCGCGGCGATCTTCGGTTCCCCGATCAAGTGGCTGGTGATCTTCGCCCCGCTTATCGTCGTTTTTGCCTTCAGCGCGATGATCAATCGCCTGTCGGCCGCCACCGCGCAGGCCGTGTTCTGGGGCTTCGCGGCCCTGATGGGGCTGTCGATCAGTTCGATCTTCGCGATCTACACGGGCATCTCCATCGCCCAGACCTTCCTGGTCACCGCGATCGCCTTCGCCGGTCTCAGCCTCTACGGCTACACGACCAAGAAGGACATCAGCGGGTGGGGCTCGTTCCTGATCATGGGCGTGATCGGCCTGATCGTGGCCTCCATCGTGAACCTCTTCCTCCAGTCCGAGGCGGTGATGTTCGCGGTATCGGCGCTCGGCGTTCTGATCTTCGCCGGTCTGACGGCCTACGACACGCAGAGCATCAAGAACGAGTACATCCAGCACGCCGCTCATGGCGACCAGGAATGGCTCGGCAAGTCGGCGATCATGGGTGCGCTGCGCCTCTATCTCGACTTCCTGAACATGTTCATGTTCCTGCTGCACTTCCTCGGCGCGACGCAGGAGTGACGCGGCGCGCGGCGCAGCAGACAAAGGTGCATCTCGGGGCCGGCAAAGCGCCGGCCCCATTTTTTATGACAGCGCGCGCAGCATCCGTACCGCCGGGAAGACGATCCCTGGGCGGAGCGTGACCTCCACGGCGCCCAGCGTATCGAAGCCCATGGCCCGGTAGAACGCCACCGCCGTCCGGGTCGACAGGCAGTCGAGCCGCCCTGCCCCGGCCCGACCGGCCGCGGCCGCGATCTCGTCCATCAGCGCCCGCCCGACGCCCCGGCGCAGGGCCGCGGGATCGGTGGCCACGTGCCGCACATGGGCGGTGCCCGGCGTCACGCCGCCCCCGCCGGGCGCCTTGAGGCTCCAGCCACCCGCGCCCAGCAGCCGGCCCTCGGCGTCCTCGGCCAGGTAGTACCGCCCCGAGGCCACCAGCGAGGGGCTGGCCCGGGAAATCAGCGGCAACGCCGTCACCAGGACCGAGGGCGGGTAGTCGGGTTTCAGCAGCTTGGGATAGGACCGCGCCAGCAGAACGTCGATCCGGGCGATATCGGCGAGCGAGGCAGGTCGCAGCGTCAAGGTGGCAGGCATCGGGCAGGCTCCGGAAAAGAAAAGGGCCGCGCTGGCGATCCAGCGCGGCCCGTCCGTCTCTCGGTCAGGGAAGGCTTACTTGATCTTGCCTTCCTTGTACTCGACGTGCTTGCGCGCGACCGGATCGTATTTCTTGATCGACATCTTCTCGGTCATGGTGCGTGCGTTTTTCTTGGTCACGTAAAAGTGGCCGGTGCCTGCCGTGGAGTTCAGGCGGATCTTGATCGTGGTCGGCTTCGCCATGTCTGTCTCCTTCGGCGGACCAAGCGTTCTGACGCGGTGCCGCCCCGTGAAATCTGAGCCTCGCCTTTTATACGTCTCAGACCCCGAGTCAACCGCAAAACCGGGATGATCTCAGCCCGCGATCAGCGCCCATGCCACCCCCAGCAGGGCCGAGATGCCGAGCACCGCGATCAGCCCGAAGCGCAGCCACAGCAACAGCACCCCGGCGACCAGCGCCAGCAGAACCGCACCGGGATCCAGCGTCGCCCAGTCCGGCGTCCAGAGGGTGAACGGCCCGGCGGCGCGGGCGGTCACCTCGCCGAAAAAGACGTGCAGCGCGAACCAGATCGACAGGTTGAGGATCACCCCGACGACGGCCGCGGTGATCGCCGAAAGCGCCGCCTTGAGCCGCGGCCGCGTGGCGATCACGGCGACATAGGGCGCCCCGGCGAAGATCCACAGGAAACAGGGCGCGAAGGTCATCCAGAGGGTCACCGCCGCCCCGGCCAGGCCCAGCGCGAGGCCGCCGGCCTTCTCTGCCGCGAGGAAGCCCACGAACTCGGTCACCAGGATCAGCGGGCCGGGCGTCGTCTCGGCCAGCCCCAGCCCGTCCATCATCTCGCCCGCGGTCAGCCAGCCCTGCGCGTTGACCACGTCCTGGGCCATGTAGGCCAACACCGCGTAGGCCCCGCCGAAAGTCACGACCGCGAGTTTCGAGAAGAAGAGCCCGATTTCGACCAGCAGGCTGCCGGGGGCCGCCAGCCAGAGCACCGCGAGCGGCGCCCACCAGACCGCGAGCCACAGCAGGATCGTGCCGAGCGTACGCGAGAGCGGCCGCGTCACCGGCGGGGCTGCGGGCCCGGCATCGCCACCCCGCAGCAGGCCGTAAAGCGCCGCCAGCGCCACGATCAGCGGAAACGGCGCGGAGAGAAAGAAGATCGCCACGAAGGCCAGCGCCGCGATCATCCAGCGGTCGGGCTCCTTCAGCGCGCGGCGCGCGACCTTCAGCAGCGCCTCGATCACGATGACGACCACCGCCGCCTTCACCCCGAGGAAAAGCGCCTGAACCAGCGGAACCGCGCCGATCGCGGCATAGAGCGCCGCCAGCGCGAGCACCACCGCCGCGCCCGGCAGCACGAAGAGCAGCCCCGCCGCGAGCCCGCCGGCCACGCCGTGCAGCCGCCAGCCCGCATAGGTCGCGAGTTGCATCGCCTCGGGGCCCGGCAGCAACATCGAGAAGGAGAGCGCGTTCAGGAACTCGTCCTCGCCGAGCCAGCCGCGTTCCTCCACCACCTCGCGGTGCATCAGGGCGATCTGGCCGGCCGGTCCGCCAAAGGACAGCACCCCGATCCGCGCCCAGACGCGCAGCGCCGCGCCGAAGCCGGGGGCGGCGGGGGTGGATGCGGTCTCGGTCAAGCGGGTCTCCGTCATGGGGGCGGTTCGATCCCCGCCTCTGGCAGGCGAGGATGACACGGGAATGACGGATAGAACATGCGCGGATGGCCTGTAAGCCGGATTCTGTCCAGGCCGCGCCGTGGCACGGCCCTGGATGACCATTCCTCTGGTCCCGGCGTCGCCGCCGGGATCGAGCTGCCAACCCGGGTCCCTGGGCTGAAGCGTGCCTGCCCCGGATCGCTCCGGGGCGCGGAACCCCTATTCGGCATTGCTCCCGGTGGGGCTTGCCGTGCCGGTCCTGTTGCCAGTCCCGCGGTGGGCTCTTACCCCACC
>CAJXYS010000025.1 GCA_913063035.1 uncultured Maritimibacter sp. | reverse complement strand
CCGTTGGCCCGCATCTTGAGCACGTTGCGCGCCGCGCTGGCCGCGTCGGTGCCCGGGAAGACCAGCACGTTGGCCGGCCCGTCGAAGCGGGCGTTGGGGAAGATCCGGCGGCGCAGCTCCGGGTCGAGCGCCGCGTCGGCGGCCATCTCGCCCTCGAAGGCGAAATCCGGCGCCATCTGTTCCAGCAGCCGCATCGCGCCGCGCATGCGCCGCGCGCTCTCGGTGTCGAGATTGCCGAACTGCGAATGCGAGCAGAGCGCGATCTGCGGCGCCACCCCGAAGCGGCGCACGTGGCGCGCGGCGCCGATCACCGTCTCGGCGACCTGTTCCGGCGTCGGCTCGGGATGCACCTGCGTGTCGGCCAGGAACAGCGGCCCGTCTTCCTGGATCATCAGGCTCAACGCCCCGACCGGGTGCAGATCGTCCTCCGACAGGACCTGGGTGACGTAGTTCAGATGCCAGAGATACTGCCCGAAGGTGCCGCAGATCATGCTGTCGGCCTCGCCCCGGTGCACCATCACCGCGGCGATCGCGGTGGTGTTCGTGCGCAGCACCGCCTTGGCGATGTCGGGGGTGACGCCGCGCCGCTCCATCAGCTGGTGATAGGTGCCCCAGTAGTCCCGGTAGCGCGGGTCGTTTTCCGGGTTCACGATCTCGAAATCGGCGCCCGGGCGGATCGGAAGCCCGGCGCGTTCGCAGCGCCGGCCGACGACCTCGGGCCGGCCGATCAGGATCGGGGTGTCGGTCGTCTCCTCGATCATGGCATTGGCCGCGCGCAGCACGCGTTCGTCCTCGCCCTCGGCGAAGACGATCTTTCGCTCGGCCCCCTGCGCGGCGGCGAAGACCGGCCGCATGATCAGCGCGGACCGGAACACCGACCCGTCGAGCGTCTGTTTGTAGGCCTCGAGATCCGCGATCGGGCGGGTGGCGACGCCCGAGTCCATGGCGGCCCCCGCCACGGCGGTGGCGACCACGCCCATCAGCCGCGGATCGAAGGGCTTCGGGATCAGGTAGTCCGGGCCGAAGGTCATCCGCTCGTCCTGGTAGGCGGCGGCGGCCTCCGCGCTGGTGGTGGCGCGGGCCAGGGCCGCGATCCCCTCGACGCAGGCGATCTGCATGGCATCGTTGATCTCGGTCGCGCCGACGTCCAGCGCGCCGCGAAAGATGAACGGAAAGCAGAGCACGTTATTGACCTGGTTCGGATAATCCGACCGGCCCGTGGCGATGATCGCCTCTGGCGCGACGGCGCGCACGTCGTCGGGCATGATCTCGGGCACCGGGTTGGCAAGGGCGAAGACGATGGGACGCTCGGCCATACTGGCGACCATCTCGGGTTTCAGCACGTTCGGTCCGGACAGGCCGAGGAACAGGTCGGCTCCCGCGATCACCTCGCCAAGCGCGCGCAGGTCGCTGTCCTGGGCATAGGCGGCCTTCTGCGGGGTCATGTCCTCTGCGCGGCCCTCGTAGACCAGACCGTGAATGTCGCAGAGCCAGACATTCTCGCGCTTCACGCCGAGCTTCAGCAGGGTATTGAGGCAGGCGATGCCCGCCGCGCCCCCGCCGGTGGAGACGATCTTGATGTCCTCGAAACGCTTGCCGGCGACCCGCAGCGCGTTGGTGGCCGCCGCGCCCACGACGATGGCGGTGCCGTGCTGGTCGTCGTGGAAGACGGGAATGTTCATCCGCTCGCGGCAGATCTTTTCCACGATGAAGCAATCGGGCGACTTGATGTCCTCGAGGTTGATGGCGCCGAAGGTCGGCTCCAGCGCGCAGACCAGGTCGGCCAGCCTCTCGGGATCGGATTCGTCCAGCTCGATGTCGAAACAGTCGATATTGGCGAATTTCTTGAAGAGAACCGCCTTGCCCTCCATCACCGGCTTGGACGCCAGCGCGCCGATATTGCCCAGTCCGAGGACGGCCGAGCC
Source organism: uncultured Maritimibacter sp. (assembly GCA_913063035.1). Taxonomy (GTDB): domain Bacteria; phylum Pseudomonadota; class Alphaproteobacteria; order Rhodobacterales; family Rhodobacteraceae; genus CAJXYS01. The sequence continues at coordinate 44,299 of CAJXYS010000025.1, read as the reverse complement.
GTTGGTGACGACCCCCACCAGGTTGCCGCGCGCGGTGTAGCGGCGGGCGGTTGCCGGGTCCCGGGTGATCTCGGTGCAGGCCTCGGCCACGCCGGGGCTGTAGGCGCGCGCCAGGTCGCGCTGGTTGGCCATCGGCTTGGTCGCCCGGATCTCGAGTTTCCCGGGCTTCGGATGCTCGTGGTAGTCCAGCGCCGACTGGCGCGCGGTTTCCTGGCTGCGATCGGTCATTGACGCGGCTCCTCCCTGAACGGCGATGAATGGTTTAGCATTGAACCATTTTTGCGCCGCGCCTGACAGGGCGGAAAATCCGGCGACGGTTTCGGGCTTTGCCTGAAAATCCCGCCGGCGGCGGTGGATATGACCGGCGCGGGGTTCACCCGCGGGCCTCGCGGATCAGCGCGAGGATGTTCTTCGCCGCCTCGGGGATGTTGGTTCCCGGGCCGAAGATGGCCTTCACGCCGGCCTTCTTGAGGAACTCGTAGTCCTGCTGCGGGATCACGCCGCCGCAGATCACGATGATATCCCCGGCGCCCTGTTCCTTCAGCGCCGCGATCAGCTTCGGCGCCAGGGTCTTGTGACCGGCCGCCTGCGAGCTGATGCCGATGACGTGGACATCGTTGTCGATGGCGTCCTGCGCGGCTTCCTCGGGCGTCTGGAAGAGCGGGCCCACATCCACGTCGAAGCCGATATCGGCGAAGGCCGTCGCGATCACCTTGGCGCCGCGGTCATGGCCGTCCTGGCCCATCTTGACCACCAGCATCCGGGGCCGGCGTCCCTCGTCCTCGGCGAAGGCGTCCACGTCCTTCTTGATCTGCGCGAAGCCCTCGTCGCCCTCGTAGGCCGCGCCGTAGACCCCGGCCAGCGTCTGCACCTCGGCCCTGTGGCGGCCGAACGCCTTTTCCATCGCCATCGAGATCTCTCCCACGGTTGCGCGCGTCCGGGCGGCCTCGACCGCCAGCCGCAGCAGGTTGCCTTCGCCGGATTTCGCCGCCTGTTCCAGCGCCTCGAGCGCGCTGTCGCAGGCCGCCTGGTCGCGCCCGGCACGCAGTTTCTCGAGCCGGGCGATCTGGCTGTCACGGACGCGGACATTGTCCACGTCGAGGATGTCGATCTCCTGCTCTTTCTCGGGGCGCCACTTGTTGACGCCGACGATCACCTCGTCGCCGCGGTCGACCGCGGCCTGCCAGCGCGCGGCGGCCTCCTCGATCCGCAGTTTCGGCATGCCCGACTCGACGGCCTTGGTCATGCCGCCCATCTCGTCGATCTCGCGGATGATCTCCCAGGCGGCATCCGCCAGGTCGGCGGTCAGCTTCTCGACATAGTAGGAGCCTGCCAGCGGGTCGACGACGTTGGTCACCCCGGTCTCGTTCTGCAGGATCAGCTGGGTGTTCCGCGCGATCCGGGACGAGAAATCGGTCGGCAGCGCGATCGCCTCGTCGAAGCTGTTGGTATGCAGCGACTGGGTGCCGCCGAGCACCGCGCTCATCGCCTCGTAGGCGGTGCGCACGATGTTGTTGTAGGGATCCTGCTCGGCCAGGCTGACGCCCGAGGTCTGGCAATGCGTGCGCAGCATCATCGAGCGCGGGTCCTTCGGCGCGAACTCGGACATGATGCGGTGCCAGAGGAACCGCGCCGCGCGGAGCTTCGCGGCCTCCATGAAGAAGTTCATGCCGATGGCGAAGAAGAACGACAGCCGCGGCGCGAAGGCGTCCACGTCCAGCCCGCGCCCGATCGCGGCTTTCACGTATTCCTTGCCGTCGGCCAGCGTGAAGGCCAGCTCCTGGACCAGCGTCGCGCCTGCCTCCTGCATGTGGTAGCCGGAGATCGAGATCGAGTTGAACCGCGGCATGTCGGTCGAGGTGTACTCGATGATGTCGCTGACGATCCGCATCGAGGGTTCGGGCGGGTAGATATAGGTGTTCCGCACCATGAACTCTTTCAGGATATCGTTCTGGATCGTTCCCGAAAGCTGCTTGCGGTCGACGCCCTGTTCCTCGCCCGCGACGATGAAGCTGGCGAGCACCGGGATCACCGCGCCGTTCATCGTCATGGAGACCGACACCTGGTCGAGCGGGATGCCGTCGAAGAGGATCTTCATGTCCTCGACCGAGTCGATCGCGACGCCGGCCTTGCCCACGTCGCCCTCGACGCGCGGATGGTCGCTGTCATAGCCGCGATGGGTGGCCAGATCGAAGGCGACCGAGACACCCTGCTGCCCCGCCGCAAGCGCCCGGCGGTAGAACGCGTTCGAGTCCTCGGCCGTGGAGAAGCCGGCATATTGCCGGATCGTCCAGGGGCGCCCCGTGTACATCGTGGCCCGCGGCCCGCGGGTGAAAGGGGCCTGCCCCGGCACCGAGCCGGTATGCGCGAGGCCCGCGAGGTCTTCCTCGGTGTAGAGCGGCTTGACCTTTATGCCTTCGGGCGTCGTCCAGTCGAGGCTCTCCAGCGGGCGGCCTTTCAGCTCTTTCTCGGCAAGCCGGGCCCAGTCGTCTTTGCTGTCCGTCACGTCGGTATCCCCTGTCCTCTCCGGCCGGGGGAAAGGCCCGGCCTGTCTTCGATGAAACGCGCGAGGCCCGCGGCCCCGCTCCGCAGCCACGCGAGGTCCGCAGCGTAGCGGATCCGCAGCGCGGCGCGCTGATCCCGATCAAAGGGCATGTAGCGGCCGGGGCCGGGCGGGATCGCCGCCGCCTCGGCCAGCGCACCGCGCCGCGCCAGCGTCGCCCGCAGCCCGTCGCGCGGCAGCGAGGCGTTCTGCCGCCGCGCCGCGCGCGGCAACGCCGCGGTGCCCGCGCCCCCTGTCATCATGGCCAGTTGCGCCGCCGGCCGGCCCACGACGTCGTCGAACGCCCAGACCGTCACCTCCGCCCGCGGGAAGGCCGCGGCGGTCTCGCGCACCACGTCGCGCCAGCTGCGCGGACCGGCGGCGATGGCGGCATGCGCCGACGGGCCCACGACCGGCAGGCCGGCGGCGATGGCATAGGCGCAGGCCGAGGCCCAGTAGTCTTCGAGTCCGCGGACGCCGAGCGCGACGCGGCGCACCTCCGGGAAAGCCGCGCCGATCCGCGCCAGCCGTACCGCCAGCCCCGGATAGAGCGCGCGCGCGGCCAGGTTGCCGCGCATCGTGCCCATCATGTTCTCTTCGCTCACGACCAGCCGGCGGGTTCCCCGGTCCCGCTCGGCCGCGAGCGCCGCGGCGATCGCCGCCCGGCTCCGCCGCGCGCGGGCGCGCTCGGCGGCCGTGGCCTGCGCGGGATCGCGGCCCAGCCCGTCCAGGAGCCCCGCACGGGTCTGCGCCGGACCCCAGAAGCCGAGTCCAGTTTTCCTCAAATTCGCGCGATTGGCCTCTAGGGTCTGCTGGAAACTGGTGGTGGCGGTGCGATGCGCACCGATATGCAGGATCACCTCCAAAAGCCGCCGGGCCCCGCGCGTGACGGCGGCCAGGGCCGCCGGGATATGTGCGATCGGCGCGGACATTAGGCACAGATCCTCTGCGCGGGATTAACGGCCGGCGGGCCGTGGCGGAGCGTCGGCGCACCGCGCAATCGGCCCTTCGCTTTCGGCGCGGCGCGGCCTATATGTCGGGGAGCCGGAGGATACATGACAACACGCTTCGCCGCCCTTCTCGCCCTTGCCGCCCTGGCCGCACCCGCCGCGGCCCAGACCGCCGCGATGCTGGATACCGGGGACAATGGCATGCAGACGGCCCAGAACGACGCCGGCGCCGGGGACGACGCCACCGCGGCCGCCGCGGCGGAAGACGCCGATACCCTGCCGATCTTCCCGGCAGAGGAGGTCACGCTGGACGAGTTCCGCTGGATCTCGCGGCCCATCGTCGTCTTCGCCGACACCCCGGCCGATCCACGGTACCAGGAACAGATGGAACTGCTGGCCCGGGAACCGGAGCTGCTCGTCGAACGGGACGTGGTGATCATCACCGATACAGCGCCCGACACCCTTTCGGATGCGCGCGAACGCCTGCGGCCGCGCGGCTTCATGCTGGCGCTTCTTGCCAAGGACGGCACGGTGAACCTGCGCAAGCCCTTCCCCTGGGACATCCGCGAAATCACCCGCGCCATCGACAAGATGCCGATGCGGCAAGAGGAATTGCGCCGGCAGTGATCCGTCACGGCATCGCCTCCCCCAGCCGGGCCTCGAGAACCGCGTACCAGTCACGGCGGGTCAACCGGACATCGAAGGCGCGCATGGCCGCGCGGATGCGCGCGGGCCGCTGGGTGCCGATCAGCGCCACCGGGGCCGCCGGGTGCGCCAGCACCCAGGCCAGCGCCACGGCGTCGCGCCCGCACCCGTTCACCCCGGCGATGCGGTCGATCTCGGCCAGGACGGCGTCGCGGCGGTCGGCCGGGGCCGGCCCGCCCTGCCCCGTCGCCAGCGCCCCGCCACCCAGCGGCGACCAGGCCATCGGGGCGAGCCCCGTTTCCTGCGCGAGATCCAACACCCCGTCATAGAGCGGCGCCGGCGTCAGCGCCGAGAATTCCGGCTGGGTCGCCACGAGCGGCAGATCCATCTGCGGCTGCAGCGCGCGGGTTTGGGCGACCGTGTAGTTGGATACGCCCGCCGCCCGAATCTTGCCCGCGGCGTGCATCTCCTCCAGCGCCGCGCCGACCTCGGCATGAGCCGCGAGAAAATCCGGGCGGTGGACGAGGAAGAGGTCGATCGCCTCGGTCCGCAGCCGCCGGAGCGAGGCCTCGACGCTCTCGATCAGCGCGGCCTTGCGGCTGTCATAGGGGATCGGCGGCACGATCCCGCCCTTCGTCACCAGCACGATTTTCTCGCGCAGTCCCGGCGCATCGGCCAGGGCGTCGCCGAGCCGTTCCTCCGCCTCTCCGAAGGCCGTCTCGCCGAAGCCATAGATCGCCGCCGTATCGATCAGGTCGATGCCCGCCGCGAGCGCGGTCTCGAGCTTTTCACGCGCCGCCGCGACCGGCGTGCCGGCGAACCGCCAGCAGCCATAGCCGATCCGCCCCACCTCGAAGGGGCCGATCCGGCGGGTCCGGGCAAGCGGCAGCGCGTCGGTCATCGGATCACTCGAACTCCATGATCACGTCGTCGACGGCGAGGCTGTCGCCGGCGCCCGCGTTGATCTTGGCGACGACCGCCTGGCGTTCGGCGCGGAGCACGTTTTCCATCTTCATCGCCTCGACGGTGCAGAGGACCTGGCCCTCCTGCACCTCCTGGCCCTGCTCCACCGCGACCGACACCATCAGCCCCGGCATCGGGCAAAGCAGCATTTTCGACGTGTCGGGCGGCACCTTCTCGAGCATGTGCTGGGACAGCTCGAACTGGCGCGGGGTCTGGACCTTGACGATCAGGTCGGCGCCCCGGTGGCGCATCCGGTAGCCGAGCGGCACCGGCTCGGCCTTGATCACCACGCGATCCGCGTCGATGTCGAGCACCGCCAGCGGCATGCCCGGCTTCCAGTCCGAGGCGACGCGGTGCTGCCCGCCATGGGCGAACTTCACCGTCGAGCCCTCGCGATCGGCCGCGATCGTCACCGGGTAGTCATGCCCGGCCAGCGACACGACCCAGTCGGCGCCGACCTCGCGCTCGTGGTTCGACATCCGCCCCGAGACCCGCGCCGCGCGGATCTCGCTGACCCGGTGCATGGCCGCGGCCGCGGACGCGAGCTGGCGCAGGACCGGCTCGGGCAGTTCCGCGCCGGCGAAGCCGTCGGGATATTCCTCGGCGATGAAGGCCGTTGTGATATCGCCCGAGATGAAGCGCGGGTGATCCATCACCGCCGAAAGGAACGGCAGGTTGTGGCCGATCCCCTCGACCTCGAACCCGTCGAGCGCGTCGCGCATTCCCTCCAGCGCATCGGCACGCGTCGGCCCCCAGGTGCAGAGCTTGGCGATCATCGGGTCGTAATACATCGAGATCTCGCCGCCCTCGAAGACGCCGGTATCGTTGCGGACGACCGCCGTGTCGCCGACCGCTTCCTCGGGCGGGCGATAGCGCGTCAGTCGCCCGATCGAGGGCAGGAAGTTGCGATACGGATCCTCCGCGTAGAGCCGGCTCTCGATCGCCCAGCCGTCGAGACTGATGTCGTCCTGGGTCAGCGCCAGCGTTTCGCCCGCCGCGACCCGGATCATCTGCTCCACCAGGTCCACGCCCGTGATCAGCTCGGTCACCGGGTGTTCCACCTGCAGGCGGGTGTTCATCTCGAGGAAGTAGAAGTTCTTGTCGCCGTCGACGATGAATTCCACCGTCCCCGCCGAGCAGTAGTCCACGGCGCGCGCCAGCGCGCAGGCCTGCTCGCCCATGGCCTTGCGGGTCTCCTCGTCAAGGAAGGGCGACGGGGCCTCCTCGATGACCTTCTGGTTCCGGCGCTGGATCGAGCATTCCCGCTCGCCCAGGTAGATGCAGTTGCCATGGCTGTCGCCGAGAACCTGGATCTCGATATGCCGGGGCTGGGTGACGAATTTCTCGATGAAGATCCGGTCGTCGCCGAAAGAGGACGCGGCCTCGTTCTTGGACGACTGGAAGCCCTCGCGCGCCTCTTCGTCGTTCCAGGCGATGCGCATGCCCTTGCCGCCGCCCCCTGCGCTGGCCTTGATCATCACCGGGTAGCCGATCTCCTGGCTGATCTTCACCGCCTCGTCGGCGTCCTCGATCAGCCCCATGACGCCGGGCACGGTATTGACCCCCGCTTCCTTGGCGAGCTTCTTCGAGGTGATCTTGTCGCCCATCGCCTCGATCGCGCCCTTGGGCGGGCCGATGAAGGCGACGCCCTCCTTCTCGAGCGCGGCGGCGAATTTCGGGTTCTCCGACAGGAAGCCGTAGCCCGGATGCACCGCTTCGGCGCCGGTCTCGCGGATCGCCGCGAGAATGTTGTCGATCACGATGTAGGACTGGTTGGCCGGGGCCGGGCCGATATGCACCGCCTCGTCGGCCATGCGGACATGCAGCGCATGCTTGTCGGCGTCGGAATAGACCGCCACCGTCGCGATCCCCATGCGGCGGGCCGTCTTGATGACCCGGCACGCGATTTCCCCGCGGTTCGCGATCAGAATTTTCTTGAACATTCTCCGTCCCTTCCAGTCAGCGCAGCCCGGGTTCCGGCCCGGGATGCGACACGAAAAAAGCCACCGGGGCAGGCGCGGCCCCGATGGCTGTTCTTGTCGTCCGTCATTGTGCATGCCGGGCGCGCCCGGCCGATCCGGTCAGCGGCAGCGGCCCGGATTTTGCTGGCAGTAAAGCGTGTTGCCGGCCGCGCCGACAGCCGCGCCCACGACCGGGTCGCCGTCGACCGCGGCCGCGCCCACGGCGCCCGCGGCCCCGCCGAAGAGCGCCTGCTCGCCGACCGTGTCGCCACAGGCCGCGAGCAGCGGCAGAGTGCCCATAAGCGCGAGTATGCCAAGTTTCCGCATCGATTCGTGTCTCCCTCTTGGGTGCAGGCGCCGGACAGGACGTCCGGGCGCGCATCTAGGCAGACAGAATGGGAACCGCGCCGGCCCGACGCAAGGCGCGCGCCCGGCTTTCGGCGGGGCTCTGCCGATCCCGGCAGGGGCTTGGCGCCAAAAAGAAAATGAGCCCGGTCGCAAAACGGACGACCGGGCCCCAGAAGAGGGGAAGGGTAACGGTTGTGGATACCCGAGGCCGGCGCACCGGGCCGGCGACCGGCCTCGGGTAGACGATAGCCAGACCGCGCCCGCCGCGCCAAGCGCGGCGTCGTCGCGGCGGCATTATGGGCGATTTGCTGCCGGATTCCGGAGACCATGCGCGGGATCATGCCGGATCTCCGTCGAAGAGCTCGGGAAAAGCGGCCTCGGCCGCCGCCATGTCGACCCGCAGAAGCGCCGCGTAGCTTTCCGGGTCGAACGGCTCTTCGGCCGGCACGACCTCGCGCCCGAAAAGCCAGGACAGCCGCCCCGCGTCGAGATTGCCGCGCTCGAAGGGCGCGTCACCGAAATGCTCGATCAGCGCGGCGAGAAACCCCGCATCCGCCATCCGGTCGGCCGAACGGCGATCGGCGAACCGCTCACGGCGGGTGATGCGTGTGGCGCTGCCCTTCTGGGCGCGCCGGATCGTGAATTGAAAATCCGTGCCGGGCAGGCGCGAGGGGAACCCGCGATGTTTCAGCATGGCCGCCCCCCTGCCGGCCGGGTGCGGCGCGCGGTCGTCGGGACGGGCGTAACCGCCCGTCCCGCAAAGATATCAGTACTTCTCGTAGGTCGGCTCTTCGACCACCGGCTCGGGCTCGACGTAGACGATTTCTTCCTCCTGCTGGGCGCAGGCGGCAGCGAAGGCCACGAGGCCGAGCGAGAGGACGATCTTGATGGTCTTGGACATTCCGTTCTCCTCAGTCTGTCTCCACCACGCGCCGACGCCCGAGAGGGCGGAACGACGCGCCGTTCCAATTCGGCCGCTTTCGAGCGACCTGTCCGGACGATACGACACTTCACGGGAAAATGATAGGAAGCGCGATCCCGTCCGAAGGGATGTGGCCGGGATGCATCAGCCGCGGCGACCGCGGCCCGGTCCGGGGAAAATCCGGGCACCATGGTCAGAACACCTCCAGCACGCAGGCACCGTTCTCGATGCGGAACGCCTCGAAGAACTGCCGGGTGTCCGGCGCGGTTTCGCCGAAGGCCAGCGGGCGGTCGGCCATGCTCACGACGAGCTGGTCGACCGTGCGCCCGGTCTCGCGCAGAAGCTGCAAGCCCATCGTCTCGCACAGCGCCTGGAAATCCTGCTGCACATCCTCGAAGCCAAGCGTGCCGCCCTCGCGCGCGATGCCGGGCGCGACGAAGCGCAGCCGCAGCGTGTCTTCCTGCCAGAGGATCTCCTGCAGATAGAGCACCTGCCCAGACGGCACCGCGACGGGGGTCGCGGCCGCCGCCGGCAGGACCGGCAAGGCGCAGGCCAGGAGGATATGAAGCGCGCGGCGCACGGTCCCTGCCCTCAAAGCGGGATGTTGTCGTGCTTCTTCCAGGGCATGCCCCGCGTCTTCGTCCGCAACGAGGCGAAGGCCCGGCAGACCCGCTTGCGGGTCGAGCGCGGCTGGATCACCTCGTCGATGAAGCCGCGTTCCGCCGCGACGAACGGGTTGGCGAAGCGATCCTCGTAATCCTTGGTCCGGCGGGCGATCTTGTCGGGGTCGCCCAGTTCGGACCGGTAGAGGATCTCGGTCGCGCCCTTGGCGCCCATCACCGCGACCTCGGAGGTCGGCCAGGCGTAGTTGAAGTCGCCCCGCAGATGCTTGGACGACATGACCACATAGGCCCCGCCATAGGCCTTGCGGGTGATGACGGTCACCTTCGGCACCGTGGCCTCGCCATAGGCGAAGAGCAGCTTGGCGCCGTGCTTGATGATCCCGTCATATTCCTGCTTGGTCCCCGGCAGGAATCCGGGCACGTCCACGAAGGTCAGGATCGGGATCTCGAAGCAGTCGCAGAACCGGACGAAGCGTGCCGCCTTGCGCGCCGAGTCGATGTCGAGCACGCCGGCCAGCACCATCGGCTGGTTCGCCACCACGCCCACGGTCTGGCCCTCGAGCCGGATGAACCCGGTGATGATGTTCTTGGCGAAATCGGCCTGCATCTCGTTGAAGTCGCCCTCGTCGGCGACGCTGCGCACGACCTCTTTCATGTCGTAGGGCTGGTTCGGGTTCTCGGGCACGATGGTGTCGAGCGCCGTTTCGACCCGGTCCGGATCGTCGAAGAACGGACGATGCGGCGGTCGCTCGCGATTGTTGAGCGGCAGCATGTCGATGAGGCGGCGCACCTCCATCAGCGCCTCCATGTCGTTCTCGAAGGCCGCGTCGGCCACCGACGACTTGGAGGTGTGCGTCTTGGCCCCGCCCAGTTCCTCGGCGGTCACGACCTCGTTGGTGACGGTCTTCACGACGTCGGGCCCGGTCACGAACATGTAGGAGCTGTCCTTCACCATGAAGATGAAGTCGGTCATCGCCGGGGAATAGACCGCGCCGCCGGCGCAGGGGCCCATGATCACGCTGATCTGGGGAATGACGCCCGAGGCCTCGATGTTGCGCTGGAACACCTCGCCATAGGCCGCGAGGCTGGCGACGCCCTCCTGGATACGCGCCCCGCCCGAATCGTTCAGGCCGATCACCGGCGCGCCGTTCTGCATCGCCATGTCCATGATCTTGCAGATCTTCTGGCCGTGGGTCTCGGACACCGAGCCGCCCATCACGGTGAAATCCTGGCTGAAGACATAGACCATGCGCCCGTTGATCGTGCCCCAGCCGGTCACGACCCCGTCGCCATAGGGGCGGCTTTCCTGCATGCCGAAATCGGTGCAGCGATGCGCCACGAACATGTCGAACTCTTCGAAGGAGCCCGGGTCGAGCAACAGCTCCAGCCGCTCGCGCGCCGTCAGCTTGCCCTTGGCGTGCTGCCCGTCGACCCGCTTCTCGCCGCCGCCGAGCCGGGCCTGGTCGCGGCGGGTCTCGAGTTCTTGCAGGATATCCTTCATCGCGTATGCTCCCCCCTGGATTTATCGCCGGACGATACGCGGCGCGGCACCTGCGCGGAAGAAAAACATGGCAAATTTGCAAATTATTGGCACCGCCCTGCAGGCTAAATGCAAATTTGCGAATTCCGGTGCGGACTGATCGCCTCATCCACGTCGTCTCGGCCCATGCCGAGGGCGAGGTCGGCGACGTCGTCACCGGCGGCGTCGCGCCGCCGCCGGGCGAAACGCTCTGGGAGCAGCGCGACCATCTCGCGCGTGACGGCCGCCTGCGCCGCTTCTTGCTGAACGAGCCGCGCGGCGGCGTCTTCCGGCATGTGAACCTGATCGTGCCGCCACGCGCCCCCGAGGCCGCCTGGGGCTTCCTGATCATGGAGCCGGAACACACGCCGCCGATGTCCGGCTCGAACACGATCTGCGTGGCCACCGTGCTGCTCGAGACCGGGATGGTGCCGATCACCGGCCCCGAGACGCGCTTCGTGATCGAGGCCCCCGCAGGCCCCATCGCGGTGACCGCGCGCTGCGAGAACGGCAAGGCCCGCGATATCCGCTTTCGCGGCGTGGCGTCCTTCGCCGACCGGCTGGACGCCCCGCTCGACGTGCCGGGGCTGGGGCGGCTCACGGTCGACACGGCTTATGGCGGCGACAGTTTCGTGATCGTGCGCGCCGAGGAGGCCGGGCTCGAGCTCGTGCCCGAGCGCGCCGACGAGATCGCGGCGCTCGGGGCGCGGATCACCCGCGCGGCCAACGCGCAACTCGGCTTCGCGCATCCCGCCGCACCCTGGCGGCATATCTCGTTCTGCCAGTTCACCGCGCCCGTCGCAGATGGCCCGGACGGCCCCGAGGGCCTTTCGGCCGTCGTCATCGACCCGGGCAAGGTCGACCGCTCCCCGACCGGAACGGGCTGCGCGGCCCGGATGGCGGTCATGGCCGCGCGGGGCGCGATGGGACCGGGCGACCGCTTTACCGGGCGCGCGATGCTCGGCGGGCGGTTCGAATGCCGCATCGCGGAAGAAACGGAGGTTGCCGGCCGTCCCGCGATCATCCCGGAAATCCGCGGCCGGGCCTGGATCACCGGCACCCACCAGCTGATGCGCGATCCCGACGATCCCTGGCCCGAGGGCTACCGGATGACCGACACCTGGCCGCGCATGCCCTGACGCGGCGTTCCGTTGCGAATGCAATGGACAATCGCGGCCAGCGGCTTAAGGTCCGGCCATGACCGCGCGACCCGATGTCCGGTTCCTCGACCGGACCACCCCGCCCCACATCTTCACGCTCGTCGTCTTCGCCGGCCTCTCGGCGCTGGCGATGAACGTGTTTCTGCCCTCTCTGCCCAGCATGACCGCCTATTTCGAGGCCGAATACAGCGTCATGCAGCTGTCGGTCGCGCTTTACCTCGCGGTGAATGCCGCGCTGCAGGTGGTGATCGGGCCGGTCTCCGACCGCTTCGGACGACGCCCGGTGATCCTCTGGTCCGCGGTTCTGTTCCTGATCTTCACGCTCGGCTGCCTGGTCGCGCCCACCGCCGAGCTTTTCCTGGCCTGCCGCATGGGCCAGGCGGTCATCGTCACCGGCATGGTGCTCAGCCGCGCGATCGTCCGCGACATGGTGCCCGGCGACCAGGCGGCCAGCATGATCGGCTATGTCACCATGGGCATGGCCGTGGTGCCGATGATCGGCCCCGCGATCGGCGGGGTGCTCGACGAGGCCTTCGGCTGGCAGGCGAATTTCGTGATGCTGTTCCTCGGCGGCCTGTTCGTGCTTTGGCTCTCCTGGGCCGACCAGGGCGAGACGGCGACCGCCCGGTCGTCCAGCTTCGCCGAACAGTTCCGCCAGTATCCCGAACTCCTGACGGCACGGCGCTTCTGGGGCTACGCGCTGACCGCGGCGTTCTGTTCGGGGGCGTTTTTCGCCTATCTGGGCGGCGCGCCCTTCGTCGGCTCCGAGGTCTACGGCCTGACGCCGGCGGTGCTCGGCTTCTATTTCGGGGCGCCGGCGCTCGGCTACGCGGCGGGCAATTTCTTCACCGGGCGCTATGCCGTGCGCTACGGCATCAACCGGATGCTCGCCTGGGGCACGCTGCTTTGCGCCGGCGGGCTCGGGCTGTCGCTGGTGGTGAGCTATGCCGGGCTCGGCAGCGCGCTGGCCTTTTTCGGCTTCATGACCTTCGTGGGGCTCGGCAACGGCATGGTGCTGCCGAACGCCACCGCGGGCATGCTGTCGGTGCGTCCGCACCTGGCCGGCACCGCCAGCGGGCTCGGCGGGGCGATCATGATCGGCGGCGGCGCCGCTCTGTCGGCGCTGGCGGGCGCCATGCTGACGACGGGCTCGGGCGCGCTGCCGTTGCAGTGGATCATGTTCCTCACCGCGTTCGCCGCCGTGCTTTCGATGGCCTATGTGCTGCAGCGCGAGCGTCGGCTGCGCCGCGGCGCCTGATCGCTCAGAGCGGCCAGACCAGCAGGATCATCGGAACCGACACGCCGATCACCAGCCCCTCGAGCGGCAGGCCCATCCGCCAGTAATCACCGAAGGCGTAGCCGCCGGGGCCGAGGATCAGGGTGTTGTTCTTGTGGCCGATCGGCGTCAGAAACGCGCAGGATGCCGCCACCGCCACCGCCATGAGGAACGGATCGGGATTCGCGCCCAGCGTGTCGGCGATCTCCATGGCGACGGGGGCGGCCACGATGGTCGTCGCCGTGTTGTTCAGAACGTCCGAGAGCGTCATCGTCACGGCCATGAGGATGGCGAGGATCGCCCAGGCGGGAAAGCCGCCCGTGAGCCCCGTCAGCGCGTTGGCCACCAGCGCCGTGCCGCCCGCCTCCTCGAGCGCCGTGCCGAGCGGGATCATCGAGCCCAGCAAGACGACGACCGGCCATTCCACGTGCTCGTAGACCTCCGAGATCGGAACGATCCGCATGATCAGGAACAGCGCCACCACGATGCCCAGCGCCACGGGCACGGAGATATAGCCGAAACTCGCCACCGCGACCGCGGCGGCGAAGATCCCGATGGCCAGCCAGGTCTTGTCCTGCTTGGTCACCTTGAGCCCGCGTTCGGCCAGAGGAAGGCAGCCGAGCCATTCGGTGACGTCGTTCTCGCGGCCCGCCGGAACCAGCAGCAGCAGGATGTCGCCGGGATGGACCACCGCCTTGCGCACCTGGCTCGTGAGCTCGCGCCCCTTGCGCGAGATGCCCATCAGGATCGTCTGCTGGCGCCAGGAGAGCCCGATGCTCTGGGCGGTCTTGCCGGTGATGCGGGCCTGTTCGGGAACCACCACCTCGAGCAGTTCGAGCCCCTCTCCGGCGGCGTCGAGCTTATCCTCGCGCTCGGCATCGGAAAACCCGAGCCTGAGCGCGGTGCGGAACTCGTCGAGGGCCTCGGGCGTGGCGTCCAGCACCAGAACGTCGCCGGCGCGCAGCGTCGCGTTGCGCGACCGGCCGAAACGGCGCTTGCCGTCGCGGACCAGCCCGATCACCGCGGCGTCGGTCTCTTCCTCGGTCTCGTGCAGGTCACGGATCTTCCGGCCCACGACCTCCGACTCCCCGGGCACGGTCAGCTCGGCGACGTAGCGAGCCTTTTCCATCAGGTTCTCGCCGGCGCTGGCCTCGCCGTCACGCTGCGGGATAAGCCGCCAGCCGACCGTGCCGATGAAGACCAGCCCGGCCAGCGCCGCGACCGCGCCGACCGGCGCGAAGTCGAACATGGCGAAGGACTCGCCCAGACGGTCCTCGCGGAAGGTGGCGATGATGATGTTGGGCGGGGTTCCGATCAGCGTCACCATGCCGCCCAGGATCGTCGCGAAGGACAGCGGCATCAGGCTGAGCCCGGCGTTGCGCCCGGCCTTGCGCGCGGTCTGGATGTCGACCGGCATCAGCAGCGCCAGCGCCGCCACGTTGTTCATGAACCCCGAGAACACGGCGCCCACGCTGCCCATCGTGGCGATGTGCCAGCCGAGCGGGCGGGAACTGTCGATCAGCGTCCGGGTGATCAGCTGTACCGCGCCCGAGCGCACAAGTCCCGCCGAGACCACCAGCACCAGCGCCACCACCATGGTCGCGGGATGCCCGAAGCCGTCGAAGGCCCGGTCGGAGGGAACCACCCCGAGGACCACGCCGCTCAGCAGCGCGGTGAAGGCCACCAGGTCATAGCGCCAGCGCCCCCAGATCAGGAACACGAAGACGACGAGGAAAATGGCAAAAAGGATAATCTGGTCGGTCGTCACGGCATGCTCCCTGTCGGCGCCAGACAAGCCCATTGCGCGGACATATGCAACGCCCTGGCGGTCTTGCACGTTCCCCGCGCCCTGCCCTATAGACAGGCAGACCGATTTCCCGGAACGGAGAGAGTGCCATGGCAGGCCATTCGAAATGGGCGAATATCCAGCACCGGAAAGGCCGCCAGGACGCGGCGCGTTCCAAGCTGTTCTCGAAGCTCTCCAAGGAGATCACGGTCGCCGCCAAGATGGGCGACCCGGACCCCGAGAAGAACCCGCGGCTCAGGCTCGCGATCAAGGAGGCCAAGTCGAACTCGGTCCCGAAGGACGTGATCGAGCGGGCGATCAAGAAATCGCAGGGCGGCGACTCGGAGGATTACGAGGAAATCCGCTATGAGGGCTACGGGCCGAACGGCGTGGCCGTGATCGTCGAGGCGATGACCGACAACCGCAACCGCACGGCGTCGAACGTGCGGTCGACCTTTTCCAAGAACGGCGGCAACCTCGGCGAGACGGGCGCAGTCAGCTTCATGTTCGACCGCAAGGGCGAGATCACCTACCCCGCGGACGCCGGTGACGCCGACACGGTGATGATGGCCGCCATCGAGGCCGGTGCCGAGGACGTGGAAAGCGCCGAGGACGGGCACATCGTCTACTGTGCCGACACCGATCTGCACGAGGTCGCCTCGGCGCTGGAAGCCCAGCTGGGCGAGAGCGAGTCGACCCGCCTGATCTGGAAGCCCCAGACCACGACGGATCTGGACCTGGAGAACGCGCAAAAGCTGATGAAGCTGCTCGAGGCGCTGGAGGACGACGACGACGTGCAGAAGGTCACGGCGAATTTCGAGATTTCCGACGAGGTGATGGCCCAGTTGTCGGCCTGAACCGGCCGGCCGCGCCGGCCCGGCATCGGCCGCCTGCCCCTTGCGGCCCCCGGTCCGATCGGGTCAGATCGCGGCCATGTCCGAGAGCCCCGCCCACCGCCCGCTCGCCGGGATCCTCTGGATGCTCCTGACCGGGCTCTGTTTCGTCGCCGTGACCGCGACGGTGAAACACCTGGGCCAGGCCGTTCCCGCCGCGCAGGCGGCCTTCCTGCGCTACGCGCTGGGACTGGTTTTCGTGATCCCGATGATCCGGCCGATGCTGCGGTCGGGGCTGGGCCGGCGGGGCGCGACGCTCGCGGGGCTGCGCGCGGCGGCGCATACGCTGGCCGTCATCCTCTGGTTCTTCGCCATGGCACGGATCCCGATCGCGGACGTCACCGCGATGAACTACCTCGCGCCGGTCTACATTTCCGTCGGGGCGGCGCTTTTCCTGGGCGAGCGACTGGCCTCGCGGCGGATCGCGGCGATCCTGGTGGCGCTGGCGGGCGCGCTGGTGATCCTGCGCCCGGGCTTCCGCGAGCTGTCGTCCGGGCACGTGGCGATGCTCTTCACCGCGCCGGCCTTCGCCGTCTCCTACCTCATGGCCAAGCGCCTGACGGCGGAGATCAGCCCGCTCGCGGTGGTGGGGCTCCTGTCGGTCGGGGTCACCATCGGGCTCGCCCCCTTCGCGGCGGTCGTCTGGGTGCCGCCCACGCCGGTCCAGCTGCTCTGGCTCTTGCTGGTGGCCTTCTTCGCCACAGCGGGACATTACAGCATGACCCGCGCCTTCGAGGCCGCGCCGCTGGCGGTGACGCAACCCGTGACCTTCCTGCAGCTGGTCTGGGCCACGCTGCTCGGGATTTTCGTCTTCGGCGAGGCCTTCGATCCCTGGGTGGTGCTCGGCGGCTCGATGGTGGTCGGCGCGGTCAGCTTTATCTCGTGGCGCGAGTCCGCGCTGCGCCGGCGCGCGGCGACGCCGCCCGACGCGGCCGCGAAGCTCTGAGTGGCGGGCCCCGGGGGCTGTCTGCCCCCGGACCCCCGAGGATATTTCCGGAACGATGAAGGGGCCCGTCAGCCCCGCGGGTCGAGCAGCTTGGCGATCACGGTGTCGCGGGTGATCTGGCCGATCACCGCGCCGTTCTCGACCACGCCGATCGGCGCGCGGGCGGCCTTGACCTCTTCCATGACCGACTGGATCACGGCGTCGGGCGGCACGGTCGCGTCGTGCCGGCCGGTCGCGGGCTCCATCACGTCGCGCGCCGTCAGGACGCCGAGCGGGTTCATATGCGCCACGAAATCGGCCACGTAGTCGTTGGCGGGGCGCGAGAAAATCTCCTGCGGGCGGCCGCATTGCACGATGCGCCCCCCTTCCATGATCGCGATCCGGTCGCCGATCTTGAAGGCCTCGTCGAGGTCGTGGCTGACGAAGATGATGGTCCGCGCCAGCTTCGACTGCAGGTCCAGCAGCTCGTCCTGCAGCCGGGTGCGGATCAGCGGATCGAGCGCCGAGAAGGGTTCGTCCATCAGCAGGATCGGCGCGTCGGTGGCGAAGGCGCGCGCCAGGCCCACGCGCTGCTGCATCCCGCCCGAGAGCTCGCCCACCTTGCGGTCGGCCCAGTCGGCGAGGCCGACCAGCTCAAGCTGGCGTTCGACCTGCGCGCGGCGGTCCGCGGCCGGCAGACCGGCAAGCTCGAGCCCGAGCCCGACATTGTCGCGCACGCTGCGCCAGGGCAGCAGGCCGAACTGCTGGAAGACCATGGCGATGTTTTGCAGCCGCATGCGCCGCAGCGTCCTGGCATCGGCATGGGTGACGTCGACCATCGCGTCGCCGTCATTGACCCGCACGCTTCCGCGGACCACCGGGTTGAGCCCGTTGACCGCGCGCAGCAGGGTCGACTTGCCCGACCCCGAGAGCCCCATCAACACGACGATCTCGCCCGTCTCGACGGTGAGCGAGCAGTCATGCACGCCCAGCACCTGGCCTGTGGCGGCCTGGATCTCGGCCCGGGACTGGCCGGCATCCATGAGCGGCAGGGCGGTTTCGGGATGGTCGCCGAAGACGATGGAGACCTTGTCGAAATCCACGGCGGTGGTCATGGGCGGCGCTCCATCTTGAGCATGCGGTCGAGGATGATCGCGACGACGACGATGATGAAGCCCGACTCGAACCCGAGCGCGGTGTTGACCTGGTTGAGCGCCCGCACCACCGGCACCCCGAGCCCGTCGGCCCCGACCAGCGCGGCGATCACCACCATCGACAGCGAAAGCATGATGGTCTGGTTCAGCCCGGCCATGATCTGTGGCAGCGCGTAGGGCAGCTCGACCTTCCAGAGCGTCTGGCGCGGCGTGGCGCCGAAGGCCTGCGCGGCCTCGAGCAGGGACTGCGGCGTCGAGGAGATCCCGAGATGCGTCAGCCGGATCGGCGCCGGCACCACGAAGATCACCGTGGCCATCAGCCCCGGCACCATGCCGATCCCGAAGAAGACGATGGCCGGGATCAGGTAGACGAAGGGCGGCAGGGTCTGCATCAGGTCGAGCACCGGGCGCATGCCCGCGTAGAGCCGCGGCCGGTGCGCCGCGGCGATGCCGATGGGCACGCCCACGCCCATGCAGACCACGCAGGAGGCCAGCACCAGCGTCAGGCTCTCGGTCGTTTCTTCCCAGTAGTCCTGGTTCAGGATGAAGAGAAAGCCCAGCGCCACGAAGAGGCAGGTCTTCCAGCTGCGCTGCAGCGCCCAGGTCAGCGCCACCAGCACGGCGATCACCAAGAGCGGGTGCGGCGTCTGCAGCACCCAGAGCAACCCGTCGATCAGGTTCTCCATGCCGATGGCCAGCGCGTCGAAGAAGACCGCGGCGTTGTCCTGAAGCCAGTCGAAGACGGCGGCGGCGCCGTCGCCCACGGGGATCTTGTTGTCGGTGAGCCAGTTCATGCATCTGTCCCTGCGTGCGTGGCGAAGCGGCGGCGCTGCACCGGGGCGCGCCGTTGGCCGGCGCTTGTCCTCTCCGCTCCCGGACCCTCCCCCGTTCCGGGGGGAGGGAGATTGGCGTCAGGCCGCCGGCTCAGAGGCCGAGTTCGGTCCGGACCGCCGCGAGGCCGTCTTCGCCGCCCGCGGTCTGGACACCGTCCAGCCAGGCGTCGAGCGCGTCCGGGTTGGCCGAGATCCAGGCGCGCGCGGCGTCTTGCGGATCCTCGCCGTCGTTCAGGATCGCGCCCATGATCTCGTTCTCCATCGCCAGCGTGAATTCGAGATTCTGCAGGAACTGCCCGACATTCGGGCATTCCTCGACATAGCCGGCCCGGGTGTTGGTGTAGACCGTCGCGCCGCCGAGATTGGGGCCGAACCAGTCGTCGCCGCCCGTCAGGTAGGTGATGTCGTAATTGGCGTTCATCGGGTGCGGCTCCCAGGCGAGGAAGACGATCGGTTCTTCCCGGCGGACGGCCCGGCCGACCTGCGCCAGCATGCCCTGCTCGGAGCTTTCGACCACCTCGAAGCCGTCGAGCCCGAACGCGCCGGACTCGATCATTTCCATGATGAGCCGGTTGCCGTCATTGCCCGGCTCGATGCCGTAGATCTCGCGTTCCAGCGCCTCGGCCTGGTCGGCGATCGTGCCGAAGGAGGTGATGCCCAGCGCCGCGCCCTGGGCATTGGTGGCGAGGGTGTATTTCGCCCCCTCGAGATTGGCGCGGACCGTGTCGACCGTGCCGGCCTCGCGGTAAGGCGCGATGTCGGCTTCCATGGTCGGCATCCAGTTCCCGAGGAAGACGTCGATGTCGCCCTCGGCCAGCGAGGTGTAGGTCACCGGCACCGACAGCACCTTGATGTCGGTCTCGTAGCCGAGCGCGTCCAGCACCAGCGTCGTCGCGGCGGTCGTGGCGGTGATGTCGGTCCAGCCGACATCCGAGAAGGTCACGCTGTCGCAATTCGCGGCGGCGCTGCCGGCCATGGCGAGGCTCGCGGCGGAGGCCAGTAGGGTCGAGCGGATGGAGGTCATGGGAAGCTCCCTGTTTTCTTGATTGACGAGTCAATTAAAAACCACTTAGCTTCGGATTGCAACAGCACGGGGGCCGGGATGCCGAAGCTCGGAATGGAGCCTATCCGAAGGGAAGCCTTGGTGAAAGCGACCATCGCCGAGATCGGCGCGCGGGGGGCGCTCGACGTCACGGTCAGCCAGATCGCCAAGCGCGCCGGCATGTCGAGCGCGCTGGCGCATCACTATTTCGGCGGCAAGGAGCAGATCTTCCTCGCGGCGATGCGCCATATCCTGGGCGTCTACGGCGCGCAGGTGCGCGCCGCGCTGGCCGTGGCGGACGGCCCGCGCGCCCGGGTCGAAGCCATCGTGAAGGCCAGTTTCGAGCACGAGAACTTCCGCGCCGAGGTCATCGCGGCCTGGCTGAACTTCTACGTCCAGGCGCAGACCTCGCAGGATGCCTGGCGGCTGCTGCGGATCTACCAGCGCCGGCTGCAGTCGAACCTCGTGCACGACCTGCGACAGCTGGCGGGCGACCGCGCCCCGGCCATCGCGCAGGGGATCGGCGCGATGATCGACGGGGTCTATATCCGCCAGGCGCTGGCGGGCCTGTCGCTCGACCGGGCGCAGGCGGTTGCGCTGGCGCTGGGATACCTGGACCGGGAACTCGACGCGGCGGGGCAGCAATGACGAAACCGAACATCCTCATCCTGATGGTCGACCAGTTGAACGGGACGCTGTTTCCGGACGGGCCGGCCGACTGGCTGCACACCCCGAACCTGCGCCGGCTGGCCGCGCGGTCGGTGCGCTTCGCCAACGCCTACACGGCCAGCCCGCTCTGCGCGCCGGGACGGGCGAGCTTCATGGCCGGCCAGCTGCCACACCGCACCCGCGTCTACGACAATGCAGCGGAATATGCCTCGGATATCCCGACCTACGCCCATCACCTGCGGCGCGCGGGCTACCAGACCTGTCTCAGCGGCAAGATGCATTTCGTCGGCCCGGACCAGCTGCACGGCTTCGAGCAGCGGCTCACCACCGATATCTATCCCGCCGACTTCGGCTGGACGCCGGATTACCGCAAGCCGGGCGAGCGGATCGACTGGTGGTATCACAACCTCGGCTCGGTCACGGGCGCCGGCGTGGCCGAGATCTCCAACCAGATGGAATACGACGACGAGGTCGCCTTCATGGCCGAGCAGAAGCTCTACGATCTCGCGCGCGGCCATGACGACCGGCCCTGGTGCCTGACCGTCAGCTTCACCCATCCGCACGATCCCTATGTGGCGCGGCGCAGGTTCTGGGATCTCTACGCCGCGTGCGATCACCTGCTGCCCGCGGTCCCGGCCATGGACTACGCGGATCACGACCCGCATTCGCAGCGGATCTTCGACGCCAATGACTGGCGCAGCTTCGACATTGCCGAGGACGACATCCGCCGGTCGCGCCGGGCCTATTTCGCGAATGTCAGCTATCTCGACGAGAAGATCGGCCAGCTTCTGGACGTGCTGGAGCGGACCCGTCAGGAGGCGATCGTCCTCTTCGTCTCGGACCACGGCGACATGCTGGGCGAGCGCGGGCTCTGGTTCAAGATGTCCTTCTTCGAGGGCTCCTCGCGCGTGCCGCTGATGATCGCGGCGCCGGGCCTGGCACCGGGGCGGGTGGCCGACCCGGTCTCGACCGTCGACGTGACTCCGACGCTCTGCGATCTCGCCGGGGTCTCGATGGACGAGGTGCTGCCCTGGACCGACGGCGAGAGCCTGCTGCCCTATGCCGGCGGCACGGCGCGCCAGACGCCCGTGGCCATCGAATACGCCGCCGAGGCGAGCTACGCGCCCCTGGTCTGCCTGCGGCACGGACGCTGGAAATATACCCGCTGCGCGCTGGACCCCGAGCAGCTCTTCGATCTCGAGGCCGATCCGCACGAGCTGGAGAACCGCGCCGGCGACCCTGCCTGCGCCGGAACGCTGGCCGGCTTCCGCGAGATGGCGGACGAACGCTGGGACCTCGCCCGTTTCGACGCCGATGTGCGCGAAAGCCAGGCCCGGCGCTGGGTGGTCTACGAGGCGCTCCGCAACGGCGCCTATTACCCGTGGGACTACCAGCCGCTCCGCGATGCGTCGGACCGGTTCATGCGCAATCACATGGATCTCAACGTCGTGGAGGAAGCGCAACGCTTCCCCCGCGGCGAATGACGGGCGCGGGCACGCGGGTGGACGACGGCGCAGGAGAAGAGTGATGGAAGCCGATTTCGTGATCGTGGGCGCAGGCAGCGCGGGCTGCGCCATGGCCTACCGGCTGTCGGAGGACGGCCGTCATTCCGTGCTGGTGATCGAGCATGGCGGCACCGATGCCGGGCCCTTCATCCAGATGCCCGCGGCGCTCAGCTACCCGATGAACATGCGCCGCTACGACTGGGGCTACAGCTCCGAGCCGGAACCGCATCTGGGCGGGCGGCGGCTCGCCTGCCCGCGCGGCAAGGTGATCGGCGGCTCCTCGTCGATCAACGGGATGGTCTATGTGCGAGGCCATGCGCGCGACTACGACCACTGGGCAGAGGCCGGCGCCGACGGCTGGGGCTTCGCCGACGTGCTGCCCTATTTCAGGCGGCTGGAAAACTGGCATGCCGGCGGCCAGGGCGGGGACCCGGCCTGGCGCGGCACCGACGGCCCGCTCCATGTCGGGCGCGGGCCGCGGAACAACCCGCTGCACGCGGCCTTCGTCGAGGCCGGGCGGCAGGCCGGCTACGAGGTGACGGGCGACTACAACGGCGAGAAGCAGGAAGGCTTCGGCCCGATGGAACAGACCGTCTGGCGCGGCCGGCGCTGGTCGGCGGCGAATGCCTATCTGAAACCGGCGCTCAAGCGGGCCAACTGCGATCTCCTGCGCGGTCTCGCCTGCCGCGTGGTGATCGAGGACGGCCGCGCCACTGGCGTCGAGATCGAACGCGGCGGCCGGGTCGAGACCGTCCGCGCCCGCCGCGAGGTGATCCTGGCCGCCTCGTCGATCAACACGCCGAAGCTGCTCATGCTGTCGGGAATCGGTCCGGCCGGGCACCTCGCCGAGCATGGGATCGAGGTGGTCGCCGACCGTCCCGGCGTCGGGCGCAACCTGCAGGACCACCTGGAGCTTTACATCCAGATGGCGGCGGCGCAGCCGATCACGCTTTACCGCTACTGGAACCTGCTGGGCAAGGCGCTCATCGGGGCGCAGTGGCTCTTCACCGGCACCGGTCTCGGCGCCTCCAACCAGTTCGAGAGCGCGGCGTTCATCCGCTCGCGCGCCGGGGTCGATTACCCCGACATCCAGTATCACTTCCTGCCGCTCGCGGTGCGCTACGACGGCAAGGCCGCCGCCGAGGGGCACGGCTTCCAGGCCCATGTCGGCCCGATGCGGAGCCCCTCGCGCGGCGCGGTGACGCTGCGCAGCGCCGACCCGGCCGAGGCGCCGCGGATCCTCTTCAACTACATGAGCACGGAGCAGGACTGGATCGATTTCCGCCGCTGCATCCGGCTGACCCGCGAGCTCTTCGCCCAGCCGGCCTTCGCGCCCTATGTCCGCCACGAGATCCAGCCCGGTGACGCGGTGCAATCCGACGACGCGCTGGACGATTTCGTGCGCGAGCACGTGGAAAGCGCCTACCACCCCTGCGGCACGGCGAAGATGGGCCGCCGCGACGATCCGCGGGCCGTGGTCGACCCGGAATGCCGGGTGATCGGCGTCGACGGGCTGCGGGTGGCCGACAGTTCGGTGTTTCCGCGGATCACCAACGGCAACATCAACGCGCCCTCGATCCTCGTGGGCGAGAAAGCCGCCGATCACGTCCTGGGCCGCACCCCCCTGCCCCCGGCCAACGACGCGCCGTGGATTCACCCGGACTGGCGCACCGCCCAGCGCTGAGGGGCATTGACACCGCGCGCCGGGCGGATAGCTCTTGGCGGGTGACCGAAGGACCCTCCAAGACGCTCGAAACCCGCACCGGCCTGCCGGACGCGCTGCGCGTCCTGCTGGAGGACTACCCGCGGGAAAGCTGGGAAAGCCACCCGAATTTCGACGGGCTGACCCGCTTCTGGCTGGAGCGCCACCTCATGTTCCGCGAGATCCTCGCCCGGCTGCAGACCGACGCCGAGGCGATGCTGGACCGCCGGATCGCGCCGCGCGCCTATGGCCAGCGCCTGTCGCGGCTGGGGGGCATGTTCCTCAACGAGCTACACGGCCACCACATGATCGAGGATCACCAGTATTTCCCCATGCTCTCGGGACGGGAGACCCGGCTGGCGGCCGGGTTCGAGCTGCTCGACGCCGATCATCACGCGCTGGACGGCCACCTGAACGCCCTGGCCGATGCCGCGAACGCGGTGCTGCGGGGCCTCGGCGCGGGCGACGCCACCGACGACACCGGCCGGCTCCATGCCGCGCTCGGCGGCTTCGCGCCCTTTCTCGACCGCCACCTCGTGGACGAGGAGGACCTGGTGGTGCCGGTCATCCTGAAACACGGCCCCGATCTGCACGGCTGATTTGACCCGGATCAAGGTTCGGCCCCGGACGACTGGCTAGGGTCGGACGGAACAGACACCCAAGGAGAAACGCATGTCCCATACGCCGCACGAACTGTCCGAGGAATTTCCCGAATACGCCGAGAAGATCCATGCGCTCAAGACCTCGGACGCGCATTTCGCGAAGCTCGTGGACGAGTATCACGAGATCAACCGCGCGGTGCACCGGGCAGAGACGAACGTCGAGCCGACCGAGCAACTGCACGAGGAAGAGATGCGCAAGAAGCGCATGGCCCTGAAAGACGAAATCTGGCGGGCGCTCAGCGCCGCCTGATCCGGCCCGCCCCGTCGGGCTATTCCTCTTCGCCGGCGTCCGCCTTGGCGCCGGCGCCTTCGACCTCGTCCTTGAAATTCTCGAAGAACTGGTCGGCCATCTTGGTGGCGAAACCGTGGATGAGCCGCGAGCCCAGCTGCGCGAGCTTGCCGCCCACCTTCGCCTCGACGTCGTAGGTCAGTTCCGTGCCGCCGTCCTCGGCATCGGCCAGCGCCACGTCGGCAGCGCCCTTGGCGAACCCGGCCACGCCGCCCTTGCCCTCGCCGGAGATGGTGTAGCTTTCCATCGGCTCGACGTTCGACAGCTCCACCTGGCCCTTGAAGGTCGCCTTGACCGGGCCGACCTTCTGCTTGACCACCGCCTCGAAGCCCTCTTCGGGCGAGCCGGTCAGCTCCTGGCATCCGGGGATGCAGGCCTTCAGCACCTCTGGATCGTTCAGCGCGGCCCAGACCGTTGCGCGATCGGCGGCGATGGTGCGGCTTCCCTTGAGTTCCATGCGGCTCTCCCCGTTTCGTTTCGATCTGGATAGCCGCGCCCTGCGACCGGATCAATCGCCAAAACGGCGGGCTCAGTCGACGGCGACGATCAGTTTGCCGGTGTTCTCACCGCGGTAGAGCATCCCGATGGCATCCCGCGCCGCCTCGGCGCCGTCCAAGACATGCTCGCGCCAGGTCAGGGTGCCGTCGCGGACCCAGCCGGCGAGCCTGTCGATGGTTTCCGCGTAGCGATCCTTGTGATCGAAGGCCAGGAAGCCCTGCATCCGGGCCCTCTTGACCAGCAATTGGCGGTGGACGCGCGGCCCCTGCGGCAGCGGATCCCAGTCGGTGATCGCGGCGGTTCCGCAGATCACGACCCGCGCGTTCTGCGCCAGGTGGCCCATCACCCTGTCCGAGATCGGCCCGCAGGTATTGTCGAAATAGACGTCGACGCCGTCGGGACAGGCCGCGGCCAGCCCCGCATCGAGCCCGCCGGCCTTGTAATCGAGCGCCGCGTCATAGCCATAGGCCTCGCGGCAGAGCGCGACCTTCTCCGGCCCACCGGCGATCCCGACGGCCCGGCAGCCGAGCGCCCTGGCGATCTGGCCCACGGCCGACCCGACCGCGCCGGCGGCGGTGGAGACCACGACCGTCTCGCCCGGCTGCGGATCCGCCACCGTGGTCAGCCCCAGATAGGCGGTCACCCCGTTCAGACCCAGTATTCCCAGCGCCAGAGAGGGCGGCAGGTCGCTCTCGGCCACCTTGCGGTCGATGGCCTCGCCCGGAACGGTGGCCATCCGCTGCCAGCCCAGCATGCCGGTCACCACCTCGCCCGGGGCGAAGCCGGGATGACGGCTCTCGACCACCTCGCCCACGGCGAAGCTGCGCATCACCGCGCCGATCGCGACCGGCGGCAGGTAGTTGGGCACGTCGTTGACCCAGCCGCGCATCGCGGGGTCCACCGACCAGTGCGAGACGCGCACCAGAACCTCGCCGTCGCGGGGCGGCACCGGGTCCAGCTCCTCGACGCGGAAATGGCGCGGTTCCGGCACGCCTTTGGGTCGCTCGGCCAGGACGACGCGGCGGTTCGGGGTTGCGGTCATGCCTCTCTCCTCTGTCAGTCGATCCGGTAGGGCAGCACGCCCCGCTCATCATGATCCACGCGCAGCGGCCGCTCCAGCGGCGGGACCGAGCGCTGGTGGCAATTCACCCGCTCGCAGATACGGCAGGAAATGCCGATCGGCTCGAAGGCGGCGATGTTGCCGATATCGAGATCGTCGGCATAGACCAGCGCGCCGGCGTGGCGCACCTCGCAGCCGAGGCCGATGGCGTAGCGCCGCACCGGTGCCTTGAAACTGCCGCCGGGCTTCGACACGTCACGCGCCAGGCAGAGATAGCGCACACCGTCCGGCGTCTCGGCCAGCTGGCGCAGGAACTGGCCCGGCGTCTCGAAGGCGCGGTGCACGTTCCACAGCGGGCAGGCCCCGCCGAACCGCGCGAATTGCAGCCGCGTGGCCGAGTGGCGCTTGGTGATGGTCCCGGCCTGGTCGACGCGGACGAAGAAGAAGGGAACCCCCTTGGCGCCGGGGCGCTGCAGGGTCGAGAGCCGGTGCGCCACCTGTTCGATCGAGGCCCCGAACCGGTCGGCCAGCACCTCGAGATCATGGCGGCAGTCCTGGGCGGCCTCCAGGAAGGCGGTGTAGGGCAGCAGCGCCGCGCCGGCGAAATAATTGGCCAGCCCGATCTTGGCGATGTCGCGCGCCTCTTCCGACTGGAAACGGGCGAAGTCCAGCGTCGCGTCGAGCAGATCCGCCTGCGTCAGCAGCGCGATCTGGTGCAGAAGCTGGAAATGCTGCGTCGCCGGCGCGGTCCGCGCCGCCAGCGTCAGCTCCGCCCGCGCGGGATCGTAGCGGCGCAGCACCGGCCCATCGGCCAGGCGCACCGTCACCCCCCGTGCCGCGAGATAGGCCATGCAGGCGGCCGGCCCGCCCTCGCCGTCCGCGGCGAGGCTCGTCGCCACGCGCTCGGCGGCGCGGTCCACCGCGTCGATGTAATTGTCGCAATAGTGAAAGAAGTCGCGCACCTCTTCCCAGGGCGACGGCGCGATGGCGCTGTCCTCGCGGCCCAGCGCCTCGTCGAGCGACGCGAGCCGCTCATGGGTCTGGCGATACGCCCGGTGCAGTTCCAGGAAGGCCCGCGCCAGCGCCGGCGCGTTCGACGCCGCCAGCCGCAGATCGGCCAGCGGCGGCGTGGCCTCGCCGAAGACCGGGTCGGCCAGCGCCTCGCGCATGTCGGTGACCATGCGCTCGGCATCCCCGGTGGAAAGCTCGGTCACGTCGAAGCCGAATTCCTGCGCCAGCGCCAGCACGACGCCGGTCGAGACCGGGCGGTGGTTGTTCTCCATCTGGTTGAGGTAGGGCAGCGAAACGCCGAGCTTGCCGGCGAAATCCTTCTGGGTCAGCCCCAGCCGCACCCGTGTCTCGCGCAGCTTCACGCCTGCATAGAGTTTCTGTGTCGCCATGCCCTGCCACACCCCGGCTTTGCGGATTTGCCGATGTCCTGCCTAGCCTTTGCAAACCGATTGGCGCAAGCGCTTTCGCCGGCTCAGAGCGGCCAGATCAGCGGGATCACGAGGCTTGCGACGATGCCGACCGAGAGGTTGAGCGGGATCCCGATCTTCAGGAAGTCGGTGAAGCGATAGCCGCCCGGGCCATAGACCATCATGTTGGTCTGGTAGCCGATCGGCGTCGCGAAGCTGGCCGAGGCCGCCACCATCACCGCCACCACCAGCGGCCGCGGATCGACGCCGAGCGCCGCGCCGAGCCCGATGGCGATCGGCGTGACCACCACCGCGACGGCGTTGTTCGAGACCAGCTCCGTCAGCACCGAGGTCAGCAGGTAGATCGCCCAGACGATCAGCCAGGGCGGCAGGCCCATCAGGTAGGGGCTGACCGCCTCCACGATCAGGCTGACGGCCCCGGACGCCTCGAGCGCGGCGCCGATGGCCAGCATCGAGAAGATCAGCGCCAGCAGCCGCCCGTCGATGAAACCGAAGGCTTCCTCGGCATCGATGCAGCGCGTCAGCAGGATCAGCGCCACCGCGGCCAGAGCCAGGAAAAAGATCGGCGCGACCCCGAGCCCGGCCAGCACCACGATCATGGCCAGCGCCCCCAGCGCCAGCGGCGCGTGGCCGCGGCGATAGGCGCGCGCCGAGGGCTGCGCGATATCGACCATGTCCATGTCCGCGGCCAGGCGCTGGATGTCCTCCGGCGCCCCCTCGAGCAGCAGGGTATCGCCCACCCGCACGACGAGATCGTCGAGCTGGCGACCGATATTCTGGTTCCGCCGGTGCACCGCCAGCGGATAGACCCCGTAGCGCCGCCGCAGGCGCAGCGACCCGAGCGAGCGCCCGATCATCCGGCAGCCCGGGGAGATCAGCGCCTCGACGGTCGTGGTCTCGACGGAGGACAGCTTGTCGACCATGCGCAGGTTCTTGTTCTGCTGCAGGCCCAGCAACTCCGACATCTCGGTGCGCAGCACCACCCGGTCGCCCGCTTCCAGCGTCACCCCCGAGAGATCCCGCCGAAGCGACGCGTCGCCGCGCAACACGTCGATCAGCCGCACGCCCTCGCGGCGGAAGAGATCGACCTCGCGCACCGGCTGGCCGATCAGCTCGGACTCTTCCGGCACGGCGACCTCGGTGAAGTATTTCATCTTCGACTTGTCCGAGAGCAGGTTGGCCATGGTCTCACGCCGGGGCAGGAGGTGACGCCCGACGAGCCCCAGGTAGAGCATTCCCCAGGCAACGAGGACCAGCCCGAGCGGCGTGACCTCGAAGATGGTGAAGGGGTCCATGCCATGCGTGCGGGCCACGCCGTCGACCAGCAGGTTCGTCGACGTGCCGATCAGCGTCAGCGTGCCGCCCAGGATCGCCGCGTAGCTGAGCGGCATCAGAAGCTTCGAGGCAGAGACGCCGAGCGACCGGGACAGCTGGACGAAGACCGGGATCATCACCACGACGACGGGCGTGTTCGACACGAACGCCGAGGCCGCGATCACGAAGCCCAGCAGCGCCCCGAGCGCCATCACCGGGCGCGTGCCGACCCAGCGCTCCGCGTGCTGGGTAAACCAGTCGAGCGAGCCCGTCCTGACGAGCCCGCCCATGACGATGAACATCGCCGCGATGGTCCAGGGCGCCGGGTTCGACAACACGTCGAGCGCGGTGTCGTAGGGCAGGATGCCGAGGAACAGCATCACCGCCACGCCGGCCAGCGCCACCACTTCGGTCGGATAGACCTCGCGCACGAAGAGCGTGAACATCGCGGCCACGACCGCCAGCGCCAGGATCGGCTCTGCCATCGCTATGCCGGACAGGTCGATCATCGCCGCGCCCCTTCTGCCTCAGCCCGCATCCTGCCCCGCCGGTCGGATGGCGGCAACCGCGTCGCGGGGCCGCGGCTGCACGAGGAACAGCCCCGCCAGCATCAGCGCCAGCGCCGCCCAGACCCAGCCCGCGTACCGCTCGCCCAGCAGCAGCATCGCCCAGAGCACGCCGGACAGCGTCACGAGATACGCCACCTGCGCGGCGAAGACCGACCCGGCCCGGCCCACCAGCCAGACATAGCCCGCATAGACGAGGGCATGGATGACCGACGATGCGACCACCGCGTGATCCGGCGCGCCCCAGGGCCCGCGCGGGTCGATGAACTGCCCCGTGCCCAGCGCCAGCGCCGCCGCCACCGGCACGCCGACCAGCGCCGCACCGAGGAGCGTGCGCAGCGGGCCGATATCGAGCGTGCCGAAGCGCCCCACATAGTTGCCCTCCACCGCGTAGAAGAAGGGGGCGATCATCGCCAGCGGCACGTAGACGGCCATCGCCGGGTCGGGCAGGCTGGCATCCGGCCCGACGATCAGCACGACCGCCCCCGCGCCGCAGAGGATCCCGGCCAGCCGCCGCCAGCTGAACCGCTCCAGCCGCCAGCCCAGCGCGATGGGCAGCGCGAACATCGGCACCAGCGAGATCAGGATCGACAGGATTCCCGCCGGCAGGAACCGCGCCGCCTGGAAAGAGGCGGAATTCGGCAGGATCGTCCCCAGGAACGCGATGGCGAGATAAAGCCTCAGGTGGCGCGGGGTCATCGGCAGGCGCTGGCCGCGCAGCAGGGCGATCACGCCCAGAACCAGCGCCGAGATGACCAGTTGCCAGAAGATGATGCCGAAATGCCGGTAGCCCTCCGAGACCGCGATCTTTGCCAGCGGCTGGGTGATGCCCCAGCCGGCCCCGAGCGCCAGCAGGATCAGGACCGGCGGAACCGGGGCTGTCACGGCAGGGAGTCCTGCAACCGGCCGCCCGCGCGGATCATGGTGACCGTCAAGGCGCGCCCCGTGGCGTCGTCGGTCTCGACCAGAACCCCCGAGAGCGTCGCCGTGCCCATCGCGGGGGTGAAGCGCTCTCGGCCCATTCCGGTGATGAAGCGGCGCATGGGCTCGGTCTTTTCCATGCCGATGACCGAATCGTAGTCGCCGCACATGCCGGCGTCGGTCAGGTAGGCGGTCCCCCCCGAAAGGATCTGCGCGTCCGCCGTGGGAACATGGGTATGGGTGCCCACCACGAGGCTCGCCCGGCCGTCGCACCAATGGCCGGCGGCCATCTTCTCCGAGGTTGCCTCGGCATGGAAATCCACGATCACCGCATCGGCCTGCCCGCCCAGGGGATGCGCCTTCAGCACCGGCTCCAGCGCCGAGAACGGATCGTCGAAGGGCCGTTTCATGAAGACCTGCCCCAGGGCCTGGGTCACCAGCACGCGCCGACCGCCCCGCGCCTCGAACACGCGCGCGCCGCGCCCCGGCGCCGACTTGGCGAAGTTGAGCGGGCGGAGGATGCGGGGCTCCTGCTCGATATGGGTCAGCATCTCCTTCTGGTCGAAGGCATGATCGCCCAGCGTGATGACGTCCGCGCCCGCCTCGAGGATCAGCCCGGCATGGGCCGCCGACAGCCCCATGCCGCCGGTGGCGTTCTCGCCATTGACCACGACGAAGTCGAGCTTCCAGTCCGCCCGCAGCCCCGGCAGCCGGTCCCGGATCGCGGCACGGCCCGCGCGCCCCACAACGTCGCCCAGAAATAGCAGTCTCATGCCTCTCTCCTAGGCCCGCCGCGCGCCCTTGTCGAGCGGCGCGGTTCCGCGCGCGCCGCGCGCGGGGATATTTCGACCACTTGGAAACCCGGAACGCCCCATCCAAGTGGCGGAAATATCCCCGCCGGAGGCATGGATCGCCGCGCAGCGGCTCCGGCCCGTCAGGGCCGGATCACGCCCGTCTCGGTCACGATCGCGTCGAGGCGCTGGTCGGTGGGCTCGGTGGGGACGGTCTCCATTTCCTGGCCCGCGAAGGCGAAGCCCACCGCAAGGACCGGTGCCGCGGCGCGCAGCCTCTCGAGCGTGCGGTCGTAGAACCCGCCGCCGTAGCCCAGCCGGAACCCGTCGCGATCGAAGGCCAGGAGCGGCACGATCAACGCGGCCGGCGTGATCCAGGAACCGGCCGCGGGAACCCGGGCGCCGAAGGGGCCGTCGATCATCTCGGTCGCGGGCGTCCAGGCGCGGAAGGCAAGCGGGCGGCCCGGCCCGGTGATCACCGGGACGCAGACCGGGCGGCCCGCGGCGACCAGCGCGGTCATCGCGCCGACCGGGTCGATCTCGGTGCGGATCTTCATGTAGCCGGCCACCGCTCCGGCGGTCTCGGCGCGGAGCAGCGCCAGCAGATGCGCCGTCGCCGCCTCCTCGGCCTGCCGACCGGCCGCGGCCTTGCGCCGTGCGAAGGCGGCCTTGCGGGTCTCGGCTTTCAGCGCGGTCATGTCTGTCATCGGGATCTCCGCGGGTCGGTGCGGCCCAGCCTAACCGGACGCGCCGCCACCGGCCACGCGCGTCGGGGACGGGTGGCGGCGCGAAAACGACATGCCGGGGAACACGCGGCGGGCCCACCGCGGCCGTGGAGGCGCTGAATTCCCGAGAGCCTGCATACACAGGTGGGCGCCAGGTAACGAGGCCAGGACCCCGACAGAGCCGGCTCCCTCGGAAAAGATTAAGGCCACTGGAATTTGACCTCTTCACGAGAAGGGCAGTACCCGCCAAGGCGCAACATAGGCCCGGTGTTGCGCGCCGGCAAGGGGCAGCGGGTCTTGCCCCGTGTTCACGGATTGTTCATTATTCCCCCATGCCCCAGGATCTCGCCCCCGGACAGCTTCTCGCCCGCGGCGCCGCGCGCCATCTCGCCGGGCACGGATTCGCCTGCATCGAGGAATTCGTGCCCGCGCCGGGGCTGCGCGTGGACGTGATGGCGTTGGGGCCGAAGGGTGAGCTCTGGGTCGTCGAATGCAAGTCGTCGCGCGCGGATTACCTGTCGGACGCCAAGTGGTCGGGTTATCTCGACTGGTGCGACCGGTTCTTCTGGGCGGTGGATGCGGATTTTCCCCAGGCGCTCCTGCCGGCGGAGACCGGCCTGATCCTGGCCGATGCCTATGACGCCGAGATCCTCCGCATGGGACCCGAGTCGCGGCTGGCCGGCGCGCGGCGCCGCGCGCTGACGCAGAAATTCGCGCGGCACGCGGCCCTGCGGTTGCAGGCGCTGCGCGATCCCGGCGCGGCACTCGAGCCGCGCTAGCCGGTCTTGCCCTTTTTCTTGCCGGCCTTGCCGCCCCCGCCGCCCGGCTCGCTCATCGAGCGCGCCCGCGCCGCCGCCAGGCGGATTTCCTCGGCGATCTCCTCGGCCTCCTCGGGATCGAAGTCGAGCGGCAGTTCCAGCCCGCCCTCGGCGGCGACGTAGATCCGCACCATGCCGAGAGAGGTCGGCCCGATCTGCAGATTCGCCGCGATGTCGCTTTCCTTGTCGATGCCCATGGCCCGCACTCCTGTTCCGGATCGGGTCGATACGGCGAAACCGGGGGCAATTCAAGCGTCGCGGGCCGCGCGAAGGCCTTGCATTCCCGCGCCGGCAACGCTAAATCGCGCGTCACGGTGCCGCCTTAGCTCAGTAGGTTAGAGCGCTTGATTGTGGATCAAGAGGTCCCCCGTTCGAGCCGGGGAGGCGGTACCACTTCCTGACCGACGCCTGCGAAACCTCAGTCCGGCAAGCCGGCCTGCGCCGCGACGCTCTCCATCGCCTCGGCGATGCGTGCGACGCCCCAGCGCGCGAAGGAGCGCATCAGCATGATCTCCATGCCTTCCCCCGTCCGGGTGAGCACCGCCATCATATGCGCCAGTTCGGTGCGGGCGGTGTGACCGCGCTTGAAGACGCCCGGGTCGAGATCGAGCGGCGTCAGCCGCGCCAGGACCGACTCGGTCCCCGCCCCCTCGAGCCGCAGGACCACCCAGCCGTCGCTGAGGTCCGTCACCGCCGCATGGGCGGCGACGGCGGCGTCCGGCGCGATCTCGCCCACCAGCATGTACTGCCGGTAGCCGGCCCAGATCAGCCGCGCCCCCGGCGTCCCCGCGGCGCGGCCGGCGGGCGGCAGGGCAAGGCCGTGCGCGGAGTCGAGCGCCTGCGACAGCGCTTCCTCGGCGCCGGCATAGGGGGCGATCGCGGTGATCGCGGCAGGCGCGCACGCGACGAGACGGCAGGACCCGGCCTCGACCGGCAACAGGTCGGCCACGGGGGATTTCGCGATCAGCTCAACCACGGACACGGCTCCCTTCCGGATCGAAGAAGACGGGCGGGCAGACCGTGCAGGCCGTCTCGACCCCGCGCAGATGGTCGACCATGCGGATCGTCTCGCCATGGCGCGCCCGTCCGTCACGCAGGAAACCGAGCGCCAGGGTCGTGTTCAGCGTGGGCGAGAACCCGGCGCTGGTGACGTAGCCCTGGTCATTGACGCGCACCGCCTCGGCGCCCTCTGAGAAAAGATGCGCGCCGGGCAGGATCTCCGCGCCCGCCGCCACCGGTTTCAGCCCCACCAGTTGCTCGCGCTCGGGGCCGTTCAGCCCGGGGCGGGTCGTGGCCAGCTTGCCGATGCAGTCCTTCGCGCCGCTGACCATCCGCGCCATCCCGAGGTCGAAGGGCGTGGTCCGGCCATGCAGCTCGGCATGGGTCAGGAACCCCTTCTCGATCCGCAGCACGTTGAGCGCTTCCATCCCGTAGGCGCCGCCCTCAAGGCTCTCGGCGCGGGTGACGAGCGCGCGGAAGAGCGCATCGCCATAGCGGGCCGGCACCGCGATCTCGTAGGCCAGCTCGCCCGAGAAGGAAATCCGGAACAGCCGCCCGGCCACGCCGGCGACCGTCACCGGGCCGCAGGACATGAAGGGAAACGCCGCGTCGGCGATATCCTCGTCGACGAGGCTGTCCAGAAGATCGCGCGCCTTCGGCCCGGCGACGGCGAACTGCGCCCAGTGATCCGTGACCGAAAGCGTCTGCACGTCGAGATCGGGGCGCAGGACCTGCTGGACGTATTCGAGATGCCGCATGACCTGTCCGGCCGCGGCGGTGGTCGTCGTCATCAGGAAACGGTGATCGTCGAGCCGCGCCGTCGTGCCGTCATCCATGACGTGGCCATCCTCGCGCAGCATGATCCCGTAGCGCACGCGGCCCGGCTTCAGCGTCGAGAAGGTGTTGGCATAGACGAAATCGAGGAAGGCCGCGGCATCCGGCCCCTGGATGTCGATCTTGCCCAGTGTCGAGACGTCGGCCACCCCGACCGAGTCGCGCACCATCCGCACCTCGCGGTCGCAGGACTCGCGCCAGGTGGTCTCTCCCGGGCGGGGGAAATAGCTCGGGCGGTACCAGAGCCCGGCCTCTATGAAGGGGGCGCCGCGCGCGCGGCTGGCCTCGTGCGAGGTCGTGTAGCGCTGGGGCGCGAAGCCGCTGCCGCGGGCATGCGCGCCCAGCGCGCCGATCCGCACCGGGGTGTAGGGCGGGCGGAAGGTCGTGGTGCCCGTCTCGGGGATCGGGCGGCCGGTGAGTTCCGACAGGACCGCCAGCGCCCCGATATTGGACAGCTTCCCCTGGTCGGTCGCCATGCCCAGCGTCGTGTAGCGTTTCATGTGCTCGACCGAGCGGAAGTTCTCCTGGTGGGCAAGCTTGACGTCCTTGACCGTCACGTCGTTCTGGAAGTCGAGCCAGGCGCGCCCCCGGGTGCCGGTGACATGCCAGAAGGGCGTGATGGCCGTCCCGCCATCCTCGGCCTGCGGGACGTCCGGCGTCGGGGCCGCGGCGCCGAGCGCCTCAAGCGCCGTCCGCGCGGCGGCGTCGCCGCTGGCCAGCGCGGCGGCGGTGGTCATCCGGCCCGCGGCCGCACCGGCGGGCAGCAGGCCCGGCACCGCGTTCTCGGCCGGGACGAAGGCCGCGATCGCCGCGTCCCAGACCGGGCGGCCGTTCATGTGGCAGGTCAGGTGCACCGCCGGGTTCCAGCCGCCCGAGACGGCAAGCGTGTCGGCGGCGATCTCTTCGCGGCCGCCCGCGCCCTCGACGCTCAGCCCCGTCAGCCCGAGCCGCCCCCTTGTGCCGGTGACCACGGCACCGCGATGGACCGGGAAATCGCCGGTGCCGGCCGCGTCGGCACGGGTGTCGATCATCGCGGCGATTTCCACCCCGGCCGCGGCGAGATCCCGGGCGGTGCGCCAGGCGTCATCGTTGTTGCCGAAGATCGCGATCCGCTTGCCCGGCGCCACCGCCCAGCGATTGGCATAGGCCCGCACGGCGCCGGCCAGCATAACGCCGGGCCGGTCGTTGTCGGGAAACGCGATGGGCCGCTCTGTCGCGCCGGCCGCGAGGATCGCGCGCCGCGCGGCGATCCGCCAGAAGGTCTGCACCGGCGCCGCGTCCGGCAGATCGCCGACATGTTCGCCGACCCGTTCCAGCGCGCCGTAGGTGCCGCCGTCATAGGCGCCGGTGACGGTGGTGCGGCGCATGATGCGAACATTGTCCATCTCCGCGAGGGTGCGGATCGTTTCCTCGGCCCAGAGATGGCCCGGCAGCCCGCCCACCTCCTCGCGTTCGGCATTGAGCCGGCCGCCGGGGCGGAAATCCTCGTCGGCGAGGATCACGTCGGCCCCGCCCCGCGCCGCGGTCAGCGCCGCCATCAGCCCGGCGGGCCCGGCGCCGATCACCAGGACGTCGCAATGGGCGAAGGCCTTGTCGTAGCGCGCGGTGTCCGTCGCCCCGGACAATGCGCCGAGACCCGCCGCGCGGCGGATCACCGGCTCGTAAAGCTTTTCCCAGAAGCTACGCGGCCACATGAAGGTCTTGTAGTAGAACCCCGCGCCCAGGAACGGCGACAGCCAGTCATTGACCGCGAGCAGGTCCGTCCGCAGGGATGGCCAGCGGTTCTGGCTCGTCGCCGTCAGACCGTCGTAAATCTCCTGCTGGGTGGCCCGGATATTGGGCGCGACCTGGTCGCCGGCGCCGATCTGCACCAGCGCGTTCGGCTCTTCCGATCCGGCGGTCATCACGCCGCGCGGCCGGTGATACTTGAAGGACCGGCCCATCAGCCGCACGCCGTTGGCCAGCAGCGCGGAGGCCAGCGTATCGCCCTTCAGCCCGGCATGGCCCTTGCCGTCGAAGCGGAAGCGCAGCGGCGCGTCGCGGTCGATCAGCCCGCCCGTGTCGAGACGCATCAGCCCGCCCCCCGCTTGGCCTCGGCCGCCAGCGCGGTGCCGAGGATCTCGTGGGTGACGGTGTCGCGCCGCACCTTCAGCCAGGCGCGGCAGCCCATGTCGTGGCTCCAGAGCTCCTCGGTCGGGCCGGCGGGATTGTCGCGCAGGTGCAGATACGCGTCGAGCGCGTCGAGATCCGCGTCAGCGCCGGGCCGATCCATGTAGACCGCCGCGCCGCCATAGGTGAACTCGCGCAGGTCGCGGTCGCCGCAGAGGGGGCATGTGATGCGCATTCGGTCCTCCCTCAGTGCAGGTTGTGCTGGCTGCCGGTGCCTTCCTCGTCGAGGAGGTGCCCCGTGCGGAACCGATCCAGCCGGTACTTGGCCGCGACCTCGTGCGGCGCGTCCCGGGCGATGAGATGGGCAAAGCACCAGCCCGAAGCCGGCACCGCCTTGAAGCCTCCATAACACCAGCCGCAGTCGACATAGAGCCCGTCGATATGGGTCTTGTCGATGATGGGCGAGCCGTCCGGCGTCATGTCCATGATCCCACCCCAGCTGCGCAGCACCCGCGCCTTTCCGATCATCGGCATCAGCGTCATGCCCGCCTCCATGACATGCTCGGCCATCGGCAGGTTCCCGCGCTGCGCGTAGGAGGCGTAGAAATCGAGATCGCCGCCGAAGACGAGGCCGCCCTTGTCGGACTGGCTGATGTAGAAATGCCCCATGCCGAAGCTGACGACATGGTCGATCACGGGCTTCAGCCCCTCGGTCACGAAGGCCTGCAGGACGTGGCTCTCGATGGGCAGGCGCATCCCGGCCATGGCGGCGACCTGGCCCGACCGGCCCGCGGTAACGATGCCGACCTTCCTGGCGCGGATCGGGCCGCGGGTGGTCTGCACGCCGGTGACGCGTCCGGCCGCGACGTCGATACCCGTCACCTCGCAATTCTGGATCAGGTCCACGCCGCGCCGGTCGGCCCCGCGGGCATACCCCCAGGCGACCGCGTCGTGGCGCGCGGTGCCGCCGCGCGGATGCAGCAGCCCGCCATAGACCGGGAAGCGCGTGTTGTCGAAATCGAGATAGGGCAGATGTTCGCGCACGCCTTCGCGGTCCAAGAGGATCGCGTCGTCGCCCTGGTTGACCATCGCGTTGCCCCGGCGGGCGAAGGCGTCGCGCTGACCGTCGGAATGGAACAGGTTGATGAGCCCGCGCTGGGAATGCATCACGTTGTAGTTCAGCTCCTGCTCCAGCCCTTCCCAGAGCTTGAGCGAATGGCTGTAGAACTGCGAGTTGCCGTCGAGGAAATAGTTGGCGCGCACGATCGTGGTGTTCCGCCCCACATTGCCGCCGCCGAGATATCCCTTCTCCAGCACCGCGACATTGGTCAGGCCATGGTTCTTGGCGAGGTAATAGGCCGTGGACAGCCCGTGCCCCCCGCCACCGATCAGAACGATGTCGTAGTCGTCCTTCGGCGCGGGGTCGCGCCAATGCGGCGTCCAGCCCTTCTGGCCGGTCAGGCCTTCCTTCAGCAATCTCAGAGCGGAATAGCGCATGGGGTCTCCGTCTTGCGGGGCCAGCCTACAGCCCCGGGGCGAGTGTTCAATGACCGGCGGCCAATTCCGCGCCATTCCCC
The DNA here is from genome assembly GCA_913063035.1 of uncultured Maritimibacter sp. GTDB lineage: Bacteria > Pseudomonadota > Alphaproteobacteria > Rhodobacterales > Rhodobacteraceae > CAJXYS01. The sequence goes on along the minus strand of CAJXYS010000025.1, from coordinate 6,279 downwards.
GACATTTTCCCGGTCCGTCCACGACATGGTGGCACCGGACTTCCGCGGCTGTGCCGTGGATTTTCCCGGACCCCCCTATCCGGAATGGATTCCGAAACTGTTTTCGGTCATGGTCATTTTGCCGCAGGGGCGCGTCCCCGGCCGCGGGGCGGCGGGGGAACCGACGACAGAACGCCACCAAGAGGGGGGACCCAATGTTGAAGAAGCCCGAACCGACCTTCCGCGAATCCGTCGACCTGATGTTCAACCGGGCCGTCGCCCTGATGGACCTGCCGCCCGGGCTCGAGGAAAAAATCCGGGTCTGCAACGCCACCTACACGGTCCGCTTCGGCGTGCGGCTCCGCGGCCAGATCAAGACCTTCACCGGCTACCGCTCGGTGCACTCCGAACACATGGAGCCGGTCAAGGGCGGTATCCGCTACGCCACCGCGGTCAACCAGGACGAGGTCGAGGCGCTGGCGGCGCTGATGACCTACAAATGCGCCATCGTCGAGGCGCCCTTTGGCGGCTCCAAGGGCGGGCTCTGCATCGATCCGCGCGAATACGAGGAACACGAACTCGAACTGGTCACGCGCCGCTTCGCCTACGAGCTGGCCAAGCGCGATCTCATCAGCCCGAGCCAGAACGTCCCCGCCCCCGACATGGGCACCGGGGAACGCGAGATGGCCTGGATCGCCGACCAGTACAGCCGCATGCACACCACCGACATCAACGCGCGCGCCTGCGTGACCGGCAAGCCGCCCCATGCCGGCGGCATCCAGGGCCGCGTCGAGGCCACCGGGCGCGGCGTGCAATACGCGCTGCGCGAGTTCTTCCGCCATGCCGATGACAAGAAGAAAGCGGGGCTGCAGGGCACGCTCGAGGGCAAGAAGGTCATCGTCCAGGGTCTCGGGAACGTGGGCTACCACGCCGCCAAGTTCCTGACCGAGGAGGACGGCGCCAAGGTCATCGGCGTGATCGAGCGCGACGGCGGACTCTACGACAAGGACGGGCTCGATATCGAAGGGCTGCACCGCTACATCGCGCAGCATGGCGGGGTGAAGGGCTACTATTCCGGCGAATACGTGGTCGATTCCCGCCACCTCCTGGAAGAGGAATGCGACGTCCTGATCCCGGCCGCCGTCGAGGGCGTGATCAACATGAACAACGCCGAGCGGGTCAAGGCGAAGCTGATCATCGAGGCCGCGAACGGGCCGGTGACCGCGCCGGCCGACGACGTGCTGCGCAAGAAGGGCACCGTCATCATTCCCGACATGTACGCCAATGCCGGCGGCGTCACGGTGTCCTATTTCGAATGGGTCAAGAACCTCAGCCATATCCGCTTCGGCCGGATGCAGCGCCGCCAGGAGGAAGCGCGCCACCAGCTGCTCGTCGACGAGATCAACCGCGTGCTGGGGGAAGCCGGTGTCGAGGCCAAGCTCTCGGCCAGCTTCACCGAGGCCTATCTCAAGGGCGCCGGAGAGCTGGAACTCGTCCGCTCGGGGCTGGACGACACCATGCGCACCGCCTACCAGGCCATGCGCGAGGTCTGGCACGAGCATGACGACGTCACCGACCTGCGCACGGCCGCCTATCTCGTCTCGATCAAGCGCGTGGCGGAGAGCTACCAGGCCAAGGGGCTCTAGCTTCCGGGGCCGGCGCCGGGCCGCTCAGCCGCGGTCGCGCTCCATGATGCGGGCGGTCAGCACATCGGCCATCACGCGGGCCTGCGCCCCCGGCGTGACGCCGCCGATCCCGACGCGCCGGCCCAGCCGCCACCAGAGCCCCGGCGCCCAGGCGCGGGGCTGCGGCGTCTTCAGGCGGACCAGGAAGCCGTTCGACGGCTTGAAGGCGAACAGCCCGCGATCGACGCTCTCGACGTCCTCCACGCGGCAGATCTGCCGGCCGCCGGTCTCGTAGAGCCCGTCCTCGCGCAGGACGACCGCTTCTTCGGTGGCCTGCCAGGTCCGCACCGACAGCGCCAGCGCCGCCAGCCCGGCCACGATCAGGAAGACCTGCCATCCCAGGGACTGCGGCGGCGTGGCCAGCCCCACATAGACGAGCGTACCGCCCAGCACCGCCAGCACCACCAGCGCGAAGACCCGCCTGGGGCCAGATGCCTCGACCCGTACCTGAAACTCGTTCATCGGCTGGCGCCTCCCTGCCCGTCTCGCCTGCGCCCTCTTAGACGGCGCGGCCGGCCGGGTCCAGCGGCGCGCGGCTGTGCAGGGATGCGCGGCGCCCGTGCGGCCCCGCGGAATTGTCCGGCGGCGCTGGCGGACCTACCTTCCAACAAACCCTTTCGACAGGAGAGCGCCATGTCCATCAGACCCGTCACCGCGACCCGTGCCGCCAGCCCGACGCTGGAAGGCGCCGGCGTGAAGCTGCACCGCGCCTTCGGTTTCCAGGACCCGTCGGAGCTCGACCCTTTCCTGCTTTTCGACGATTTCCGCAACGAGCGACCCGAGGATTTCCTGCGCGGCTTTCCCTGGCACCCGCATCGTGGCATCGAGACGATCACCTACGTGCTCGACGGCACGGTCGAGCATGGCGACAGCCTCGGCAATACCGGCACGCTCGCCGCCGGCGACGTGCAGTGGATGACCGCCGGCTCGGGCATCATGCACCAGGAAATGCCCCAGGGCAGCGCCGATGGCCGGATGCACGGCTTCCAGCTCTGGGCGAACCTGCCCTCGAGCCTCAAGATGACGGCGCCGCGCTACCAGGACGTCAAGGGCAAGGACATCCCCGAGATCATCGACGATGACGGCACCCGGGTAAGGGTCATCACCGGCTCTTTCTGGGGGCAGTCCGGCCCGGTCGACGGGATCGCCGCCGATCCGCTCTATCTCGACGTGAGCGTGCCGCCGCTGGTGACCAAGCGCCTGCCGGTGGATACCTACCGCCGCGCCTTCGCCTATGTCTTTGCCGGCGCCGGGCGCTTCGCCGACGCCTCGCAGCCCCATGGCGTGCTGCTGGAGAAGGAGGTCATGGGCGAGGAGGTCAACATCCGCGACATGTCCGGCAACCGGACGCTGGTCAAGTTCGGCACCGGCGACGAGATCACCGTTCAGGCCGGCGAGGAGGGCATCCGCTTCCTGCTGATCGCCGGGGCGCCGATCCAGGAACCCGTGGCCTGGCATGGCCCCATCGTGATGAACACGCGCGAGGAGCTGATGCAGGCCGTCACCGAGCTGCGCAACGGCACCTTCATCCGCCCCGCCCATTGATCGCGGACACTGGCCAAACTGCGCGGCGTTGCCTAGAACGCCGCGCAGGAGGTGCCCCATGCTCAATACAGTCGTCACCGGCGATCCGACCGACCAGCCGCCGCTCGTGATCGCGCACGGGCTGTTCGGCTCGGCGCGCAACTGGGGCGTCCTGGCCAAGCGGCTCTCGGCCGCCCGGCAGGTGATCGCGGTGGACATGCGCAACCACGGCGCAAGCCCTTGGGCCGCCGGCCACGCCTACCCGAACCTTGCCGACGACCTGGCCGAGGTGATCGCGGCGCATGGCGGACGGGCGGATGTCCTCGGCCATTCGATGGGGGGCAAGGCGGCGATGGTGCTGGCGCTTACCCGGCCGGCGCGGGTCGCGCGGCTGATCGTGGCCGATATCGCACCGCTCGGTTACGGCCACAGCCAGACACCGCTGATCGAGGCCATGCAGGCGGTCGATCTCTCGCAGGTCGAGAACCGCCGCGACGCCGACGAACAGCTCGCCGGACACGTGGCCGAGGCGCCGGTGCGCGCGTTCCTGCTGCAATCGCTGGATCTCAAGGGGGCGGCCCCGCGCTGGATGCTCAACCTGGACGCGCTCAAGGCCGAAATGGACCGCATCATCGGCTTTCCCGAGATCGACGGCCGGTTCGACGGCCCGGCGCTGTTCCTCGCCGGCGCGCTGTCGGACTATGTCACCGATGACGCCCGGCCCGCCATCCGCGCGCTCTTCCCGCGGGCGGAACTGGAACAGGTCCCGGGCGCGGGGCACTGGCTCCATGCAGAGAAGCCCCGCGAGACCGAGGCGGCGGTCACCGCCTTCCTGGATCGGCACCCGGCGGACTAGCTGCCGCGCAGCGCCCGCACCACCGCCCAGGTCACCGGCAGCGCCGCGACGAAGCCCACCACGGCGGCGGCGACGATCGGGCGCGTCGTGTCGAACCCGGCGGTCAGCACCGCCACGACGGCCACCCCCATCAGGGTGGTGGCGGCCATCAAGAAAATCGGCAAGGCCAAGCGGAACATCATACCCTCCGTCCCTCGAACGCGCGTTTCCGCCGCCACCCTGCCACAGCCGCGCCCGCGCGCCTTGATCCAGCGCAAGCCGCGCGCGGCGGGCGCATGCTATGATGCGCCGTGGCACTCTCAGGGGGAGGGAGGCGAATGATCACTCTGGACGATATCGTCGACATGACGTCGCTGACGCGTGAGGAGATCGCGGCGATCGCGGAACACGAGCATGTCGAGGGCGTGAACGCGGCCGCGCTGGCCGACTACATGGAGCATATGCCCAAGGGGCCGCAGGCCATCCAGCGGATGATCTGCGAGGATATCCGGGATGCGCTGCACCGCGACGACGTGGCGCATGCCAAGGAGCTCTACGCGGTGCTCAAGCACTTCATGCAGACGCATCCCGGCGCCGCGCGCGGCGCGGAGTGAGCCGCCTCAGGCAGCGCGGTGCCGGCGCGGCCAGAACGGGTCGCGGCGCTTGATCCGCTTGGCGAGCACCCAGCTGAGGGGCGCGGCCGCCAGCGCACCGGCAGCGGCAGCCGCGACGATGACGGGCCAGGTGTAAAGCCCGGCGGTCAGCGCGGCGATGACGAAACTTCCCATCAGGGTCACCGCGGCCATCAGGTAGATGAGCAGGGCGAGACGATCCATGACATCCTCCTTTCCATCGCGGCCGCGCGGTCGGGCGCGGCGGCGTCACGGAGGAAACGTTCCGACGCCCGGCGGGTTCCAGGCGGCCCGCGGCATGCGGGCCGCGCCGGGCCTGCTCAGAAGGACCAGACGGCCGCGCCGGACTCGAGCAGCGCGTCGGCCATCGCCGGCGGCTGGGCGACACCGACGCCGTCGATCAGCGCCTCGGGCTGAAGCCCCTTGCCGGGCAGGTAGATCGCGCAGACCTCCACCGTGGCGCCCTTCGCAACGATCTGCGTGAGCAGCCCCTGCGGGCTCATGTCCCTGGGCGGCTGGCCGGCGGTGGCGCTCTCGGGCGCATCGTCGAGCGCGATGTCCCCGGCCGGGCCACAGAGCAGCATGTGCACGCGGGTGCCCTTGGCCACGGCCTGCATGGTCAGGACCATCGACATCAGCTGGGTCTGCGGGTTCTCGGCCGTCACCACGGTGACGAGGCGCTCGGCCCTGGCCATGTGGTCATCGGCGGCGGCCGGCAAGGCCGTCAGCGCAAGCGCGGCGGCGGCGGTAAGGGTCTTCAGCATGATCTGCTCCTTGGCGTGTCGGTTGGGCGCGTTTCCCGGGGCCACGCTATATTATAGATTTGTAATATATATATGTAACAACGTCGCACCCCGCACCACGCCGCCGGGACCCGTGGCGCGCGCGAGACGTTGGCGCGGCGCAACCGGACACGGAGGACACCATGACCCCGACGAGACCGATCGCCCTGCCCTTCGCCGCGCTGCTGGCGCCGGCGGGCTGCGAAACGATGGAAGGCGCCGGCGAGGATATCGAGCGCGCCGGCGAGACGATCCAGGATGAGAGCCAGGACGTCCGGAACGAGATGTGACCGACCGCGCGCGGGGGCGCTCAGCCGTCCCCGCGCAGATTGCGCGCGACAAGCCAGGCCACGGGAAAGGCCGCGAGGAACCCGGCCCCCACCGCGCCCAGGATCGGCCAGAGCCCGCCCCAGCCCATGACCAGCACGACGACGATCGCGACGCCGGCCAGCGTCGCGCCGATGAAGATGTGCAAAAGCAGGATGAGCGGCAGCATGAACCCTCCGTCTGGCGGACGGGTCCGCCCTAACCCGCGCGCCCGGCGGCGGCCTTGATCTGGGTCAGGCTGCGGCGGCCCGGCCGCGCGGGATGCGCGGATGCCCTCAGTTGTCCATCTTCAGCGCGTTGATGAAGGCCTGCTGCGGGATCTCCACCTTGCCGAACTGGCGCATCTTCTTCTTGCCGGCCTTCTGCTTTTCCAGGAGCTTCTTCTTCCGTGTCACGTCCCCGCCATAGCACTTGGCGGTGACGTCCTTGCGCAGCGCCGCCAGCGTCTCGCGGGCGATGACCTTGCCGCCGATGGCCGCCTGGATCGGGATCTTGAACATGTGGCGCGGGATCAG
>CAJXYS010000024.1 GCA_913063035.1 uncultured Maritimibacter sp. | reverse complement strand
GTCATGATCGTGGCCGGGTTGGAGTTGACCAGGATGACCCTGTAGCCTTCCTCGCGCAGGGCCTTGCAGGCCTGGGCACCGGAATAGTCGAACTCGCAGGCCTGCCCGATGATGATGGGCCCCGCGCCGATGATCATGATGGAGTTGATATCGGTTCTCTTCGGCATGGGTATCCCCCGGCAACGGCCCCCGGACGGGGGCGGATTCGACTGTCGCGCAAAGTGTCGTGGGTTATATCTACCTCATTCGCCTGTTCAAGGCGCAAATTCGCCGGAAGGCGTCGCGCTTGGCGGTTGCACGCGCGCCGCTTTGGGCCTATCCGGCGCGCCAGCCCGGCCGCTGCCGGCCGACCGCACGGGGACGACGTGGTAGACCATCTGATCCAGTTCGACGAGGGTCCACTGGCCGGCGGCACGGTCTTCGCCGGCCCGGCGGAGGTAATCCGCGCCGATACGCCGGCCGAGGTGCCGGCGGCGCTGGAGGCGCTCGGGCGGGCGCGGGCCGCGGGGCGCTGGCTCGCCGGCTATGCGAGCTACGAGCTGGGCTACGTGTTCTCGTCCAAGCTGCAAGCGCTGATGCCGCGCTCGCGCGACGTGCCGCTCCTGCTTTTCGGGGCGTTCGCGGAGCCGCGGCCGGTGGCGGCGCCGGCCCCGGCCGCGCCCGCCGGCCTGACGGCGCCCGCGCCGCTCTGGCAGGCCGCGGATTACAGCGCGGCCTTCGCCCGGGTGAAAGACTACATCGCCGCCGGCGACATCTACCAGGCGAACCTGACCTTTCCGATGTCGGCGCGGGCCACGGGGGCGGCGCGCGATCTCTATGCGCGCCTCGTGCAGCGCCAGCCCGTGCGCCACGGGGCGCTGGTCGATCTCGGCGGTCCGGTGATCCTGTCCCGCTCGCCCGAGCTGTTCTTCCGCACCGATGCCGAGGGCATGATCGAGACCCGCCCGATGAAGGGCACGGTGCCCCGCGGCGCGACCCCCGAGGAAGATCGCGCCGGGCGCGACTGGCTGGCCGCGTCGGAAAAGAACCAGGCCGAGAACCTGATGATCGTGGACCTGCTGCGCAACGATATCAGCCGTGTGGCCGAGATCGGCTCGGTTCGGGTGCCGGAACTGTTCCGGATCGAGAGCTACGCGACGGTGCACCAGATGACCTCGCTGGTGCGGGCGCGGCTGCGGGCGGGCGTCGACCTGCCCGAGATCCTGCGCGCGCTCTTTCCCTGCGGATCGGTGACCGGGGCGCCGAAGATCCGCGCGATGCAGATCATCCGCGCGCTGGAGCCGGATCCGCGCGGGGTCTATTGCGGGGCGATCGGCTGGGCGGCGCCGGACGGGCGGATGAGCTTCAACGTGGCGATTCGGACGCTGACGCTGTTTGACAGCGGCGCGGTGCGGCTCAATGTGGGGGGCGGGGTGGTGCATGACAGCACCGCCGAGGCCGAATACGAGGAAGCCCTTTGGAAAGCGCGTTTCGCGGCCCTTGCCCCGACGGGCTGAAGATCATCGAGACCTTCCGCGCCGAGGCGGGGGGCTTTGTCCGGCTGGAGCGTCACCTCGCGCGCATGGCCGCGACGGCGGCCCGGCTCGGCATCGCGTTCGACCGGGCCGGCGCCGAGGCCGCGCTGGCGGAGGTGCCGGGGACGGGCGCCTGGCGGGTGCGGCTGACACTGGATCGCGCCGGACGGTTCGGGATGACCCGCGCACCGCTCGGCCCCGCACCGGGCCGCTGGAGGCTGGCGGTCTCCGGCGTGCGGCTCGACCCGGGGGATCCCTGGCTGTCGGTCAAGACGACCAATCGGGGTCTCTACGACGCGGCGCGGGCGGCGCTGCCCGCGGGGATCGACGAGATGCTGTTCCTCAACACGCGCGGGGCGGTCTGCGAGGGGACGATCACCAATCTCTTTCTCGAGACGGGGGGCGGCCTGCTGACGCCGCCGCTGACGGACGGGCTTCTGCCCGGCGTGCTCCGGGCCGAGCTGATCGAGACCGGCGCGGCGCGCGAAACCTCCATGACACCCCTTGATCTGGAACGGGCCGGCGCGATCTATGTCGGGAATTCGCTGCGTGGCCTCATCAAGGCGGAGATGGCGTGACGAAACGGCTCCTCCAGGCAGAGTTCCTGGCCTTCTACATCCTGCTGCCGCTGCTGATCGCCGTGGCGCTTCCGCCGCGGCTGATGTTCCCGCTGCTCTTCGCGATGACGCTCGTGGGGGCGGTGCTGCTGCACCTGACGCCGGGCTTCCGCTGGCCGGACCTCGTCTATGGCTGGCAGCGGATCGACTGGCGGTTCGTGCTCGGCTTCACGGCGGTCACGGCGGGGGTGGCGGTGGTGCTGATCCTGCTGACCCGGCCCGGGGCGTTCCTGATGCTGCCCCGCCACAACCCCGAACTGATGCTCACCATCGCCGCGCTCTATCCCCTTCTCTCGGCCCTGCCGCAGGAGCTGATCTTCCGTCCGCTCTTCTTCCGGCGCTATGGCGGGCTTTTCCCGCCGCACTGGGGGGCGATCCTGGTCAATGCCTGCGTCTTCGCCTTCGCGCATCTGATGTACTGGAACCTGCCCGCCGTCATGCTGACCTTCGCCGGCGGCGTGGCCTTTGCCTGGGCCTACGAGAAGCAGCGCAATTTCCCCGCGGCCGTGGTGCTGCACAGCCTGGCCGGGATCATCGTCTTCGCCAGCGGGCTCGGGATCTTCTTTTACACGGGCATGGTCGAGCGCCCGTTCTGACGCCTACTCGGCCGGCTCGCGCGACTCCGCCCGCGCCGGTGCCGGCGACTCCGCCGGCGCGGTCTCCGCCGGGCGGGCCGGGCGGTAGAGATAGTCACGCGTCAGCGGCACCGCATCGCGCCGGCGGGCCAGCTGGAACTGAAAGACGCAATGGACCCCTTCGCGGAAGCTCAGTTCACTGGCCACCAGATAGAACCGCCACATGCGGCAGAAGCGCTCGTCATAGATCTCGCGCACGCGGTCGCAATTGGCCATGAAGCGATCATGCCAGTGCCGCACCGTTTCGGCGTAATGGAGGCGCAGCACCTCGACATCCGCGATGATCAGGTCCTCTTTTTCCACCGCGGCCATCACCTCGGACATCGCGGGAATGTAGCCGCCCGGGAAGATATACTTGGCGATCCACGGACTGGTGGATGCCGGTGGCGTGAAGCGCCCGATCGTGTGTATCAGCGCGACCCCGTCCTCGCTGAGCTTCTCGCGCACGTGGCGGAAATACTCGCGGTAATGCGGCACGCCGACATGCTCGAACATACCGACCGACACGATCCGGTCGAAGCGTTCGGTCACGTCGCGGTAATCCTGCAGCCGGAACTCGGCCCGGTCGGCGAGGCCCTCTGCCGCGGCGCGGGCCTGCGCGACCTGGTGCTGTTCGCGCGAAAGCGTCACGCCGGTGACGTCGGCGCCGAAGTCGCGGGCGAGCGTCAGGCCCATCCCGCCCCAGCCGCAGCCGATATCGAGAACCCTGTGGCCCGGCTCGATCAGGAGCTTGCGCGCGATATGCGCCTTTTTCGCGGCCTGCGCGTCCTCGAGCGTGGTCTCGGGGGTCGGGAAATAGGCGCAGGAGTATTGCCGGTCGGCGTCGAGAAAGAGCTCGTAGAGATCTCCGGACAGGTCGTAGTGATGGGCGACGTTCTGCCGGGCCCGTGTCATGGGGTTGTATTGCTGGAAGAGGCGCAGCGCATCGCGGAGCCTGGCCGCGACATGGCGGAACCAGGGCCCCTGGACGGCCGTGGTATTGCGTGTCGCGACCGACAGGAACCCGTAGAGGTCGTCGTCCTCGATGGTCAGGCGGCCGTCCATATAGGCCTCGCCCACGGCCAGCTCGGGCCTGAGCGCGAGCCGGCGGAGCGTCTCGTCGTCATGGATCCGGATGCGGACGGGCGTCGCGTCCGGCTCGCCGTAGCGGTGCGTGTGTCCGTCCGGCGTTTCCACGACAAGCGCTCCATGGCGGATCAGGCTGGACAGAAGGGTGTCGAGCAGACGTGCCCACATCTCAAGGTCCTCCGCCCCCGGACGACGCCCGGAGGTTCGCCGCGTGACGGGGCGCGGTCTCCCGGTCCGCGCGCCCTTTCATGAAGGGGATAACCCCACTCGCCTGCGGCATTTTGTCGGGAAGACCCCCATCTGTCCAGTGTTCCGGGCCCGGGCGGCGGAGCGCCATCGCCTCCCTTGACAATGGCGGGGCAGTCGAGTGTATCGGGCGCGACCGCAGCCGCGCGCCTGACACCAGCACAGGATATCAGCCCATGCACGCCTATCGCAGCCATACCTGCGCCGACCTCGACACGTCCCATGTGGGGCAGACCGTCCGCCTGTCGGGCTGGGTCCACCGGGTGCGCGACCACGGGGGCATCCTGTTCATCGACCTGCGCGACCATCACGGCGTGACCCAGGTCCTGGCCGACCCCGACAGCGCGGCCTTCGCCGAGGTCGAGAAGGTGCGCGCCGAGTGGGTGATCCGCATCGACGGCGAGGTGAAGGCCCGCGACCCCGAGCTGGTGAACCCAAAGATCCCGACCGGCGAGATCGAGGTTTTCATCCGCGAGATCGAGGTGCTGGGCGCGGCCGAGGAACTGCCGCTGCCGGTCTTCGGAGAGCTGGACTACCCCGAGGAAACGCGGCTCAAGTACCGCTACCTGGACCTGCGCCGCGACAGCCTGCACCGGAACATCGTCCTGCGCAGCCAGGTGATCTCGTCGCTGCGCCGGCGGATGACCGACCAGGGCTTCATGGAATACCAGACGCCGATCCTGACGGCCTCGAGCCCCGAGGGCGCGCGCGACTTCCTGGTGCCTTCGCGGCTGCATCGGGGCAAGTTCTACGCGCTGCCGCAGGCGCCCCAGCAGTTCAAGCAGCTGATCATGGTGGCGGGGTTCGACAAGTATTTCCAGATCGCGCCCTGCTTCCGCGACGAGGACCCGCGCGCCGACCGCAGCCCGGGAGAGTTCTACCAGCTCGACATGGAAATGAGCTTCGCCACGCAGGACGACGTCTTCGCCGTGATCGAGCCGGTGATGCGCGGCGTGTTCGAAGAGTTCGGAAACGGCCTGCCGGTCACGCCCTCTTTCCCGAAGATCCCCTATCGCGAGGCGATGCTGAAATACGGCTGCGACAAGCCCGACCTGCGCAACCCGATCGAGATGCAGGTCGTGAGCCCGCATTTCGAGCATTCGGGCTTCAAGATCTTCGCCGCCTTGCTGGAAACGCCGGGCCACGAGATCCGCGCCATCCCCGCGCCGGGCGGCGGCAGCCGCGCCTTCTGCGACCGGATGAACGCCTTCGCGCAGAAGGAAGGGTTGCCCGGCATGGGCTACATCTTCTGGCGCGAGGACGGCGGCGAGACCGTCGGCGCCGGGCCCATCGCCAAGAATATCGGCCCCGAACGGACCGAGGCGATCCGCGCGCAACTGGGCCTGAAGGCCGGCGACGCGGCCTTCTTCCTGGGCGGCCGGCCGGAAAGCTTCGAGGCCGTGGCGGCCAAGGCCCGCGACGAGATCGGCCGCGAGCTGGGGCTGACGGATTTCGACCGTTACGATTTCTGCTGGATCGTCGATTTCCCGATGTACGAACTCGACGAGGAAACCAACACGCTGGACTTCAGCCACAACCCCTTCTCGATGCCGCAGGGGGGGCTCGACGCGCTGGAGAAGCAGGACCCGCTGGATATCCTGGGCTACCAGTACGACATCGTCTGCAACGGCGTGGAGCTGTCGTCGGGCGCGGTGCGGATGCACACGCCCGAGCTGATGTACAAGGCCTTCGAGATCGTCGGCTATGACCGGGACTACGTGGACCGGAACTTCGGCGGCATGGTCTCGGCCTTCCGCTACGGTGCGCCGCCGCATGCCGGTATCGCGCCGGGCGTCGACCGCATGGTGATGCTGCTGGCCGGGGCCGAGAACATCCGCGAGGTCATCATGTTCCCGATGAACCAGCGCGCCGAGGACCTGATGATGGGCGCGCCCGCCGAGCCTACCAACGAACAGCTCCGCGAACTGGGTCTGCGGATCATTCCCGAGGACTGAGCCGGCGCCCGCGCGGCGCGACCCCCGCGCGTCGGCGCGCCCGGCGGGCCCGGCAGCCGACCCGCGCTTGACAGCGGGTGCCGCCGCGGCGAGATCAGACGCAGGACAAGGAGGTTGCCCGCGATGCCCGCTCCCCGCCCCGAGGTGCTCGATTTCCTGGCCACGCGCCGCTCGCGGCCGGTGAAGTTCCTGGCCGAGCCGGCGCCGGAGCGCGCGGCGCTGCGGCCGCTGCTGGAACGGGCGCTGCGCGTGCCCGATCACGGCAAGCTCGAGCCCTGGCGGCTGGTGGTGCTGGAAAAGCCGGCGCTGGCGCGGCTGGCGCAACTGGCGGAGACCCGCGGCGCCGAACGCGGCGAGGATCCGGACCGGCTGGCCAAGCTGCGCGCGCAGTTCGCCGACCCGCCGCTCTGCGTGGCCGTGATCGCGTCGCCGAAACCGTCGGAGAAGATCCCCGAGGTCGAGCAGACGCTCTCGGCCGGGGCGGTCTGCCTGACGCTGGTGAACGCGGCGCTGGCCGCGGGCTGGGGCGCGAGCTGGCTGACGGGCTGGACCGCCTATGACCGGCCCTTCCTCGAGCAGGGCCTCGGTCTCGCGCCCGGGGAATGGGTGGCCGGTTTCGTCTATATCGGAACCGAACGCGCCGCCCCGCCCGAGCGTCCGCGCCCCGATCCTGACGCCGTGATCACCTGGGTGTCGGAATGATCTTCGGGGCGATCTCGAAGGCGCTGGCACAGGCGGGCGATCCGCGGTTCCGCGGCGTGCTGCTGCGCGCCGTCGGTCTGACGATGCTGCTGCTGGCGGCCTTTTACGTGGCCTTCGTCTGGCTGGTGGGCTGGCTCGTGCCCGACAGCCTGGCGCTGCCCTGGATCGGCGAGATCACCTTCGTCGACGACCTCGCCTCTGGCCTGGCGATCCTCGGGATGCTGGTGCTGTCCGTCTTCCTCATGGTGCCGGTCGCATCGGCCTTCACGGGCTTCTTCCTCGAGGAAATCGCCGACGCCGTCGAGGCGCGGCATTACCCGCAACTTGCCCCGGCCGACGACATCCCGTTCTGGGACGGCCTGCGGGATGCGGCGCGGTTCCTCTTGATCGTGATCCTCGCCAACCTGCTTGCGCTGATCGTCTACCTGCTCTCGACCGTTCTGGCCCCGGTCGTCTTCTGGCTGGTGAACGGCTACCTGCTCGGTGTGGAATACTTCCAGCTGGTCGCGATGCGCCGGATCGGGGAACGTGAGGCGCGCCGCCTGCGCCGGCGGCACATGCTGACGGTCTGGATCGCCGGCACGGTCATGGCGATCCCGCTGACCGTCCCGGTGCTGAACCTGGTCGTCCCGGTGATCGGCGTCGCGGCCTTCACCCATATCTACCACGCGCTGGCCGCGCGCGGGGCGGGTCAGTCGCCGGCGCCGTAGTGCCCGTCGCCGTAGCGGTTGAAGATGTCGATGCTCTCGACCGTTATGACGCCCGAGATGATCACGGCGCAGATCGGCACCCAGAGCGCCAGGGAAATCCCCGTCACCCAGAGCAGCCGCTTCTTCATCTGCAGGTTCACCGGGGCCGAGGCGGGCGTGCCCGGCACGATCTCGCCGCTTTCCTCCTGGCTGGTGATCCGGAACTGGATCGCGAGGAACAGCACCATGAACCAGATGACGGCGTAGAGAACCAGCGCGCTGGTGATCTGCATCGCTCAGACCTCCTCGAGTTCGATGAGGGTGCCGTTGAAATCCTTGGGATGGAGGAACAGCACGGGCTTGCCATGCGCGCCGATCTTCGGCTCGCCGGTACCCAGCACCCGCGCGCCCTGGGCGCCGAGCCGGTCGCGCGCGGCGATGATGTCGTCCACCTCGTAGCAGATGTGGTGGATGCCGCCGGCCGGGTTCTTCGCGAGGAAGCCGGCGATCGGGCTGTCGTCGCCCAGCGGGTAGAGCAGCTCGATCTTGGTGTTCGGCAGCTCGATGAAGACGACCGTGACGCCGTGGTCGGGTTCGTCCTGGGGGGCGCCCACCCGTGCGCCGAGGGTGTCGCGGTACTGCGCGGCCGCGGCCTCGAGATCCGGCACGGCGATGGCAACGTGGTTCAGTCGGCCGATCATGGGCTCCTCCTTGGTCCTCGCGATCACTTAAGCCGTGGCGGCAGGCGGGACAAGGCGAGGATTGGCCGCAGGCCTCCCCCGGCGTTAACGCACCGTTAGCCAGGGCTTCGCAGACTCGGTGCGACTCGCATCACGCAAGGAGACCGGGGATGACGGAGATAGCCAAGGTGACGCTGGCCGGGCGGGCTCCGGCGGACAAGCCGCTTCTGGGCATGACGATCCTTGTGGTCGAGGACAGCCGCTGCGCCAGCGAGGCGCTGCGCCAGCTCTGCCAGGCGGGCGGGGCGCGGATGCGCCGGGCCGACACGCTGGCCGCGGCGCGGCGCCACCTGGCCACCTATCGCCCGGGCGCGGCGGTGATCGATCTCGGCCTGCCGGACGGCCCCGGGCTGGAGCTGATCGCCGAGATGGACGCCGCGCGTCCGCGCGTGCCGGTGATTCTGGCGACCAGCGGCGACGACACGGCGCGCTACGCGGCCGAGGCCGCCGGCGCCGACGGGTTCCTGGAAAAACCGGTTTCGGGGATCGCGATCTTCCAGCAGGCTCTGGTATCGCGGCTGCCGGCGGGGATGCGGCCGGCCGGGGTGCGGGCCCTGCCGGACGGCAGCGTGGCGCCGGACCCGGCCGCCTACCGCGACGATCTGGACCTTGCGGCGGCCGGTCTGGCCGCCGGCGACCCGGGGGCGCTGCCCTATCTGCTGCAGTTCCTGCAATCGGCGGCCTGCGCGGCCGGGGACAAGGCCCTTCTGCGCGTGGCGCGGGCGGCGGCCGCGCGCATCGGGGGCGGCACCCTGCCCGATGGGGTCACCCGCAGCCTCTGTGCGGATCTCGCCGGGCGCATCCGGACCGAAAGCGCAATGATGCGCTGAGACCGCGTATCAGGCCTTCTTGCCGGCGGTGCGCCGGGTCTTTCCCTTGCCGCCCTTCGCCGCTTTCTCGGCGACGAGCTGCACGGCCATGTCCATCGTCACCTCGGACGGATCGGTGCCCTTGGGCAGGGTGGCGTTGATCTTGCCCCACTTGACATACGGCCCGTAGCGGCCGTCCATCACGTTGACGGCCCCCCCTTCCTGCGGATGTTCGCCCAGTTCCTTGAGCGGCTTGGCCGCCGCGCCGCGGCCGCCGCGCGCCGCCTTCTGCGCCAGGAGTTCCACGGCGCGGTTCATGCCGACCTCGAAGACCTCCGCGACGTCCTTGACGTTGGCGTAGGTCCGCCCGTGCCGGACATAGGGGCCGTAGCGGCCGATCCCGGCCTCCACCGGTTCGCCGTCCTCGGGGTGGGGCCCGATCAGGCGCGGCAGCGACAGCAGCTTCACCGCGTAAGCCAGGTCCACGTCCCCGATCTCGACGCCTTTCGGGATCGAGGCGCGGGGCGGTTTCGGCACTTCCTCGGTCGCCTCGCCACGCTGGACGTAGGGGCCGAAGCGCCCCGAGCGCAGCGTGATCGGCAGCCCGGCCTCGTCATGGCCGAGCAGCTTGCCGTCGGGGCTGACGATCTCGCCCTCCTCGCCGCCGGGCACCGAGATCGGCCGGGTGTAGCGGCACTCCGGGTAGTTCGTGCAGCCGATGAAGGCCCCGCCGGAGCGGGCGGTCTTCAGGTGCAGCCGGCCCTTGCCGCAATGGGGGCAGACCCGCGGATCGGTCCCATCCTCGCGCGGGGGGTAGAGATGCGGCGACAGCACCTCGTCGATCGTCTCGAGCACCTCGGTGATGCGCAGGTCGGCGGTTTCTTCCAGCGCGGCCGAGAAGTCGCGCCAGAAGCGGTTGAGCACGTCCTTCCAGTCCTTGTCGCCGGCGGACACCCGGTCGAGATCCTCCTCGAGCTGGGCGGTGAAGTCGTAGCCGACGTATTTGCGGAAATAATTGAGCAGGAAGACCGTGACGAGCCGGCCCTTGTCCTCGGGGATCAGGCGGTTCTTGTCCTTGATGACATAGCCGCGATCCTGGATTGTCGTGACGATCGAGGCATAGGTGGAGGGCCGCCCGATGCCGAGTTCCTCCATCTTCTTGACGAGCGTGGCCTCGGTGTAGCGCGGCGGCGGCTGCGTGAAATGCTGCTCGGGCGTGACACGCTTCCTGTCGAGCACGTCGCCCTCGGCCATCTGTGGCAGGCGCTTGTCGTCGTCATCGACGACGCTGTCGTCGCGGCCTTCCTCGTAGACGCGCAGGAAACCGTCGAACAGCACCACCTGGCCGGTGGCGCGCAGCCCCACCTGGCCATCGGGCGAGCCGATCTCGACCGTGGTGCGCTCGAGCCGGGCGCCTTCCATCTGCGAGGCGATGGTGCGCTTCCAGATCAGGTCGTAGAGCCTGCGCTGGTCGGTCTCGAGCCGGGCCAGCTTGCCCGGGTCGCGCGACATGTCTGTGGGGCGGATGCACTCGTGCGCCTCCTGGGCGTTCTTGGCCTTGTTCTTGTACATCCGCGGGCTCGACGGCACGTAGTCGGCGCCGTAGCGATCCTTGATCGCGTCGCGCGCGGCATGCACGGCCTCCGGCGCCATGTCGATGCCGTCGGTCCGCATGTAGGTGATGTAACCCGCCTCGTAGAGCCGCTGGGCCGCCGACATGGTCTGGCGGGCCCCCATGCCGAACTTGCGGCTGGCCTCCTGCTGCAGCGTCGAGGTCATGAAGGGCGGCGCCGGCTTGCGCGATGCCGGTTTCGCCTCGACCGAGGTGACCGCCAGGTCGCGCGAGCTCACGGCCTGGACCGCCAGCTCGGCGGATTCGGCTGTTGCCAGGTCGAACTTGTCGAGTTTCTTGCCGCCCAGAACCGTCAGGCGGGCCTCGAACTCCTTGCCGCGGGGCGTGGCCAGCAGCGCGGAGACGGACCAGTATTCGCGCGCGTCGAAGGCCTCGATTTCCATCTCGCGCTCGACGATCAGCCGCAGGCAGACCGACTGAACCCGCCCGGCCGACTTCGCGCCCGGCAGCTTGCGCCAGAGGACCGGCGACAGGTTGAACCCGACGAGGTAGTCCAGCGCGCGGCGCGCGAGGTAGGCCTCGACCAGATCCTCGTCGATACCGCGGGGGTTCTGCATCGCCTCGGTCACCGCCGACTTGGTGATCGCGTTGAAGACCACGCGGCTGACGGCGGTGTCCTTCTTGATCGCGCGGCGCTTTTTCAGCGCCTCTTCCAGGTGCCACGAGATCGCCTCGCCCTCGCGGTCGGGGTCGGTGGCGAGGATCAGGGCCGGGTCGTCCTTCAGCGCCTCGGCGATGGCGCGGACATGTTTCTGGCTGTCGCGCGCGATTTCCCACTTCATGTCGAAGCCGTGCTCGGGATCGACCGAGCCGTCCTTCGGCGGCAGGTCCCGCACATGTCCGTAGGAGGCCAGAACCGTGTAATCGTCGCCGAGGTACTTGTTGATCGTCTTGGCTTTGGCCGGGGACTCCACAACGACGACGGGCATAAGAATTCCTTTCGCAAATCGGGCGGGGCCCGTGGCGGCGGAAGATGTGGCGTCTTTGGGCGGAATGTCAATGGCGCTGCGGGACCGGATCAGGCCGGGCGGCACAGCATCCCGCCGGCGCGGCGGGCGACGCGGCCGTCCAGTTCCAGCGCCAGGATCTGCTGCGCCACGTCCTGCGCGGGCAGGTCGAGATCGCGGATCAGCTGATCCTCGGCGACGGGAGAGGGGCCGAGCAGATCGAGGATGCGCGCGGCGACCACGGCGGGCGCCAGGGGCGGGCCGGCGGCCGGCGGTTCCGCGGCGCCGAGCGGCAGGCCGGGCTGGTCCGCCCGGGGCGCGGGCAGCGGGCCGGCGAGCGCCTCGACCACGTCCCCGGCCGAGCGGATCAGCGTCGCGCCGTCGCGGATAAGCGTGTTGCACCCCGCGGCCCGGGCATCGAGCGGGTGACCGGGCACGGCCATCACCTCGCGCCCCTGGTCGAGCGCGGTGCGCGCGGTGATCAGGCTGCCGGAGCGCGCCGCGCCTTCCACCACGACCACCGCCCGGGCCAGCCCCGAGATGAGCCGGTTGCGCTGCGGGAAATGCCGCGCCTGCGGTGTCAGCCCGACCGGTTGCTCGGACAGGCGCAGCCCGTCGCGGGCGATGTCGGCGGCGAGCCCGGTGTTTTCCAGCGGGTAGATCGTCTCGATCCCGCCGGGCATCACGGCGATGGTGCCGCTGCCCAGGGCGGCGAGATGGGCGGCGGTGTCGATGCCGCGCGCGAGGCCCGAGATCACGGTGTAGCCGGCCTCGCCCAGCCCGGTGGCCAGTCGCCGCGCCATGCGCGTGCCGAGGCTGGAGGCGTTCCGCGCCCCCACGAGCGCGATGCCCGCACGGCGGGTCAGCCGCGTGTCCCCCAGCGCCCAGAGCACCGGGGGCGCGTCGGGCAGGTCGGCAAGCGCCGGCGGGTAGTCGGCGCTGCCGCGGCACAGCAGGCGGGCGCCGGCCCGCGCGCCGGCGTCGAATTCGCGCTCGGCCGTGGCGCGCGGGCAGGGGTGGTAACCCGCGACCCCCGCGGCTGCGGCGACGCCCGGCAGGGCATCGAGCGCGGCGGCAGCACTGCCGTGTTCGGCCACCAGGCGCGCGAAGGTCTGCGGACCGACCCGGCGCGAGCGGATCAGGCGCAGCCAGTCGATGCGCTCCTCGGCGTTGCGGGGCGGTGTAAGCTCGGTCATCATCTCCCCCGGGATCACCGGTGGAGGATCGGCCGAGACCGGTTAAGCGGGGGTAAACGCTGTCAGGCGGCGCTGCCGCCCACGGTCAGCCCGCCGATCAGCAGCGTTGGTTGCCCGACGCCCACCGGCACCCATTGGCCGGCCTTTCCGCAATTGCCCATGCCGGGGTCGAGTTCCATGTCGTTGCCGATCGCGCGGATGTTCTTCAGCGCGGTCGCCCCGTCCCCGATCAGGGTCGCCCCCTTGACCGGCGCGCCGATGCGGCCGTTCCGGACCCGGTAGGCCTCGGTGCAGGAAAAGACGAACTTGCCGTTGGTGATGTCGACCTGCCCGCCGCCGAAGCCGACGGCGTAGATGCCGTCCTTCAGCCCGGCGACGACCTCGTCGCGGGTGGCGTCGCCGCCCAGCATGTAGGTGTTGGTCATGCGCGGCATGGGCGGGTGGGCGAAGCTCTCGCGCCGGCCGTTGCCGGTCGGGTCGACCCCCATCAGCCGGGCGTTCTGGCGATCCTGCATGAAGCCCACCAGCACGCCGTCCTCGATCAGCACGTTCTTGCCCGAGGGCGTGCCCTCGTCGTCTATGCTGAGCGATCCGCGCCGGTCCGGGATCGTGCCATCGTCCAGCACCGTCACGCCGGGGGCGGCCACCTGCTGGCCCATGAGACCGGCGAAGGCGGAGGTCTTCTTGCGGTTGAAGTCGCCTTCGAGCCCGTGCCCCACCGCTTCGTGCAGCAGGATGCCGGGCCAGCCGGCGCCGAGGACGACGTCCATCACCCCGGCCGGCGCCGGCTCGGCGCGCAGGTTCACCAGCGCGATCCGAAGCGCCTCGCGGGTCTTGGCCTCCCAATTCTGGCGGTCGAGCACCGCGGCCAGGCCGAAGCGCCCGCCACCGCCGGCGGTGCCGGTCTCGCGGCGGCCGTCCTGTTCCACGATGACCGAGACGTTCAGCCGGCACATTGGCCGCACGTCCCCGAGGCGCTGGCCCTCGGGGCGGAGGATCTCGATCTCCTGCAGCGAGGCCGCGACAGTCGCCGTCACCTGCACCACGCGGGGGTCGAGCGCGCGCGCGAAGGCGTCGATCTCGCGCAGCGTCTCGACCTTGGCCGGGAAGGCGGCGTCGGCCATCGGATCGGCGTCGGTGTAAAGATGCCGGTTCGTGGCCCGCGGCGCCGCGGCCATGGTGCCGCCGCCGTCGCCCACCGCAAGGCGCGCGGTCTCGGCGGCGCGCTTCAGCGCGGCCTCGGAGATCTCGGTGGCATGCGCGTAGCCCGAGGTCTCGCCGCGCACCGCGCGCAGCCCGAACCCCTCGGAGGCGTCGTAGCTGGCCGTCTTGAGCCGTCCGTCATCGAAGGACAGAACCTCGGCACGGCGCCGTTCCAGGAACAGCTCGCCGTCATCCGCCCCGGCCACCGCGTCGCGCAGAATGGCGGTCGCGCGCCCCTCGTCGAGCGCCGATGCGAAGGGACGAAATGTCTCACTTCCGGCGGGGTCTGGCATCTTTCCCTCTCCTCTCAAGCGGTTAGATAGTTTGACATAGATCAAACCACGGCGCAGGAACGCCTTGTTTCGGTGACCCTAATATGGTTTTTCAGAGGACGGACACAACGGGGATTCCGGGCGCGCGCCCAACGGGTCCCGCGGGCGGCACAGGGGCCGCAAGGCAAGACAGGACACATGCGATGAAACTGACCACCCTTCTTTCCGGTTTCTCGGCCGCCGTCGCGGCCGGTCTCGCCGCGGGCGCGGCCACGGCGCAGGAGGCCTTCGAGGGCCTGCAGACGATCGGCAAGCCGGTCGACGGCGCGATGGGCTTCCAGCCGGCCGCCACGGAGCTGGCGCGGGACATCCACTGGCTGGACGGCATGCTCCTCTACATCATCACGGCGATCTGCATTTTCGTGCTGGCCCTGATCGCCATCGTGATCGTGCGTTACAACAAGCGCTCCAACCCGAACCCGGCGCGCTTCACGCATCATTCCGCCATCGAGTTCACCTGGACGGTGGTGCCGATCCTGATCCTGATCTTCATCGGCGCCTTCTCGCTGCCGGTGCTGTTCAAGCAGCAGGAAATCCCCGAGGCCGACGTCACGATCAAGGCGACCGGCAACCAGTGGTACTGGTCCTATGAATATCCCGATCACGAGTTTGGCTTCGACAGCTTCATGCTGCGCAAGGAAGAACTGGCCGAGTTCGGCTACAACGAGGACGAATACCTCCTGGCCACCGACACCGCGATGGTCGTGCCGGTCAACAAGACCGTGGTCGTGCAGGTCACCGCGTCCGACGTGATCCACTCCTGGACCATCCCGGCCTTCGGCGTGAAGCAGGACGGCATTCCGGGCCGCCTGGCCGAGCTGTGGTTCAGCGTCGACCAGGAAGGCGTCTACTTCGGCCAGTGCTCCGAGCTGTGCGGCAAGGACCATGCCTACATGCCGATCACGGTGAAGGCCGTCAGCGAGGAAGAGTACCAGAACTGGCTCGAGACCTCGATCGCCAAGTATGACGGCAAGCCGCTGGACGTACAGGTCGCAGCGAACGACTGAGCTGCCGTGAAGATTTGCCGGTGCGGGCCTGACGGGCCCGCGCCCCACCCGGAGAGAGCATGACCGACACGACGATCATCCCGCGCCAGGACGAGGCCAGCTTCGGCGATTTCTTCGCCCTCCTGAAGCCGCGCGTCATGTCGCTGGTCGTATTCACCGCGGCGGCGGGGCTCTTCGTCGCGCCGGTGTCGGTGCACCCGGTGCTGGCCTTCGCCTCCATCCTGTTCATCGCCATCGGCGCGGGCGCGTCGGGGGCGCTGAACATGTGGTGGGATGCCGATATCGACGCGGTCATGCGGCGGACATCGGGCCGGCCGGTGCCGGGCGGGCGCGTCACGGCCGAGGATGCGCGCAACCTGGGCCTCGCGCTGTCGGGGCTGTCGGTGGTGATGCTCTATCTCGCCGCGAACCTCGTCGCGGCGGCGCTCCTGGCGTTCACCATTTTCTTCTACGCCGTGATCTACACGATCTGGCTGAAGCGCGCGACGCCGCAGAACATCGTGATCGGCGGCGCGGCCGGGGCGTTCCCGCCGATGATCGGCTGGGCGGTGGCCACCGGCGGCGTCAGCGTCGAGAGCGTGCTCATGTTCGCGCTGATCTTCATGTGGACACCGCCGCATTTCTGGGCGCTCGCGCTGTTCATGAACGAGGACTACACCAAGGCCGGCGTGCCCATGCTGACGGTCACCCATGGCCGGCGCAAGACGCGCAACCAGATCCTCGCCTATACCGTTCTTCTGGCGGCCATCGCCATCGGGATCGGCTTCAGCGGGATCGGCGGGCCGGTCTACCTCGTGGCGGCGCTGGGTCTCAACGCGCAGTTCGCTATCCGCGCCTGGATGCTCTGGCGTCGGGACGAGGCCGCGGCCGATGCCGATGGCTACCGCGCCGAGAAGCGCTTCTTCGGGCTGTCGCTGAGCTACTTGTTCCTGCATTTCCTGGCGCTGATGGCCGAGGCCGGCCTCGACCGGCTGGGCATCACGCTGGTGGAGGGCTGGTAATGGCGATCAACCGCGAACACGAGTTGCACGGGCGCCGCAAAGGGCGCAACCTCGGCCTGGGGCTGGTGCTGGCGGCCTTCGTCCTGATCGTCTTCGGCATCACCATCGCCAAGATGTCGGGCGGCGCGATGATGGAGGCCTATGACCACACCGTCCGGCCCTCATTGATGGTGGAGGACGAATGAGCCGCATGTCAGGTCAGAAGAAGACGGTCCTTTCGCTGCTGGGCGTCCTTGCGGTCATGGGAACGCTGACCGCCGCGGCCGTGCCGCTCTACGACTGGTTCTGCCGCGTCACGGGCTACGGCGGGGCGACGAACACCGCCGATGCCGGGTCCGACACGGTGCTGGAGCAGACCGTCACGGTGCGCTTCGATGCCTCCAAGCAGCGCGGCATGCCCTGGGAATTCAAGCCGATGCAGCGCCAGATGGAGCTGCGGATCGGCGAGACCGGCCTTGCCTTCTACGAGGCGCACAACCCCACCGACCGCCCGGTCGCGGGCAGCGCGACCTACAACGTCGCACCCTTCCAGGCCGGCTACTATTTCAGCAAGATCGACTGTTTCTGCTTCCAGGAGCAGGTCCTGCAGCCGGGCGAGACGGTGCAGATGCCCGTCAGCTTCTTCGTGGATCCCGAGATCGTCGAGGATGCGGACGCGAAATACGCCCACACCATCACGCTGTCCTACACGTTCCACGAGATCGACCTGCCCGAAGAGCAGGCGGCGCTCGACACGGGTGAAAACAGTTCGTACACGAACGTGCCTAACGAGGGATAAAGACCAATGGCGCACGAGAAGAACCACGACTACCATATCCTGAACCCCAGCATCTGGCCCTTCCTTGGGGCGGTCGGCGCGTTCATCATGCTGTTCGGCGCGGTCCTGCTGATGAAGGGATCGGCGCCGTGGATGTTCCTGATCGGCCTGGCGGTCGTGCTCTACGTGATGTTCGCCTGGTGGTCCGAGGTCGTCGCCGAAAGCCGCGCGGGCGATCACACGCCGGTCGTGCGGATCGGCCTGCGCTACGGTTTCATCCTCTTCATCATGTCCGAGGTCATGTTCTTCGCGGCATGGTTCTGGTCCTTCTTCAAGCACGCGCTTTACCCGATGGAGCAGGGCGCCGGCGGCCAGTGGCCCCCGGTCGGCATCGAGACCTTCGATCCCTGGCACCTGCCGCTGATCAACACGCTGATCCTGTTGTGTTCGGGGGCGGCCGCGACCTGGGCGCACCACGCGCTGGTGCACGAGAACAACCGCAAGGATCTCGTCAACGGCCTGATCGTCGCGATCCTGCTCGGGATCATCTTCACCTTCTTCCAGGCCTACGAATACAGCCACGCGGCCTTCGGCTTCGCCGGCAACATCTACGGTGCCAACTTCTTCATGGCGACGGGTTTCCACGGCGCCCACGTGATCATCGGCACCATCTTCCTGGCGGTGTGCCTGTTCCGCGCGCTGAACGGCCATTTCACGCCGGAGAAGCATGTCGGCTTCGAGGCGGCGGCCTGGTACTGGCACTTCGTCGACGTGGTCTGGCTGTTCCTCTTCGCCGCCATATACGTCTGGGGCGGCTGAGGTCCGGGCCTTCCAGCGACCAAACGACAGGAAGCGCGGGCCGAGAGGGCCGCGCTTCTCTCTTTTCGGGAGATAGACAGTCCGTGCTGAAACGAATGATCCTGCCGCTCATCTTCGGGCTTGGCGGTGCGGCGATCCTCGCCGCGCTCGGAACCTGGCAGGTCCAGCGGCTGCAATGGAAGGAAGGCGTGCTGGCCGAGATGCGCGCGGAATTGGGCGGTGATCCGGTCGCGCTGCCGGCGTCGCCGCAAGAGGCCGTGCACAACTACCTGCCGGTCCGCGTTACGGGCGAGATCCAGCCCGGCGGGCTGCATTTCCTGACGACCCGCAAGGGCATGGGACCGGGCTACCGCGTCGTCTCGGTGTTCGAGACGGCGGATGGCCGGCGCGTCATGCTGGACCGCGGCTTCCTGCGCGAGACCGACAAGAGCCGCGACCTTGGCGCCCGCGACGTCGCGGTGACCGGGAACCTGCACTGGCCGGACGAGTACGACGAAAGCTTCACGCCCGATCCGGATATCGACCGCAACATCTGGTTCGCGCGGCAGGTCGGACCGATGGCGGATTATCTCGGCACCGAGCCGCTGCTGGTGGTCGCGCGCCGGACCGAGGGCGGCGATCCCGCCATCACGCCCTGGCCGGTCGACACGTCCGGCATTCCCAACGATCACCTGCAATACGCCGTCACCTGGTTCTCGCTCATGGTGCTCTGGTTGGGGATGACAGCCTATCTGCTTTGGCGTATCAGGCGCAGAACCGTCTGACCAAAAGGCCGGAGCCGCCAATGCGCTACATCTCGACCCGGGGCCGCGCCCCCGCCCTGAGTTTCGACGAGGCGATGCTGACCGGGCTCGCCCGCGACGGCGGGCTTTACGTGCCCGAGGATGTCCCCGCCCTGTCGCGCGACGACATCGCGGCGCTGGCCGGGCTCAGCTACGAAGAGGCGGCGTTCCGCGTGATGCGGCCTTTCGTCGGCGATGCCTTCACCGACGCGGAATTCGGCGACATCATCGCGCGCGCCTATGCCGGGTTCGGCCATGACGCGCGGGCGCCCATGGTGCAGCTCGGCCCCAATCACTTCCTGCTGGAGCTGTTCCACGGGCCGACGCTGGCGTTCAAGGATTTCGCCATGCAGCTCATCGGCCAGCTGTTCGAGGCCGAGCTGACCCGCCGGGGCGAGCGCGTGACCATCGTGGGGGCGACCAGTGGCGACACGGGGTCGGCCGCGATCGAGGCGTTCCGCGGGCTGGACGCGGTGGACGTCTTCATCCTCTTCCCCGAGGGCCGCGTTTCCGACGTGCAGCGCCGGCAGATGACCACGCCGGTCGAGGCGAATGTTCACGCGCTTGCCGTCAAGGGCGATTTCGACGACTGCCAGGCGGCGGTGAAGGACATGTTCGCGGATTTCCCTTTCCGCGACGAGGTGCGGCTCGCCGCGGTCAACTCGATCAACTGGGCGCGGGTCCTGGCCCAGGTGGTCTATTATTTCACCGCGGCCGTCAGCCTCGGCGCGCCCCACCGCGGGGTCAGCTTCACCGTGCCCACGGGCAATTTCGGGGACGTTTTCGCCGGCTATATCGCGCGCCGCATGGGCTTGCCGATCGAGCGGCTCATCGTCGCGACGAACCGCAACGACATCCTGCACCGCTGCCTGGAGACAGGCGAATATCGGACCGCGGGGGTCAGCCCCACGATCAGCCCGTCTATGGACATCCAGGTGAGTTCGAACTTCGAGCGCGCGCTGTTCGACGTCTATGACCGTGACGGACGCGCCGTGGCGCAGCTGATGGACGAGCTGAAGGCCGCGGGCGGCTTCGCGGTCAGCCAGGGCGCGCTCGGGCGGCTGCGCGACATCTTCGGCTCCGGCCGCGCCTCCGAAGACGAGACCCGCGCCACCATCACCCGCGCGGCCCGCCGCATGGGCGAGACGCTCTGCCCGCACACCGCCGTCGGCGTGAAGGTGGCCGAGGAACAGGGTATCGGCGCCACGCCGATGGTCACGCTGGCCACGGCGCATCCGGCGAAGTTTCCCGATGCCGTCGAGGCGGCCACCGGCACCCGCCCGCCCTTGCCGGACCGGATGGCCGACCTGTTCGAACGCCCTGAAAGGGTGACAAGCGTGACCAAGGATTTACACTCCATCGAAGCGATCATCCGCGAGAGGATCCAGACTTGACCGTACGCCACCACACGCTCTCCAACGGTTTCCGCGTCGTGACCGAGGACATGCCCGGACTGAAATCGGCCGCCCTGGGCATCTGGGTCGACGTGGGCGGCCGCCACGAGCGGGTCGAGGAAAACGGCATCGCCCATTTCCTCGAGCACATGGCGTTCAAGGGCACGGCCAGCCGCTCGGCGCTGGACATCGCCGAGCAGATCGAGGACGTGGGCGGCTACATCAACGCCTACACCTCGCGCGAGATGACGGCCTATTACGCCCGGGTGCTCGCGGAAGACGTGCCGCTCGCGATGGAGCTGATCTCGGACATCCTGCTCAACCCGGTTTTCGACCCGCGCGAGATAGAGGTCGAGCGCGGCGTGATCCTGCAGGAGATCGGCCAGGTCAACGACACGCCCGACGACGTGATCTTCGACTGGCTGCAGGAAGTCGCCTATCCCGAGCAGCCGCTCGGCCGCTCGATCCTCGGTCCCGCCGAGCGGGTGCGCGGGTTCTCGCGTGCCGACCTAGGCGGCTTCGTGGCCGAGCATTACGGTCCGGATCGGCTGATCCTCTCGGCCGCGGGCGCGGTGGACCATGACGTGATCGCCCGCACGGCCGAGCGGCTTTTCGGGCATCTCGCGCGCAAGTCGCCCGTCACGGCGGCGCCGGCCCGGTTCGAGGGCGGCGAGTGGCGGCGCGAGAAGGATCTCGAACAGGCACACCTGACGCTCGCCTTCGAGACGCCCGGCTACCGCGACCCGGCCTTCTATACCGCGCAGATCTTCGCAACGGCCTTCGGCGGCGGCATGTCCTCGCGGCTGTTCCAGGAGGCGCGCGAGCGGCGCGGGCTCTGTTACACGATCTTCTCGCAGGCCGGCGCCTACGACGACAGCGGCATGATGACCATCTATGCCGGAACCAGCGGCGAGGCGCTCCACGACCTGGCGGAGCTGTCCATGGACGAGCTCAGGCGCGCCGCCGACGACATGACCGAGATCGAGGTCGAGCGCGCCCGCGCCCAGCTCAAGGCGGGCCTGCTGATGGGGCTCGAAAGCCCGGCCGCCCGTTGCGAGCGGCTGGCCAAGCTGACCTCGATCTGGGACCGCGTGCCGCCCATAGAAGAGACCGTCGCCAAGATCGACGCGGTCACCCCCGCCGGAGTGCGGGACTTCGCGGCCGGGCTCTGCGGATCGGGCAAGGCGGCGATGGCGCTCTATGGCCCGGTCGGCGGCGCGCCGCGTCTGCCGGATCTGACGGGGCGTCTGGCGGCCTGATGTTCCTGCGCCGGGCGAAGGTTACCGTCGAGACGGAGCGGATGACGCTGCGGCTGCCGATGCATCGCGACCACGCCCAATGGGCGACCCTGCGCCGCGAAAGCGCCGATTTCCTGAAGCCGTGGGAACCCACCTGGTCGGGCGATCACTTCACCCGCAAGGCCTTTGCCAACCGGGTCTTCTGGGCGCATCGCTCGTCGGCCCAGGGCGCGGCGCTGCCGCTTTTCCTGATCCGCCGCAGCGACCAGCGGCTCGTGGGGGCGCTGACGCTCGACAATATCCGGCGCGGCCCGGCCCAGTCCGGCACGCTTGGCTACTGGATCGGTGAACGCTACGCGCGCCAGGGATATATGCGCGAGGCGATCGAGGCCGTCGTCCACCATGCCTTCACAGTCCTCGATCTCAGCCGGATCGAGGCCGCCTGCCTGCCGGAAAACCTGGCCTCGCGCGGCGTGCTCGAGAAATCCGGGTTCAAATACGAGGGTGTTGCGCAAAGCTACCTGCAGATCAACGGACGCTGGCGCAACCACGTGCTGTACGCCAACCTGCGCGGCGACCGCCGGGGCAAGGCGCCGCTGCACTGATCGCCGACAGGTGACTCGGGCGCCGGTTGCACTACACTCCTTCTCAACAGGGGGAGTCGCACCATGATCCGTCATCTTCTCGCCGCCTGTCTGGCGGTTCTCGTCGCCCAACCCGCCGCAGCGCAGCTTCGTCAGAGCCACTGCATCGCGCTGGCCGACGCCGCGCCGGGGATCCAGTACCTGCACAAGGCATCCTTCGGGGCGCCGCTCGAGGATTTCGCGGTGCGCCTGAACTACGTCGCGCACGCCACCTTCGTCCTTGAAACGCCGGAGGGGGCGACCGCGGCGACGGATTACACCGGCTTTCTCGGCTCTGCGGATTTCGTGCCGGACGTGGTGACGATGAACATCGCCCACTCGACCCACTGGACGCCCAACCCCGATCCGCGCATCCCGCATGTGCTGCGGGGCTGGGACGTCGCCGGGGCGGCGCGCGACCATTACCTGACGGTGGCCGACATGCTGGTGCGCAACGTTCCCACGGATATCCGCGGCGGCATGGACGGCCGGCGCGAGGACGGCAACTCGATCTTCATTTTCGAGGTGGGCGGGCTCTGCATCGGGCATCTCGGCCATCTGCACCACGAGCCCTCGGAAGATCAGTATGCCGCCATCGGCCGGCTCGACGTGGTGATGGCGCCGGTGGATGGCGGCTTTACCCTGCCGCAGGAGACGCTGGTGCGGATGCTGACGCGGATGCGCTCTTCGCTGGTAATCCCGATGCACTGGTTCGGCGGCCATACGCTGGACCGCTTCCTGACCCGCATGGAAGCGGATTTCGCGATCGAGCGGACCGGGGACAGTTTCACGGAGGTGTCCCTGCGGACGCTGCCGGACCGCCCGACCGTGCGCGTGCTGCGGCCGCGCTACCTGGAGTGACCTTGCCTCTGCCGCGCGGGCATGCATGATCCGCGGCCAGGCAAAGGAGCAGAACATGCCACTCGATCCCGTGACCGACCCGTTCCGGCAGGCGCTGGCCGCGGAGCTGCCGCCCGCTGCCTTGCGCGCATTCGAGGCCCGTTACCGCGAGGAGCCCCGTGGCCGCTTCGCGGCGCGGGACGCCTTGCTGGTCGCGCCCGGATCCACCGAGGAGGTCGCGACCGTCATTCGCCACTGCCGCGCGGCGGGGGTCGGCGTCGTGCCCTACGGGGGCGGCACCGGGCTCGTCGGGGGGCAGATCCTCTCGGACGGTCCCGCACCCGTGGTGCTGTCGCTGGAGCGCATGACCGCGATCCGCGAGGTGCTGCCCGGAGAGAATGTCCTGGTGGCCGAGGCCGGCGCGATCCTGCAATCCGTACAGGAGGCGGCGGCCAACGCAGACAGGCTGTTCCCGCTCTCGCTCGCCTCCGAGGGGTCG
Organism: uncultured Maritimibacter sp.; assembly: GCA_913063035.1. GTDB lineage: Bacteria > Pseudomonadota > Alphaproteobacteria > Rhodobacterales > Rhodobacteraceae > CAJXYS01. Next base: position 23,311 of record CAJXYS010000024.1, on the reverse strand, counting down.
GCGCGAATCGGCGGCTTGCTGGCAACGAACGCCGGCGGCGTGAACACGCTGCGCTTCGGCAATGCGCGCGCACTGGTCCTGGGACTCGAGGCGGTGCTGCCGGACGGGACGATCTGGCACGGGCTGACGCGGCTTCGGAAGGACAACATGGGCTATGATCTGCGCGACCTGCTGATCGGGGCCGAGGGCACGCTCGGCGTCATCACGGCGGCAAGCCTGCGGCTCTATCCGCGTCCCGTATCGGAAACCGCGGCCTTCCTGGCCGTGCCGGACCCCGCGGCGGCGCTGGAGCTGCTGAACCTGGCCGAGGCGCGGTTGGGCGCGGCGGTCACGGCCTTCGAACTGATCCACCGGCAGGGCTTCGACTTCCTGGCCGAGACCATGCCCGAGGTCCGGCTGCCTTTCGACGAGATCCCGGAATGGTCGGTGCTGATCGATCTCGGCGCGCCGGCCGGCATGGATCTCGACACCGCGCTGGAAGGCTTCGTCGAGGCCGGGAGTGCGGCGGGGCTGATCCGTGACGGGCTGCTCGCCCAGTCCGAGCAGCAGCGCCACGCCTTCTGGACGGTTCGTGAAACCATCCCCGAGGCCAATCGCCGGATCGGCTCGATCTCGTCGCATGACATTTCGGTGCCGCTCGGCGCGATCCCCGAGTTCATCGCCCGGGGTGGACGCGACCTGGCGAAGATCGGTGATTTCCGCATCAACTGCTTCGGCCATGTGGGGGACGGGAACCTGCACTACAACGTCTTCCCGCAAGCCGGGAAGACGCGGGCCGACCACGAGGCCGACCGCCCGCGGATCAAGCAAGCCGTGCACGATCTTGCCCATGCCCTGGGGGGCTCTGTCTCGGCCGAGCATGGCGTGGGGCGGCTGAAGGTGGATGACCTGGAGAAATACGGCGACCCGGCCAAGCTGGCCGCGATGCGCGCGATCAAGGCCGCTCTCGACCCCGCCGGCATCATGAACCCGGGCGCCGTGCTGCGCGCCGGCGCCTGAAGTGAAACGCCCCGCCGGGTGGCGGGGCGCTTCGTCTCTTGGTGTGGTGTGCAAGCAGCGCCGGCCTTTTGGGGTTCGGGCCAGCACCCCCGGTTCTAAAGCCCAAGGCTTACCGAAACGTTACCCGGTTCCGCTCAGTCGCCCTCGAAGGCGCAGAGCGTGTGCACGTTCATGCCGAGATCGAGCAGGCGCTTGTGTCCGCCGAGCGCCGGCAAATCGATGATGAAGGCGCAGCCGACCACCTCGCTGCCCAGCCGCTCGATCAGCTTGATACCGGCCTCGGCGGTGCCGCCCGTGGCCAGGAGGTCGTCGACCAGCAGCACCCGCTCTCCGGGCTGGAGCGCATCGTCATGCACCTCCATCACGGCCTCGCCGTATTCGAGCTGATACTCCTCGGCGATGGTGGGGCCGGGCAGCTTGCCCTTTTTGCGCACCGGCACGAAGCCCACCGAAAGCTGGTGCGCGATCGCCCCGCCGAGGATGAAGCCGCGTGCCTCGAGCCCCACGACCTTGTCGATCCGCTCGCCCACGAAAGGGCTGAGCAGCTGGTCCACCGCCATCCGGAAGCCCCGCGCATCGGCGAAGAGCGTGGTGACATCCCGGAACATGATCCCCTCATGCGGGAAATCGGCGATGGTGCGGATGTAGTCCCTGACGTCGCTAGACCTGTTCACCTGCGTCTTCCTTCCTTGTCTCTCGCCCGGTCAGAGCACCCGGCCCGCCACCGCGTCGAGCCTGGCGACCAGCGCCGGGTCGCGTTTCTCGGGCGCGGTCAGGATGGCGTTGTCGAGCGCGTGTTCGCAGCCATGGGGGCAGGCGGCCTCGCGCCCGCCGAGGAGCCGCGGCAGGTGGCCGACGAGGTGACGGCCCTTCTCGGCATTGCCGGTCAGGGTGGCCACGATCTGGCTGATGTCGACTTCGCCGTGATGGGGATGCCAGCTGTCATAGTCGGTGATCATGGCGACGGAGGCATAGCAGAGCTCTGCCTCGCGGGCGAGCTTGGCCTCGGGCATGTTCGTCATGCCGATCACGTCGCAGCCCCAGACCTCGCGGTAGAGCCGGCTTTCGGCCAGGCTCGAGAATTGCGGGCCCTCCATGGCCAGGTAGGTGCCGCCCATGTGCACGCGGATGCCCGCGGCCGTGGCCGCCTCGAGGCAGGCGGCCGCAAGCCGCCCGCAGACCGGGTGCGCCACCGAGACATGGCCGACGCAACCTTCGCCGAAAAAGCTCTTCTCGCGGGCGAAGGTGCGGTCGATGAACTGGTCGACGACCACGAAATCGCCCGGTTCGAGATCCTCGCGGAAGGACCCGCAGGCCGAGAGCGACACCAGGTCGGTCACGCCCAGCCGCTTCAGCGCATCGATATTGGCGCGGTAGGGCACCGAGGAGGGCGAATGGACATGACCGCGGCCGTGGCGCGGCAGGAAGGCCATCGCCACGCCGTCGAGACGCCCGGTCAGTATGTCGTCCGAAGGATCGCCCCAGGGTGTCTCGACCCTGGTCCATGCTGGCTCCTCGAGCCCCGCGACATCGTAGAGTCCACTGCCGCCGATCACGCCGATCATCCGGGTCATGCCGTGCTCCATCTCGCTGTTTTCCCCGATCCTAGGCGCTCTGCCGCGCCGGCGGAAGGGCGGGTCACTCTCCGGGCCGCTTCAGGCTGAAGACATCCCGGATCACCGCGTAGTCCCTGTAGCCCATCCGGGCCAGCGGACGGTAGCGGGTGACATCGAAAATCCCCTCCACGAGGCAGTCGTCGCGCAGGTGCACGCCCGTCACCTCGCCGAAGACGACGAAGTTCGCGGCCCCCTCCAGCCGGACGACCTGGGTCAGCTTGCATTCGAGATTTGCCGGGGCATCGGCGACGCGCGAACACGCGATGGTGTCGCAGGCGACACGCGGAATGCCGGCCAGGTCGAACTCGTCGGTATCCTTCTCGTAGGGGCCGGAGGTGGCGTTCATCGCGTCGCGCGCAGCCTCCTCGACCACGTTGACGCAGAAGACGCCCGTTTCCTCGATATTGGCCAGGCTGTCCTTGCCGCGGGGGCGGTCGGGTTTCGCGCCCGTGGTGGCGAACATCACCTGCGGCGGGGTGTAGGCCACTCCGTTGAAGAAGGAATACGGCGCCAGGTTCTCGGACCCGTCCGCGCCGCGGGTAGAGATCCAGCCGATGGGCCGTGGCGTGATGATCGCGTTGAAGGGATTGTGGGGCAGCCCGTGGCCGTCCTCGGGGCGGTAGAACATGCGATCTCCTCTTCCGGTTTGCCAAAGACCTAGCCGGGTGCTAGGGGCCTTTCCAGTCGAAAACGGAGGCAGGCGTGGCGTTCCGGCTGGAGCCAGAGGGCCCTGAGGACTGGTGGGAGGTCGAGGCGCTCTTCGATCTGAGCTTCGCGCCGGGGCGCGAGGCGCTGTCGTCCTATCGGCTGCGCGAGGGCGTGGACAGGGTCGCGCCGCTCTGCCTGCTCGCGCGGGATGAATACGGGGCGGTCGCCGGCGCGATCCGCTTCTGGCCGGTTCTGGTCGGCGCGGCCGGCGCACCCGCCTTGCTGCTCGGCCCGGTGGCGGTTCACCCGACCCGCCAGGGCGAGGGCATCGGCGCGCTGCTGATCCGCGAGAGCCTTGGCAAGGCGCGGGCCCTCGGCTGGCGCCGCGTGATCCTTGTCGGCGACGCGCCATATTACCGGCGCTTCGGCTTCGCGCCCGCGCATGGGCTGCAGATGCCGCCGCCGACCAACCCGGACCGCGTGCTGGTGCTGGAACTGGTGCCCGGCGCGATGTCGGGCGTGCATGGCAAGGTGCGCCGTGCGGACACGGAAACGTGACCGGCAGAGGCCCATAACCTACCGGAATAATTGGTTTTCCTCTGGAACTTCGGCGGCTGCCACCCGTTGCCGGGATACAAGTGACGCGGCCATGAAGACCGGCCGCGGGAAAGGAGAGAGTGACCATGAAACGCATTCTGACCACCACCGCACTGATCGCAGGCGCGTTCGGCGCCCCGACCGCGATGGCGTCTTCCGACGACATGATGCGCACGCAGGTGCTCGATCGTCTCGAGATCTACGCCGTCGAGGTGAACGAGGCTGCGCTGACCGAGGAACAGGTCGACGAACTCTACGCCGTGATCTCGAGCGGCGGCATGCCGGGCGAGCAGCTGGCCAAGATCGAAGCCGTGCTGGTCGATACCCCGGCGCATGTCGAGACCGAAGGGTTCGACATCACCGTCGACGCGATGCCCGTGAGACAACAGGAGGACTACGTCGCGCGGGGCCTCGAGGTCCTGGCGCTGTCCGACCACTACTCGGCCGAGAACATGGACGTTCAGGAACTCGATCGCGCCTATGCGATCCTGAACGGCCCTGACAGCGCGGCCGAGAAACGCGCGCTGATCAAGTCGATGTTCAACTAGGGTCCGACGATACCCGGCAGCGATCAAGGGGCCGTCCCGACGGGGCGGCCCTCGTCATGTCTGGCGGGCCAGCCAGTCCATGACCGCCGGTCGCACTGACTGCGCGCCCGAGGCGCGCGCCGTGTCGATCACGGCGCGGGCCTCGGCCAGGTCCACGCGGCGCAGCAGATGCTTGACCGGGCCGATCGAGGCGGGGCGCATCGACAGCGTCCGCAGCCCGATCGCGGCGAAACAGAGCGCCTCGATCGGGCGCCCGGCGTCCTCGCCGCAGAAACTGAGCGTCGTGCCCGTCTCGGCGCAGCGCGCGACGATCTGTTCGAGGAAGGTCAGGAAGCTGACGTTCAGCGTGTCGTAGCGCCGGCGGACCAGTTCGTTCTCGCGGTCGGCGGCAAAGAAGAACTGCTTGAGATCGTTGCCGCCGATGGAAATGAAATCGGCCAGCTCGAAGAACTGCCGCGGCGCGAAGGCGAGGCTGGGGGTTTCGAGCATTGCGCCGATCTCGACGCCCTCCGGCAGAACGTGGCCGAGCGCGCGCTCGCGTTCGATCTGCTCGAGCAGCAGGCCGCGCGCCTCCTTGAATTCCTCGAACTGCGCGACGAAGGGGAACATGACCGCGAGCGGCCGTCCCGCCGCGCCCCGGATCAGCGCCTGCAGCTGCATTCGCATGACACCGGGCTTGTCGAGCCCCACCCGGATCGCGCGCCAGCCCAGCGCCGGGTTGGGCTCGTCGACGCGCTTCATGTAGGGCAGCACCTTGTCCGAACCGATATCGAGCGTCCGGAACACGACCTTCCGGCCCTTGGCGGCATCCATCACGCGGCCGTAGAGCGCCGCGAGATCGCCGCGCCGCGGTACGGTGGAGCGGGTTAGAAACTGCAACTCGGTGCGGAAAAGGCCGACCCCCTCGGCGCCGGAGCCCTCGAGGCTGGGCAGATCGGCCATCAGCCCGGCGTTCATGTGCAGGCCGATGGTCACGCCGTCCCGGGTCCGGGCGGGCTTCGACCGGATGGAGCTGTAGCGCTCCTGCGCCTTGGCCTGCATCGCCATCTTGTCGCGGAAGGCGTGGGCGACCGTGTCCTCGGGGCGCAGATGGACCAGCCCCTGGTCGCCGTCGACGATGATCTGGTCGCCGTTCAGCGCCTCGGCGGTGATGCGTTCGGCATGGATGACAAGCGGGATCGCCAGGGCGCGGGCCACGATGGCGGCATGGCTGCCGACGGAGCCTTCCTCGAGCACGACGCCCTTCAGGTCGCGGCCATAGTCGAGCAGCTCGCCCGGGCCGATATTGCGGGCCACCAGGATGGGGTTCTCGACAGAGCCGGCCTCGCCCGTGCCGCCCTGGCCGGTCAGGATGCGCAGCAGACGGTTCGAGAGATCGTCGAGGTCGTGAAGGCGCTCGCGCAGATAGGGATCGGGAACGCGGCCCATGCGGGCGCGGACGGCGGATTGTTCCTTTTCCACCGCGGCTTCGGCCGAGAGCCCGCGCTCGATGTCCTCTTCCATGCGCCGGACCCAGCCGCGGGAGTTGGCGAACATCCGGTAGGCTTCGAGCACCTTCATGTGCTCTTCCCCGGCGGTGCCCATCGCGACCGACAGCATGTCGTCCACATGGCCGCGCAGCGTGTCCATGGCATCGTGCAGGCGCTTGTTCTCCACCACCGGGTCGTCGGCCACCGGGTTGGTCACCACCACCCGCGGTTCATGGAGAAGCACATGGCCGATGGCGGCGCCCTCCTGTCCGACCCCGCCCCGGAAGAGGATCTGGCGCTGGTGCGGCGCGGCGAGCGCCTCGCCCTCGCCGACGAAGGCGCCGAGCTCGGCCATCTCGGCCAGCACCATCGCCACGACCTCGAGCGCGTAGACCTCATCCTCGGAATGCTCGCGCCCGTCGCGCGACTGGACGACCAGCACGCCGAGCGTTTCCCCCAGCCGCTGGATCGGCACGCCGAGGAAGGAGGTGAAGTTCTCCTCACCCGTTTCGGGCATGTAGCGGAAGCCGCGCTCGGCGGTGGCGTCGCCGGTGTTCATCGGGCTGGCTTCCCGCGCGACGCGCCCGACCAGGCCCTCGCCGATCCGCAGCCGCGTCTGGTGGACCGATTCCGGGTTCAGCCCCTCGGTCGCGCAGAGTTCCAGCGTATCGGCGTCGCGGAGAAGATAGATCGAACAGACATCCGCGCCCATCGAATCCGCGATCAAATGGGTGATGTTGTCCAGCCGCTCCTGGCCTTCGCCTTCTTCGGCCAGCGTGTCGCGCAGGCGCCGGAGCAGCTTGCGTGAGTCGGAGTCGGTCTTTTCGGCCATTGCGCCGGTCAGGCTACCTTTTCCAGTTCGAAGGCATCATGGAGCGCCTGAACTGCGAGTTCCATGTATTTCCTGTCGACCAGGACGGAAATCTTGATTTCCGAGGTGGTGATCACCTTGATGTTGATGCCTTCCTCGGCCAGCGCGCGGAACATGCGGGCCGCGACGCCGGCATGGCTGCGCATCCCGATGCCGACCACCGAGATCTTGCAGACGGCGGTGTCGGCCACGAGGTCGTGGAAATTGATCTCGCCGCGGTCGCGGGCATCCTTCATCGCCTTTTCGGCCCGTGCCACCTGGTCGACCGGGCATGAGAAGGTCATGTCCGTCCGCCCCTCCTCCGAGATGTTCTGCACGATCATGTCGACATTCACCCCCGCATCGGCCAGCGGCCCGAAAATGGCGGCGGCGATGCCGGGGCGGTCGGCGACCGAGACCAGCGTGACCTCGGCCTCGTCGCGGGAATAGGCGACGCCGGAGACGACTTTGGATTCCATGATTTCCTCCTCGGCGCAGACCAGGGTGCCGGCACCCTCGGTCTGGTCCTCGAAACTCGACAGCACCCGCAGGCGCACATTGTAGCGCATCGCAAGCTCCACCGAACGGGTCTGGAGCACCTTCGCCCCCAGCGAGGCGAGTTCCAGCATCTCCTCGAAGGCGATCCGGTTCAGCTTGCGGGCCTGATCGCAGATGCGCGGGTCGGTGGTGTAGACACCGTCCACGTCGGTGTAGATATCGCAGCGTTCCGCCTCGAAGGCCGCGGCGAAGGCGACGGCGGTGGTGTCCGATCCGCCCCGTCCCAGCGTCGTGATACGGCCTTCGGGGCTGATCCCCTGGAAGCCCGCGACCACGGCGACCTTCATGCCCTCGGCGAACTTGGCGTCGATATTGGTGCGCGGGATCTCCTCGATGCGCGCGGCGCCATGGGCCGAGCTGGTCCGAAGCGGCACCTGCCAGCCCTGCCAGCTGCGCGCGGGCACGTCCATTTCCTGGAGCGTCAGCGCCATCAGCCCGGCGGTGACGTTCTCGCCGGAACTGACCACGGCATCGTATTCGCGCGCGTCGTAGAAGGGCGAGGTCTCGCCGACCCAGCCCACCAGTTCATTGGTCTTGCCGGACATGGCCGAGACGATGACGATCACGTCGTAGCCGTTCGCGACCTCGCGGCGCACCTTCTCGGCGGCGTTGCGGATTCGCGCCAGATCGGCGACCGACGTGCCGCCGAATTTCATCACCAGAAGCGGCATGCGCGCTTTCCCTGGACCTGCCCTCGATCGGGGGGCTTCATACGCGCGCGCCGGGGCGAGGGCAAGCCGGCTTGTGCCGCGTCAGAAAGGCAGCTCCGTCCCGTCATAGGACAGGAAACACCCCGCCGTTTCGGGCGAGAGCGCGTCGAAGCGGGCGAGGAGGCCGTTCGCAGCCGTCTCGACGTCGATCTCGGCGGCGGTGCCGCCCATATCCGTCTGGACCCAGCCGGGGTGGTAGGCGCCCACCGCGATGCCGAGACCGTCGAGGTCGGCCGCGAGATTCCGCGCAAGGTTCACCGCTGCCGCCTTGGACGCGCGGTAGATGTAAGAACCGCCCGGCGCCCGGGTGCTCGAGCCCATGATCGAGGCGATCACGGCCACCCGCGCGGTATCCCCGCATTGCAGGTTGGGCAACAGCGTCTGCACCGTCAGGAAGACGCCGGTCACGTTGGTGGCGAAGGTTCCGGCCCAGAGATCCGCACCGTAGCCGCCGGCCAGGGAATGCCCCTTGTCCAGGTAGACGCCGGCGTTGCAGATCAGCAGGTCGATCTGGCAGCCGTCGAGATCACGCGCGAGCGCCGCGAAGCTTGCCGGGTCGGTGACGTCGAGCGTTTTCCATTCGACGGCATCCTGCAGGTCGGGCGGGGTGGCGCCCCGCGTCGTCCCGATGACGCGCGCGCCCCGCGCCACGTAGCGGCGGGCGAGTTCGGCGCCGATTCCGCGGTTTGCCCCGGTGATCAGAACGGTCATGCGCGGTCTCCGCGGTCAGTTGCTCTTGCCGCGGGCCGCCCAGGGCAGGGGGGTGACGGGGATTCCGTCTTCGACGAGACTGCGGGCGTCTTCCGCGGCGGCTTCGCCGATGATCGAGCGTTTCGGCGCCTCGCCCTCGTGGATCCGCCGCGCCTCGTTGGCGAAGTCCTTGCCGACGTTCTCACTGGCCGACTCGATCCGCTTTCGCAGTTCCGCCAGCGCCTGTTCCGCCGGGCTTGCCGGCTGCGAGAGCGGCTTGTCCCCTGTCTCGGCGGGTTGGGCGGCGGCTGTCGCGGCTTCGGCCGCGCGGCCGGGCCGCACCTGCGGCGCCATGATCGCCTTCTGCACGTCCGTGCAGCCGCAGACGGCGCAGCTCACCATGCCGGCGGCATGCAATTTCTCGAAGGCATCTCCGGACTGGAACCAGCTGTCGAAGGTGTGACCCCTGTCGCAGCGCAACGTATAACGTATCATCAGAGCCTCTGCTTGCCGCCCAAAGTAAATAGCCGATCCACCGGCGGAATCAACGATTCCGACACGGGTCGGGCCTATTTGCCCAGCCGCGATGCATCGAAGCGGCTCAGGATTTCCTGGAGTTCCGGCTCCCTGACCTTGCCGGCGGCCTTGCGGGGCGAGAACCACTTGCGCTTGCGCAGGCCGCGTTCGGGAAAATCCCGCGCCAGCTTGCGCACCTGGAGCGGGAAGATCGCGACGATGCAGGGCAGATCGTCGTCACTTTCCATCGCCTTGTTATAGGAATAGAGTCCGGCCACGGCGTGACGGACCTGGCCCGTGACGCCGGCCTCTTCCCAGGCCTCCCGGGCGGCCGCATCGGCGGGCGTGACGCCGTCCATCGGCCAGCCCTTGGGCAGCACCCAGCGCCCGGTGTCGCGGCTGGTGATGAGAAGAACCTCGGTCGCCCCCTTGCGCACACGGTAGCAAAGCGCCGCGAATTGCGTCCGCACCTCGTCCTTGCGGGCGCCACCCGTCCGGACGGGGAATTGCGGGGTTCTGGGCAGGGTCACCATCTGGCGGTCGGGTCACATCATGGGCAGCGCGGATCAGGTCGGTCTACCGGGTCGAAGTTAAGCCGGACCGGCGCCCGTTCCAAGGACGCCGGCGGCCGGGCGCGAGGTCAGCGCGATTTGCGGTCCCGGCGCGAGGACATCGGCTGGAACGCCACGCCGACATGCGCCTCGCAATAGGGCTTGCCCGACTGGCAGGGCAGGCCGCAGAACCAGAAATCCTTGGTGGCCGGGTCGCCGATGGGCCATTTGCAGGTGCGCTCGGTCAGTTCCATGAGGCTGATCCTGCGGGCCTTTTTCTCGATCTCGCGCACATTGGCCAGTGCCTCGGGGCTGATCTCGTTGGCCGAGGGCTGCGGCGGCAGGGGCTGCCCGGCCACGGGGGGCTGGGGCTTGCGCGGCTGCGCCTGCGCGGGCGCCGACGGCGCCGGGTCGGCCGGTTTCTCGGCCGCCGCGGCGGGCTTCGACGCCGCCTTGGGGGCCGCCTTCGGCTTGGCCGGTTCCTTGGGTTCGGAGGGCGCCGGCTTCTCAGCGGTTTTCGCGGTGCCGCTGTTGCGGTTGGACAGGCCGAGGCGATGCACCTTGCCGATCACCGCGTTGCGGGTGACGCCGCCGAGTTCCTTGGCGATCTGGCTCGCGCTCTTTCCTTCGGTCCACATCTGCTTCAGCAGCTCGACGCGTTCATCGGTCCAGGACATGGGTCCTCTCAACTCATCTCTGTCGCGCGGCCCTGCCGGGTGCAGCGCGTCTGTCATTTCGGTCGTGCCGTGGAAAATTCCAGGTCGGCCTATTGTAACCACGCATCAGGCGGATACAAGGTGCGCACACCTAAATTCGCGGGGAAAGCATGGCACAGACGCAGGACATCGCCGGCATGGGCGTGCGCCGTTTCGGACGCGTGAACTGGCTCGGGCTCTGGACGCTGATGACGCGCGAGATCCGGCGATTCACGACGGTCTGGATGCAGACGGTCGCCGCGCCGCTCGCGACCGCCGGCCTCTTCCTCGTGGTCTTCGATCTTGCCATCGGGCCGCAGCGGGGGGAGGTGAACGGCATGCCGTTCTCGCATTTCCTGGCGCCGGGCATCCTGATGATGCAGGTGATCCAGAACGCGTTCGCCAACACCTCGAGTTCGCTGATGATCTCGAAGGTGCAGGGCAACATCGTCGACACGCTCATGCCGCCGCTCTCGCCGGCCGAACTGGTGGTCGGCTATATCGCCGGCGGCGTCGCGCGCGGGCTCTTCGTGGCGCTGGCCGTGGCGCTTGTGATCTTCCCGATCGTGGGCGTCGGCGTGGCCAAGCCGCTCTGGGCGCTGGTCTTCGTGGTGCTGGGCAGCGCCTTCCTGTCGGCCATCGGGCTGGTCGCGGCGACCATCGCCTCGAAATTCGATCACATGGCGGCGATCACCAACTTCATCGTCACGCCGCTCTCGTTCCTGTCGGGTACCTTCTATTCCATCGCCACGCTGCCCGCGCCGATGCAGGTCGCCTCGCACATGAACCCGGTCTTCTACCTGATCGACGGGATGCGTCACGGGGTGCTGGGCACCTCGGACACCTCGCCCTGGATCGGTGTCATGGTCTGCAGCACCGCGACGCTGGCGGTGGCCGCGCTCTGCTGGCGGTGGTTCAGGACCGGCTACCGGCTGAAGTCGTGATCCGCCCGGCCCGCGTCAGCCGGCCCTCGCGCCAGGCCAGCAGCAGCGCACCGGCCAGGATCACCACGGCCCCCGCGACGCTGACCGCATCGGGCAGGGTGCCGAACCAGGCCGCGTCGTAAAGCGTGGCGAAGATCAGCACGGTGTAGAAGAAGGGCAGCGCGAAGCTGGCATCGGCCGCCCGCATCGCCTGGATGAAAAGTGCCTGCGCGGCGACCATGGCGATCCCGATCCCGGCCAGTGCGGCCCATTGCGCGGGTGTCGGGGCCGCCCAGACGAACAGCGCCGCGACGGTCGAAATCGCCAGCCCGATCGCGTTGTTGACGATCAGGATCTGCAACGGCGCCTCGCGCCCGGTCAGCCGCTTGATGAACACCGCCTCAAGCCCCAGGGCAAGCGCCGCGGCCAGTGCGAAGAGCGCGCCGGGCTGGATCACGCCGCCCCCCGGGCGCAGCAGGATCACCGCGCCGGCGAAGGCGATCGCGGCGGCCGACCAGCGGATCGGCCCCACCCGCTCGCCCAGGAGCGGGATGGCGAGGATCATCCCGATCACCGGGTTGAGAAAGCTGATCGCCGTCGCGTCGGACAGCGGGATGTAGACCACGGCGGTGAACATCAGGCTGACGCCCGCCCAGCCGCAGACCGAGCGCGCGGCATGGAGCGCGAGCGCCGGGCGCGCGATTCGCGGGCGCAGGACGGCGGCGGCCGCGGCCAGCCCCAGCACGGCAAAGGCAAAGCGCCCCTGGCTGACCTGAAGGGGATGCAGGGCAGGGCCGAAGACGCCCTGCCCAATGGCCTTGGCCAGGATCGTCGTCCCCGCGATCAGCGCCGCCGCGGCCAGCATCGCCGCAATGGCGCGGAGCGGATCGGGCGTGCCTGGGGTGAACATGGGCGTGACCTGGGCAAGGACTGGACAGCCGCAGGGAAACCCTCTAAGCCGCGGAACGCAAGGGGCCGCCGCCCTGATCAGAGGACCGGACGATGACCATCCGCGCACCACGCCCGACCCAGACGCGCCGCCGCGGCATCCGCCCGGCGCGCCGCCGCTGACGCGCCGATCCGTCCGCCATGCCGCCGCCCGCGGCACCGTACCCTGTAATTGACAATCCTCCCGCGCTTTGCGCAGATCGCATTTCCATCGAAAGGACCGACAGATGATCCCTGCCGTCTTGCCGACCTACAACCGCGCGCCGCTCAGTTTCGAGCGGGGCGAAGGCTGCTGGCTGGTGGAGGCCGATGGCAGCCGATACCTGGATCTCGGCGCGGGGATCGCGGTCAACGCGCTGGGCCATGCCCATCCGCGGCTGGTCGAGGCCCTGACGGAGCAGGCGGGCAAGCTCTGGCATACCTCGAACCTCTACCACATTCCGGCGCAGGAACGCCTGGCCGCGCAGCTGGTCGCGGCCACCTTCGCGGACACGGTCTTCTTCACCAATTCCGGCACCGAGGCGGCGGAACTGGCGATCAAGATGGCGCGGAAATACTGGTACGATCAGGACCAGCCGGAGCGGGTCGAGATCGTCACCTTCGAGGGATCCTTCCATGGCCGCTCCACCGGGGCGATCGCCGCCGCGGGCTCCGAGAAGATGGTCACGGGCTTCGGGCCGCTGATGCCGGGCTTCGTGCACCTGCCCTGGGGCGATCACGACGCGCTCGAGGCCGCGGTGACCGACCGGACCGCCGCGATCCTGATCGAGCCGGTGCAGGGCGAGGGCGGCATCCGTCCGCTGCCGGACCAGTGCCTGAAGGGGCTCCGGGATCTCTGCGACCGGACCGGGGCGCTGCTGATCCTCGACGAGGTGCAATGCGGCATGGGGCGCACGGGGCGGCTCTTCGCCCATGAATGGGCCGGGGTGGAGCCGGACATCATGATGGTGGCCAAGGGCATCGGCGGGGGCTTCCCGCTCGGTGCCGTGCTGGCGACGGAGGCCGCCGGCGCGCCGATGGGCGCGGGCACGCACGGCTCGACCTATGGCGGCAACCCGCTGGCCTGCGCCGTCGGGTCCGCGGTGATGGAGATCGTGGCCGATCCCGATTTCCTGGACGCGGTGAACCGCAAGGCCGGGCTCTTGCGCCAGAGGCTCGAGGGGCTGGTCGCCCAGCATCCGGACGTCTTCGAGGCGGTGCGGGGATCGGGGCTGATGCTGGGCCTGAAATGCCGGGCGGCGAACACCGACCTGGTGCAGGCGGGCTATGCGGAGCAGGTGCTGACCGTGCCCGCCGCCGAGAACGTGGTTCGGCTGCTGCCGCCGCTCAATATCTCCGAGGCCGAGATCGGCGAGGCGGTGGCGCGGCTCGACCGGGCGGCCGGGACCGTCGCGGCCGGGCTGGCGGCGGCCGGCTGATCCGGCGCGGAAAGGGACAGGGACGGGCAGATGACGCATTTCCTCGATATCCACAAGACCGAGGCCGGGGCGCTCCGGCAGATGATCGACCAGGCGCGGGCCATGAAGGAGGCCCGCAAGGGCCGCCCCAAGGGCGCGCCGGACGACGTGCAGCCGCTTGCCGGGCGCATGGTGGCGCTCATCTTCGAGAAGCCCTCGACCCGGACGCGCGTCAGCTTTGACGTGGGCGTGCGCCAGATGGGCGGCGAGACCATGGTGCTGTCCGGCGCCGACATGCAGCTGGGGCACGGCGAGACCATCGCCGACACGGCGCGGGTGCTCTCGCGCTATGTCGACCTGATCATGATCCGGACCTTCGAGGAGACGACCCTGCTCGAGCTGGCGGAGCATGCCGACGTGCCGGTGATCAACGGGCTGACGGATCGCACCCATCCCTGCCAGATCATGGCCGACGTGCTGACCTACGAGGAACACCGCGGTCCCATCGCCGGCAAGAAGGTGGTCTGGACCGGCGACGGCAACAATGTCTGCGCCAGCGTGATCCACGCCGCCGCGCGCTTCGGTTTCGACTTCACTTTCACCGGCCCCGAGACCCTGGAGCCCGAGCGTGCCTTCATGGAGTTCGCGCGCGAGGCGGGCGTCAGGGCCGAGATCGAGCGCGACCCGATGAAGGCCGTCGCCGATGCCGACCTGATCCTGACCGATACCTGGCTCTCGATGCACGACCCGCAATCGGCGCGCGAGCGGCGGCACAACCAGCTGCGCCCCTACCAGGTCAACGCCGATCTGCTGGCGGCGGCAAAGCCGGACGCGCTCGTGATGCACTGCCTGCCGGCCCATCGCGGCGAGGAGATCACCTCCGCGGTGATGGACGGCCCGCAATCGGTGGTCTTCGACGAGGCGGAGAACCGGCTGCATGCCCAGAAGGCGGTGATGCGCTGGTGCCTCGGCGTCTGAGGCCGCTGCGCGGCGATTCTGAGCCTCCGGCGGGGATATTTCCGGAACGGTGAAGGCGCGGGCTTAGCGCCCCCACGGGCCGCGGCCGGGCCGGCGGCGATGCCCGGCGCGCGGCACGTCGGTGCGCCGGATCCGGTACCGGCCCTCTGGATAGGGCGGCAGCCCGTGGGTGCGCTGCCAATAGGCCGGTCCGCCGCGCCGGAGCCAGACCGGCAGCGTAAAGGCCAGCCCCACCACGAAGCCGCCCGCATGGGCCCAGTAGGCGACGCCGCCCGACTGCGTGTCGGCGGCGAGCCCGTTGACGAGCTGGAACCCGAACCAGAGCCCGAGCATCACCCAGGCGGGCAGGGCGAGGATGCGGATGAAGAAGAAAATGATGATCAGCACGTCGACGCGCGCCCGCGGGAAGAGCAGCAGGTAGCCGCCCATCACGCCCGCGATGGCCCCGGAGGCCCCCACCGTGGGCACCGGCGAGGCGGGATCCGCGGCCAGGTGCAGGAGCCCCGCGCCGACGCCCGAGGCGAGGTAGAAGAGCGCGAAGCCCAGATGGCCGAACACGTCCTCGAGGTTGTCGCCGAAGATCCAGAGAAACAGCATGTTGCCGGCGATGTGCAGCACGCCGCCGTGCAGGAACATCGAGGTGAAGAGCGGGTAGACGCCGTCGCCGCCCGCGATCTTCACCGGGATCAGCCCCCATTCCAGGAAGAAGGCCTGCAGCGCGCGCGGCTCGTTGAAGAGCGGCCAGTAGGCGAGGAAGACCAGGATATTGGCCGCGATCAGCCCGTAGGTCACCCAGGGGGTGCGCAGCGAGGGATTGTGATCGCGGATCGGAAACATGGGGCCCCGTCTCTGGCAGCGGGGGCAGCGTCCCCCACCGTCCAGATGGCGTCAAGGCGCGTCGGGACAAGGGGGGTCAGGCCTCGCCCCCGGCCGCGAGCAGGGCCGCGTTCCCGCCCGAGGCGGTCGTGTCCACGCAGAGGTGCCGCTCGTGCCAGAGCCGCGCTGCGGCGCCCTCCTCGGTCAGGAGGGGCACGATCGGGCCCGCGCGCGCGGCCAGCGCCGCGGCGAACGTCCGCGCGGTATCCGCGCCGCCCCACCAGGCCACGGCCTCGAGGCCGCGCAGCCGGCGCAGCGTGTCGGGGGTGATATGCCCCGCCAGCTCGCCGCCATCGGCGACGCGCAGCGGCAGGCTGCCCGCGGCGCGGACCTCGGCGGCCTGGGCCTCGGCCGCCGCGCGCCCCGGCCCGAGGCAGAGCACCGGCCCGCGCGGGAAGAGCGACAGGCGGTTGGACTCGCCCGTGGGCCCGGGCATGTCGCGGATCTCGACCGGGTGGTGCGGCGGGCTGAGCGCGTCGAGGGCGGCCTGGACCTGCTCCGGGGGAACCTCCGCGCCTTCGTCGCCGCTGTGATGGGGGCGCGGCGGGGCGGTGAAGCGCGGCACGTAGTTCGGGCCGCCGGCCTTGGGGCCGGTGCCGGAAAGACCCTCGCCGCCGAAGGGCTGGCTGCCCACCACGGCGCCGATCTGGTTGCGGTTGACGTAGATGTTGCCGACCTGGATCCGGTCCACGACATGCTGCACGCGGTCGTCGATCCGGGTATGCAGCCCGAAGGTCAGCCCGTAGCCGGTGGCGTTGATCTTCTCGATCACCCGGTCGAGATCGCGGTTCCGGTAGGTGGCGAGATGCAGCACGGGGCCGAAGATCTCTTCCTCCAGCGTCTCGATGCCTGCGACGCGGATCACGGTGGGGCCGACGAAATTGCCGCTGGCGGGCACGGGCAGCTCCTTGAGGACGCGCCCCTCGCGGCGGGCCTTGTCGACATGGGCGGTGATGCGCGCGCGCGCCGCGTCGTCGATCACCGGGCCGATATCGGTGGAGAGTGCCCAGGGATCGCCGAGGCGCAGCTCCTCCATCGCGCCGAAGAGCATGCGTTGCAGGTCCTCGGCGATATCCTCCTGCACGTAGAGGCAGCGCAGCGCCGAGCAGCGCTGGCCGGCCGACTGGAAGGCCGAGGCGAGGATGTCGCGCACGGCCTGTTCCGGGAGCGCGGTGGAATCCACGATCATCGCGTTCAACCCGCCGGTTTCCGCGATCAGCGGCGCATGGGGGGCGAGGTTCTCGGCCATGGCGCGCTGGATCAGCCGCGCGGTGTCCGTGCCGCCGGTGAAGCAGACCCCCTCGATCCGCGGGTCCGCGGTGAGCGCCGCGCCGATGGTGCCGCCCTCGCCCGGCAGGAGCTGGAGCGCCGTGCGCGGCACCCCGGCCGCGTGGAGGAGCTGTACCGCCTCGTGGGCGATGATCGGTGTCTGCTCGGCCGGCTTGGCGATCACCGCGTTGCCCGCGGCGAGCGCCGCGGTCAGCTGGCCGGTGAAGATCGCCAGCGGGAAGTTCCAGGGCGAGATGCAGGCGAAGACGCCGCGCGGGGGGTGGGGCTGGTCGGTCTGGGTGGCGTAGTAGCGCAGGAAATCGACCGCCTCGCGCAGTTCGCCCACCGCGTCCAGGTGGATCTTGCCGGCTTCGCGGGCGACGATGGCGAAGATCTTGCCGAAGTTTTCCTCGTAGAGATCCGCGGCGCGGTTCAGCACCGCGGCACGTTCGGCGGGACTGGCATCCCAGGGGCGGGCGGCGGCGATGGCCGCGTCCACATCCGCGGCGGCGGCGTGGGTGACGTGGCCCAGCGCGTCGGCCGGATCGGCGGGGTTCGTCGCCGGATGCGTCCCGGCCCCTTCGGGCGTCACCGCCATGAGCGGCCCGGCCTCGAAGCGGGCGTCGCGGAAGGGCGCGCGGGCTTCCTCGATCTCGGCCAGGTCGAGCGGGTCGGTCAGATCCCAGCCGCGCGCGTTGCGCCGGCCTGCACCGAAGATCTCCGACGGGTGGGCGATGACCGGGTTCTCGGGCGCCTCGATGAAGCCTGCCACCGCGTCGAAGGGGTCGGCCACCACCTCGGCGGGGGGCACGGCCTCGTCGAGGATCTGGTTGACGAAAGAGCTGTTGGCGCCGTTCTCCAGCAGCCGCCGCACGAGGTAGGCCAGCAGGTCGCGGTGGGCGCCGACCGGGGCATAGATACGGCAGCGGGTGTTCTCGCCGGCCAGCACGATGTCGTGCAGCCGCTCGCCCATGCCATGGAGCCGCTGGAACTCGAAGGCGTCGCGGTCCCCGGCCATTTCGAGGATGGCGGCGACGCTATGGGCGTTGTGGGTCGCGAATTGCGGGTAGATCCGGTCGGTCATGCCGAGCAGCTTGCGCGCATTGGCGATGTAGGAGACATCGGTCGAGGCCTTGCGGGTGAAGACCGGGAAGCCGTCGAGACCCATGACCTGGGCGCGCTTGATCTCGGTATCCCAGTAGGCGCCCTTGACGAGGCGGACCATGATCCGGCGGTCGAGCCGTTCCGACAGCGCGTAGAGCCAGTCGATCACGTGCTCGGCGCGCGGGCCGTAGGCCTGCACCACGACGCCGAAGCCGTCCCAGCCGGCCAGGGCCGGGTCGGCCAGCACCGATTCGATCACGTCGAGCGAGATGTCCAGCCGGTCGGCTTCCTCGGCGTCGATGTTCAGCCCCATGCCGGCGGCCTTGGCCTGGCGGGCCAGCGACATCAGCCGCGGCGCCAGCTCGGCCATCACGCGGTCGCGCTGGGCGACCTCGTAGCGGGCATGGAGCGCCGAGAGCTTCACCGAGATGCCGGGGTTCATCCGGATATCGCCCTTGTCGCAGGCGGGCGTCAGCGCGGTGATCGCGTTGGAATAGGCGTGCCAGTAGCGTTCTGCGTCGGCGTCGGTGCGCGCGGCCTCGCCCAGCATGTCGTAGGAATAGCTGTAGCCCTTCGCCTCGAGCGTGCGGGCGCGGCGCATCGCGGCCTCGACGGTTTCGCCCAGCACGAACTGGCGGCCCATCTCGCGCATGGCGCGGCCGACGGCGGTGCGGATCACCGGCTCGCCCAGGCGCTTGACCGCGCCGCGCAGAACGCCGGCCATGCCCTGCTGCTCGTCGTCGAGCACGCGGCCGGTCAGCATCAGCGCCCAGGTCGAGGCGTTGACCAGCGACGAGGAGGAATGGCCGAGATGCTTGCCCCAGTCCGAGGGCGCGATCTTGTCCTCGATCAGCGCGTCGATGGTATGGGCGTCGGGCACGCGCAGCAGTGCCTCGGCCAGGCACATCAGCGCGATGCCTTCTTCGGTCGAGAGGCCGTACTCGGCCAGGAACACCTCCATCAGGCCGGGGGCGGCGGTTGTGCGGATTTTCTCGACCAGCGCCACCGCGCGGGCCTCGATGCGGGCGCGGGTCGTGGCGTCGAGGTCGGCCTCGGCCACCAGCCGTTTCAGGACCTTCGACTCGTCGGGCAGGGTGTCCTCGCGCATGCGGGCGCGGATCGCGGTCAGCGTGTCGGTCATAGGGGATGCCTCCGGTAATCAGCGGCAGTATAGCCTGCCGGCGGCAGTCGGATTGGCCTTTTTTGCCGGATATGCGATCTTCTGTCCTGAATGATATTCAGGTGACAGGACGAATGACTGGAAAAGAGATCGATCTGGACCGCTTCGACCGCGCGATCCTCCGCGTGCTCTCGGCGGAGGGGCGGATTACCGTCACGGAGCTGGCCCGCCGTGTCGGGCTGTCGAAATCGCCCACCCAGGCGCGGCTGAAACGGCTCGAGGCCGAGGGGGTCATCACCGGCTACCGGGCAAGCCTCGACCCGATCAAGCTGGGCCGGGATCACATCGCCTTCGTGGAGGTGAAGCTGACCGATACCAAGGCGGCGGCGCTTGCGGCCTTCAACCGCGCGGTCATGGACATTCCCGAGGTCGAGCAATGCCACATGATCGCGGGGGGGTTCGACTACCTGCTGAAGGTGCGCACCGGCGACATGGCCACCTACCGCCAGATCATGGGCGAGAAGATCTCGGCCCTGCCGCATGTCTCGCACACCTCCACCTACGTGGCGATGGAGGCGGTCAAGGACGACATGTCCTGAAGTTCAGGCGCGGTGCTCGTCCACGCGGACCGGGATCGCCACCGGATCGCGCACCGGCTCCGGCGCGCGGCGGCCCCCGTCATCCTTGTCGTCCTTCTCGGCCATCGACATCACGCGGATGCCGATCTGGACGCCGCCGAAGGTAACGCCGCTGAACCAGACCAGCATGACGACGGCCAGCCATCCCTCGGGCGAGTGGGTCACGAGATGGCCCAGGTTCGCGATGTTGAGCCAGAGCAGCCCGGCCGTGAACACGACGCCGAGGCCGAGCCCGATCAGGCCGTTGACGATGAAGAGCTTGACGAGGCGGGGCATGCGCGACCTCCGTTGATTGAGCTTAACCTCAAGGTAGGGCCCGGCCGGCGATGTTGCGAGTCACGATTTGCCGCAGTGCCGGATCCGGCGGGAAGGCGCCGCCGGCCTGGATGCCGATCGGGGCTGTGCCGGCGCGCCCCGGGGCGCTAGCATCATCGGGTGTAGGCGGTGTCAGTGTGTGAGTGCGATGGCGGTTATCCTTCTGACGGGCGGGGCGGGCTATGTGGGCTCGCATGCCTGCGTCGCCCTGGCGGCGGCCGGCCACAGCCCGGTGCTCTTCGACGATTTTTCCAATGCGCGCGAGGATGTGCCCGACCGGCTGGCCCGGCTGACGGGGGCGCCGGTGCCCTGCTACCGCGGTGACGTGCGCGACCCCGCCGCGCTTGGCCGGGTGCTGGCGGCGCAGAACCCCGACGCGGTGATGCATTTCGCGGCGCTGAAGGCGGTGGGCGAGTCGATGGACCGCCCGCTCGATTACATGGCGGTGAACATCGCCGGGCTCGTGACGCTTCTCGGCGCGATGGAGGCGGCCGGCCTGCGCCGCCTGGTCTATTCCTCCTCGGCCACCGTCTACGGCGTGCCCGACGTGACGCCGACGCCGGAGAGCGCGCCGCGCCGGGCGGTGAACCCCTATGGATTCACCAAGATCAAGGGCGAGGAGATCCTCGAGCAGCTGGCGGCGTCCGATCCGCGCTGGGCCGTGGGCGTGCTGCGCTACTTCAACCCGGCCGGTGCGCATGAGAGCGCCATGATCGGCGAGGATCCGTCCGGCCGCCCGAACAACCTCGTGCCGCTGATCGCCCGGGTCGCCGCGGGACAGCTGCGCCAGCTGGAGGTTTTCGGTGATGACTATTCCACCCCGGACGGAACCGGCGTGCGCGACTACATCCATGTCATGGACCTGGCCGAAGGCCACCGCCTGTCGGTCGAGCGACTGCTCGCCGGGGATCCCGGCCATGTCCTGAATCTCGGCACCGGGCGCGGGCATTCGGTGCTGGAGGTGCTCGCGGCCTATGGGCGGGCCGCCGGGCGCAAGTTGCCCTACCGGGTCGTCGCGCGACGGCCGGGCGATGTCCCGGTCTACTGCGCGGATCCGGCGCGGGCGGAGGCGGAGCTGGGGTTCAGGGCGCGGCGGGATCTCGACGAGATCTGCCGCTCGAGCTGGGCCTGGGTCAGGGGGCAGGCCGCCCGCCGGGCCTGAGGCGCGGCGTCGCGGCCCTCAGTTCTGCGGCCCGAGGAGCAGTTTGCGGACCGTGTCGCGGCGCTGTTCCTCGATGCTGACGCGGGCGGGCAAGCCCGCGGTTTCGCCGCAATCGGCGGTGGCGTGTTCGATCACCGCGATTTCGGGGGTCGCGCAGACGACGTCGATGGCCGACGGGGCCGGCGCGACCGCGGGCGCCAGTTCGGCCTCGGCGTTGAACGAGACGCTGGCGGCGTCGCGCAGATTGGCCATGTCGATGCCACCTGCGAGGAAGATCTGCAGACCGAGCGCCCAGAGGCCGACGATGACGCCGGCGACGTGGCCGAAATCACGGAGGATCGCCCAGATCTCGTCGAGCTTGAAGGGCAGGCGATGGCCGTGCTCGGACGGCTTGGGCGCGGTGTGGTAGATCCCTTGGTTCGCCATCTCTGCGTTTCCTCGCGCGGGCCGGGGGTTTCCCGGGGCTGATGCCGCTGCCGGCTCTGGTGGGTGCCCGGGCGATCTGCGGTGCAGCGTTATCGGGCATTTGCCGGCGGCGGCGGGTTTCGGTCGAGGATCACTATCGCGGCGAAATTGGGCAGATTCGCGGCACCAATCTTGTCAAAGAGTGACTTTTACACGGGGATTTTCCGGGCTGCGGGCGGAAATCCGGCGACGGAATTCCGGACTTATCCGGGGTCAGGATTTCCGCGCCGTTTCCCGGGGATCGGCCGCCCAGCCCCGAATCGCGATCATGGCCGCGAAGGCGATGAGGACGGGAAATCCGGGGGCGAAAGGAAAATCCTTCGGCAGGGCGAGCAGAATGCCCGGGACAATCCATAAAAGTGCAAGGATCGCTTTTTCGTATCCTTTCAGGGATTGCGGGCCGACAGTGTTGATCAACAGCATGGCCGGGATGATGAGCATCACCCAGTCATAAATGAAATTATGCGGCGAGACCGGCAGCGCGATCGCGACCGCGAAAGCGAAGACCAGCGGGAAGGACGCCCCGCGCCGGATGAGCGCCACCAGGGTTCCGAGCGCGACCAGCATGGTGAGGATCTGGATCGCCTCCGCGGCCCAGGCCGGCGCGCCGAGGGTCCGGGCGAAGACGAAGCCCGAGCCCATCTTCGCCAGCGGGAAATCGCCCGAGGTGAGTTTCTCGGTCACGATGGGAAGGTTCTCGGTGAAGAAGACCTGCCAGGGCGCCGTGCCATAGGCGAGGAGCGAGGCCGCGGTCAGGGCGATTACCGTCGCGGCCGCCACCGCGATGCTCGTACAGCGGCGATAGGCGAGCAGGAGGATCGGGAAGACGAGGCCGAGATGCGGCTTGTAGCAAAGCAGCCCGATCGCGAGACCGGCGAGCACCGCGTTGCCCCAGAACTGTCGGTAGAAAAGCGCGATGAGCCCCGCGGTGAGAAAGGCGTTCTGCCCCCCGAGGATCGTGTACCAGAGCGCCGGCGCGGTGGCGAGGATCAGCCAGGCCTGCGTGCTGGTCATGAGCCCGCGCAGCGCCCGGGCCAGGAATGCGCCCGTCAGCCCGAGCCAGAGCACGAGCGCGAGAACGAAGTGCACCTGGCTCAGCACATGGACGGGCAGGAAGAAGATCGGGGGGTAGAACCAGCTGGCCGAGACCTCCGCGAAAGAGGGGAAGGCCCCGGCCATCCACGGGTAGGCCGCCAGGCAGTGCTCCGGCAGCTTGCCCGGCCGGTAGGCCTCGGCCGCCAGCCCGGACGCGGCCATGTCGCCGGCGCAGTAGAAGATCACGAAATCGACGCCGGGCACGCCCTCGAGATCCGGCCACTGGCTGACCAGCTGCGCGATCACCGCGGTCGCCACGATGAGATAGCAGCCGAGCAGAACGGCCGGGTAGAGTTTCAGCCGTGCGGGTGTGAGCAGTGTCACCGGGCGGTTCTCCTGATCCGTGCCCGGGCCGTGAATGCGCCGCGGGATCGTGCCTGCCCTTTCATAGCGGGGCCGGGAGTCCCGGGCCAGCGGCTCTGAACGGGCGTTTGCCGGCCTGATCCGGGCAGTGGCGCGGAGAGCGCAGGTGTTACGTCTTTGCACCGGTTAACGCCGGTTAGCGCAAAAAGGGCGTTTTTTGCTAGCCTTACATCCCGTCTTTCGGGCAATGTCCGGCTAGCACAGACAAAGG